>NZ_BAAGIG010000003.1:1122744-1421878 GCF_054658215.1 Roseibium sp. ROS1
GAAATCACGCGGCCAGATATTTCGTGACACACCATGGCGAACCCTACCCATCTTCATCCCGGCCAAGCGTCAGCCCGAGCCAGGATCGGAGAGCCACCGGAGAACGACGCGGGCACGCGCACAAAAGGCAAGGCACGGACGCCCCGATCCCGGATCTCCGTTTCACTGTGACCGGGATGACAAGCCGAGAGGTGAGAAACTGGCCTCTACCGGTACACTTCGCTCTCACCGGGGAAGCTGCGGTCCTTGACCTCTTCCGAATAGGCTTTCACCGCTGCCTCGATCTGGCCGCCAAGATTGCCATAGACCTTGACGAATTTCGGCGGTGTCGGGTTAAGGCCGAGCATGTCTTCCAGCACCAGGATCTGACCGTCGCACTCCGCGGACGCTCCGATGCCGATGGTCGGGATCGCGATCTGTTTGGTGATCCTCGCCGCCAGCGGCTCGACCATGCCTTCCAGAACCAGCGCGAAAGCGCCTGCCTCGGCAACGGCCTTTGCGTCTTCCTCGTGGCTCGCCCAGCTCTCCTCGTCGCGCCCTTGCGTCTTGAAACCGCCCATGACGTTGACCGATTGGGGCGTCAGGCCGATGTGGGCCATCACCGGAATGCCCCGCTCGCTCAGGAAGCGGATGGTTTCGGCCATGCGGGCGCCACCTTCAAGCTTGACGGCCCCGCACTGGGTTTCCTTCATCACGCGGGCAGCGTTGCGGAAGGCCACCGACGGGCTTTCCTCATAGGTGCCAAACGGCATGTCGACCACCACCAGCGCCCGGCTGGTGCCGCGTACCACGGCCTTGCCGTGCATGATCATCAGTTCCAGCGAGACACCGACGGTGGATTCCATGCCGTGCATGACCATGCCGAGACTGTCACCCACCAGGATGAAATCGGCGTATTTGTCGACGATGGCCGCCGTATGTGCGTGATAGGAGGTCAGCGAGACAATGGGATCACCGCCCTTGCGGCGGGTGATCTGCGGGGCCGTGATGCGGCGAACGGGTTTCTGGGTGCTCATGCGGCGTCCTTTCAATAAGGGGCTTGAGACGGATTATCAGGTGGCGGGTGCAATCACCCGCTGGTCGATCAGGAGAACAGTGCCGAAGCGCACGGCCAACAGCACCACGGCCGGGCGGTCAAGTGTGCCGGATAGCTCTTCAAGGGTTTCCGCATCGCGAATGTCGACGCTTTCCACCTTTCCCGAGGGCGCTTCCCCAAGGCTTTTTCGGACAGCAGCTTCCAGCACCGAAATTTCCGGGGCCGATTTCGCGAGTTCCTCCGCAGCGCTGAGCGACCGGCTGAGCTGGACAGCGTCGGCCCGGTGCGCCGCCGTCAGGCGAACGTTGCGCGACGACATCGCGAGCCCGTCTTCCTCACGCACCGTCTTGTGCGGCACGATTTTCAGCGGCATGTCGAGATCACGGACCATCTGCCGGATCAAGGTCAGCTGCTGATAGTCTTTCTCGCCGAAGACGGCGAAATCCGGCGTGACAATGTTGAAGAGCTTGGTGACGACCGTAGAGACACCCCGGAAATGACCGGGCCTGAGAGCGCCCTGCAAAATGGCGGAGAGGCCCGGAACCTCAACGAAGGTATCTCCGCCGGCGCCGTACATTTCCTCAACGCTCGGCAGAAACACGGCGTCGGTGCCTTCCGCCTCCAGAAGTGCCAGATCACGCGCTTCATCACGCGGATAGGTCGACAGATCCTCATTGGCGCCAAACTGGGTGGGGTTGACGAAAATGGTGGCAACCACGCGGTCTGCCTTTTGTCGCGCCATGCGCACAAGGCCGAGATGGCCCTCATGCAAATAGCCCATTGTCGGCACCACCCCGACGGTTTCACCCGCGCGTTTCCAGCCTCGCACGGCATCGCGCATCTCCGCCTTCGTCCGGCAGATGATCATTTGTTTCATCCTCCCGCGACCCCGTTTCCCGCCCGGGGTTTCTTTTCGCAGGTGCAGCATAATGACGGCGAAACGAAAGTCCAGTGGGCAAAGAGGGGAACAGACCTTGCCAGGTGCCGCCTCCATGTCGTTTGGTGCATGCTGGATCCGCAGGCTGGGGAAGTCGATGGAGCCTGTCCGAACAAGAATAATAGCCGGCTCGCAAAGACCGGCTAAACGAGCAGTATTGCCAGGAGAGAAAAATAAAGAACCGCCTGAACCGACTGGTGATCTATTTTCCTGGCTATGATTTGCGTCCGGCCCGTTACTGCTTCCCGTTGCTCCGCAAGGAGTTCGACACCTTCCTGAAGATCCGGAAGGTGAACGGAGCCCTTTCCCAGCTCAGCGAAGGTCTTGATCCCGGCGGCACCACGGCCAGTTGGAGCGGGCATGTCGACTGGCCGGACAGCCGTGTCGAGACAACGTTTGTGCAGCTTGGCTGGCGGGACGTCATCAAGGCCGATTTTCGGCGCTCCTGGCCACGCACGATTGCAGATGCCATCCGGTCCTTCATGATGATCGCCCAGGCGGGCGGATATCGGGCTGCATTGAAAAGCAACTGGGCGCATGGGGTCTTCTGTCTTTATCCCCCCGTAGGACTGCTTCTCTATTTACTGGCCAGCCTGCTGCCACCCATTCTTCTGGCACCGGTCATTCTGCGCAATGTGGGCGCGGCGGTTCGGCAAGGCCATGCCGAAGAAATCGCCTGGTCCGTGTTGCTGGGAGGCAGCGCGGCGTGGATGCTCGCGGTTTACCTCCTCATGACCTGGCTGGAACCCAAGTCCTACTTCCGGTACCTGGTCAACAGCTGGCACTTCATGGCCCGGCTTGCCCGGAACAACCACCCCGAAATGCTTGCCCGTATCGAAGAAAGCGCCGACCTCATCGTTGCCGCAGCCGCAGAAGCGGACGAAGATACCGACCTGGTGTTCGTGTCGCACAGCTGCGGGACGTTCGTGGCGATCTACATTCTTGCAGCTGTCCTGCGCCGGCAGCCGGATATCGTTCGACGCCCCGGCGGCTTCTCTTTTGTCACGATGGGACCGGCGTTCGATTGCCTCGGCGGGTTCGGGGCGCAAGACGGCTTTGGCGATGCCATGACGGCGGTGGCACGGTCCGGTGTCGACTGGACGGATCTTTACGGTCCGCATGACCCGCTCTGCGGTGGCCGCACCACGCCTGTGGCGCGTTATGCGCACCAGAACAAATCGAGCGAGACGTTGCCGGAACCCAGACGGTACAGCGTGTGCATTCCGGACCGAATGACCGCAAAGAGGTTCCGTCACCTGCGCTTTCGCTTCTTTGCGCTTCACTTCAATTACTTTTTCGCCTCGGTGCGTCCGGGTCTTTTCGACTTCTACCGCCTGACCCTTGGCCCCAAACGGGCCGTAGACCAGCTCAAGGCCTGGGACAAGGGGCGGGATTAACGGGCCTCGACGCGCGCTCCTAGCCCGGGACCCAGGTTCCGTGCAGGCCCTGCGGCACCCGTTGCGGCAGACGCAGTCGGACGATCGGTTCGTCGCCGACCCCTTCAGCGTCCAGGAGCACGAATTCGCTCGTCTGCGTTTCGGGATCATAGAGATAGGTTGCCAGCCAGCCGGCAGTTTCGGCCTCACCACGCGGAATGAACACAGCTTCACCGGCGATACGGTTGCCGAAGTCATGAGCGCTGACGTCCCCGGTTTCCGTATCGATCCGCAACAGGCAGTTGAATGTCGCCGATGCGCCGTTTCCGCCGGTCAACGTGTCGGTCAGGGTCGGGAAATAGACATAGCGTGCTGCAAGCGCATTCCTGCGGTCATCGATCCTCGGGAACTCCGCCACCTTGTCGAACCAGGCCTGCTCACGCACTCGGCCCGTTCCCGTGTCCAGCACCAGGCGCTGAAGTGTCGGCGGCTGGGTGTTGGGTTCGCCATACCCAAGATAGAGTTTCTGGTGACGCACATAGTCGATGACGATGTCGCTGCCGCGCTCGAAACCGTTGGCAAAGTGGAAGACGAAAAACGGCTCGGCCTCGTACCAGGTCACAGCACCACCATCCAGCGGCTGCACGGCAATGCGCGTTCCCATCTCCGGCTTCCATTGCAGCATGGATCCGCCGGACATCATCGCTTCCATGTCGAAAACCAGCGGGCCGATCAGCAGCACCAGATGGCGCTCGGTCAGCACGAAGTCGTGGATCATGCTCGGCGCTGCCAGGGTGATGTCGAAGCTTCGGCGCAGCTTGCCGTCGCGGCCAACGTGATGAAGCGTGACCGTGGGCGAGGCGAAGTCGTAACTGAGGGCATAGAGATCGCCGGTAACCGGATGAACCCTGTTGTGTGCCCCCATCAGGATCGGCGCATCGGTGCCTGCCGTCCAGGGGCCGCGCGTTTCCAGGTCCAGGCCGATCTCCCAGGCCGGTTCGCACTCGCCAAGGGCGAGCAACTGGCCGCCATGCTGCATCACGCCAATGAAGGCGGACGCCTTGAAAGGATTGTCCGGATCGTCCTCCGGCCCCAGCAAGGCAGGATCAACAGGGCGCGGCGTCATCACGCCGCCGAAGACCGCGTGACCTGCCTGATGCTCGATCTCGAAACCGCGGGTGCGCACATAGCGATTGCGGTAGCTCGCCTTTCCGCCTTCAAAGCGGATCGCGTGCAACATGCCGTCGCCTTCCAGCGGATAATTGTAGGAGACGGGCTCATAGCGAGGGTTGGGGCCGTTGCGGATATATGTTCCCAGCAGATCTTCCGGAATGCGCCCGGAGATCACTTCCAGCCCCTCCGCATCGATCTCGCTGCCGATTGGCGCAAAATTGCCGGTCAGATGCGGATCGGCCGACTGCCAGGCGATTGTTTCCGTGATGCGTTCCCGGCTCATACACATCTCCCCCTCACCGCAGCGAAAATCCCCGCGTCAGGATGAAGGATTGCCGGAACCATCATGGGGGTCAACTGCGGCGGACCCGCTGTCCACCGCGTGGGGCAAAATGCTGTCGTTGAAATTTCTGATTTTCCCTAGGCCGGCTGGTCGCCAGGGAAGCGGACCGGCTGCAAGAGTTCGATGATCTCGCCGGCCGGCCCTTCAAAGATTGCGTTGCGGACCCGCACTTCGGGTTGGCCAAGTGTCAGTGCTTCCGGGCCGTGCAGATGCCTCGCACCGGCTTCGACAATCCGCACGCAAGCCTGATCAAGATCCGTCACGCTCAAGCAGAGATGTGCGAGCGCACCTGTCGAAATCTTTTGCCCTTGCTGCGCACCAACACCTTGCATCGGGATCTCGGCCCTCAGGTCGAACAATTCGATCCAGCTTTTCCTGTCGGGTGCCTGCATCATTATCGCGCGATCGATGCCATAGCTCGGCAGTCTCCAGTCGTGCACCTGATGGAAACCGATTTCCTCATAAAAGGAAACAGAACGCTGAAGGTCCGGGGAGCGGATCGCAGAGTGATGAAATCCGGTGAAAACTTGTACTGACATCGCGTGGTCTCCATGTTTCGGGAGACACCTATCGGAGTTTCCCGCGCATGGACCAGTCTGACAATTTTGACACAGCCCGCCGGACCTGGTCGACGATCCAGGAGCGAAACCGAGGGAACCTCCACGGATGGTGTGATCTTGCAGCCGGCCTCCAGACCGTGAGCGGACAGTGGAAAGCGTCGATCCTGATTGTGCTGTCCGAGAAGGATAGCGGCCTACCGGACATTCAGCGCCGCCTAGAATTTGCAAGCCGTCGAGTGCTCGTTCGAGCAATGCGCGAACTTGAAAAAGATGGGTTGGTGTCCCGATCGGCACAGGTTGCAACCGGCTATTCATTGACACGCGATGGCCTCGCCCTGGTGCCAATTCTGCGGCACCTTGCGGATTGGAACGCCGCACGGGCGGGCTGATTACAAGAAGTCGATACTCAATGAATTGACGCTTGAACTGCCCTGCGTCTTAAACCGCTGCAATTGCCAGAAAATCTGTGAAGTCAGGTCGGTTTGAAGGGTCTGCAAAACTGTCCTTCGGGATCAGGACGTGCCTCGCTCCTGCGCCACGGGATGCAGGAATGCTTCGAGTTCCCTCCCTCCACAACCTTTGATCGAATTCGCCTAAGTCTCCTTGTCGATTGAATAGATTGGCATTCTTTCCACAGGCCCGGGATATTAACTAATGCAAAGAAGCTCCCTTTACACGCTTCACGCGATACGGGAGTTTGCGCTGGGGGCATTCATTCTCGACAGACTCATTTGAGAGGTCAGATGCGGATTCTGAGATTGTTGCTTGCAGGCCTGGTCATCGTCGCCGCCGGGTTTGTGATTGCAGGGGAGCAGTTGTCAGGCACCAGCGCAGATGCGGTTATCAATGCAAGGCTCACAACGGTACGGGCGCCGACAGCCGGACAACTGACGCTGGAGCACCGGCTGCTCGGATCGTCTGTTGCAGAGGGTGAACAACTGGGGTCGATCGATGATCCCCTTGTCGACAACATCTACCTTAACGACATGATCCGCGAAAAGGCGTTTGCGACAGCCGAGGTTGACCGGCTGTCGACCGTGATAGCCGCGATCGAACAGTCCGTCAGTGATTTGCAGGCGAGATCGGAGCGCTATCAGCAGCAGCGGATCCTGCAGCTTCAAGCGGAGCTGCGTGCCTTGACCTTCGAAATCGGCGCTGCCGAAGCCAGGGGGGATGAGGCGGAGGCAGCTTTCCAGCGCTCTAAACAGCTGACAGATCGCGGCCTGGAGGCTTCAGCCTCCTTCGAGCGGATCAGAGCGACGCAAAGGGTTGCAGCGCAGGATCTGGAAAGTGCACGCCAACGGGCGGCCGTTGTCGAGATCGAACTGCAGGCGGCTCAAGACGGAACGTTTCTGGGCGATGGTTACAATGATGCTCCTTACTCCGAACAACGCATTTCGGAACTGACACTGGAACAATCCGAAAACCAGGCCTTGCTCAATGCGGAAAAGGAAAAGGCAAAGGCCTTGGACAATCGCATCAATGTCGAGCGGCTGAGAGTGAACCGGCTGGCCTCCTCGAAACTCATTTCGAACGTCGACGGAACCGTTTGGGAAGTGCTGACGGCAAACGGCGAGACGGTTGAACGAGGCGAGCCATTGATGCGCCTGGTGAATTGCACCTCCACGATCATCACCTTGAGTGTCGCGGAATCCGTCTATAACCGCCTCAAGATCGGAGACCTTGCCAAGTTTCGCGTGAGCAACGACCAGAAGGTTCTGGAGGGTACGATCACGCGTCTGGCCGGTTCCGGAGCAGAGACGATTTATCGAAACCTTGCCGTTGCGCCCAGCGAAAGACACCTGCAGCGCTTCGACGTGACGCTTGTCGTGCCCGCAATCCGCGAAGATCCGGCACTTGCCTGTGCGATCGGGAGAACGGGCCGGGTTTTCTTCGAAGCAAGACCTCTCGATTTCCTGCGCACTCTCTGGCTCTGAGATGTTCCCGGTCCTTTACCTAAGCGACACCGTTTCCAGCATCGTGCAGCTCAACCTTGTGCTGGCGCTTGGAATGCTTGTTCCTTTGCTTCTGTCCCGGGAAAAAACCTGGCACAGGGCTCTGCTCTTTGCAGTCTGCGCCGTGCTGACCGCGCGATATCTGTATTGGCGCGCCGCCTACACGCTCGCACCGCTGGACTTGACCTTCGACTGCCTCGCAAGCTGGTCCTTCTTCGCAATCGAATGCGCAGCGTGCCTGTCCTCGCTCAGTGCGTTTCTTATCCTGTCGAGGCACCGCGACCGCAAGCAGGAGGCGGACCGGCAGCAAGACTGGTGGGAACCGGAACCCGCTCCAAAGGTGGCGGTTCTCATTCCCACCTACAACGAAGAGCGGGACGTTCTGGAACGAACGATCGTTGGAGCACTTGCCCTCGATTATCCGGATTTCAGCGTCCATGTGCTTGATGACAGCAGACGCGACTGGCTGAAGGACTACTGTGTCGCGCAAGGGGTTACGTATGTCAGCAGGCCCGAAAACACGGGGGCCAAGGCAGGCAACATGAACCATGCGCTTCGCCAAATGGCCGAAGAAGATACAGCGCCCAGTTTCATTGCCGTCCTTGATGCAGACTTCGTTCCACACAGCAATTTCCTGAAAAGAACGGTCGCTCTTCTCAAGGATGAAAAGGTTGGACTGGTTCAAACGCCGCAACATTTCTTCAACTCGGATCCGATCCAGCACAATCTCGGCCTCAGCCGGTCCTATCCGGACGAACAACGCTTTTTCTTCGACTACCTGCAGCCGTCGCGCGATGCCTGGGGCATTGCCTTTTGTTGCGGAACCTCTTCCGTCATCCGCTGGAACGCGCTTCAGAAGATCGGATGGTTTTCGACGGAAAGCATCACCGAGGATTTCCTTCTGACGCTTTGCCTGAAGGACGCCGGTTACAACACGGTCTACCTGAATGAAGCCCTTTCCGAGGGCCTCGCACCGGAAGGTCTCAAGGAATACATCAGCCAGCGCGCCAGATGGTGCCTCGGCATGATGCAGATCGCCCGCAGCCGGTTCGGCCCCTTTTCCAACAATCGCTTGGGACTTGCCGATCGGTGGAGCGTGATCGACAGCGTGCTTTACTGGACGACCAACTTTCCGTTCCGGATCGCAATCCTCGTCTACCCGCTGCTCTACTGGTACTTCAACATCATGGTCGTCGATGCGACCTTGCAGGAAGTGCTGCGCTATTTCGGCACCTATTACCTCTGGATCCTGATCACCTTGAACTTTGTGTCCGGAGGCCTGGTCGTTCCGATCGTCAACGACATCAGCCAGCTGCTCGGCGCAGTGCCGATTACCAGGGCCGCCTTCACGGGACTGTTCTTTCCGAAGGGACATCCCTTCTCGGTGACCGCAAAAGGCGGCGACAGAAGCCGGGTGGTCGTTCAGTGGCGCTTGATTGGCCTCTTCGGCACGTTCTTCCTGCTGACCATTATCGGCTTGCTGCTCGGCATCATCTCCGACCACTTTGCGTATAATGACGCAGGCGATGGCAAGCTCGTGATCATGTTCTGGACGTTCTACAACCTGATTGTCCTTGGCGTGACGATGATTGTCTGCGTGGAGCTTCCCAGGCGCGAGATCCATTTCCAGGACAAACCCGAACGGGCCATTCTTCATTCAGACATTGGCAGAACCCGGGTCTGGATCGTGGGATTGACTCAGAACTCCGTCAGGATCCGTGGTGCGTCGATACCCGACGATACCCCGGTCCGGATCGAAATCGACGGTGTTGGCATCGTCAATGCCATCGTGACGATGCCGGACGACGACGGCGCCCGCCTCCTGCTGGAACCGCAACCGGAACAGCATGAAGCCCTGCTACGCCGCTTCTACACCACGGGAGAAGCCCCGGGCGTAACCAAAACCCGGTACCGCGCGTTGCTTGGTGACCTTGCACAAAGACTGTCAGCGCCACAACGCTGACAGCACAAGATCTTACGACTGCATCTTGTTTTGTAACCGTGCGACAGCCGCGCTCAGCACGCTCGCTTCCGCCGTGGTCCTTGCTTCATAGGGGTAGATGTCCTCACCGCGCATGACAGCCCTGGCGGTTTTTGCAAGTTTGCGAAAAGGCCGAACGAAAATCAGGATGAACAAGGCCGTAAGAGCGGCAAGGACGATGCCGAGGGTAACGAAGTAGACGATGAAAAGGCTCGTGAATTCGCCGATGGGGTGCGCAGTGTTGTTAATGCGCGCGATCATGCTCCAGCCGAATGCGGGCAGGTCCGCATAGCCGAGCACCGGGATCACGGTCGTGAAGTAAGTTGCGCCATCCGGCCATTTCTCCACCCCGGTTTGCCGGGCACCGGTCATTGCGGACCGAAAACTCTGCAGCTTGTCGATCGGCTCGGAAAGGCCATCTGTTCGTGCAACAATGTTCCCTGTCCGGTCGATCACATAGACATCCAGCCCCATGGAATGGGCGGTTTCAGTCAGATACTGCTCGACCCAGTGGTGATTGATATGGAAGGCCAACACCCCTTCGACCGACCCGAATTCATCCGTTACAGGCGTTGCCATATCGAGAAAGCGCCTCGGCTCGTTTCCGATGGGAGGCAGCAGCTCCGCCAGAAGAACGGCCGGATGAACATCCCCGGCGAAATCTCCGCCAAGGCCGTTCGTGAACCACGGACGAGAAGAAACATCGGCGCCTTCCAGCATGCCGGACGAGGCCGTCTGGACCTTTCCATCGACCGACGCAAGACCGGCCCAGGAGATACGCTCCTTTTCGGCGACGATCAGATCCAATGCTGTTCTGACGGCAGGCTCGCCGCGCCCTGTCATCTCAACCGCAACAAGCCGAAGATTGCGCCAATCCTGGTGAAGTTCCCGGGCAAAATCCAGCCCTACACCCCTGGCCCTGACCGAGACTGCTTCCGCAAGTGCAGCGTCGCGGCTTTCCTTCAGCCGCTGGCCGACGAACGACCAGGCACTGAGCACCGCGATCACACCTCCAAGTGCAACAAAACCACATATGGCCACCACCAAGGAGGGGTAGCCAGTTCTGGCACGCTTCTCCGTCATCAATCACTCCTCATCCCACGGAAAGTGAATCAGACACAGCGAATAGGGGAAATTGTGTGACACCCACGACCACCGATAGTGGGTAACAATGCTTGGCAGGCGGTTTCAGGCTCGATGGTTAAGGGGTTCTTGCCAGACTGATTAAAATTCGCCCTGTCGTGGAGGCTGGCGAACTAGGTAATAATGGCAGCGTCGCTACACATGGATCCATCAGGCAGTCACTCCGCCAATGCCCTCCACCACAAGACGCAGAATCTTGCGAATGTCTGCCTCTGGAACCACGCCAGCCTGCAAACCGTTCAGCATGGCTTGTCCATAGACACCCAGTACGATCAGGGCCATGAATTCCGGTCCTTCATCCTTGCGGATCAACCCCTGGGCCTGGCCGAGAGCCAGGATGTCCCGCACGAGCCCCTGAAACGAAGGGCGGTCTGACGGTGGCTCGAGGGTAGGTCTTTGGGCCGGCACCAGTGCAAGCCGCGCCACTGCGGGGTTGGCCATGCACCAATGGGCACTGTCTATCAACACCGCCTCGAGCAACGTTACCGCATGTTGCCCCTCGGCCATGCGGTCACGATAGTCTGTGTCCCGGGCTTCCACCCGCGCTATGAGGCTGTGAGCAATGTCTTCCTTCGACCCGAAGAGATTATAGACGGTCTTGCGCGTCAGACCTGCGCGCTCGGCAATCACATGAACCGTAGCCCCTTCGAACCCAAGTTCGCGAAACGCGATTTCCGCAGCATCGAGGATGAGTGCGCGCGAGCGCTCGGTGCGTTTCAGACTTGTCATTTTTATACTCTAGTGTAATTTTACACTCGTGTAAATAAATGGAGCCAGGCGATGCTCAAGGAATTCGGACCGGAAATCTGGATTGCGGAAGGCCCGACAGTGAGAGCCGCTGCCGCATTTCACTATCCCACGCGCATGGCGATTATCCGCCTTTCCAGCGAAGGGTTAGTCGTCTGGTCGCCCGTTGCCTTTTCTCCGGAGCTCGGTTGTGCCGTCGATGCGCTCGGCACGGTCCGATACATCGTTCCGCCGAACAGTCTGCATGACACCTTCCTTGCCGAATGGCAGCAGGCCTATCCCGACGCCGAAATTCTCGCACCACCGGGTCTTCGAAAAAAGCGACCTGACCTTGTCTTCGCTGGCGAACTCG
This sequence comes from Roseibium sp. ROS1, assembly GCF_054658215.1. Lineage (NCBI taxonomy): Bacteria > Pseudomonadati > Pseudomonadota > Alphaproteobacteria > Hyphomicrobiales > Stappiaceae > Roseibium > Roseibium sp. ROS1. Next base: position 1,134,348 of record NZ_BAAGIG010000003.1, read on the forward strand.
CTGGCATCACGGTGCCCGGCTGGCAGGCAGAGATTGATGTCGTGGTGGTTCCAGGAAACCGGATTACCAGCGAAGCCGTATTGTTCCACCGGGCCAGTGGCACGGCTATCTTCGCGGATCTGCTGCAGCAGTTTTCACCCGGCTGGTTCAAGGGATGGCGTGCCCTGGTTGCTCGCCTCGACCTGATGACAAGGCAAACGCCTTCCGTTCCCCGGAAATTCCGGCTCGCTTTCACGAACCGGGATGCCGCCCGGTTTGCCGTGCGGCAAATCTTGGACTGGCCCAGCAAGAGGGTTCTGATCGCGCACGGCACCCCGGTGTCCGAAAACGGCCAGGCCTTTCTCCGGGATGCCTTCCGCTGGCTGATCAAATCGTGAGGTCCAGAGACATTGCGCAAAACTCAGCTGGGTCTAGCCCTCTCTAAAACGCCCCGTCATATGCCCGCCGCTCTATCCGGCAGGCCAGCAGGGTGAAACCTTCGCGGGCGAGCGCGTCCTCGGCCTCACGGTGCAAAGTCTCTGCGTCCTCCACCCACACCCCGTGGCCGCCATAGGCTCTGGCGACGGCCGGGAAGTCGGTTTCGCCGAAATCGACCCCCACATTCGGGCGTTGGCTGGAGCGCTGTTTCAACTCGATCAGCGACAGGCTTGTGTCGACCAGCACACAGATGATGACGGGTATCTTGAGGTCACGCAGGGTGGAAAGTTCACCGAGGCACATTTCCAGACCTGCGTCGCCAACAAAGGCAATCACAGGGGACGCCCCTTCAACCACGCGATGGCCCATGGCCAGCGGCACGGCGCAGCCCATGGTGCAGAGCGCGGAAGACTGCAGCATCTGACGAGGCATCGGACAGCGCCAGATCTGGCTGACAAGAATGCGGTGAGCACCGCTGTCGGCGGTTGCCACCGTGTCGGCCGGCAAGGCCGCGCGCAGCGTGTGGAAGACCGTGCCCGGGCCCCAGCCGGACGCTTCCGGTGCGAAGGCCTTGTCCAGCTCGGCCCGGACGGCGGCGGGCTCTCCTTCTGGCCAGGAGGGCTTTGCCGGCTGGCGCGCAGCGCCCAATAGATCAAGCGCCGGCTGCACGGCACTGCGCAGCGTTGACCGTACACTGTGCATGCCATGGGTGCGCAGCACCGGGGTGATGTCGACCACGGGCGCGTCGGCATCCCACGGATTGCGCCAGTTGATGCGCATCTCGATGGGGTCGTAGCCGAGCAGTAGAATGCAGTCGCTCTTGTTGATGAGCGGCAGCAGCAGGCCATCGGCCTTGGGTGAGAGGCCGGCTCCGCCAAGGGCAAGCGGATTGTTTTCGTCAAGCAGGCCCTTGCCCTTGTAGCTGGTGACAAGGGGGATTTGAAACGCTTCGCAGAATTCGGAAATTGCAGCCGAAGCTGCCTCGTTGACGGCATCGACACCGGCGATCGCAATCGGCCGTTCAGCCTTTCTGAAAAGGTCCTGCGCAGTGTCGAGATCCGGGCCGGGCACCGGTGCGGTTGCGACCGGTGAAGACTGGAACACACGGCTCCAGGCTTCCTGTGTGTCCCCCTCGGCAACACGGATCGGTACGTCGATGTGCACCGGGCCAGGCTGGCCGTCGAGCGCAATGGCCAGTGCCTTTTCCATCATCACGTCCAGAGCGCCCAGGCGAGCAGAGAAGCTGGCCTTGACGATGGGGCGCAGCAACTGCTGATGATCGAACACCTGGTGGGTGTAGCTTTCCGCCTCTCCCTGATCGACACACCCGGTGAGGAAGATCAGCGGCACCCGGTCCTGCCAGGCATTGGCAACGACGTTGACCGCATTAGCCGCCCCCGGCCCGAGCGTTGCCAGAAGCACGCCTGGCGCGCCGTCGGCATGCCAGCCGCCTTCGGCCATGAAGCCACCCGCATTCTCGTGCTTCACCAGCACGAAGTTGAGGCCCGCCTCGTCCAGCGCCTGCATGAGGGCTAGCACCTCGCCGCCCGGAATGCCGAAGGCGTGACGGCAGCCTGCCGCGTGAAGTTTGCCTGCGATGATATCCGCACCGGTGGTCATTTGCTGCTGTGTCCTTCAGTCGCCGGGTCTGGCGGGGTTGGGCCGAGGTCAAGAACGCCTCTGCAGGCAAGATCGGAAAGGGTGTCTGCACCAAGTCCGAGCAGACGGGTCAGAACATCCGCAGTATCCGCTCCCACAAGCGGTGGCGCGCTGCGGTAGGCAACCGGCGTCTTTTCCAGGTTGATGGGCGAGCCGATCAGATCGACTTCGCCGCCAAGTGGATGCGGCAGGGTGATGCGCATCTGGCGCGCCAGCACCTGCGGATCGGCAAAAACCTGTTCCAGATCGTTCACCGGGCCGCAGGGAACGCCTTCAGCTTCAAGCTCGGCAATCCACTCTGCCGCGGTCTTTTCAATAGTCAGACGGCGGATCTTCGGGACCAGCTCCGCACGGTTGCGCACCCGGTCGGCATTTCTGGCATAACGCGGATCTGCGGCCAGTTCCGGCGCACCGGCAACCTTGCAGAACTTGCCGAACTGGCTGTCATTGCCAACCGCCAGAATGAAGGACTGGTCGCTTGCCGGGAAAGTCTCGTAGGGAACGATGGTGGGATGGCCGTTGCCGAGGCGGCCCGGCACCTTGCCGGAGGTAAGATAGGCCACACCCTGGTTGATCAGCCAGGAGACCTGGGCATCCAGCAGCGAGATGTCGATGGACTGACCTTCTCCGGTGCTGTTGCGGTGGTTAAGTGCAGCGAGGACGGAGACGGTCGCATACATCCCGCACATGACGTCGGCGATGCCGACGCCGCATTTGGTTTCCGTACCGCCGTCCTCATCCGCAAAGCCTGTCAGCGACATGATCCCGCCCATGCCCTGGATCAGGAAATCATATCCTGCCCGCTGTGCGTAGGGGCCGGTCTGTCCGAAGCCGGTTATGGAACAGTATATCAGGCGCGGGTTGCGAACCTTCAGCGTGTCATAGTCAAGTCCGCGCCGCTTCAGGTCACCGACCTTGAAGTTCTCCACCAGAATGTCGGCCTTTGCCGCCAGATCGGCAATCAGCTGCTGCCCTTCGGGGCTGGCGAGATCAATGGCGACGGACGCCTTGTTGCGATTGGAGGAAAGGTAGTAGGCGCTTTCGCCGGTCTCCCTGCCCTCACCATCTTTCAGGAAGGGCGGTCCCCAACCGCGCGTGTCGTCCCCCCGGCCCGGCCGTTCGATCTTGATCACCTCCGCACCGAGATCGCCCAGGATCTGGGTACAGGTCGGTCCGGCGAGAATGCGGGAAAGATCGAGGACAACAAGGCCGGACAAGGCGCCGGATGCGGCAGGAGACGGCTGGGACAAGGCTCACCTTCAAAATGACGTTTCCCGGTAAAGGCCACAGGCTGATGGGCGCCGTCAACAAGCCAGCATCAGCCCCCCGGACAAGCCGCCTCACTTTCTCGTTAGAAAACGAGAAGGAGAGGCGTTCGGAAAAGAACGTCTGGCAGGCAGAGGAATGGCCCAGACCGGGCAAAGGGAGTGTCGGGATCAACACACCTAAGTGCCAGGAGAAGCGGTTGCGAGACAATTGATGCCCTGGAAACGAGTAGGCCCCGGGTCTCGCGGTGCTCGCCCGGGAGGACGACGGAGAGGGTTTTCCTGCGGCAGGTCAGTTTCCAACCCTATGAATATCCAACCATCTTTGGTGCCCCCATCCAGATCGTCATGCGTTGAAATCCAACTGGGCTCAGCGCACACCTCGTTCTTGCCTAGGTCGTCCAGCCCTTCATCTCGGCAAGCTCGTTCCAGGCGCGTTTGATCCAGCTGGCGCTCACGCTGTGGCCGCCGTCGTGGAGGCAAAGCTCCAGGAAGCCGTGTTTCGGCTGCCAGGTTTCACAGGTGAGGTTGCCTTCGGTATGGGTCTTCGGCGCGGTTTCAGAGAGACCGTCCTTGCGGCGCCAGACGTCGAAACTCTTGAAAACGTCCCCCTGTTTCCACTTGCCCCCGCCAAGCCAGCGTCCCTCGAGCGGCACAACGGTGTCCGACGTGCCATGCACGTGGAAAAGATAGGGGGTTTCCGTCACGCAGGACTGCGGCAAAGGTTCCCAGAAGGCGCCCGCAATCGGCGCATATCCTGCAAACATGCCGGAATCCTCGCAGGCCATGTACCAGGTCATGAAACCGCCGGAGGAAAAGCCGGACAGCATGGTGCGGCTTCGGTCGATGCCGAAGCGGTCGGACAGATCCTGAAGGACGCTGTCGAAGAACGCCGGTTCGTTCCGCAGGTTGCGCGGCGCTGTCGGGAAAGACCAGGTGCCGTTCATGCCCTGAACCGCAACGAAGGCAACACCCAGATCATCCGCCATCTTGCGGAAGCTCTGGTTGCGGATCTCGTTGATGGCCTTGCCGCGATGGCCATGCAGGAAGAAGATTGCACCCAGAGGCTTGTCGGCCGGTCGGTTCTCCGGCAGGTGGATGAAATATTCGCCGTTCGTGACGTCGCAGGGTTTTTCCTCGCCGCAGGCCGCGGTGCCTGCCGCGTGCGATGGTGCGCCGAATGCGCCCAGAGCCAGAACCACGGCGCCCGCCAGCAGGCCGAGGCGTCTGGAAAAACCGGTAACTGTCGCCAATGACATGAAGTGCTCCTTGCACGGTAAAAACCATTGCCCCGCTCCGCCGGTAAGGATGGCTCCCGGACGGCGTTTGTCCAGCGGTTCGTCTTCACAAATCGGCGAGAGGGCTTAAGGCCTGCAAGGTGGCTAGTCCCACGTGCCTTCAGTCGGAATATTGAGAATTCGGCCACAATGCTTGCAGTGCACCGCATCCGGATCGTGCCTGTTGAGACCGCAATCGGGGCACGACAGATTGACCTTTGCCGGGCGGAAGATCGTCTGCACCAGTCGCAGGAACAGGGCGACGCCGAAGATCATGATCACCACCGTCATCAGCCGGCCGACGCTGTCGGTCATGGTGATGTCGCCGAAGCCGGTTGTCGTCAGCGTGGTTACGGTGAAATAGAGCGCGTCGAGATAGTTGTTGATGTTGGCGTTGCGGTCGTTCTCGACCACGAAAACCAGGGCCGTCACGACAAAAATGAAGACGATCAGGTTGATGCCCGACTGAAAAATCTCCTCGTTGCGGCGGAACCACTTCGACGCCTGGCGCAGCTCCTTCAGCAGGTGATAGGAGCGCATCAGCCGCAGCATGCGCACAACGCGCAGGAAGGCGAAATTCTCGAAGAAGGCCGGAGCGACCAGAGAGACGATCACGACAAGATCAGCAAGCGATGTGAAGCTGAAGAGGTATTTGGTCCGCCGTCTTTCGGCGATCAGACGCGCAACATAGTCGAGCGCAAGAACCGCGGCGATCGCATAGTCCAGCTCATGATGGATGCGGTCCTTGTCGATCATCGACGAGACGATGAAATAACCGATGGTGACCAGGTCGAACAGCAAAAGCGCATATCGGAACGCCCGCGACCCGACCGTGTCGCCAAAATAGAGCTGGCGCAGGATCGTCTGCAAACTCCGCTTCGTGTCCGCCATCGGCTTCCCCTGTTTCCTTGCGAACTGACCGGCATACGCTGTGTGCGCTGGCTGGATCATTCGTGCAGATGCCGCACGATGCTGTTGCAAACAAGCTGTTTATTCTCGCGGCCGACCGCACTAATGTCCGCTGTCGATCAACCAGAGCCTCCTGAATTCCGCTGAATGCAGGGCGCTCGAACCTTTTTCAGAACCCGCCCGCATTCCGGCGTTTGTGCAAACGTCCGCGAATACCGGCAGGTCCAGAGGCCGTAAAGGCCCATCCAGAACGGGAACGTTACATGTTTGATTTGTCGGGACAAGTTGCCCTGGTGACGGGCGCGAGCCGAGGCATTGGAGAAGCTGCCGCCCGCAGCCTGGCGAAATATGGTGCCAAGGTCCTTCTGGCGGCACGCTCCGGCACGGACATCGAACGCATCGCCGGCGAAATCCGCGCGGACGGCCGCGAAGCGACGGCAGTCGTTTGCGACGTCGCGGATTATGACGAGGTGGTCAAGGCAGTACAGACGGCCATCGACACCTATGGTGGCCTCGACATCCTGGTGAACAATGCCGGCGTGATCGAACCGATCTCCCGGATCGAGGACAGTGATCCGGCGGAGTGGGGCAAGGTCATCGATATCAATGTGAAGGGCGTCTACTACGGCCTGCGTGCCGTGGCGCCGCATATGTTGGCCAAGGGCGCCGGTACCGTTGTCAACATCAGCTCGGGAGCTGCGGTTAGTGCGCTGGAAGGCTGGAGCCATTACTGTGCTTCCAAGGCGGCTGCGCTTTCCCTCACCCGCTGTGCGGACAAGGAATTCGGTGACAAGGGCCTGCGCATCGTCGGCCTCAGCCCGGGCACGGTCGCAACGCAGATGCAGGTCGATATCAAGGCCTCCGGACTGAACCCGGTCAGCCAGCTGGATCCGTCGGTGCATATTCCGGCCAGTTGGGTCGGTGAAGCCATCTGCTGGCTGTGCACGCCCGCGGGCGATGCCTACCGTGGTGTGGATTGCTCGCTGCGCGACGAGGATGTACGCAAGTCTGTCGGCCTGATCTGAGTTCCGTCAGCACGCCGGTCGGCTGTCCAGCCCCCAAGATCTCGGATCTCCGCTGCGCTGCGTCCGGGATGATCCTCTGAGATATGGAACGAGGTAGGCCCTGAACAGGCCAACGAGGCTTCAAAAACAAAAGAGGGCCGCGCTAGCGGCCCTCCCATGAGATCGACGTGACACAAGTCCCGGATCAGATCCCAGCGAAATCTCTCACTACCAGAGGCTGCTCCAGCACCGTTCGATTCCGCCCAGACACTTGGGCCACGCACCGATACTCATTAGACATGGGCACACCTCCTTTCAGTTGTTGAACACACTAAGAGTGTGGGGTCGCCCAGACAGTTTCACAAGCCCAAAAACAAGGCGTGGTTGCCAATCGATTACGCAATTCACAGGACTGTCACTGTGCGGCAACAGCCTTGTCGGCGATAGAGGTGAAGACCTGATCGAGTTCCCTTGCAAGTTCTTGCAGGGCCGGGCCGCCCTCGTCCATGTAGGGTGCGAAGACAAAACCGGGCGTTTTCCAGGAAAGCGTTGCGGTGCCGTCGGTGTTTTCGGTGACATAGAACCGGATCGGTGCCTCGATACCCGCGGCAACGGAGGCTTCCAGCATCCGGACGGCATAATCATTGCGATAGACGCCAATGATGCGGTTGCCGGGAATGGTAATTCCCCTGCCCTTCGCACCGTCCGAGGCACTGGCCTGGGTTACCAGCAACATGCCTTCTCCCTCGATCGCACTTTTGAGATCATCAACCAGCGCAGGGTAACTTTTGGTCGTGGGCAGGACCTGCCAGCCTTCGCGATCGGTCAGGCTGTCCGCTCTGGCCAATCCGACGGCAAACAGGCTTGTGACGACAACCAGGGCAAACAGACGCATCTTCTTTCTCCCGCAGGCGATGTTGCAATGCCGCGCACTCTAGCGGGGCCTGCCTCACGATCGCGTCACAATGCGGTGTGCTTCAGGACGTCGTCAGTCCATGCCAAGCCGCAAGCGCACGCGGGTTCCGGCAAGACTGCCAAGGAAGCCAAAGACCAGCCACAGCCAGCCGTGCAGCGAGCCCGACGCCAGACCGCCCAGGTAAGCGCCGATATTGCAGCCATACGCCAGGCGGGCGCCGTAGCCCATCATCAACCCGCCCGCGATTGCCGTCAGCACGTCGCGGCGGTTCAGACGCCAGACCGGAGCAAAGCGTCCGGCGAGGCCCGCTGCCGCCATTGCACCCAGAATGATGCCGAAGTCCATGACGGAGGTCGTGTCGCGCAGCACGGGGTTTTCCAAAGCTCCGCGCTGCCAGGTCCAGTAGGGCCAGCTGTCCACCGGCACGCCTGCCGCGTGAAAAAGCTTGCCGCCCCAAAGCGCAAAGGCAGAGGTGATGCCCCAGGGGCGTCCAATCACCACGAATGTGGCAATGCCGACGATCGCCAGCATCACCGCACCCATCATGGGAGACCACGGACCGCTGAGAAACGAAACTGTCGGCTTCGGTTGGGCAATCGAGCCGTGAGCGCGCCGCTCTATGATGATGGTTGCAATTGCCAACAAGCCGAGGATGAGCGCGGTCAGAAGAAAAGCGCCATGCGGACCGAATTCCCGGATGAGGGACATCGGCGGCAATTTGGGCAAGCGGCCCCAGAGATGCAGATGCGCCGTGGCAGCCACTGACCCGAGGACAAAGCACGCCAGGGTAATCATCATGCGGGTGGAGCCGCCACCGGCGGTAAACAGCGTGCCGGATCCACAGCCGCCGCCCAGTTGCATGCCGAGACCGAACAGGAAGGCACCGAAGGCAGCCGCCAACCCGAAGGGAAAGACGAAGCCGCCCGTGGGCCAGCCAAGCGCATGCCCCCAGGCAATCAGGGGAAAGGAAACCGCGCTGGTCAGAAGAATGAGAACGAATTGCGCCCTGAGCCCACCGCCGCGTTTTTCCGTGACGATCCGTCGCCATGCGGCCGTGAAACCAAAGCTTGCATGATAGAGCGACAGGCCTGCGAGACCGCCGATCAGGACCGCCACTGCCTGGCGCGGTCCGGCTTCGCCATAGGCCCCCAGTGCGACCATGGCCAGAAGGCCGCCCGCAATGGCGACGACGGCTGCTTGAGTTTTCCCGACGGCCAAGGCCATGTGTTCCTGCTCCCGCGCAGATCCGACTTCAAAACCCCGATACGAAGACTTGCACTTCCCGCCTTAATTTCGCAACGAAGGTATCTTTTCTTCACCTACACATTGCCAACACCTTTTTGTGTTTTGCAGTTCAAGTGCCGCCTGCGGATTTTGGATAGGAAATTCAGCCATCCGGCCATTTACAGCCGCAGTTGGCGGGACCCGGTTTCAGAGGACCGGAATGAGAAACAAAAAGGCCTGTTATGCGTCTAACTGATCAATTCGGATATGAGCTTACCCTGTCGGACAAGGAAGCCTTGACCGCCTGGAACGAGACCGTGAAAGCCTTTCTGGCGCATGGCAGGACTACTCCCCAACATCTCGAGACATGCCTCGCCCTGGCGCCGGACTTCGCGCTTGGTCATGCAGCACGCGGGATTTTCTGCCTGCTGCTTGGCCGGAAGGAATTGACCACGACGGCACAGGAATGCCTGGCAATTGCCAGAACCTCGGTCCAGCATACGCCGGTCACGGCACGCGAACTTGCCGTGGTCGACGCCCTCGGGTCCTGGTTGCAGGGATATCCCACAAGATCTGCCGACCTTCTAGATACCGTGCTGGTAACGGTTCCCGAAGATGCCCTGATCATGAAACTGGTTCACGCAATCCGCTTCGTGCTGGGCGATGCCACGGGCATGCGCCAGTCGATCGAGCGGGTGCATGCAGCCTATGGCGAAACCCACCCGGCCTATGGCTACATGCTTGGCTGCCGGGCGTTTTCTCTGGAAGAAACCGGCGACTACCGCTTGGCAGAAGCTGCCGGCCGCAAGGGACTGGAATATGCCCGCGATGATGCCTGGGGCCTTCACGCCGTCGCCCATGTGCACGACATGACCGGTCGCTCCGAAGAAGGGGCCGGCTGGCTGGAAACACAGCCGGAAGGCTGGGCCCACTGCAACAACTTCGGCTATCACGTTTGGTGGCACCTGGCGTTGATGTATCTGGACCAGGGCCAGGCCGACAAGGCACTTGCGCTCTATGACACCGACATCCGCAAGGACAAGACCGACGACTACCGCGACATTTCCAATGCGGCCTCGCTGCTTGTTCGCCTGGAGCTTGAAGGGGTCGATACCGGCCCTCGCTGGGACGAGCTGGCACTTTTGTCCGACAAGCGCGCCGAAGACGGCTGCAATGTCTTCGCCGACCTGCATTACCTGCTGGCCCTATTGAACGGTGGCCGCCGCATGGGTGCCGAGCGGTTGCTGACCGGACTGAAGGAACGGGCGCAAACCGAAACGGATCTTGGCCGGATCACCGCGGAAACCGGACTGCCGACCGGCCTCGGCCTGGAACAGTACCGGAAGGGCAATTATGCCTCCGCCTTTGCCCTGCTGGACTCGGCGAGAGACAATCTATACATGGTCGGCGGCTCGCACGCTCAGCGCGATGTCTTCGAGCGAATCACAATCGATGCAGCCCTGCGGGCAGGCATGCCGGAAGATGCGGAACGGCTGCTCAACAGCCGGACGCACAAACGCGGTGCACTGGACAGATTCGCCGAACAACGTCTTGAAATATGCGACAAAATGCACCGCGCCCACCGAGTGATGGAAGACCAAAAACTCAGGGCTACCGGCTCGGTCTGACCCACTGCCGGCACTCGACTGACCAATTATCTCTGGACCCAACGTGAACGCTCACACACAAACGAAACGCCCACGCGATCCGCGGCTAGATTTCTTCCGCGGCCTTGGAATGTTCATTATCTACGTTGCCCACCTGCCCTGGAACTGGTGGACGCTCTGGATTCCCGCCCGGTTCGGGTTTTCCGATGCGACTGAAATCTTCGTCTTCTGTTCGGGCATGGCCTCCGCGCTCGCCTTCGGCAAGATCTTCGACGTTCATGGCTGGGGCATGGGGGCAGCACGCATCCTGCACCGCATGTGGCAGGTGTACTGGGCGCATATCGGCCAGTTCCTGGTCCTCGCCGTCGGCCTTGTCATGCTTCAGAACAGCGGTTACCTGGCTGAGTGCTGCGGCCTGGAAGAAAATTATGTCGCCTCGCTCAACCTCCTGCATCTCTATGACAACGCCGAAATGGCCCTGCCCGGGTTGCTGACGATGACCTGGGTGCCCAACTACTTCGACATTCTGCCGATGTATGTGGTGATCCTGTCGCTGATCCCGGCGATCATGCTTGTCGCCCGCTATTCCGTGCCGGGCGCTTTCGCATTGTCGATCGGCCTGTGGCTGGCTGCCCAGTTCGACCTTCTGAGCCTGCCGGCCGAGCCCTGGTCGGACCGGGAATGGTTTTTCAATCCCTTCGCCTGGCAGATGCTGTTCTTCACCGGCTTTGCGTTCATGCGCGGCTGGATACCGGCACCTCCCGTCAGCAAGACCTTGATCGTGCTTTGCGCGGTGGTGCTTGTTGCCACGGTTCCCTTCGCCTACTTCCGCGCCTATCAGGAAAATCACCTGAACCTGGTCTGGGCCCGCGAAATCCGCGAGATCATCAAGCCGCTCTGGATCAAGACGGAATTCGGCCTGTTCCGCTACCTGCACTTCCTTGCCCTTGCCTATCTGGCCTGGGTTGCCGCGGGCGAGCACGGCAGACGCCTGCTCGGACATGGCGAGATCTGGGGCCGCTTCGTGCGCGTTGTCCAGAAGGTCGGACAGCAGTCACTGCCCGTGTTCATGGCAAGCCTGGTCATTGCCCAGGCTGCGGGCATCCTGCGCGACATGGTCTGGGGCCGCGGCGAATGGCTTCCGCAGATCCTGTCGAACCTGCTCGGTTTCGTGGCACTGATTGCCGTTGCCTATGTGGCTGGCTGGTACAAGAGCCAGCCCTGGCGCAAACCGCCTGCGACCTCCTCCACCGGACCGTCCGAACGACCGAAGACACCTCCGGCAGATGGCGGTGAACCCGCAGCCAAGGCAAAGGCCGAAACCCGGGAACCTGCCCTCACCTGATCAGGCCGGCCTCCTGCCCGACACAAGAGCGCCCGCAGAAGTCCTGCTTCTGCGGGCGTTTCTTTTGTGGGAAATACCTTCATTCGATAACCAAAGGCCCCGAGCTTCACCATTTGGAAGCACTCACCTGTGAAGCAATGAGACCCGGCCCAGCTCAATACAGGGCCGCAAAAACAAAAACACCGGCCAGATGGCCGGTGTCGCATTCGTTTTGCAGTCTTGTCAGTTGACGTCAGTGCAGTGACGCCATTTCCAGTTCTGCTTCAAAGGCATTGGCAACGGCAGCTTCGCGGCTGTCTGCCAGCAGGATCGGCGTACCGTCCGCGTTGAGAAGCGCGTAAAGCGTCATGTTGTCGTGCAGCGGCGGGACATCCGGAAACATTTCCTTCAGATCCCGAGCCTTGATCGGCTTGATATAGGCGACATCTCCGGTGCCCAGTTCGGTCAGTTCATCGACCGACATGAATTCGGAAAGTAGCGTGCGGTCTGCCCATGACGGGCTATTGGGGTTTTGCATCAGTCATTCTCCATATGTTGGCCGACGAGCGTTCATTCGCCGCTGGAGATTTCTATTTTTCTGATAACACGCTCCGGTTCCGGGCGTGCCAGGTCGATGGACAGGAGCCCATCTTTCAAGTCGGCTCCGAGGATCTCGATCCCCTCGGCCAGGACAAAGGCCCGCTGGAACTGACGGGCGGCAATGCCGCGATGCAGATACTGCCGGGTCTTGTCGTCTACCTGACGACCCCGGATGACCAGCTGACTCTCTTCTACCGAGACTTCAAGCTGCTCTCGTGTGAACCCTGCCACCGCCAGGGTGATCCGAATGACATCGCCTTGATCTTCTGTTTTCGGAAGTCTCTCGATGTTATAGGGCGGATAACCGTCGTTGGCGGCCTTGGAGACGCGATCGAGCACTCGCTCGATATCGTCGAACCCGAGCATGAACGGGCTAGAAAACGCTGACATGCGTGACATCCTCAAAGTCCTTGTCGAAGCGACCTTGCGCCCGGACCCTTTCAAGGCATCCGGACCGGAACCAACCGGTTCCTTTCATGATTAAATATGGAGCTTCGTTAAAATTGATTCAAGGAGCCAGGCTTTCACCCATTTTTGCTTTCACTGTTCTGTGAATTATTCAGGAGAACGAAGACAAAATCGGGTTCTGTTTCAAGAACTTCGTCAGAGCGGATACGGCCTGGCGAACTGTTGGTTCATGACGCTCGTCCTGATGCATGACCAGCCACCGCTCGGTTTCCATGGTGTCGAACGGGCCTTCGATGCGCATCAGATCGGGATAGGCATCGCCGACAAAGGTCGGCAACAGCATGCGGGCATTGCCCTTGCGAACGAGTGAAAGAGCAAGCGAGGCCTTGTTGACGGTGATTACCGCATCAGTGCCATGGTTCTCCTTCAACCAGAGGCCCGTCGGCGAATGGGCATCGTCTTCCACAAGCCCGACCCAACCAAGCCCTGCACCCTTTGCAACCTTTGCAGCCTGATAGGCGGCATATTGGACCTTTCCAACCTTCTGTCCTGCCAACCAGGCCTGTTTGGGCCGGCTGTTGCGGATACCGATATCGATCTGCCGGCGGGCAATGTCCCGGTTTCTGAGATCCGCAAGGATTTCCGGCAACCAGCCGGCGTCAGGGGTCCAGAAGGACGACAGGTTGTCGATGAGAAGCCGCGCGGTCCAGTCACCCGCCGATATCCGGATCCTCCGGCGCAGGCCTTCTCCTTCTTTCCACGCATCGATGCTGCGGGCAGTCTGGTCCATGTCTTCCAGGTAGCGCAGGAGATCATGTGCGGCAGCGGTCAGCTGGTAACCTCGCGCCTCGCGCTCCACAAGGCGAACGTCGAGGCTTTTCTCCAGAGCGGCAACCCGGCGGCCGAGCGTTGCGGAACTGACGCCGGTCTTGTCAGCCGCTCCGGCAAGGCCGCCTGCTTTCGCGACAGCCAGGAACAGTCGAAGATCTTCCCAATCGATATTTCGTTTCATTTTTGAAATCTCGTTTTCAATTAGAAAACATGGGAATAGGCGCGTCTCGTGAGACTATCTGCAAATACCTCTTCAACAAAATCAAAATTGAAGGGAGCAGCATATGCTCATTCCCTATTCCTTGCCATTGCGAAAAAAACACTGTGTCAGCCGCCTGCCCGCCTGGGACGATCCTGTCAGATCGCTCTATCCGCATCATGCGGAATTCTGGCCGCAGCAGATCCCGGAACATGTCCGGCTGCTCAAACTCGGAAAGAGGCTGGCCCGTAAACGTCGTCGGCTGGCCGTGATGAGATTCCTGAGGATGTGCCTTGGTCACCCCCACAGACGGAAGAGGCCCCGGAGTATCTCCGAGGCCCCTTGCGGCGACCCGCCTGGCAAGCGCGCAACAGATCGCGGTTGCGCAGGCCAGGCCCGTGTCACCGTTTCTCCGGCAGTACCGGCTACCTGACGCGGTTCAGTTCGCGACCGGGATCAGGCGACTGCCATAAGGATTGTCGATCACCATCTTCCAGCTGCCATCCGGCTGCCGCCGCAACACGGCGATGGAAAGGCCTTCGCCTGCCACCGGTTTTCCTTCCGGATCGGTGCCGGTCATCGTCCAGGGCGCAATGTGGACAGCAAGATCGCCTTCCACGATCACTTCGTGGCCGGAATAGGTGAATTTCGGCGAAACGGAGCGGAACTGGTGAAACAGTTCGCGCGCCAGGGTGCTGTCGGACACCGGATTTCCGGGCTCGAACGCAATGCTCTGGCTTGGTTCATAGGTCTGCATCACCGTATCGATGTCTCCCTTTTCAAAGGAGGTCGTCATTTTTTCGATAAGGGTGATGACGTTCTGTTGTTCCGAACTCATGTCTTTCTTTCCTTCTGCGAGGCTGGGTTGGGAAAAGGTGATGACGGCAACGGTGGCCGCCATGGCTGCGAGCTGTTTCAACTGGGTCACGGAGGTCTTCCTTTCGATCGGCAAGGCGGTGCCAGTCCCGCCCTTTACCGGGCTGGTTGATGCATTGTGCGATTACTGGCGGGTCTGGTTGTGTCAGTAGCCGGGGGACAGGATCTCGGTCAGCTGAACGCGGATGTCTTCAGGGCAACGTTGCCGGGGAACCGCATTCTGAAGTTCAAAGGCCTTCAGACCGTCGATCACCGATGCGACCTGCCGCCGGGCATCATGATAGGTTTGCGCCCCTCCAGCAGAATTGGGATAGGATCCGGGTTGAATTCTGCCGGAAGCGACGGCTGCAGGAAGCCGCTTCGGACAATTGCATTTCGCCTTTGCCGAAACGATGCCGCAGTGGCGCGAGGTAAACGCCATCACTTCTTCCCGTGCCCGCGACAACCGCTTGCGGTAGGCCGCAGGAGCAATTTCCAGAATGCTGGAAGCTTCGCCGTGTTCCAGTTCCAGGATATCGCCCAGCACATAGGCCAGTCTCAGGTCCATGGTCAGACAAAGCAGCATGGCCATGGTGCAGGAAATCCTGAGTTCATTCAGCAGAAGCACATCGTCCGGCGCTTTGGGCGGTTCCGACAACAGGCCGTCTTCCAGATCGGCGGCAAAGGCATCGAATGTCAGTCCGAGATCCCGGTCGCGAACCTTCTTGGCGCTCACCAGATAGCGAACGGCCACGCGGTAAACCCAGGTCGAAAACCGGCTCTCGCCCTTGAAGGTTGAAAGTTTGGTCAGGATCAGGATGAGAATTTCCTGCGTCGCCTCGCGCGCATCTTCCGGATTGACCAGAATGCGGCGGGCCAGATGATGGATCTGATCCTGTACGCCCTCCAGAACCCGTTCCAGTGCAATCCTGTCGCCTTCCTGCGCCGCCTGGACCGTTTCCGTTTTTACGCTGATTGCCGTCATGTCGTGTTCCGTCTCTTGGTGTCTTGTAATGTTAGAGAGCGCGGGGCTGGAATGTGTGACACGTTTTTTTCATTGCGATGCAGCTTGCGTGATTCAGCTGGAAAAGCCACTCTGCCGCTCCTGCCGACGGACCCCGTTTCCGGTCCCACGACTTTAAGAGCACGCCAATGACCCGCGACGAGTTTGACGCCTTCTGCAAAAAGCTTCCGGCAACCACGCATGTGATCCAATGGGGCAATGCATCGGTCTGGAAGGTTGGCGGCAAGATCTTCGCCATCTGCTCTGGTTGGGGCGAAGGCGATTTTCCGCGGTTCAGCTTCAAATGCTCCGATATTTCCTATTCCCTGCTCATCCAGCAGGAAGGAATGATCCCCGCGCCTTATCTTGCCCGTGCCAAATGGGTGCAGATGGAAGAAGAAGGCGCGCTGTCCGATGCGGACCTGAAGGCCTATATCAAAACCGCGCACAAGATCATCGCGGCCAAGCTGACCAGGAAGCAGCAGAAGGAACTGGGTCTTGCCGGGTGAGATGGCGGGCAAATGGCGATCACTCGGCCTGCTGATGCTGGCCGAGATCGCCGCCATGAGCCTGTGGTTCATGTCCGCAGCGATCCTGCCCGATCTGACCCGTGAATTTCCCATATCCGACTTTGCCCAGGCCGCTCTCTCCAGCGCCGTCCAGATCGGCTTCGTGTTCGGCGCCGTCGCGTCGGCCTTTCTTGGCCTCGCCGACAGGATCGACCCTCGGCGGTTCTTCGCTTTCAGCGCGATCACCGCTGCCCTGTTCAACGCAAGCCTGCTGGTGGTCGAGCCGGGTGGGCTGACCTCTATCCTTGCGCGTTTTGCAACCGGCGTGCTGCTTGCGGGCATCTATCCGGTCGGCATGAAGATCGCCGTCGGCTGGGGCCAGAAGGATCGCGGGTTTCTGGTCGGCACGCTTGTCGGCGCGCTCACCTTCGGGTCCGCCGCCCCTCATCTTCTGGCCTTGCTTGGAGGCACCGACTGGCGCTGGAGCCTGAGCGTTGCCTCTCTTGCGTCCGCTGCAGGAGGCGTGCTGTGCCTTTTTGCCGGCCTCGGGCCGTTCCATGCCAAGGCGCCCCGCATGAAGATGAAGGCCATCTTCACCGCATGGACAAACCCAAAGATCCGCTATGCCTATGCAGGCTATCTCGGCCACATGTGGGAGCTTTACGCCATGTGGGCCTGGATCGGCGTTGCCCTTGCCGTTTCCTTCTCCGCCCATATGCCCGCAGAAACCGCGATCCCGCTGTCTCGCCTGATCGCGTTTCTGACCATTGCAGCGGGTGGTGCTGCCTGCGTTGTCGCGGGGATCATGGCCGACCGCGTCGGCAAGGCGAATATCGCGATTGCCGCCATGGTCATCAGTGGCACCGCCGCGCTCGCCTCGGCCCTCACCTTCGGCGGTCCCGTCTGGCTGACAATCCTGTGCGTCCTCATCTGGGGCGCCTCCATCCTGCCGGATTCGGCCCAGTTCTCGGCCCTTGTCGCCGACTACGCTCCGCCCGACCAGGCCGGCAGCCTGATGAGCTTCCAGACCGCCCTCGGCTTCGCGCTGACTTTCTTCACGGTGCAACTGACGCCGCTTGGCGCTGAGCTGATCGGCTGGCCCGGCGTGTTTGTCCTGATGGCCATCGGCCCGGCGCTCGGTATTTTGGGGATGCTCAGGCTTAAGCGGCTTTCCTGAACCGCGATCAGTTCATTGCCGTCGGCATTTCCAGCTCGAACTCCGAAAATCCGAAATCCAGACCGTTGATTCTGAGGCTGACCGCCTGCGTGCCTCCGTAATAGACCCGCGTTGTGATCGGCCGGATGGCGTGGCTGCGGGACAGGGTCAGTCGTTCCCCCGGAGCCAGTGTCAGCTTGGTCCATTTGAACACCTTGGGCGCCAGTGTGCCGTTGGCCTTCTTGAAATGGATCAGGTAGTCGATCACCAGATCCTGCGTTTTACCGCTGGTCGAAACCAGCTCGATGTTGAAGCCGACGGCGTCTCCATAAGCAACCTCGGCCGTCAGGACCTGCGGGCCTTCGACCCTGATCTCCGGCGGATTGAGCCCGAAGGCTTCCAGTGTTGCCGTGTGGCCCTGCTTGATCAGCGACCGGCAGGCGTGACGTACGAGTTTTTCACGGTTCCTGTCCGCCCCCTTCAGCCAACGTTTCGCGATATCGGCGATCAGATCAGGATGGTCCTTGGCAATGTCGTTGAGATGATTGGCAACGGACCGGCGAACATAGTCCTCCGGGTCGTCCTTCAGGGCTTCCAGAAGCGGCAGAGTGGGTGTGGGGTCTGCCACCAGAGCCTGGAGCCGCATGCCCCACGGCAGGCGCGGCCGGGTTCCTTCGGAAACCAGCCGGCGGACATGGACGCTCTCGTCCTTCACCCAGGGCGCCATGATGGCGAGTGCCTGGTCTTGGTCCCTGGCCAGGAAGGGGCGCACGTCGAATTCGGCCGTCGCCCGCTTGGTCATTTCCTTCAGCAGCACGAACGAAGCCTCGAAATCCTCCAGACCACTTGCCGCGACGACCATGCCGAGCGGCATCATGCCCCATCCTCGGATACCCTGCTCGTCGCTGCCCCTGTCGAAGGCGACTTCCGTCATCGGATGCAGCATGGCCTGCAGGATGGCAAAGCGGGCAGACAGTTCCCGTGGCAGATGATGATCCAGATGTCTCGCGATCAGGGCGGCACGCTGCTTGAGTTCCAGACTGTCCAGCTCTTCCAGGATATCCGCTTCAAAGCCCAACCGGTCGAAACCGGCATGATGTTGCGCGACATGGCCGCCGATGCAGCGCACCAGATCCGGTGAAATGTTGTTCTTGAAGGGTTCCAAAGGTTTCTCCCTGAAGCGGTTTTCGAGCTGTTTGCCAGAGCTTCGGAAGGAGTTCCAGACATCTCCTGCCGCTCTCCTGACAAGCACCGTCAGGAGGATGTTCGAATGGCCAAAAACAAAAAGCCACCCCGGTTGCCCGGGGTGGCTCTGTCCTGGTCCGGCGGCCCTCGTTAAACCGCCTCGCCTGACGTTTCCTGATCAGTCGATCCGCCTTCCGGTTTCAGCGTCGAAGTAGTGAACGTTTTCCGGAGCCGCCCGCAGATAAAGCTTCTCGCCCGGCTCATGACGGGCATGGCTCGACACGCGAACCAGGATCTCGTCCCCGCCATCGGCAAAGCTGGAATAGAGATAGCTTTCCGCGCCGACCGGCTCGAGCACGTTGACGCTGGCTTCCAGATGAAGGCCTTCGCCTTCACCGGGTGCAGTCACCACTTCGAGATGCTCCGGCCGAATACCGATGGTGTAGGCATCACGGCCCTTGGCATTGGCGCCCTTGAGGCCGGTGCCGGTTGCAAGAGCAAGACCGTTCCCATCCGCCTTGACCTTCAGCAGGTTCATGGCTGGTGAACCGATGAAGCTGGCCACAAAGGTGGAGGCCGGCTTGTCGTAGACATCGATCGGCGCGCCGATCTGCTCGATGTTGCCGCCATTCAGAACCACGAGCCGGTCTGCCAGTGTCATCGCTTCCAGCTGGTCGTGGGTGACGTAGACGCTGGTGGTGCCGAGCGAGCGCTGCAGGCGCTTGATTTCGACACGCATCTGCACACGCAGCTTGGCATCAAGGTTGGACAGCGGTTCGTCGAAGAGAAAGGCCGCCGGTTCGCGCACGATGGCGCGGCCCATGGCAACGCGCTGGCGCTGGCCGCCGGAAAGTGCGCGCGGCTTGCGCTCCAGGTAGTCGCCGATTTCCAGGATGCGCGCGGCTTCCTTGACCCGGCGGTCGATCTCGTCCTTGGCCATGCCGCGGTTTTTGAGGCCGTAGGCAAGGTTGTTGTAGACCGACATGTGCGGATAAAGCGCGTAGTTCTGGAACACCATCGCGATGTCGCGATCCGCCGGATCGACGTTGTTGACGACGCGGTCGCCGATCTTGATGTCGCCGGTGGTGATTTCCTCAAGGCCTGCCATCATGCGCAGCAGTGTGGACTTGCCGCAGCCGGACGGACCGACCAGGACGATGAATTCACCGTCCGCGATGTCGATGGAAACGCCTTTGACCGCTTCCACACTGCCGCCATAGACCTTGCGGACCTTGTCGAGAGTTATCGTTGCCATTTATCTAAAAACCTCACTTGTCGCTCTCGACGAGCCCTTTGACGAACCAGCTCTGGAAAATCACCACGATGAGCACCGGCGGCACGATGGCGAGGATCGCCAGTGCCATGGCCTCGTTGAAGTCCGGGATCTGGGCTCCGACCCAGACCTGCAGGATCTGCTTGATGCCGCGAACCAGGGTAAACAGGCTCTCGTCGGTGGTGATCAGCGTCGGCCAGAGGTACTGGTTCCAGCCATAGACGAACATGATGATGAAGATTGCCGCGATCATGGTCTGCGACAGCGGTACCAGGATGTCCTTGAAGAACTTCCAGGGACCGGCTCCGTCGATGCGGGCGGCTTCCAGAAGTTCGTCCGGTACCGACATGAAGAACTGCCGGAAGAAGAAGGTGCCGGTTGCCGAAGCGATGAGCGGCACGATCAGGCCGGAATAGGTGTTCACCATGCCGAGGGACTGGACGATTTCGTAAGACGGCAAAATGCGCACTTCCAGCGGCAGCAGGAGCGTTGCGAAGATCACCCAGAAGCAGAGGGTTGCCATCGGAAAGCGGAAATAGACGATGGCATAGGCCGCAAGCATGGAGATGACGATCTTGCCGATGGCAAAGCCAAGGCCGAGGATCATCGAGTTCTTGAGCATGACGAAGCCGTCGACTTCCTTGGTGAAGCCACCGGCCTCGAACAGGACCGTCTGATAGTTCTCGAAGAACTTGCCACCCGGCGTGAACTGGATGCCTTCCTTGTAGATGGTGATCGCATCATGCGTGCTGGTCAGAAACGCCAGCACGACCGGAGTGACCATGAAGAAGACGCCGAGAAGAAGAATGACGTGATCCGAGATCTGCAATTTTTTCATCGTCGCCTCCCTTACGTGTAGTGCACGCGCCGCTCGATAAGGCGGAACTGGATGATTGTCAGGATGAACACCATCAGCATCAGGATCACGGACTGGGCCGAAGACCCGCCGAGGTCGTTGCCGCGGAAGCCGTCCAGGTAGACCTTGTAAACCAGGGTCACCGGGTTGTTGCCGGGCTCGTTCTTCACGATGACGTCGATGATGCCGAACGTGTCGAAGAAGGCGTAGGTGATGTTGATGATCAGCAGGAAGAAGCCGGTGGGAGCCAGCAGCGGGAAGGTAACGGTCCAGAAACGCCGGAAGCCGGACCGGCAGTCGATGCTGGCGGCTTCCTGAACGGATTTGGAAATGCCCTGCAGACCGGACAGGAAGAAGATGAAGTTCACCGGGATCTGCTTCCAGACGGCGGTGACGATCATGGCAAAGCTGGTGTCGAAATAGCTTACGCCGATCTGCATCTTCCAGCCGAACAGGGCGAACAAGTCAACGATGGGGCCGACATGCTGGTCGAACAGAAGCACGCCGATCAGGCCGGCGACGGGCGGCGCAACCGCATAGACCCACATCAGCAGGGTCTTGTAGGAAGACGCACCGCGCAGAACCTTGTCTGCCTTGACTGCCAGCAGAAGGGCAAGCCCGAGCGACAGGAACGTCACGAAGAAGGTGAAGACCGCCGTGAACCGCGCCACCCGGCCGTAGTCGGTCGAGGTGATCATGTCCTTGAAATTATCGAGCCCGACGTAGGTCGAGCCGAAACCGAACGGATCTTCGAGATAGAAGGAGGACTGGATCGCTTGCGCGGCCGGCCACAGGAAGAAAACCGTCACGATGCCGAGCTGCGGCAGAAGCAGCAGGTAAGGCAGCCACGGAGACTGAAACTGGACTTTTTTCATTATTTCGTTTCTCGACCACCGGGAACGATTGGCGCCGGCCTCCCCTTGTGGGACGACCTGCCCGAAACATCAGGCATTGGATCTAATGCCGGAGGCTTCATTCATTTCGCTGCGGATCGACATCCGACCACCCATACCCCTCTGGCTGAATGTCGGTCGATCCGGGCCATAAACGCATGATATTCGACTGAATTGGTATGCGTATACAGCCACGCTCAAAGGTCGATAGGGGCGCAAGGCGCCCCTATCGGTCTGGCGACTAAGTCGAGCTTAGTTGCTGGTGGTCTTGGCGAAACGCTCAAGGAGCTTGTCGCCGTCGGCCTTGATGGTCGCGAATGCGTCGTCAACGCTGGTCTCACCGGAGAAGACCTTGCCGAGTTCGCGGTTCATGACGTCGCGGATCTGGACGTAGAAGCCCATGCGGTAGCCCTTGGTCCACTCGCCGCCTTCCAGGGAAAGCTGCTGGATGCCGACTTCAGCTGCCGGAGTGCGCTCGTAGTGGCCGTCCTTCTTGGCCAGCTCATAGGCAGCTTCGGTGACCGGAACGTAACCGGTTTCCTTGTGCCACATGTACTGGACTTCCGGAGAGGTCAGGTATTCGAAGAACGATGCAACGCAGTTGTTTTCTTCAGCCGGCTTGCCGGACATTGCAAACAGAGCCGCGCCACCGATGAAGGAAGCCTTGTTGGCGCCTTCAACTGCTTCCCAGTAAGGCAGGTAGGTTGCGGAGAACGGGAAGTCGACCGTGTCGGCGATGCCGCCGAAGGACCCGGAAGAACCGATCCACAGAGCCACTTTGCCTTCGTTGAACGGTGTCTGGTTGTCACCCCAGCCGGTGCCGTAGTAGCCGAACAGGCCTTCGTCGAGCCACTTCTTGGCAGCCTTGAAGTGGTTCTTGATCGGCTCGCCGAAGACCAGCTCGGTGCCTTCTGCGCCGTCGTAACCGTTGTTGTTGGTTGCGAACTGCAGGTTATGACGGGACTTGAAGTTCTCGACGAATTCCCACGGCAGGTGCGACTGAACGAGCGGCACGTAACCGGCTTCCTTCAGCTTCGGAGCGATTGCTTCGAACTCTTCGTAGGTCTTCGGAGCTTCGACACCGGCCTTCTTCATCGCATCGTCGTTGATGTAGAGGATCGGAGCGGAGGAGTTGAACGGCATGCCGATCATCTTGCCGTTGCTGTCGGCATAGAAATAACGGACACCGGCGATGTAATCTTCGATGTTGAACTCGGCACCGCTCTCGTTGAGCAGGTCTTCAACCGGAACGACAGCACCCTTGGCACCGATGATGGTGGCGGCGCCAGCGTCGAACACCTGCAGGATGTTCGGCTGTTCGCCAGCGCGGAACGCTGCGATACCGGCGGTCAGGGTTTCTTCGTAGGTGCCCTTGAATACCGGCGTGATCTGGCAGGCGTCCTGGGATCCGTTGTAGCCGTTGGAAATTTCGACAACCACTTCGCCGAGCTTGCCGCCCATTGCGTGCCACCAGGTGATGTCAGTGGCCGCATAAGAAGCGGAGGACGTGCCCAGGAGGGCGGCCGCAGCCACGAGGCTGGCGACGGTCTTGCGATAAGCCATGTTCATTTGCTCCCATCTAGCAGGGCGTCTTTGCCCCGGTCAGCAGTTGGTTCTCTCTCGGTGCCGAAATGGCTTCATCGGCACCCGAAACGATAACGCCTGCGTTTCGTATTGTTTTCATATGAACGTTATATGACGCTCATATGAACATTAAAAGACGCCTTGACCGCGTCCGCAAGAGGGAACGCAGGAAATTTGAAGAATCCCGACCCTTGATGGGATCCAGGGCTGCATTTCCGGCGGAAGCCAAGTTCTCGTCCGACGGTAAAAGCGTGCCCCCGGACACGGCTCCACCCTTGCCGCAATCCCGGCTAATGCTGGACTTTTTGCAGAATTTAGTTGGCTCATATGAAACTGTTCAGTCGTTCATATGAACTCTTGGTGACATTCACCGGCCTGTGGAAAGTGCAGATTTTTTCAATCGCTTGCAGGCCCGAAGCCGGAGCTGCGGACCCGGCAAGGCACTTTGCGGGTGCTTGTCAGATACCTTGATGATGCTTTTGGCGCCTCAGGCGTCCTGTCCGAAGATCCGGCGTTTCGTGCTTTCGGAAGAATGCAGGATCTTGTTGTGGAGATAATGCTTGGCCCGCTTCTCCAGAAACCGGAAGGCGTATTCCAGCTTGCCCTTGAGGCTCCGCCGGGGCTTCGGCCCTGGTGTCAGGTGTTTGTGGATACGCCCCTCGTCGCAGAGCTGCTGGACCCACTGCTTTTCCGCATCCCAGTCGTGGGTGTGCTGCTTGCCCTGATGGGTGAAGCCGAAGAGGTGAATTTCGGCGTCCGGCAGAACATCCAGGAATTCGGCGATGATCGACGCGCCCGATGTCGGGTTGCTGCGGTCGAACGGATCGAATCTCTTCAGGTGTTCCCGCGCCTTGTTCGTCGGGCCGAACCCGAGATAGCGCGGCTTGCATTCGCGCGCGAACAGCCAGTCGACCTCGCCGTTCTCCTTTATGTCGTTCACCCAGACTTCCGGCGCGCGTTCCAGGGCAAGCGGGTTGATCCGCTTCGACATATAGACCCGGGCCCGGTTGAGCATCAGAACGTCGACCCGCTGGCCCGCAACCCCGAGGGCCGGCGCACTGTTGAAGCGCAGCACCAGGTCCGCCTTGTCGATTTCCGGCGCATCGGCCTCGGAAATCGGTCCGTTGCCGACGATGGAAATCGTCCTGATCTTCCGGCCGTCCAGAAGGCTGCTGGTCATTGGTGCTTTCCTGCCTGTTGTGCCGGGCGTATAGCAACCCGGCTCGTGCCCGGCAACGGCTGTTTGGAATGGATACTGACCGTATCCGGTTCCGCAAACAGCTTCCATGAGTTAGGCTTTGCTCAACCGATTGCTACAGACGATCCTTGCATGTCCTTGAAATTCTCCTCCGTCTTTCCGCTGAAACACGCCCGCGCGCACGAAGTGTGCGGCGACAGCGCGTTGAGCTTTGCCGCGATCGCCGCCGGAATGGCCAAGGGGGCCGTCGTGTGGATTTCGGAAGACTGGCGGCCGACGGTGAACCCGGAAGGCCTTGCGGCCTACTGCGATCCGGGCCGGCTGCTTCTGACCCGCGCCGGCAACCAGCTGACTGCTCTGGCAAGTGCGGAAACCGCGCTCAGGTCCGGCGCCGCCGGGCTGGTGGTGGCTGAACTTTCCGGCACCGTCGGACTGACGGAAGGCCGCCGGCTGCAGCTGGCGGCCGAGGCCGGACGCACCACGGCCATTCTGTTGATCCCGGAAGGCGCGGGCAGCAATGCCGCCGAAACCCGCTGGCGCAGCACCTGTCTTCCGGCCCAATCCGCCCCCTCTTCCGGTCTTGCACCGGAGCCTCGTCAAAATGGTCACGACTCGACTCATTGGCGCTGGTCGCTTATAAAGAACAAAATAGGAACATTGTCGGAATGGGTAGTACGTTGGGATGCAGCGGCGCATCGTGTCATTGTGGTTTCCGAGGCTGGCGGCTGAGCGCTCCCTGCGTGCCCGGCCCGTCGACGCACCCTTTGCGCTGAGCCTCTTCGACCGCAATTCCGAACGCCTTTACGACCTGTGCCCGCGTGCCGAAAGCTTCGGCCTCAACCGCGGCATGACGCTGGTTCACGCGCGCAGCTTCTGCCCCGGTCTGCTGACCCGCCCGGCGGACCCGGCCGCCGACCAGCGTTTCCTGAGGCTGCTGGCCCGGTGGGCGACCCGTTACTGCCCCTGGGTGGGCCTTGACGGGCGCAACGGCCTCTTTCTCGACATCACCGGCTCGGCTCACCTGCTTGGCGGCGAGGAGCCGCTGCTGGACGATATCCGTGCCCGGCTGGCCCGGGCGGGGCTGACCGCCCGGCTCGGCCTTGCCGATACCCCGGGAACGGCCTGGGCGCTGTCCCGGTTTGCGGAAGGCATTGCCGGGACCGGCGAGACACTTGCCCGCATCGGCCCGCTGCCCTTGTCGGCCCTGCGGCTGTCCGACCAGACCTGCACCAGTCTGGAACGGCTCGGCATCGCCACGGTTTCGCAGCTTTACAATCTGCCGCGCGCCACTGTTGCCCGGCGATACGAGCCCGATGTGCTGCGCCGCCTCGACCAGGCGCTGGGGGCGCTGCCCGAGCAGATTTCTCCCCTTGGCGAGGAGCCGGGCTTTGCCGTGCGCATGACCCTGCCCGACCCGATCGGCCTTCTGGACGATGTCATGGCCGCCGCACGCCGGCTGACCGCGCATCTGTGCCAGCGGCTCGACACCGCGCAGAAGGGCGCCCGCAGCCTGAAGCTGACCTTTCGCCGGGTCGATCAGGAAAACCAGGCGGTGGAACTGAAGCTCGCCCGGCCGATGCGCGACCCGGAACGGATCCTGGCCCTTTTCGAGCGCGGGGTCAGCGCGGTCGATGCGGGCTATGGCATCGACATGATCCGCCTGGAGGCAACAGAGGTGGAACCGCTCGGCATGCGCCAGCTGGACCGCACGGAAGGCCTGGAGAAAGACGGGCTCGACGATCTCATCACCCAGCTCGGCAACCGGGTGGGCCTCGACAATATCCTGCGGTTCCAGCCGGTCGACAGCCACATTCCCGAGCGCAGCTTCAAGCTGGTGCCCGCCGCCTACAGCCGCCCGGCGCAAGCCTGGCCCGCCAACCGTCCGCGGCCGATCCGCCTGTTCGCGCCCGAGCCGATTTCCGGCACCGGCTTCGAACCGCCCCGGCGCTTCCGCTGGCGTGGCCGGGCCCTGACCGTGTTCGAGGCCGAAGGACCGGAACGGATCACCCCCGCCTGGTGGGACCTGGACGACAGCTGGGCCAAGGGCCTGCGCGACTACTGGCGCATTGCCACCCACCAGGGCCAGCGCCTGTGGCTGTTCCACACGCCCCAGCACCCGGCCTGGTTCGTGCAAGGGGAGTTCGGCTGATGGGTTTCCGCAGTTTGCGCCTTGCCTCTATCGCCTTCCCGGTCCTGGGCTCCCCGATCCTGGGCTCGCAGATCCTGGGCTCCCCGGTCCCGGATCTCCGCTGCGCTGCGTCCGGGATGACGACCGGGAGGGCGGTTGTTGTTGCGGTGTCTTGCAAGGACAGCGCCGGAAAGAACAGGGAGGCCTGCCGGTGAGCGTGCTGCCTTCGCCTGACGACTTCCGACCCGAGCCGGTCCGTTATGCGGAGCTGGCCGTGACGTCGAATTTTTCGTTCCTGCGGGGCGCCTCCCATCCGGAGGAGCTGGTGACCCGTGCCGCCATGCTCAATCTCGATGCGGTTGCCATTACCGACCGCAATTCGCTGGCCGGGGTTGTCCGGGCCTATTCGGCGCTGAAGGAGATCAAGCGTGCGGCGGCCGAGGAAGGCGTTCAGATCCGCTCGCATTCGCAGATCGACACCTCCTCCCGCAAGGAGACGAACACGAGCCCGCCCCTGCCTGCCCCGCAGACGCTGAAGCTGCCGCGGCTGATCGTCGGCGCGCGGCTTTGCCTGCAGGACAGCCCGCTGCACTGGGTGGCGCTGCCGACCGACCGCGCCGCCTATGAGCGGCTGAGCCAGTTGCTTACCCTCGGCAAGCGACGCGCGGAAAAGGGCGAGTGTCACCTGAATTTCTCCGACCTGATGAACGCCTGCAAGGGCATGATCCTGATTGCCCTGCCGCAGCCGGAGATGGCGCGCGAGACGATTTGTGAGACGGCTAAGGATCATATTCGCCGCCTGCGCCAGGAAGCGCCGGGGCATGTGTTTCTGGGCGCGGCGCCCCGCTATGACGGCACCGACCAGGCCTGGTTCCGCACCTGCGCCCGCGCGGCGCATTCGCTTGCCGCGCCGATGGTCGCCGTCGGCGACGTGATGATGCACCATGCCGGCCGGCGCCGGCTGGCCGACGTGCTGACGTGCCTGCGCGAAGGCTGCACCATCGACGATATCGGCACACGGGCCCTGCCCAATGGCGAACGCCGGCTGAAGGCGCCGGAGGATATGGCAAGGCTGTTCCGCCACCATCCGGCGGCCCTTCGCCGGACCCTTGAGATCGCCACCCGCTGCAGCTTCGATCTGTCCGAACTTTCCTACCAGTATCCGGACGAGATCACGGGCAACGAACCGCCCCAGGAGCGGCTGGAACGGCTGACCTACGAGGGGCTGGAGAGGCGGTATCCCGCGGGCGTGCCGGACCATGCGCTGGCGCTGGCGGAAAAGGAACTGAAGCTGATCCGCAAACTTGCCTTCGCCGCCTATTTCCTGACCGTGCATGACATCATCCGCTTTGCCCGCAGCAAGAACATCCTGTGCCAGGGGCGCGGCTCGGCGGCCAATTCCATCATCTGCTATGCGCTCGGCATCACCGATGTGGGGCCGGAAACCATCACCATGGTGTCGGAGCGCTTCATCTCCGAGCACCGGGGCGAGCCGCCGGACATCGACGTCGATTTCGAGCATGAGCGCCGCGAGGAGGTGATCCAGTATGTCTATGAAAAATACGGCCGCCACCGCGCCGGGCTCTGCGCCACGGTGATCCACTTCCGCACCCGCGCGGCGATCCGCGAGGTCGGCAAGGTGATGGGGTTGAATGCGGATGTCACCGCCGCGCTGGCCGGGCAGATCTGGGGCAGTTCCAGCAAGGGGCCGGAAGAAACGCGGATGAAGGAGATCGGGCTCGATCTCGACAATCCGCGCGTTCGCCAGACCATCGAGCTGATCCGCGAAATCATCGGCTTTCCGCGTCATCTCAGCCAGCATGTCGGCGGTTTCGTGATCACGCAGGGGCGGCTCGACGCGCTCTGCCCGATCGAGAACGCGGCCATGGAAAACCGCACGGTGATCGAATGGGACAAGGACGATATCGACGCGCTCGGCATCCTGAAGGTGGATCTGCTCAGCCTCGGCATGCTGACCTGCATCCGCAAGTGCTTCGAGCTGATCGACACCCACCATGGCCAGGAACTGACCCTCGGCACCGTGCCCCAGGCCGACAGGAAAACCTATGACATGCTGTGCGTGGCCGATGCCATCGGCGTCTTTCAGGTGGAAAGCCGGGCGCAGATGAACTTCCTGCCGCGCATGCGCCCGCGCCAGTTCTACGACCTCGTCATCGAGGTGGCGATCGTGCGCCCCGGCCCGATCCAGGGCGGCATGGTGCACCCTTACATCAACCGCCGCCAGGGCCGGGAGAAGGTCACCTTCCCCTCAAAGGCGCTGGAGGAGGTGCTGGGCAAGACGCTTGGCGTGCCGCTGTTCCAGGAACAGGCGATGCAGATTGCCGTGGTCGCCGCCGGGTTCACACCGTCGGAAGCCGACAAGCTGCGCCGCTCCATGGCCACCTTCCGGCGCATGGGCACCATCGGGCAGCTGAAGGACAAGTTCATCTCCGGCATGCTGGAGCGCGGCTACGAGCTGGAATTCGCGCGGAACTGCTTCGGCCAGATCGAGGGGTTCGGCGAATACGGCTTTCCGGAAAGCCATGCCGCCGCCTTTGCCATGCTGGCCTATGTCTCGGCCTATCTGAAATGCCACTTCCCGGCCGAATTCGCCTGCGCGCTGCTGAACGCCCAGCCGATGGGCTTTTATGCCCCGGCGCAGATCGTGCGCGATGCCCGCGAGCACCAGGTGGAGGTGCGCCCCGTGTGCGTCAACACCAGCCTGTGGGACAACACCCTGGAGCGGCGCAGCGACGGCGCGCTGGCGCTGCGCCTGGGGTTTCGCCAGATCAAGGGCCTGCGCGAGGAGGACGCGGCCTGGATCGTCGCGGCCCGCGGCAACGGCTATCCGGATACGGAAACCCTGTGGCTGCGCACCGGCGTCATGCCGGCCACGCTGGAGCGGCTGGCCGAAGCCGATGCCTTTGCCGGCATGGGGCTCAGCCGCCGGGCCGCGCTCTGGCAGGTGAAGACCATCCGCAGCCCCAAGCCGCTGCCGCTCTTCAACGACCCCATCGACGGCGAGGCGATCTTCGAGCCGGATGTCCTCCTGCCCACCATGCATCTGGGGCAGGAAGTGGTGGAGGATTACCTGTCCACCCGGCTGACCTTGCGCGCCCACCCGATGGAGCTGCTGCGCCCGCATATCGCGCATCTGACCCCGCATGACCGGCTGGCGGCGCTGAGCCCGCGCGAGGCGCGCCGCGTTTCCGTCTGCGGGCTGGTGATCACCCGCCAGCGCCCGGGCACGGCCTCGGGCGTGATCTTCCTGACGCTGGAGGACGAGACCGGCGTTTCCAACGTGGTCGTCTGGCCGAAGATGTACGAGAAGTTCCGGCCCGCCGTTCTCGGCGGACGGCTCCTCAAGGTCACCGGGCGGCTGGAGCGCGAAGGCATGGTCGTTCACCTGATCGCCGACCACATCGAGGACCGCTCCCGCGACCTGTCCCTTCTGGGCCACCCCAACGACGACGTTCTGGGCCAGACGACCACCAAGACCGACGACGTGCCGGTGCATCTGAAGTCAGACGCACAACGCACCCGCGCCATGCACCCGCGCGAACAGGCCAAGCGGCTGTTCCCGAGCCGGGATTTTCATTGAGGGGTGGTGTTTAAGATGGGGGGGCGGCGGGAGTTTGCTGCGTCCCAGGGCCAACTGCAGATTTGCACAAACAAGCGGAGTTTGCTGAATACTAATTTCGCCCTGCAAACTTCGCCCGCTCGGGGGCTGGTCCTACCAATCTTCAAACATAAAGACATCCTCAAGTAGGTGCAATTGAACATCACCGCCCAATTGATCGTTCCAGAACGCTTGTCTTACTGCTGCGCTACCAGACCCTAACCAATCGACAACAATTGTATCTTTCTTCGCACGTGTCTGAGAAATGAGCCTGTTAAGATGAGTGTCGTTACCGGAGTATCCAAAGATCACAATCCTTTGACTTTCGTCGAGCGCCATCTGCAAGAACTCCCAGTAGATACTGAGAATTTCGGATGTCGAAATTATTCTTGGCTTGTGCGTGAAGTGTGTCAGGACGAGATGCCTGCCAACGTGTTTTGGTGCGATCTTTCTGCGTATTGTAGATTCAGAGATTTTACACGGCTTGCCGCCAGGCTTTCCCGTAAATAGAGGGCTGCCATGCAAATGCAGATACCAACCTCCATACCCTTTTCTCCTGAATAGATGGGTCCTGTCGAAAATAGATTGGACGAAACCATGTAATAGAACCGGGGATTCACCGCCAAGAACTCCTGCCTCTTGAAGTGCCTTCGAAAGTAAGCCGTCATAGTTGAGTGTCGCGACGTGCGAGCCTGTGGCTTTGACTCTCTCTATGAAGGGGGCAATGAATTCACTAGGTATTTCACATGAGGAACCTACGTTTCCTCCTGTCATGTGTTTGGCGAGATACATTTTTCTCGCAACGGCATACGTGACTTTGTACACAGCGTCCGGAAATTTCCTCCCTTCCTCCGAAAGCCAATGGCCAGCACCTGTGTCACGTATCGACAAGAGAATTTCGCAAGCATTTACTGTGTCTTGCAACTTTGCTAGCTGTTCTTCAGAGGTGGGCTTTTGCACATCTGCTGGCAAGCAGGCAGAAATCAGAGCCTTCTGCTCGTGCTCAAGTGTACCGTCATCCCAAACGTCAATCAGCGCATTTGTCAAATTGAAGGCTTCGGGCGAGATCGCCATGCCCAATCCATTTCCGAATATATAAAGCGACCTCATTGGCGGCTCTATGCGTTCATCGCGATATTCACGATGTTCTGGGCGATGGCGTCAATGGCTTGAGGTGTTGTGTTGTTGACTGTCGAGTATGTTTTTCCATCGACTGCATTAAACAGCTTGTAGCTATAATTTGGTGCTGATCGTCGAAATGCGACTTTCATCAAGTGCACACCTACCCCAGCCCTAGCTCTATCTAGCTCAGGCTTTTGGGTAGCCCAAACGTTGTAGACATCGAAGCTGCGAGCGGACTCAATTGAAAAAAGTGGGTTCACAAGAATCACGAGTCGCCCATCGCACATACGAACACGACCTTGTCGTTCAAAGACAGCCAGACCGCGCTTCCGACCGAATTTCTCTTCAAACCTTTCATATGCGGCGCGATTGTGAGCAACTTCACTAGGATTGCTCGACCTATTTAAGATGTATTCAATTTCGTCTTGTGTCGCGCCAGATGCTTTCGCTCTTACAGCGTCAGCCAGAATATTATAGAAGTCGTACCCACCCGAGCTTTGCATTCGCCTGTTAACTTCTGCGACGAGTTTGGACGGGTCCAGCGAATAATACCGAATGAATGTATTTAGGCTGAGGGTGATAATTGCTGTTGTTCCGCTCATACGCAGCACCTTTGGTTAACAAGCGCCTAGTTTAGGTGCAAGCCGTGATTATGCAACTGCTAACCAGCCCCTACAAAATCAGATTCCCTGCTGAATTTCATCTGTGAAAGCGCAAAATGCCTCATCGTCGAGTGTGCCTTGTTGATGGGGTTCCGTAAGACCGCTGCTAATGACACGAACGTCAGCTCAGGACTAAAAGTGAGCCCTCGCGGCGCCTAGCAAGAGGGTCTAAATGATCCTAAAGCAGGAGAATGCACTGGAAGGACTGGCCGCGCGTGGCCAGGAAATCAATGCCGACTGAACTGCGACTTCCAGCCTTTCAGCGCCCGGACTCGGGCGTGATCTTCCTGACGCTGGAGGACGAGACCAGCGTTTCCAACATGGTTGTCTGGCCGAAGATGTACGAAAAATTCCGACCCGCCGTTGTCGGCGAATGGCTCTTAAAGGTCACCGGGCGGCTGGAGCGCGAAGGCATGGTTGTTCACCTGATCGCCGACCACATCGAAGACCGCTCCCGTGACCTGTCCCTTTTGGGCCACCCGAACGACGACGTTCTGGGACAGACGACGTGCCGGCGCATCTGAAACCAGACGCACAACGCACCCGTGAGAACAGGCCAAGCGGCTGTTCCCGGGCGGGGACTTCCATTGATGCGTTATGTGTAAAGTGGGCGGATTCCGGACGTTTGCTACGGTCGAAATGTATTATCGAAAAGGGTCTGAGAACGGAATGTCTGTTTTCCGATTGAAAATTGGCCAAAGCAGACATCATCTACTTGGAGCTGATCTCTGGTAGCCTAGGAGGTAGCCCCACCAGAGATCAAAACCCTTGGAAACCGGGGTTTCAGGGATAGTCAGGGGGCATAATGCCCCCTTTAGTCTCATCGCATTGCGAAGGATGATTAAACATATAATTGGCACGAGCAATAGCTGCGTGGCCAAAAAGTTTCCGAAGCGGAAATCTCGATACAAATTGGTTAAATGAAATGGTACGCTTGAACGAAACAGGACGCCTCGGATTATATCTAATAAAAACAGTCAAGTAACAAGAGTTCCGTTTCGGTAATGCGCCAGTTAGGCGCCGCGTAAATATCTGATCAAGGCTTGCTGATTAGGTCCGTAATCGCTGGCGTTTGTGGGTTCAAAGTCTTCTCAGCAGATGAGCTGTAGTCAAAGGCTAGCAGTACAACCGCAGAGGCCAGAATGACGAAAAGGAAACCCTTCGTAATTCTGAAGGTTGGCTCACCTCGTTTAACTCGCCGCCATTCGTATTTAAGTAGGTTCTTTGACGCCAAAAGGAAATCTAGTTCGACGCGTTTTACGTTTTCTCGTATAAGCCCGTCCGGGCGACTTGCCATTTCCTCAAAGGTTTTCATGCAAGCCAAAAGTCCTTTCGAATTTTTCTCGTCGGGATTTAGCCGTAACGTTATGAAAAAATTCGCATTGTTCAAACTCGAATACAGTGGGCTAAGCGCTTTTACTTTCTCCGCTTGATTTTTATACGGTAATGAGGTCGCGTCAACTATCGCGTTCATGCTCGTAAGGTACGAGGTTATTTCCGAACGAAGGGCATCTATCCACGCTTGGCGAAAATCCGAAATTTTTTGCTCTTTGGCAACGATCAACCCAATCAGCGAAATCGCCGCTGTAATCATCGCTGCGCCAATAGCGCCAACACTAATATCCTGAAACACAAGAAACCTTACCGGAGAAGTTGTCTTATTCCACACGTTAACCGCTAATCTACCTTCCACAACTAACTTTTTTTGACGATAGTTGTCGCGACGTTGCGTAAATATTGATTGCGTGTTTGAGGGCCTTTGGGTGGCAGAGCAAGTTCCTTTTCAACTGCGGTTAACTGGCGACACAGCAGACTACCACCAGTTTCAGGGCTATGACGGCTATATGGCCCTTGCCGGATTTGCGTGGGTGCTTTCACTCGTCTCCAATTATGCAGATACAGGTGAGATACGGCAGCGAGGCGACTTCAACGGGCGTCATGCCGTACGAGCAAGGGCGCCGGTTGAGGGAAGCGTCATTGCGGAATTTGTCGTCTATATGCAGAACAATCCGGAGACTGTTTTCGGAATTGCGGCTGGTGGGTTGGGCGCGCCTGCTTTTCTCTATGCGCTCGCAAACCGCGTAATCAACAGAAACCTTGGAGAATCAAATACCGCGACGGATCAAACTCTAGAGCCGCTGATTACTCGGCACGGCGGCGATATCGAGGCGCTTGTTGCAATCAGCGAACCACCTATTCGCCAAGCTCATGGTGTCATCGGAAACGGCGCGAACAAGATTGAGATTTCAGGCGGTTTCAACATCCTCAACACCTTTAACGAAGAAACCCGTGACTACGTGAAGCTCAACGTGGAGGACGACAACGAAAAGACAAAGTTGGTAAGCGTTTCTGCATTCAACGCTAACTCGGGATATGGAAGTGTGTTCGATGGAGATTTGGGGCATGTGGTACCTTTCAGCATGTCTCGCGACACGCTGAGACACCATAAGGCTGTATTTTCATGGGGGCTAGATCAGTACGTGCAGGGCACTGGTCGCAAAATCGAACTGAAGTTCACCCGCATATTGGCTATGGACGGTCGCCCGAAAAGGTACGTCGTTCTTGGTGCTAGTCGGGCCACTTAAGCAAGAAGGTGCCAGTGGATCAAGAAGCGCTGTGCGGCAGTAATGGGCCGTTTGTGTCCACCAAGCACCGGCTAAAGTCAGGATTGGAGCGCCGCCTCGCCACCTGGAACCCGGAGTGGTCAGCAGGCCACCAGGAGCCCGGAGTGGTTAGCAGGACACCAGGTTCATTTTGGAGCACATGGCTTGCTTCCGAGGATTGGGCGGAGCGCAATTTCTCCTGTCTGGGACACTTCAAATTCCAATGCCGATGTCTGAGGGCCACTGCCGACGACGACGACAGTGTAGTCACCTTTTTCGAAGATGCTCCTGTGGAGTCCGGAAGCTGAAATCATGGCTTCCAAATCCGACAAAGACTTATGACGTAGGAATTGCTGTAAAAGCTTCTCGGAACTTTTCAGGGCATCAGCCTCTCGAGCCAGCTGGTCGCACCGGTAGGTGTGAGAAATGCCTTTGTCCAGTTGATCTGCCCCTTCCGTGACAAGATACGTTATTAGCCCACCAAGCAGCACGCCCGCCGACACCAGTCCGAGTGCACGCATCAGTCATCATCCTTCGTCTTCGAACTCAAACGTATTATCTCCACTGGAGATGGTTACGGCAGGTCTGTTCCGCTTTGCAGTCACTCAACCGTCTATAATTCTGCATCCTGCATAGTTGGTCGCTTCGGTGAAAGCTGCGCGACACGGGCGCTTTTCAGGTTGGTCCGGAAGTTCGCTCCGAACCAAAAGCAGGAGCCTGCCCTGAGCAGTCCTGTCCGCGCCTGGCCAGAAAATCAACACCCACTGAGCTGCGTCTTCCGCCCTTTCAGCGCCCGGGACAATGGCTTAAGAAAAGAACTCTTCAGCTTTTCCAGCGCATAGAGGGGACACATGGAACAACGCAGATTGGGCGCCAACGGGCCGGAAGTGGGTGCCATCGGCTATGGGGCGATGTCCTTCTCCGACATGTACGGGCCGACGAACGAAACGGAAAGCCACGCCATTTTGAATGCCTGCCGCGATCTGGGTGTCACGCATCTGGATACGGCCAATGTCTACGGCATGGGCAAATCGGAAAGCGCCCTCGGCACCTATCTGAAGGCCAATCCGGGTGCGCGGGACGAATTCGTGATCGCGACGAAGGCCACGATCACCACCGATGCGGACGGCAAGCGCAGCTTCGACAATTCGGCAGAGCACCTTGAAGCCGAGCTGGACAAGTCGCTGCAGCGGCTTGGCGTGGAGTGCGTGGACCTGTTCTACGCCCATCGCCGCGACCCGCGCTTTACCCCGGAAGAAACGGCGGCCAATCTCGGCCGGCTGGTTGAAAAGGGCAAGACCCGCGCCATCGGCCTGTCGGAAATCGCGCCGTCGACCCTGCGGCGCGCCATGAAGGTGTTTCCTGTCGCGGCTGTTCAATCGGAATATTCGCTCTCCACGCGCGCGCCAGACCTCGGGCTGGTGCAGGCCTGCGCCGAGCTTGGTGTTGCCATGGTGGCCTTCTCGCCCGTGGGCCGCTCGCTGCTGACGGACCATCCGATCCCGCGCGAGCGGATCGCCGAGCTGCCGTTCCTCAGCACCAACCCGCGGTTCATGGAGCCGAACCTGACGGAGAACCTGCGCATCATGGAAGGCTTCCGCAAGCTTGCGGCGGAGATGGGCACGACGGCGGCGGGGCTTGCGAATGCCTGGCTGCTGACCCGCGGGCCGCATGTGATCCCGATCCCGGGAACGCGCTCCGTGGAGCACCTGCGGGAATGCATCTCGGGCGCGGCGCTGAACCTGACGGCAGCGGATCTGGAGCGTATCGAAGCCGTGCTGCCTGTCGGCTGGGCCCACGGCGACCGCTACTCGGACGTGCAAAGCATCGGGCCGGAGCGCTATTGCTGAGATGAGCAGGCTGTTTGAAGAACTGGACTACGCGCCGACACCGATCGGCGCGATATCCCTGCGCCGGCGGCATATCCTGGCGCTGAAGACCGACGTCTTCGAAATCCTCCTTGGCGAGGAACACCTGATGTCGAGCCTGTTCACCGCGTCGGAAATCGCGCTGGCGGACAAGGGGCTTGCGGCCCTCGGCGGCGACAAGCTGGACGTGCTGGTGGGCGGACTTGGGCTTGGCTATACCGCGCAGGCCGTTCTGGCCCATGAGAGCGTTGCCGACCTTACCGTGGTTGACCTCCTGGCACCCGTCATCCGCTGGCATGAGGAAGGTCTCGTGCCAATGAAAACCGAGCTTGCCGACAGCCCGCGCTGCCGGCTGGTGCAGGGCGATTTCTTCGCCATGGCAGCCTCGGAAGACGGCTTTGATAGAGACCAGCCCGGCCGCCAGTATGACGCTCTGCTGATCGATATAGACCACACTCCGGAACGTCTGCTGCATGGCGGATCCAAAGGCTTTTACACGCCCGAGGGCCTGCGCGCCGTGCAGCGTTTCGTGAAGCCGGGCGGGATCGTCGGGCTGTGGTCGGATGAGGCCCCGGATGAAGCCATCACGGCCTTGCTTGGCCAGGCGTTTGACGCGGCCTGGGCGGAGCCGGTGGTGTTCGCAAACCCCTTGCAGGACGGGCGTGAGGTGACCCAGGCCGTCTATCTGGGGCGCAAGGGGTGAGTTGGCTCAATCAGCCGCGCGGGAAGTAGCTTTCCCGCTCGGCATCCATGGCCTTCCGCCAGCGGTCTTTTAAAGAGCCGCGGCTTTCCGGATAGCGTTGATCCAGCGCCTCGGCAAAGGTCATGCGGTCGGTGCGGAAATAGCGGAAGCCCTGACGCAGCTCGCACCAGGCCGCAAGAATGCGGCCTTCGTCCCGGTAGCCCAGCAGCACGGGCCAGACCACCCGCTTACTCTCCTTGCCATCACCGTCGCGGTAGCCCAGCGACACCTTCCTGCCTTCCAGAATGGCCTGTCGCAGCATGGCCGCATCGACCTTGTCCTCTGATGCCGGGCTGACAGGCCGCACGCTCATCGCGGCTGCTGCAATGTGGCGGCGCAAGGGCCCGGGCGTGATGGCCTCTATCTTGGCGATCAGATTTTCCGCAGCCTTGGCGAGCTCCGGCTCGGCGCGGGTGGAAACCCACAAGGCCCCCAGAACGGCGGCATCGATTTCCTCGGCTGTCAGCATCAGGGGCGGCATGTCGAAGCCCTCTTCCAGAACATAGCCGACACCGGCTTCGCCCCGGATGGGCACGCGCTGCGCCGCCAAGGTGGCGATGTCGCGATAGACCGAGCGCTTGGAAACCTCCAGCTCGTCCGCGATCGCCTGCGCCGACACCGGCCGGCGCACCCGGCGCAGGATCTGGATGATTTCAAACAGTCTGTCCGCGCGCCGCATGGCCCGTCTCCCCGGCACGATGCTGCCAACACGGTGTCAGCAGGGGGCCTTTATAGGACCCGGACACCAGAGTTGAAAGCGTCCGGAAGACCATGACCCGAAACCTGACAAAACACCTTTTGTGGATCCTCGCGATCCTTTTTCTGACCAGCGGAACAGCGCTTCGCGCGCAGGAGACAGACATGACAAATTCACAAGCAGCAGCCGTTCAAAGACTTGGCGTCTATGTGCTGTCCAGCGACCTGCGCCGTTCACGTGAGTTCTACCAGGACCTCTTCAGTGCCACCCCCACGGTGGAGACGGACGTCTTCATCGGCTTCGATGTGGCCGGTGGGCTGTTTGCCGTCATTTCAAAACAGGCCTTCGCGCCGGATGCGAAGCTCGGCGGCAACACAGTGCCCTATCTGAAGGTCGACGACATTCAGGCGGCCCTGCAGCATGTCGAGACAATCGCCCCCGATGCGCTGAAGGCCCCCGGCCTGATCAGCGAAGGGCCGATCAGCCTGTTCAAGTTCACCGATCCGGATGGCAATATCCTCGAATATTATGCGCTCAACATGCCGATCGACGGGCTTTAGAACTGCTATCCGGCAGCTTCATCCGGCGTGCTCAGAGACGCCAGTCCCTTGGGCGTCAGGGCATAGATGCCTCTTTCCACCCGTTCGAACCAGCCGTAGTGATCGTCGGCCATCATGCGGGTTGCGGTGGCAACGCCGGTTGCCCTGGCGACATCCGCGCCGCGGCTGGGGCCATTGGTGGAAAGATGTTCCGCGCAGCGGATCGCGTCCTGCCGGTAGGCCGTCACGAGCGTGGTGCGCGTCGAACCGCCGGTGTTCGGGTCACCGACCCGGCGGGCAAACTCCCGCAGAAGCCGATCCTTGCGCGCCCTGGACTTGCGGGGGGTGAAAGGCGCAGGGTCCAGATGCACCTCGACAACGCCATCCGGCAGCCTGACGGTGATCACGCCAAGGCCCAGCCTTCGGGCAAGCTGCAGGTTCTTCTTCAGGGACTGGAGAAACTGCCGGCCCTTGCCCCGGGCAACCGCGACATAGACCGCGTCGGTCACCGACTGGCGCACGACCGCCTGATGAAACAGGCTCAAGGTGAACCCGGTCTTGAGTTCGACAATCACCGGATCCGCACCCTCGCGGCACGCGACGATATCGGCCGAACCGACCTCGGCCTTCACCTCATATCCCTGCTCAACA
The DNA here is from genome assembly GCF_054658215.1 of Roseibium sp. ROS1. Lineage (NCBI taxonomy): Bacteria > Pseudomonadati > Pseudomonadota > Alphaproteobacteria > Hyphomicrobiales > Stappiaceae > Roseibium > Roseibium sp. ROS1. Next base: position 1,173,131 of record NZ_BAAGIG010000003.1, read on the forward strand.
AGAAAAGCTTTGACCGGCGGATAGAGCTCGGTTTCCAGAATGCGCCCCATCGCGGCATCCTACGTGCGAAGCCATGGGCGGGCAATCTTCCGGCTGGGGCTGCCGGGCGAAATCCAAGGAATAGATCCGCCGTAGCGCTTCAGGGACGGAGCCGGAAGCCGACACTTTAAAAAAAAGACCGGACCACATTGCGTGACCCGGTCCGATCCGTCCTTGCGCGTTCCAGATGAGAACGCAGGCAGCCATGGTTACTGCGCCGTCTGAGGTTCCCCCACAGCGGGGGCATTCAGCTGCTCGGCCTCCTGCCGTGCCTTTGCAGCTTCTTCCGCCTGGCGTATCTGCAGTGACGTCAGAAACGCAGGAGCTGCATCAACCTCGTCCAGAGAGGCCTTGATCACCAGCTTCTGGTCACCCGGCTCCACCTTGCTGTGCTCGACCGCATCATAGGGAACGCCGATCAGCTTGGTGCCAAGGCCCAGAAACCCTCCGGCCTCGATCACGACACCAACGACCTTGCCTTCGCCATCGATCTCAAGCGCGGCCACCTCGCCAATCGTGTCACCAGCCGGATTGGTGACTTCCTGCCCGATCAGGTTGCTGGAAAGCCAATGGCCGGATTCCTGCTGGGCAAGGAACGGCGTCACGCCTTCGAACGCGATCTCGGGCGCATCGCCCTCGGGCATTGTTTCCTGGATCATCGGGTCTGCTTCGCGGGGCTGAGAGGTCTCCTGCGCCAGCGCGGGACTGAACGACAGCGCCAGGGCGGCGATTGTGGCCGGAACGATGTTGCGTTTCATGATTCACTCCCTTGTTGCCGCGCCGGCAGAGCAGACAACCCGTTCGCCCTCACCGATGCGTAGACAAACAGATAGGAAGCAAAATTGGCCTTTTCGGGCAAAGACCTGATAAAATTAGCTATTAAATATCAGCAGGTTACCCATTGACGCGTGACGGGACATACCCGCAAAACGTGTCAATTTGATGATAGATTCAATCTATACGGGCACCGTATAACCACCGCACTCCCTCGATATCGCTCGGCTGCAGACCCTCGAAGGTTTCCCGGTACTTGAAGTGCATGATCGAGCTCTTGCGAAGGTAGTGATCGAGGCCGATCGCATGACCGATTTCATGGGCAAAGGTGTACTGCAAATCGTAGGTCTTCAAATCGCCGTCGAAGCCGATCTTCCATTTGTGAACCGGATTGAGACAAACGGCAGACCGGGTGATGCGGGCAAGCTTGGCGGCCGCCGTGGCACCTGACCGTGCTTCCGGTTGCCGGCCGGGTTTTCCGAGACCCCGGTCCGAAACGTCGGTCACATTCGACTTCGGACGATCTGCAAAGTCGGACTGAAACCTGACGTTGGTGAACGCAAATCCCCTTGGAATGGACTGCACGCCGAGCAGAATATCTGCCGCGTTCACGTCCGCGATCTCTTCGAAGGTGAGCCCGCTGACATTTTGCCAAAGCTGGAAAGCAAGCGATGCCTGGCGCCGCACGTCCTCAAGGCCCAGGGAACTCAAGCGCGCAAGGCGCGCAAGGCTGTCCATCGCCCCGCAATTTCGTGCTTTCTCCTGCACGATGGGCTGCTGCACGAAAGCATAGGTGACGTGAGCCGGCGTGCCGAGCTCCGTCTTTCCCCATTTCACGAGATGTCCTTCCAGCTTGAGCGGGGCAAAACCTGCGGCGTTGCCTGCCAGTGAAGGAACCAATGAACAAAAAGTCACAATTGCAGCGATGAGGAAAATGAAGCCGGTCTTCAATGTCTCACTCTTTGGTCGTTCAAGGGTCGGGTAAGACTGCTGACCGTAACGCCAAGGCCGCGTCCTGGATCAGTTTACAATGCGGCAGCTTTACCGCGCCTTGCGAAGGCCCTCAGGCCTGCATCCAAGAGCCAACACCAAGGCAACTCTAGGCTTCTTGCATCTGCGCCGAACGTTACGTCACATTGCCGGCGAAGAAAATCCGGAAAAATCCCATGCAGACGCGAAATCCCGAGAAAATTTCAAGCGATTGAAAAATTGCAACAGTCCAACCACCCGAATGCGATGCCGTTTGCTCACGCAGGTGTGAGCACGATCCGCTGAATGAAACGTCCCGATGCCTCGGAAATGCCCGGAAACACCCTATACTTGAACATCGGACGCGCCCGGTGCCCACAAGGAGCCGGGCCCAAACGCCCGACAGGAGATTACTCATGACATCCGGTCTCATTACCCGCCGAAACCTGCTTGTCACCGGAACCGCCCTGCTGGTGTCGGGTGCATCCGGGTTGAGTGTTCCCGCACAGGCCAAAGGCGTGGCGCCCACAGCGTCGATGCGGGGCGGGTCCAACAACTATCGGCCCGGTGCGCCTATTGTCGACAGGATTGGCGGTGGCGGTTTCTGGATGAGCGGAACCGTGCGGCGCGCAGGTGACGGTGCCCCTCTGGCAGGCCAGCGCATTCAGATCTGGGCACATACGACCGAGGGGAACGAACGCGACCAGCGCAGCCATGGCGCGACGCTCACCGATGCCAATGGCGTCTTTCGCCTGGAAATGCCGCAGATCGTTCCGGCCTTCGGCCAGCCCCACGGGCATCTGGCCTATGACAGTGGAGAGTTCGAGACCGTATTTCTGCGACCGGTTATGAGAAGCTCGGCCGACACCAGCCTGGAAGCACATTTCGTGCTGCAGCCTGCTTGACCCGGACTTGCCCGACGGCATGAACCGCCTTCGTGCTCTTCTGATATGGGCCATCCTGACAACGATCCTTGCTGTGCCGATGCTCGCAGCGGCGGCAAGCCCGCTGCTGCAATGGCGCCAGCCGGTCTATATCGCGGCAGGCTTTGCCGGCATCACAGCGATGGCGCTGCTCTTGTTGCAGCCCTTGCTGGCCGGAGGCTATCTCCCTGGCACTGAAGGCCTCCGGGGCAGGCGCCTGCACCGCTGGACCGGTTCGTTGCTGGTGCTGGCAATCATCCTTCATGTCGGCGGGCTCTGGATCACCAGTCCGCCGGATGTCATCGACGCCCTTCTCTTCAGATCACCGACACCCTTTTCCGTCTGGGGCGTGCTTGCCATGTGGGCCGTATTCGCCGCAGCATTGCTCGCCGCAGTCCGACGGCGCCTGCCAATCCCTCCGCGTCGTTGGCGCCGCCTCCACACCCTTCTTGCAATGCTAATCGTCATCGGCAGCGCCGCCCATGCGCTGTTGATCGAAGGCACGATGGAGACACTGTCCAAGGCTGCGCTTTGTGCTTTGGCAGTGGCCGCGACGGTGAAAGTGATCGTCGACCTGAAAATCTGGGCAAGGCGTCCACGCCAGAAGAAGACTGGCTCCTGATCACCCTGCAGCGCTTCAGGCAGCCGCGGCACAGAACTGCCTTAATAGGACAGGCTACATATCTTGCGATGTGAGCGCGGAAGAACCCATGCTATGGTTTTTTCCGATTTCTGTTCACGCCATATGGCGGCACCTCTTTTGCCTCCACTGCGGAATTTTCCAGGTTTTGACTGTTCGGGAAATCCGAACTTCTCTCGTGGTGATAGGTGCAGCCTGGTGACATTTCGAAAGCCTGATTTGCCATGCCCTTCCGTTTTCCTGCCCGGCCCTTTTTCTTTCTTGCCACACTGCTGCTGTGCGCCCAGAGCGCCTCATCCGCTGAGTTGACGCTTGTCTCCTTCCGCTACAGCGACGATGCGCCGGTGGTGCATCTGCGGCTGGAAGGGGAAATACGGGCGGAGGACGGCGAGCGCGTGGAGGAGGCCTTCGCGCAACTGGCGCGCTGTTCGGGTGCGGCCTGCAACAACGATTTTGGCGGGCCGCGTGCCGTCGTCTCGCTGTCGAGCCCCGGTGGTTCCTATTCAGCCGGCGTAAAGCTGGCGGACTTCTTCAGAAACAACACCATCGCAACAGTAGTCGAAGCCGGAGACAGCTGCGTTTCGGCCTGTGCCATGGCGTTTCTGGGCGGCTCGTCCTTCTGGCCGACCGGCGGCATCGGCACCTTCATCGACCGCACCATCGAACCGGGTGCGAGGGTCGGTTTCCACTCGCCCTATTTTACCGAAGAGACTGCCGTTGCCGCCGTCCGCAGCGGTCAATTGGGTCAGTTGCTCGAGCTGACCCGGCTTGCCATTGCCGACATCGTCAAGAACCTGACACGCTACTCGGTCAGTCAACATGTGCTGGACCGGATCATCAGCATGGGACCGGAAGGATTTTATGAAGTCGATACGCCCGCCGCGCTCTTTGCGATCAGGGCGCAATTGCCCAGCTTCGACCCGGCCCTTCTGAACATCCCGTTCGAGAACCAGATCCTGAACGTGTGCAGCCGCCTGGCCGCGCTGCACTACGAGCAACCCCTGGGCCTGCTCGATGCGTCGCTGCTGGAAGATACCAACGATGGCCGCACACCGGAGGGCGACAGGATCAGGCTCTACGACCTTGCCGACCGGCCGCTCAACGTTGCTGGCTGCGGCGTTCCGCGTGACAAGCAGTCCGGCACCATCGATACCATGTCACTCTACAGGCTGGTCAGCGACGGCGAAATCTTCGAGCCGCTATTGTCGTTTCACAATTCGAAAGACGGCGGCTGGTCGTCGCTTGGTTATCGGGGAGGACGGGCAACGGACGCTTTCATCAAGCTGGGGCCGCTCAACCATGTGCTGATGGCTCCGGACGAAAAGCTGGACGACCTGCCACGCGCGGTTTGGGAAGAAATAGAAGCCGCCAAAGGCCGGGTCGCCAACCCGCACCTGCCGAGCCACAGCCGCCCCTGGCCCGTGGAAACCATGGCCGCCACACAATGGTCGCGCAGCTACCTTGGCGAAGGACTGACGATTGTCGAACAGACCGGCCCGGCAAAGCTCTTTGAAGAGCTGGCCGAGCAGGCGGAAGGAACCAGCATTCTCTATAGCCAGGACAAGCCGGACACTCTGGTACGGTCCGGCGAGGACACCGAAACCGGCACCTCCTACTACTGGCTCGCCCTTCGCGCCGGCAACCGGGCCGCCACCATTCGCGTTGAAGCGCCCGCTCTGGCAGCAGGCCTCACCAACGCCCAGAAATCCCTCATGAGCCTGGTGGCCTGCTCAAGCGATTTCGAAGGCGTTCATCTGGGGTGTTTCAAGTAAGGCGGTTCGAAAGCCGCGCGTCAGGACACGGCGCCATGTTCGGCGAGAAAGTTCAGGAGCACGCGGACACGAGCCGGCAAAGGGCCGCCCTGGCCGGTGTAGACCGCGTGGAAGGCTTCGCTGTCGTCTGCATAACACTTTTCAAGAACCGGCTTCAGACGTCCCGCGGCGATGTCAGCACGGACTGTAAAGGCGGCCAGACGCGCCAGCCCAAGGCCGTTGATCGCCAGCCGGCGGATGGCCTCGCCGTCGCTGGCCTGAACGCGCCCGGGCGGGCAGACTGCTATCGGTTCGTCGTCTCGCAGAAAGCGCCAGGTATCGACTTCCCGCGGATAGTTGAACCCGATTTTCCTGTGCCCCTCCAGATCCGCGACACAGGCAGGTTCCCCGACACGCTGAAGATAGTCAGGCGAGGCGACGATCAGCATCGGTGTTTCGCCGAGCTTGCGTGCTACCAGGCTGGAGTCCTTGAGCGGCCCTGCCCGCACCACAACATCCGTCCGCTCCGCGAGAAGGTCGATCAAGGCGTCGGTCAGAACGATTTCGAGAGAGATGTCTGGGTACTGCTCGAGGAACACAGGCAGGACGGGCTCAAGAATGTGGGTCGCATAGGAGGCGTTGGTGTTCAGCCGAATGCGGCCGACCGGCTGCTCGCCCAACCCTGCCTGCCGTTCCGCTTCATCGATGCTTGAGAGAATTTCTCGCGCACGCTCGTAAAAAACACATCCTTCGGCCGTCAGATCCAGGCGCCGCGTGGACCGGTTGAAGAGCCGTGCACCAAGCCGTGTCTCGAGCCGGGAAATAAGCTTGCTGACAGCAGACTGGGTCATCCCAAGGTGCCTGGCTGCGTGGGAAAACCCGCCCAGTTCAACAACCTGAACAAAGACCTCCATCTCACCGCTGCGGTTTATGCTGACGCGCGACATATGACTTCAATTCACTTATTATATTCATTTCGGGCGTATAGTTCATGATATGAGCGCTGCCTAGGTTCCGTCCATCGAAATTTCATGGACCGGATCCAAAATGCCCCTTGCTCTTTATGCACTGGCGGCCGGAGCCTTTGGCATCGGCGTCACAGAATTCGTCATCATGGGCCTTCTGCTAGAGGTCAGCCGCGATCTTGGTGTCTCGGTCGCTGCAGCAGGAATGCTCATCTCCGGCTACGCCCTCGGGGTCGTGGTCGGTGCGCCCATCCTGACCGTCTTCACCGCGACATGGAACAGGAAGCGCGTGCTGATCGGCCTGATGGTGATCTTCATCATCGGGAACGCTGCCTGCGCGCTTGCGCCCAGCTACGACCTGCTGATGGCAGCCCGTATCCTCACGGCCCTCGCTCATGGAACCTACTTCGGTGTCGGCTCGGTCTTCGCCGCCTCCATGGTCGGCAAGGACAAGCAGGCGTCCGCAATTGCCATCATGTTTACAGGGCTGACGCTTGCCAACATCCTCGGCGTGCCGGCCGGAACCTGGCTTGGCCAGCAATTCAGCTGGCGCATGACCTTCTGGGCCGTGACGCTGATCGGCCTGGCCGCATTGGCCGTGCTCATTCTGCTCGTGCCGACGGATCGTTCGCGCGCCGCACAATCCGGCTGGCGGGCCGATCTGAAGGCCGTGTCGCGCGCCTCCGTCCTTCTCGGTTTCCTGACCACGGTCCTGGGGTTTGCAGGCGTTTTCACCCTGTTCACCTACATCGCCCCGTTGCTGACGCAGGTCAGTGGATTTGCCGACACGGCGGTATCCCCGATCCTGTTGATCTTCGGTGGGGGGCTGGTCGCCGGAAATCTCCTGGGCGGAAAACTTGCCGACATCAGACTGAAGACCGCGCTCATCGGCAGCATGGCAGCCCTTGCACTCGTGCTGGCGGTCATGTCCGCCGCCTTTGGAAACCAGACCGCGGCCGTGGTGCTGACGGGACTGCTCGGCGTGGCGGGTTTCGCAACGGTTCCGCCGCTTCAGTCCTGGGTTCTGTCGAAGGCCGTTGGCGCCGGAGAAAGCCTTGCGTCCAGCCTGAACATTGCCGCCTTCAATCTCGGCAACGCACTTGGGGCCTGGGCCGGCGGCCTGGCCATCTCCCGTGGGCCCGGACTTGAAAACCTGCCCCTGGTCGCCGCGGGCTTCCCCCTCCTCGCCATCGTGGTCGCGCTTGCCTCCTTCGCGATTGAGCGGCGGAGCGTGCCCTCCCCGATCTCCACTCACCAGACTGCCAGCTAGAAAGGACATCACCGACATGGACTACCGCTATCTTGGAAACTCCGGGCTCAAGGTTCCCGCCCTCAGCTTCGGTGCCGGCACATTCGGCGGCTCCGGCCCACTCTTCAGTCATTGGGGCACAACGGACGTCGCAGAAGCGCGCCGCCTCGTCGACATTTGCCTCGAGGCCGGCGTCAACCTGTTCGACACCGCGGACAACTACTCCGAAGGCGCTTCGGAAGAAGTGCTCGGTGAAGCAATCAAGGGCCGCCGCGACGCGGTGCTGCTCTCCACGAAAATCAGCCTCCCCCTGGGGGATGGCCCCAATGAGGCAGGGTCTTCACGCTTCAGGCTGATCAGGGGTGTCGAGGCTGCACTCAAGCGCCTTGGAACGGACCATATCGATCTTCTGCAACTGCACGCATTCGACGCGTTCACCCCGGTGGAAGAGGTGCTGTCCACGCTCGACCAGCTCGTCCGCGACGGGAAAATCCGCTATATCGGCGTTTCCAACTTCTCCGGATGGCAGATCATGAAATCACTGGCCGTTGCGGAGAAACACGGCTGGTCGCGCTATGTCGCAAACCAGGTCTATTATTCTCTCGTCGGACGGGACTACGAGTGGGACCTGATGCCTCTCAGCGCAGACCAGGGCCTGGGCGCCATGGTATGGAGCCCGCTTGGCTGGGGTCGGCTGACCGGCAAGATCCGCAGGAACAATCCGATCCCCGAGGGCAGCCGACTGCATGAGACCGCAAGTTTCGGACCTCCCGTGGAAGACGATCTGCTCTATTCGGTCGTCGACGTCCTGGATGCGATTGCCGAAGAAACCGGCAAGACAGTCCCGCAAGTGGCGATTAACTGGCTGCTTCAACGCCCCACTGTCGCGTCGGTCATCATCGGGGCGCGCAACGAAGCGCAACTTCGCGACAATCTGGGAGCAACGGGTTGGGCACTGACGGACGGGCAGATTGCCCGTCTTGATGCTTCGAGCGCGCGGACTGCTCCCTATCCGCATTTTCCCTATCAGAGGCAGGAGGCTTTCGCACAGCTCAACCCAACCCTGGTCTGACGGGCAAGCCTGAACGGCGCGGCAGGTGACAGCATTAACCTGTCGCGCCAATGGACCTTGGTGCTCAATACCAGAACCCTTCCCGCCGCCAGATGGTGAAATGGCCACGCACAGGTGGGGCCGGGGTGCCGCCGTCGATCGTGAATTCGCAACCGCCCTTGAGACCCTTGCCACCGGTACGGCGCAGGATCACGTATTCGTTGCATTGCGGACCACCGCTGGAGCTCTGGCACATGTCGATGCGCGCGCGTTTCTCGTCCAGAACTTCCCAGACCCAGTCAATCATCGCCACATGTCCGTTCCAGACCATGAAATCGAGTGGCTTGACCTCGTTGATGTCGTCGATGTTGGTCTTGGCGACATGATCGGGATACCGCCGGGGTGAAACACCGTAATACTTGTCCCACTCACCAGTGAATATCAGGAAATTGGCGATAAAGCCTATGCAGTCCATACCGAAAAAGCGGTCTTGCACCATCTGTTGCAGTGCCGCCTGATCGGACATCTTGTCGAAGTAGAGTTTCTTGATCTTGCCGGTCTGCTCGACATCCTTGGAGCCGTCCTTGTTTGCGCGGCCGCAGACCTCAACCTTGTACTTGTCCAAAAGATCCTTGTTCTTCAGCATGAAGTTCCAGATCTTGACGAATGTCTTGTCGTTTCCCTGGCCTTTCAGCGCGAGGTCGATCTCGCGGCCGCCGACATGCTGGTTCAGCGTGATGCCGTGGGGATCCTTGATCCAACGGAAATTCTTGAAAAAACTGGTTGCGCTGTCGTTGCCGCCGTTACCACGGTCCTTGCAAAGATACTGCGTAAGCTTGACCCGGCCGGCGCTGGTCTGCAGGCCAGGATTTGTCAGAACGTCGACGTATTCGTAAGGCAGAAAAAAAGACTCGGCCACATTCACTCTCCCTTGGTTAGGCCCCCTCAATGGCCCCTGAAGCTGTATGCGTAATCGGCGTCTTTCGTAGGCTTGCCGGTGCAGCCAAATAGCCACGTCCCCGGCGAATGCGTCTGTCTTCCACGTCACATTATTTGTCATTGTTGCAATGCGCAGCATCACACCTTTTGAGGGATCTCGGCCAGCAAGATGCGATCAAGGCGAAGCGCCCTGTGCGAGGCGACTGATGCCCCGCCATCCCCGAGACCCGGCACATGAGCCGTTTGACCGGACAACACCTGAAAAGGCATCTTTCCCTCACGCGATTTCGTCGATGGACAAGCCGCGCCATCACCCTTATGATCAAGTCATCTGATGATTTGGTGACTTCAAATGCAATCTCTGGCAAAAACGAGCCTGGTTGACAGCGCAGCCGAGGCGATCCGGGCGGAAATCGTGGGCAATCGCTGGTCCGTGGGGGAAAAGCTGCCCAACGAGGCTCAGCTCTCGGCGCAGCTTTCCATCAGCCGCGGCACCGTGCGCGAAGCCGTGCGCGTGCTTGTTTCGCAAGGCTACCTGGAAACCCGGCAGGGCTCGGGCACCTATGTGCTGTCGGTCGTCGATGCCATCGGGCCATTGACCATGGCGCGTCGCGCTACCCTGCGTGACCAGTTCGAGGCCAGACTGGCGCTGGATGCGGAGGCCGCCAGGCTGGCTGCTCATCGCCAGACACCAGAGGTGATTTCGGAGCTGCGCCGCTTGCTCACGGAGCGCGGAAACTACGATGGTCACGACAAGACCGGTTTCGTGGAGCGCGACCTTGCCTTTCACCGGGCTGTTGTCGCGGCCTCGCAAAACTCCGTTCTGGTCAACATGTACGAATTCTTCTCCAGTCTGATCGGCGAGACAATAGAGGCTACGCTTGGAAAAGACCTGCAAGAACCCGATATGGCGGCCCACGCGGCCATTGTCGACGCCATCGAGACAGGCGACCCGGAACTGGCCGAGGCCGCTGTCCGCCGGTTCATGGCCCCTGTCCTGAGAGACCTGGAGCGACTGCTCGGCTCATGACACAGGCATCTGAAATCGATCCCGGCTCGATCGAACTGATCGATGCCGAAGACATTGACGTTTCCGCTGAGCAATCCCAGCCGGCGACGCAGAGCGGACTGGTGCGGTTTCTGCTGGGCGCAAGCCTGGTACTGATCGCCTTCAACCTGCGCCCGGTCTTTTCCAGCGCGTCGGCTCTGCTTCTGGAAATCCGCGAAAATTTTGGCCTGTCGCCAACGGGCGCAAGCCTTCTGACGACATTGCCCGTTGTGTGCCTCGGCCTGTTCTCGCCGCTGGCTCCACGCCTTGCCCGCCGCATCGGCACGGAACGCACATTGCTTGCTGTCGTGGTTTTGCTAGCCATTGGAACGGCAGCACGAGGAACGTCCTCCGTGCCGTTGCTGTTTCTTGGAACAGCGTTGGCGGGTGCCTGTATCGCGGTTGGCAACGTACTTCTGCCCGGGCTCGTCAAGCGCGATTTCCCCGACAAGGCCGCACTGGTGACCGGGTGGTACACCATGGCACTTTGCGCGGGCGCTGCCGCCGGTGCGGGAATGACCATTCCGTTTGAAGCGGCCCTCGGTGGTTCTATCGAGGGCGCACTTGCGATCTGGGCCGTGCCGGCACTCGTGGTGGCCGTCCTGTGGTTTCCGCAGGTCATGGCGACGCGCAAACGTCCCAAGGGCCCGACTTATGTGGTGAAGGGCATGTGGGGTGACAGGCTGGCCTGGCACGTGACCCTGTTCATGGGTCTGCAATCCGCACTTGCCTATTGCGTCTTCGGCTGGCTGGTACCGATCCTCCGCGCCCGCGGGCTGGACGGCGTCACTGCCGGCGCAATCGTGTCGGTGTCGGTGATGGTGCAGGCTGCCGCCTGCCTGATAGCACCGCATCTTGCCGTTCGCGGCAAGGACCAGCGGCTGATCAACGTCGCACTTTGCGCCATAGCGGTTATAGCCCTGCTCGGCCTGCAATTCGCGCCACTGTCCACCGTCTGGATCTGGGCGGTGCTGCAGGGCATCGGCCAGGGCGGACTGATTGCGGTGGCGCTTACGGTCATCGTGTTGCGGACACAGGATTCCCATTCCGCTGCGCAGCTTTCGGGCATGGCCCAATGCGTCGGCTATACGCTTGCCGCCATCGGCCCACTGATCGTCGGCCTCATCCGAAGCTGGACGGGAAGCTTTGCCTGGAGTGCGGTGCTGTTCGTGGCGCTTGGCCTTGGCGCCGCCATCAACGGCTGGTTCGCCGGAAAGGCAAGTCACGTCAATGTGGAGACGGTCAAGCTGTCCGGCTGACCGCGCCAACGGGGCCTGATGTTTCCAGCCGGTATTTCAGGAAACGCGTGCCGTCATAATCGGTCTCGCCGATGAAACGTGCCCCCATCCGACGCAGTGCACCGAGGTTCCGTCGGGACGGCGGCAGCAGGAAGGTGACGAATGGAATGCGCGGGTCTTCACTGGCAAAGGCCAGCGCCTTTCTGGTGATCGGCATGCCGAGGCCAAAAGCTGCCGGGTGCAGCACCAGCCCGAAATCCCACTCCTCACCTTCTTTCTGAAAACCACCCCAGCCGACATAGCGGCCGTCTGCCAGAAAGGCCCAGTGACCAAGTCCGTCGCGTTGCCAGCAGGCTTCCTTGGCCGCTACGAACTTCGCAGCCATCTCGAGATCCCATGAGAAGGTCAGAAGCGGCATATGCGTGCCGACACGCGGGTCGGACATATGCGCGACAAGCTCTTCCAGCGGGATGTCCGGCAGGCGCACAAACTCGATTATCGGCTGACTTGATCTGGGCATGGGCTGGCATCTCCTGAAACTGGCCAGCGCTTCTTGCACCCAAAATGGCCGGCCCGATCAAGACAACTCCTTTGCCCGATGATCAACACTGCGTGTTCAGGTGCTACTGCTGTTTTCCAGGCTGACGGAGACATTCAGCTTGTTACCGTCGAGATCACGCACATAAGCGCCGAAATAATCCGGGTGATAGGAACGGGGGCCGGGTGCCCCTTCATCACGTCCACCGCACCGCAGTGCAGCAGCATGAAACGCCCTGACGGCCTCGGCATCCGGCGCATAGAACATGACCTGCGTACCATTGCCCGATGTGGCCGCCCGCCCGTCAAACGGCAACAAGACAAACAACGACATACGGCCATCGGCACCTGCGTAGCCAAGCTCGCGGGGATCAGAAAAAACCCGCTTCATGCCAATTGTCGCAAGCACTTCGTCGTAAAACCGGCCGGCAGCCGAAAGATCGTTGGCGCCGATACAAACCCCTGACAACATTTTTGAAAATTAACCCGCGCTGAAGGTGTGGCCCGTCTCGGCCAGGTCGTTCGGCCCGCTCATATCACAGTTCCTCCCGCTTGCCAGAGCCGTAACGCAACAGTGCGCAAACTTACCTCACCAACCGCAGCAGAGCCGCAGCGAGACGGCTCCTCGCTGGAACAGCGCGACGAGCCTGGCCATACACGTCAATGGTATGGAACGCCGTTACCGGCGGTGGGTCGCGGCGATGCGGGATATCTCTTCGTAGATGCCCGCCAGGATATTGAGGCTTTGCCCTGCTTCTTTCAGGCGCTTGTCAAATTCGGGCAGACTTGAGATCTGCTCAATCAGCAGCCGTTTGCGCACAGCGCCGTAATCATCGGTGATCTTCTTGCCTTCCGGCGTCGCCTGATAGGTCACGCCCGTGCGGCCCGAGCCCTGCTTTTCAATCAGCCCCGCCGCCACGAGTTTTCGCATCGAATACTGGATGTTCGGAATATCGTCGCGGTTGGTAAGCCGGGCCAGTTCCTTGATGCTTTTGGCTCGGTCGTTCATGCGCACGATATGCAGCAGTGCGTTTTCCGGGCCGGTCGCCCCAACGTCGCTGACAGACGCCAGGCATTCTGTCTGCCATCGCCCGAACGCCTCGAAACAGCGCATCAACGCGAATTCCAGCTCAGTGCAGACGACCTCCGCATCGTTCTCCGAAAGGTGCCAGTGATAGTTGAGCTTCTGATCGTCCGACTTGCCGGTCATCGGTCCCTCTTCGTTTTTTCAGATCGAATATAGCTGCGATTCAGTTTGACGTAAGGGCGTTTTTGCACATAGTTTTAAATAAAAAATACAATTGAAAATCTATCCTAAATGGAGGGGATCCATGCCTACCAACATGATGAAAGACAAGAACGGCTTCAAACTCGGGACGTTTTCGTCCAATTGCTCGTCCGGGATGACGGTCACCAAATCGCCGTCCAGATGGGTCAATAGCTGGGAAAACAACCTGAAACTCGGCCAGATGCTGGATGATGCCGGCATCGACTTCATGCTGCCGATCGCCCGCTGGATCGGTTACGGCGGCGAGACCGACTTTCACGGCAGCGTGCTGGAAACGGTCACCTGGGCAACCGCGCTGCTGGCCTCAACGAAAAACATCACTGTGTTCGCCACGGTGCATACTGCTGCAAACAATCCGGTGGTCGTCGCCAAGCAGATTGCCACGATGGATCAGGTGGGCAATGGCCGCGCGGGTCTGAACATTGTCGCGGGCTGGAACAAGCCGGAATACGAAGCCCTGGGCCTGACCCTGCCTGACGATCACGAAACCCGTTACGGCTACGCCCAGGAATGGTTCGATGTGGTCGAGAAGCTCTGGACCTCGACGGAGTATTTCGACTGGGAGGGCAAATACTTCAACCTGAAGCACGTTGCCGGCGACCCCAAGCCCGTCAATGGCCGGCCACCGATCCTGAACGCGGCAGGTTCGGCAACCGGACGGACCTTTGCCACCGACAACGCGGACTACCTGTTCACGCCGGCCATCGATCTCAACCGGTCCGTCGACGAAATCAAGGAACTGAAGGCACAGGCGGCGGAGAAGGGGCGCGATGTGGGTGTGCTGACCTTCAGCCACGTCATCTGCCGGGAAACTGAGGAAGAGGCGACCGCCCTCCGAGACCGACTGATGGGCGATCTGGCAGACTGGGAAGCGGTGGACAATCTGGTCAATCTGCAGTTCGCGCATGCGCAGTCGTTTCCGCACGACCTGCTGGCCCAGATCAAGAACCTGTTCGCCATGGGCCACGGCGGTTTCCCGCTGGTTGGAACTCCGCGGCAGGTGGCCGACGGCATCCTCAAACTGCACGAAACAGGCTTTGCCGGAACGACGCTCTCCTTTGTCGACTATGTCGAGGAGTTCCCGTATTTCCGCGACAATGTTCTGCCGCTGCTTGCGGAAGCCGGTATCCGGTGATGGACCCCGTACCGTCCAGAGAATTCACCAACGCCATGCGGGCGTTGGTGGGCAATTGTTCCGTCATCACGGTCGGTGAGGGAGAGGACATTTCAGGCCTCCTCGTCACATCGGCAATGTCTCTCAGCGCCGATCCGCCGCTGGTGCTTGCCTGCGTCAACAAGGCTTCCTCCAGTTGGCCCTTGCTGAAGAAGTATCCGAAATTCGGCTGGTCTTCGCTTGGGCCCGAGCACCGCAAGGTTGCCGAAAACTTTTCGGGGTTCGGCGGCGTCAAGGGAGCGGAACGTTATGCCGGAGCCACATGGCGCACGGCGGAAACCGGGGCTCTTCTGCTGGAAGATGCTCCGGCCGCTTTCGATTGCGAGGTCGAGGAGATGATCGACCGGGCGACCCATTCGATTGTCATCGGCAAGGTGCGTGCAATCCGGCAAAGCCAGTCATCGGGCGCGCTGGTTTACTGGAACGGAGCGTTCCAACCGTTATAAACGGCCTTTTGCCGAGAGACGCAGCTTCTTGAGGAGCTGCGTCTCTCCATCCCGCGACTTAAACTTTACGCAAAAAAATTGCCTGGAACATGAACCGTCCAGACAGCCCGCTTTTTCGCGATTTACAGAGTTTCTGTCCGTCCAGAAATCCGTTCCGCCGCTCCGCTCTCCGGGCTGGAGAAGGAACCATCCTGTGTGCGCTCCGTTTATTCCATGGACCCATAACCAACACAGGAGGACCAGATGGACCTTTCCATGAACGACCTCAGCCCGAAGCTTCGCAAGGAAGCCGAACAGGAGGCAGAAAAGATCAAGCGGGTCGCTGACAAGTCCAACGCCGGCGGACAGCTTGGTGGAACGTTTTTCGGACAGGAACAAGATGACGGCATGGCACCGCCGAGATCAGTTGCAGCCGGCCGGTCCTGATACCGGGTTTCACTTCAGGGCGGGCTGACACAGCCTGCCTGTGAACCGACCGGCGGCCGTGAGGCGCACGAAAACAAGAACGACCCATAAAAAACGGTCGCGCCCGGCCGCCGGGTCGGTTTCACATCCAACCATACCCCGTCAACCAGCGCGTTTTCGGCAATCAGCTTTCCAGAATGACATGCGGCACAAACCGCGACAGGTCTTGCGTCACCGGTGCCTTGTCCTCACGCAGGCAGATGCCCGATGCCTGGCCGCCAATAATCCATGAACCGATCATGACGTAGTCGTCGCCGAATTTCGGCGGTTCCGCATAGGCCTGCAGGATGTGGCCTTCCGCGCCATACCCGCCGGGCGTGCTGAGTTCTTCAGATCCGAGACCGCGCACCGTGATGTTGGCACCCTCCCGACTGAAGAACGGTTTGCGCACATGCGGGCCTTTCAGGAATGCCTCATCCGCCTCCCCCTCGAAGCAGGACGGCAGCAGGTTCGGATGGTCCGGAAACATCTGCCAGAGCAGCGGCAGTATTGCCTTGTTCGACAGCACGGCCTTCCAGGGTGGCTCAAGCAACTGTATCGGCGCATCGGGCAGATAGGGGCCGTAATCCTCGCGCAGCATGTCTTCGTAGGGATACAGCTTGAACAGGGCGTCGATCACGAAACTGTCGGCGTCGGCGAACCGGCCCTCGCTGTCGAGCCCGATCTCTTCCACAGCAACAAAATGCGGTATCAGTCCCGCCTGACGCGCGCAGTCTTCCAGATAGCGCACGGTTGCGCGATCTTCATCGTGATCCTTCGATGAGGCGAAGTGAATGTGATAGCCGGGCGCGAACATGGCGGCGAACCGCTCGATCAGGCGATCCTGAACGGAGTTGAACTGATCGCTGTCGGTCGGCAGAACGCCAGCCGCCATCTGCTGCTCCAGCCAGATCCACTGAAAGAAGCCGGTTTCGTAAAGCGCCGTTGGCGTGTCGGCATTGAATTCGAGGAGCTTTGCTGGCCCGTTGCCGTCGTAGAAGAAATCGAAGCGGCCATAAAGCGAGGGCTGTTGCTGCTCCCAGGAATTGCGGATCCAGGAGCGGTACTTTTGCGGGATCGCCATCTTGTCCATGAGACTGTCGTCACGGACAGCCCGATCAACCAGATCGAGGCACATGCCGTAGAGCTCCTGCGAGGGATCCTCGAGGTCGTCCTCAATCTCGCGCAGAGTAAACTGATAGGCGTGGGTCTCGTCCCAGTACGGTGCGCCGTACATGGTGTGAAAGCCGAAGCCGAGGCGCTCGGCTTCTTCCTTCCACCCCGGTCTTTCAGGAACTGCGATCCGCTTCATGGTGCAAGCGGGACGTCAGAGCTTCGCCAGAAGAGCCTGCACGTCGTTGCGGGCCGGATTCTCCAGGGCCTTGATCTTGGCTTCCAGATCGGCGCCGCTTTCCAGGCGAGCGTCTTCCTCAGCCGCGTCCAGCATGGCCTGCTGTTCCGCCTGACGCTGTTCCAGGCGTGCGAGGCTGTCGACCGCACTGGCCAGCCGGCCGTCGGAAGCCGTGGTGTTGGTGGAGGCCGCCTTCTGGGCCTTGATCAACGCTTCGTTGGCCTTTGCGCTTTCCATCTTGCGCTGCAGGGTCTCGATCTTGTTCATCGACTGGCGAATGGTGCTGTCCATGCGCTCTTCGGTGGACTTGTACTGATCGAACAGAGCCTGGTCGGCTTCCGCCTTGTCGCGCAGTTTCAGCACGCTCTCGATGATCTCGATGGCCAGAGGCTCGTCGCCCTGTGCCTTGGCACTGCGGGCTGCTTCCGTGCGCCGCTCGATTTCGGTCATCAGTTCGGCGACGGATTTTTCCTTCAGCTTGCGGTTGGCCGCCATGCGCGCCTTTTCGTCCTTGGCTGCACCGATCGCCTGTTTTGCTTCGCGGATTTCCTGTTCCAGGATCGTCATCAGGTTGGCGTCCTGAACGGATTCCGCGGCATTGTGGGCGTGGCCCTTGAACGCCGTAATCAATTTGCCCCAAACACTCATTTTCAAATGTCCTTCTTCAAATTGGCGGCGGGATCAGGCAGCGGCCTTGGGACCGACGTCGGCGGCCAGCTCCAGAGCGCTGTTGGCGATGGTGCGCAATTCCGTCTCGACCGAATCCAGTGTCGAGCGCACGGACATGGCGCCGAATAGCTCGTAATATTCGCGTCCGTCGATCATATCGATGGACAGGGCGCAGAGCGGCAGCAGCTTCTTGTGATTGCGCAGCATCATCGCCTCGAAGGAGGCCGGGTCCTCCTGGGCATCGCAAGGCCACAGAACCGTGGACGTCAGGATCTGGGTTTCGCCGACAACCATGAACAGGGTGATTTCACCGGCCGAGTGAAGCTGGACTTCCAGCACGCCGGCCTGATCGGAACTCACCGTGCAGCTGATTTCACCTGCCGCGAAGGAATCCGATTGCTCCAGAGCTTCCTTCAGCTCCGCAAGTGTCCAGGGAGATTGCCGCGTACTCATCCAAAGCCCTCCATTTCAAATCCGGTGCCGGGATCCGGCCTCGAACAAGTAGAAGCCCCGTCTAGCCGTTTCAAGCGATTATTCGGAAAGCTATGCCGAATTGACAATAGGGCGGGCTCTGGTCAGAGTAGCCGGCGACCGAAACAGGGGGCAAATTTCAGCGGTGCCAATCCTGCAACTCATCATTTCTCGGCTCTACCAACACGTCCTCGAGCTCAAGCTTTGGCTGCTTGCGACGCTGATATGCGCCTATATGGTGATCTCGTGGATCCTGTTTTTCCTGGCTGGTGAAACAGGCCTGACGGGCAATCCGCTGACCTTCATCTATTTTGCCGCGACAACCGCCTCGACGGTCGGTTACGGCGACCTGTCTCCGTCGACGGAAGCAGGCCGGATGGTGGCCGCCTTCTGGTTCTTTCCGGGTGCGTTGCTGATTTTCTCGGCCGTCCTGGGCCGGTTGACGGGTGTCCTTGTGGAAGGAGTGAGGCGTATGGCTGACGGCAACGGAAACTATGAGCGCGTGCAGAACGCCACGGTGATTGTCGGCTATCACCGGGACAAGACACCCTTGATGGTGGAGAACCTGGTTGCCGGCCAGGACGGAGACGACAAGATCATTCTGCTTGCGGACTCCAAGAACGTGGAAGTGCCGGAGGGCGTACGGCTGATCCGGGCCGAACGCATGGACGCCCTGCAGTCGCTGCGCCGTGCGGCCATTCCAGGCGCGCAGAAAGTGCTGGTCTACGCCGGCTCGGATGCGGAAACCTTCAACACCTGCCTTGCCATTCGCGAACTTAACGAGAGCGTTCACATTGCGGCCTATTTCGAGGACCGAGACACCGCCCGGCGCGCAGGCAACCTTGCGCGAATCGAACCGGTGGTGTCGAACGCCTGCGAAGCACTGGTACGCGCTGCGCAGGACCCCGGCGCGGGTCAGATCCTGATGGCCCTTTCCACAGCGGGCCTCGGCGCGACCATTTATTCGGCCATCGTCCAAAGCGGTGGCGGCACCGAAACCGACAAACTGGAACAGGCCCTTTCAGGCGCCGAAGGTACGCTGATTGCGGTTTCCCAGCCGGACGATCCGGATTTCCTGTTCAGACCTTTCCCCAAGACGTTGAAGACTGGCGGCTCGATCTATTATCTCGCCAACAAACGTCTCGCGGCGGGCGAGATCACGGCCGGTCTGGGGGGAGCTGATGTTCGGATCACTGTTTAACAAGAAGGACAAAGGCTGGCAGCCGCCGGAGGTTCTCGGTCTGACCATCGGCAGAGGCATTTCCTTTGATCCGATCGCGCTTCGCCTGCTGCCTGCCGACAGTCTGATCGAACGTCCCGACACCACACTGATGATCACCGCCCAGGGGCATTGCGACCTTGGCGAACAATCGCACATGCATCGTTTCTATCCTGACGACGACCGCTTCCTGATCCAGTTTCAGGGCGGCGACGGCAAGAACGACGAGCGGGTCGACGAGATCATGCTGTGGTACTTCTACGACGTGCAGTACCCGACCGGCGACACCGAGTGGAACCGGGTGAAATCCGCGATCCGCCAGACGAGTTTTTCACTGCCGGGCGAAGATCGCGACTACCGTTTCGAGCGGGCCTGGTTCGATACGTCGACTGCGCCGGAAGATCCGATGACCTACTGGGAGGAAGTGTGCGACGACCGCGAAGGCCGCGGAAGGCGCAAGATCTTCCAGACCGCCATGCTTTTTGCCCGCCCCCTGCAGGACGGCCGGGACGAAATGCTGCTCGTCAACATGGAAGAGCCGGAAAATGCGGAACGCAGCGTCGCGTTCATGCTAGGCTTCCCACTTGAGCGGCACAATTTTTCTGTCTGAACTGAATAGTGGAGACCAATATGGCAGACCTTCAGGCGTCCCTTTCAGGCATCGTTCCTTTTATTGCCTATTTCATTACAGCCATCGTCATGCTGCTGATTTTCATGAAAATCTATACCGTCATGACTCCGCATGACGAAATGGCGTTGATCAAGGAAAACAACGTTGCCGCTTCGGTGGTCTTCAGCGCGGCCTTCCTCGGCTTTTCGCTGCCGCTGGCCAGCGCCGCGGCGAATTCCGTGAGCATCATCGACTTCATCATCTGGGGCATCATCGCCTGTGCCGCACAGCTTGTGGTCTACCAGGTCTTCCGCCGGTTCTTCCCGAAGGTCACGGACCGGATCAAGGGTGGTGAAATGGCGATCAGCACCAATCTTGCTGCCATTTCGCTGACGGTCGGCCTGCTGAACGCCGCCTGCATCACCTACTGACCGAGGCGGTACGGGCCGCCCTGCGCTGATGCCCCGAACCGTATCACGCAAAGCATTTCATCAGACCGTTTGAAGGTCGGGAGAAAATTCATGAAACGCTCCAAGTCGATCAAGCTGGTGGTCATGGCAACGACGACCGTGACCATTGCAGGCTGCTCGGACGAACCGACGCTGGATGGCCGGGTCTACAAGACCGAGGCGGAATGTGTCGCCGACAGCTACGTCCCGGACGAGGTTTGTGTCGAGGCAATTACCGCCGGCAAGTCAATCCACAAGGCCTCCGGACCACGCTATGACACCGTCAACCTGTGTAACGAGCAACACGGCAACAACGTTTGCGCCTATGACAGTGCCACCGACGGATCTTCCTACTACACGCCGTTTCCGGCAGGTTATTTCCTGGCAGGGGCACTGACCGGCGCCGTTACCAACCAACTGATCCAGAGCAACGTGCGCCCGGTCTATCCGGAACGCGGCAGCAAACGCTACTACACATCCGGCGGCTATTACGTCGGCAGTTATGGTGGCGGCAGCTGGCGTACCTATGACGATGCGGTGAAGACGCCACCCAAGCCGGCAAAAGTCCAGACAAGGACTTCCGTCGCTTCACGTGGCGGGTTCGGCAGCCGGTCGAGTTCCGGGTTCCGCGGCGGGTAACGGCCGACAGAAGGTAACCGGCATTCAGGTACTGCGGCACACACGCGGTGATCTGTTGCCAGCCCCGGCGCGTATCATTGCCAAAGCGTGAGGGTGTTGAAATGTACCGGCTTCTTTCTTTCGTCTGGTGTCTGGCGGCAACGTGCCTTTGTGCCGTTGCTCAAGCCAAGGATCTCGAGGGCCAAAGCGAAGCAGCTCAGTCGGCCCATGCCTTCACCTTCGAAATGCCCTATGGCGAACCGATTGCGCTCAAGGATTATGCCGGCAAGGCCATTCTGATCGTCAACACGGCAACAGAATGCGGCTTCAGTGGGCAACTGGCCGGCTTGCAGAAGCTGCATGAAACCTATTCGGACCGCGGCTTGCTTGTGCTCGGGGTTCCGTCCAACGATTTCGGCGGCCAGGAACCACGCGCCGACGGCGACATCGCAAAATTCTGCGAAGCCAAGTACGGTGCCGAATTTCCACTTGCCGCCAAGACGGTCGTGAAGGGCGAAAAGGCCCATCCTTTTTATCGATGGGCCGCAAGCGAGCTTGGCCCCACGGCACGCCCCTACTGGAACTTCCACAAGCATCTCGTCGGGCCAGACGGCAGCATCCTTGCCTGGTTCCCGACGCCCGTGCCGCCGACTTCATCGGACGTGACCGCCGCGATCGAGAAGGCCCTGCCCGGATCCTGATCCTGATCCCCGGAAGCGATCTACAGCACCTTTTCAAACGAAGCGAACAACTCGCTATCAGGCGTGTACGCCCGCTTGCGGACGGCTGTCCTTCAGAAGGCGCGTCTTCCCAAGAAGAACACCCCGCTCTTTCCCCCTTCTGATTATCTCCCACTCCGCGGCGTGGCTGCTTGTCTGTCTGGCTGGCAGGCAGGCTGGCTGGCTGGCTGGCTGGCTGGAAATTGTAACTTTGACATTGCCTGGCCACGTGGATTGCGTTAGGCAGTTTTAGTAATGTAATAACATTACGAATCAATTTGATACTTTCCCTCCCCCAATCAGCAGAGGATCAGATCCATGCAATCACGGTTTGGCAGGCTGGCGGGCGCATGTGCGCTCATAGCGTCGTTTCTCGTGGCCGCTCCCATCCAGGCGCAGGAAGCCAAGGACAACTCGGCTAAACACGACCATTCGCACAAGCATTCACATGATCACTCGAGTGATGCCGAGCGGCAGATTTACAAGGGTTACTTCGAAGACAGCCAGATACAGCCGCGTCAGCTCACCGATTGGCAAGGCGAATGGCAATCCGTCTATCCATACCTTCAGGATGGAACGCTCGATCCAGTCATGGCGCACAAGGCCGAACATGGCAGCAAATCGGCTGAAGAGTACAAAGCCTACTATGAGACGGGCTATCGCACCGATGTCGACCGGATCGTGATCGGCGCGGACAGCGTGACCTTCCAGACCGAAGCCGGCGCCTTCGAAGGGCATTACATTGCCGACGGCTTCGAGATTCTGAACTACAAAAAAGGCAATCGCGGCGTCCGCTTCATTTTCAGGAAAACCGCAGGTGATGACAGTGCCCCGGCCTTCATCCAGTTCAGCGATCACCGGATCGCACCGTCGAAGTCCGATCACTATCATCTTTACTGGGGTGAAGACCGGCAGGAAATCCTCAAGGAACTGACCAACTGGCCGACCTATTATCCGGCGACATTAAGCGGAGACGAGATCGTCCATGAAATGACGGCTCACTGAGACTGCGCATGAGCTGAAAGTGACGATGGGCGCCGTCTGGTCACCAACATAGGCTCCGCGCCCATCGCTTCGTCCCGGTTTCGGGCGGCGTTTGCTGTCTGGCTGACAAAGTCATCCTCTGCCAACCAAAGCTTGAGCCACATCAACGCCTGTATTGCGGTCCGCGCCTAGGCTGCCTGACGTGATTTCCGGCAACATGGAGATGATGTATGGCCGTTTCCGACTGGAACGAATTCGTTGCACAAACAGATGAACGCATGGCCGCCGTGCGCAAAGGCATTCCGGAGGTTGCAAAAGGCTTCGGATCCCTGGCGAAAGCCGCGACTGCTCCCGGCGCGCTCGACGCAAAAACCAAGGAACTGATCGCACTGGCCATCGGCATTACCGCGCGCTGCGACGGCTGCCTTGCCTACCACGCTCGTGCCGCAGCACGCCTCGGCGCGAACAGGGACGAGATCCTCGAAGTGATCGGCGTCTCGGTCTATATGGGCGGAGGTCCGTCCATGATCTACGGCGCTGAAGCGTTGGCGGCTTTTGACGGGCTGAAGGACGACGACTGAACGATGCCTGTCCTGTGCATTCAGGACATCCGTTCATCTCGTTTTGACCTCCCCTTCCAGGAGGGCTGTTGCAAGGGCTTCACAAGCTCTGGATTCAGCCCGTTTGCTGTGCACCAGGATGATGTCCAGCGGCTCCAGTGGCGGCAGACCTCGATCCTGATCGACATGTTCCACCGTTGGGGGAACCGCCATCTGCACGACGGCGGCAACGGCAAGGCCCGCCTCTACAAGCGTGACCAGCGCTGAATGGCTGAAACTGGAATAGGCGGAGCGGTATCGCAGGCCGCTGCGGCCCAGCGCCGCCAGGGTCACTGTCCGAGCCTGGCTGCCAGGCTCGTAAAGGGCTACGGGGAGCGGGTCTCGCTCCAGCGCCTGACCATCGCGAGAGCTGATCCAGACCATCGGCTCCCGGCGGATCAGACGCCCTTCCGTGCCGCCCGTACGCGTAACGATCGCCAGGTCGATCTTGCCGTCATCGACCTGCGGCAGCAGTGCCGTCGACTGGGCACAGACGACATTCAGCTCCACACGTGGAAACAGACTTGCGAACCGTCGCAAAACATCCGGCAGCATGGCGGCAATGTAATCGTCCGGCGCACCGATGGTGACCGTGCCTTCCATATCGGGCCTGCGAAAGGCTTCCACCGCCTCATCATGCAGGCGCAGGATCCGTCTGGCGTAACCTTCCAGTTCCTCTCCAGCGGGCGTGAGCGCGAGGTTGCGTGTATCGCGCACAAACAACGGCTTGCCGATGCGGTCTTCCAGCCGCTGGATCTGCATGGACACGGTCGCAGGTGACTTGTGCACGCGCGTTGCCGCGCGAGAGAAGCTCATCGCGTCGACACAGGCGAGAAAGGTTCGCAGAAGAGCGTGATCGAGCTGCATTATTCTTCAATATTTCCAACGAGTATATTCAGATTATATCGTTTGACGAAACAATGAAAGAGGCCTCAATTTACAGTCCAGCGGCGGAAATGCGTCGATGTTGTATCAGCTTGCGGTGTGCAATCGCCGCCAGTCAGGACTCGTCCCATGACCAGACAAACGGAAGGCATGATCGGCCTCATCGCGGCGCAGACCCTGCTTGGTACAATCGGACTGTGTGTTCTGGAAAGTGGTGCGGACCCCGTTACCGTCGCCTTCTATCGATGTGCGATCGGAGGCCTGGCCCTGGCTCTCTACTGCTGGTATCGGGGTGATCTTGCCCGGCTTGCCAGACTATCGCCGCGCGTCCTGGCCATGGCTGTTGCCAGCGGCGTTCTGATGGCAGGCAATTGGGTGTTGTTCTTCGAAGGTATTCAGAGAACCGGCATTGCCGTTGCCACCATCACGTTCCACATCCAGCCGTTTCTCGTGGTGGTTCTGGGCGCCTTCGTCTTTCGGGAAAGGCTACAGGCGGTCACTCTCCTGTGGATCGGTCTCGCTCTGATCGGCCTAGCACTGGCCACCGGGCTGAGCGGAATGGAACTGACGGCAGACCGGTCCTATTTCCTTGGCCTCGCCGCAACCCTGGCGGCCGCATTTCTTTATGCAGGCGTGACAATCATCGCCAAGGGACTGACGGGAATTTCCGCTCCACAACTTGCCACCGTTCAGTTTGCCACCGGCACCTTGATGCTGGCAGCCTTCAGCCCGGACGGTCCGCTGACCTTGTCGGCAGACCAATGGGGATGGCTGGCAATCATCGGCCTCGTTCATACAGGCGGTGTTTATGTCGTACTCTACAAGGCCTTGCCGAAACTGACGACGCCAGTCATTGCCGTGCTGCTGTTCCTTTATCCGGCCAGTGCGGTGCTGGTGGATGCTCTTGCCTACGGCCATCTGATCAGCGCACTGCAACTTGCTGGCCTGGGGCTCATCATCCTGTCCAGCCTTGCGGTTACGCTGCGGTGGGGCGTCCGGAGACTGACCACAGCCGCCGATGCACAGCTTGTACCGCCCACCACCCGCTAGCGCTCGCGCACCTGTCCCGTCACGGCTCATATTTCGCATAGGCAAAGCGCCTGCTGTCCGGGGCCCAGGAGGGAACATTGAGCGTTCCCTGGCCACCGAAGAGTGACCGCAGGATACGCGGAGTACCACCGTCGGCAGACATCAGGCGAAGCTCGACCGGCCGATTGGCAGGGTGTCCCGCCGTGCCAGCCTCATAGGCAAGATAGGCCACAAACCTGCCGTCGGGCGAAGGATGCGGAAACCAGTTGACCCGCTCGTCGCTTGTCATCTGCTGCAAATCGCTGCCGTCCGGCCTGATGCGCCAGAGCTGAACAGATCCCGATCTTTCACCGTTGAACCAGATCCAATTGCCGTCAGGTGTATAGTCCGGTCCGTCGCAATGGTCGAAGTCACGGGTGACCTGTTTTTCCGCGCCACCGTTCAGGCCAATGGTGAAAACCTGGAAGGTGTCGCCGGTTTCCGGCCTTTTGCCGACGTAGGCAAGTGTCGCTCCGTCCGGTGACCAGCCATGCCAGTAGGATGGTGTCTGCGAAGTAATCCGCCGTGGCACGCCGCCTATTACCGGTAGCGTGTAGATGCAGCTTTCCCCTGCCTCTGTCCCGTCGCTGACCGCCAGCTTCGTTCCATCCGGTGACAGGCCGTGGTCATTGTTGAGGGCTTTGGCAAAGCCTGTGTCGATCTCGATCAACGCCGGATTGTCGAGCGGGAAGCGGTAGAGCCGGCCACCACCGTTCACAATCAGTGCGGCACCGTCAGGCGTCCAGTTGGGCGCTTCCAGATGGCGGTCCGTTTCGTACAAAACGGTTTCCGTCCCGGTTTCAATATCGATCGTTGCAAGAATGCTTTTCATCATCTGCTCCAGATTTCTCCGGAGCTTGGCACGGGACAGCCCTTCGGAGAAAGGCCGGACATGGTGTCCAACAGCTGACCGGCGCTGCTAATCCAACATGCTGTTGGGCAGCAGCAGTTCGATTGGTGCCCCTGAACCAGCACCTCGCTCAACCGCCGACCTGTCCCCGGGTGGTTGCCCGCTGAACGAGATGTACGTCGCATACCCTGACCTGCTGCGGCAGGTCCGGGTTTTCCAGACGTTGCATCAGCAGATCGAGCGTCGCTTCACACAGGTCATGACGGCTCTGGGAGAAGGTGGTCAGGTCGTAAGCCTTCCACGCGGCTTGGGGAATGTCGTCGTAGCCGACCACCTGAATGTCCTGCGGCACGCGCAGCCCGTGGATATGGCGCAGGCCGTCAAGTACCCCCAGCGCCAGGTAGTCAGCTGTACAAAAGACGCCGTCGACCTCGCTGCGCACCCGGTGAACGAATTCCGCGGCCGCCAGTCCGCCGTCATAGGTCTGTGCGCCCCAGGCGATCCGTATCACCGGCACACCACCGTCATTGGCGGCCTGTTCGAATGCGAGCGCGCGGCCGTTGATGGAGAAGGACGAACGTTCCGGCGTGACGACCGCCAGCTTTCGGCACCCGCTTGCGATCAGGTGTTCATACGCTTTCCGGCCACCGTCCTCGAAGGCGGTCACGACCCGGTCGACCGGTGCTCCCGGGTCACGCTTGTTGACCACCACCAGAGGCACACCGTTTTCAAGACATTCGATGCAGATCTCTTCCGGTGGGGTATCGGACGTGACGATGACCCCGGCGACACTGTATTGCAACAGGGACCCGATCAGGTCGGCAACATCCGTCGATTTCTCTCCCCGCAGCAGGATCGGCCTGAACCCGCATTCCAGCAGCCCCTTGGACAGAAGATCTATCTGCTCCGAGCGGAACGGATTGTCGAGATCGGCCGCGACGACGCCCACCAGGTCGGACTTCTGCTTGTGCAGCGAGCGGGCCAGCACGTTGACCCGATAACCGAGTTCACGCGCGGCTGCGATCACCTTGTCCCGGGTTTCCTTGGAGACGCTGGCACCGTCGGTGAAGGTTCTGGAAACAGCCGAGCGTGACACGCCCGCCAGGCGAGCGACGTCGAAGGAATTGACTGTTTTCTTGTGACCAGGAGCGTCAGGCATGTTTCTTCCGTTTATAAGCTTTTACCGAGCATCCGGGCGACGAGAAAGGGCTCATTCACGTTGAAGAGATCCGGCTTCAAGGCCAGCAGGCGTTTGATCTCGGAAGGGTCGTTGCCCATGTAGGCGATCATCGCCTTGCGCCCGGTCGCCCTCACCGCGTCAAAGGCTGCCGGACCGGCATTCGTCGCATTGAATTCGACAATCCCGGAACGGAAGGTGGAGAGGCACGTGTCGAGGGACTCGAAATCCTCCGCCCGCACCATCAGTTTCGCTTGCGGAAAGGCATCGTGAATGGCTCGCAGTCTCCCGACATCATGAGCCCAGAAGAACACGTCCTCGGCCGCCATCATTCGCAGTACCTTGGACACCGTATGGTGCGGATCCGCCTGTTTCAGCTCGACATAGAGCTTGCCGCCCATTCGCAGTGCCGTTTCCAGAACCGCACACAGGGGCGGGATGCTTTCTCCTTCGAAAAACGGATCGAACTTGCGGCCGGCATCCAGCAATGCCAACTCCGCACCCGTCTTTTCCGTGATTGCACCACTGCCACTGGTGGTTCGGTCCAGCGTAGCGTCATGATGGACAACAAGCTGTCCGTCCGCCGTTTCCTGGACATCGATCTCGACATAGTCGAAGCCTGCTGCCCAGGCTGCCTTTGCCGAAGCCAGCGTGTTTTCCGGAGCCACCTTGCAGGCCCCCCGATGGCAGACGATTTCCGGGCTTGTGACAGCCGAGCGGGCGAACCTTGCGACCATTTCCGGCTGATCCGAACAGATACCGAGGATCGGCATCTTCACCAGAGCTTCGACCACATCGACACGCTCTTCATGCCAGGTCACGACCGGCAGTCCGCGCTCTCTTGCCCTGGCAAAGAACGCTTCATCCAGCAAACGGTCCGGCCGTTGCCCCGCGCGCTCCCAGCAGGGATGGACGATTTCGGCGCCGCACTGATCGGCAATCGGAAAAGGATCCTTGCCCACCCCGACCAGGATGGACACGGGATAGGGACAGCCGCCAGCGATCAGTTCGGATGAATAGTCAGGCGTGTTTGCGCCAACGATTACCCGCTCGATCCGGTGGTCCAGAAGCTCCGCGATGGCCAGCGAGGCCGCCTTGCCTTCCTTGGCATCCAGATAGATGCCCGCGCCAAGACGGGCTGCAAGCCCGGCAATCTGCGAGAACAGGGGGGCTTCACGGCCAGACTCGGCGGTCAGAGCCTGCAGCCGGGCGGCGGTCACGTCGGCAACCTTGAGGTCAAGTCCGCAGATTGCCTTGAGATCTTCATCGTGAAAGGCAACCGGGATCCTGTCCGCTGTCAGCCGAACATCGACCTCCCACATGTCCGCCCCAAGCTCATGGGCGATATCATATGCCCGCAACGTGTTGTCGAAGGCATAGGCGCTGGCACCACGGTGGGCGATGGAAAGCGGAACGGATCTCGGTTCGCCGAGCCAGGCGCGGCCCGGCTTGAAAGCTTGCAATGCCGTTTCCATCAGAGCCTGCCGCCGTCCGGACCAAAGGCAAGAATGCGGTCTTCCGCAATGCCCCAGGTGACCTCGTCACCCAGCTTGTAATTGCCGCCATGCGGCTGGATCGACCGCAGCACGGCACCGTTTTCCAGGGTAACGTCGTAAAGCTCTTCCCGGCCCTGGATCTCGACGAAGCTGACCTTGCCGGTCACCTTCAGCGGGTGGTCCGGCTGAAAGAACTCCGGACGAATGCCGAGACGCATCGGTGCGCCGTGACCGGGCGCCGCAATGCCGGACGGGATCGGCAGTTTGACCTTCGAGTTTGCCAGGCGGAAACCACCATCTTCCGTTGCCCCGTCCAGAAACGCGATCGGCGGATTGCCGAGGAAGCCTGCGACGAAGTCCGACGAGGGATTGTCATACATTTCCGAGGGGCTGGACAGTTGGACGATCTCGCCCTTCTTCATGATCGCGATCCGGTCGCACATGGACATGGCTTCGACCTGATCGTGTGTGACAAGCACCGCGGTAATGCCGGTTTCCTGCTGAATGCGCCGGATCTCCGAGCGCATTTCCAGACGCAGTTTCGCATCGAGGTTTGCCAAAGGCTCGTCGAGCAACAGAATGTCAGGCTCACGGACCAGTGCCCGTGCCAGGGCCACGCGCTGCTGCTGTCCACCGGACAGCTGCACGGGGCGGCGCGCCATCAACTCTCCGATCTGGACGAGACTGGCGATCTCCTGGACCTTGCGGTCAATATCGGCCTTGTTCTCCCGGCGCACCTTCAGCGGAAACGCGATGTTCTCGTGGACGGTCATGTGCGGGTAGAGCGCATAGTTCTGGAATACGACGCCGACGTTGCGTTGCTGCGAGGGAACGGTCGTGACGTCCCTTTCGCCAAACAGAAGACGGCCACCGTCCATGCGGTGAATGCCGCACACGGCAAACAGCGTCGTGGATTTGCCGCAGCCGGAAGGCCCGAGCAGGGCCAGCATCTCGCCGCTGTCGATCGTCAGGGACATGTTGTCGATGACGGTGGTCTCACCAAATTTCTTGGTGAAGTTTTCAAGTGCGATACGCATCAGCCTTTCGTGCCTCCGCCGTAGATGTTCATGAGTTTGCGGTTGAAAACCACGTAGATGAAAATGACCGGAAGGGCGTAGAACAGCCCGATGGACTTGAAGAGGTTGAAGTCCGGCTTGCGGTCGTCCGCGATGATGTTCTGGAGATAGGTCGCCAGCACCTGCGACGCACCACTGGGGGCCAGAACCTGCGGCAGGATGAATTCCTTCCAGGCTTCCAGGAAGGAGAACAGCGCCAGAGCAGCGATGCCGGGCTGCACCTGGGGCAGAACCAGTTTCCACCACACGGTGAAGCGGCTGGCGCCGTCGGTGATGCCCGCCATTTCGATTTCCCATGGCACGGTGTCGTAAAAGCCCTTCATGATCCAGATGCCAAGCGGCAGCTCCAGAGCCGTCTTCACCAGGATCACGCCGATCAGCGTGTTGTAGAGGCCGCTCATCTGCAGCATCAGGAAGATGGCGATGATCAGGGTTACTGTCGGGAAGGCGTGCAGGGTCAGGACGCCGCCAAGGAAGAACTTGCGGAACGGCATGTTCAATCGGGACAGAGCGTAGCCTGCCGTCAGCGACACCATCACCACGATCAGGCTGGTGGAACCGGCAAACAGGAAGGTGTTGGCCGTGACCGGCCAGATGCTTGCCCGTCCGGTTTCAGGCGTTTCGAACAGGAATTTCCAGTGTTCGAGGGTGAAGCTGTCCGGCAGGAGTGAACCTGCCGTGGTGTCGGTGAATGTGTCCACCACCAGGTAGAAATACATTAGCACCAGTGGCAGCGACAGGATGCTGAGCAGCACCAGGACAGGCCAGACGCGGAAGTTGGGTCTCATGTCCGTCTCTCCCCTATTGCTCGATACGCGGCTTGGCCACGAGTTCGTTGAAATTGAAGAGGCGCAGATAGATCAGCGATGCGGCAATGCCGATGACCACCAGGACCATCGCCAGCGCAGCCCCGAGACCGTATTGCAGAACACCGCCATAGTTGTTCAGCGCGGTGTGGAAGGTGTAGAGCGCCCACACTTCGGTTGCCTTGCCCGGTCCGCCGTCCGTCGACAGGTAGATGTAGTCGAAGGACGTCAGCAACGAGAGCGTCTGATAGGCGGTGGTGAACAGGATCGGCCATCTGAGCTGCGGCAGGATGATGTAGCGGATCTGCTGGAGGCGATTGGCGCCATCCACCTCGCTTGCATGCAGCATGGTTTCGGGGATCGCCTTGATGGCGCTGGAAAACAGGATCATGCCGAGCGACGCCCCGACGAAACCGTTGATGAGGATGACAACCACCCAGGCATTGATGTCCGAATGCAGCATCCAGTTTCGCGGCGGTACGCCGAAATTGGCCAGAAAGCTGGACAGGAAACCGGTGTCCCAGGCCATCCACTTCCACATCATCACGTAGATGACGGGCGGCAGGATGCGCGGCAGGAACCAGATCGTCCGGAATGTGGTTGCGGCCGCGGCTGGCAGATAGAAGGTCGTCACAGCCAGGAAGAGACCGAATCCGATGTTGAAGGACAGCGTCAGCGATACGTAGATCAGCGTGTTGCCGGCCGCCCGGAGCGAAGACGGCAGCGAGGCGATCAGGCTGTAGTTTTCCGTCGTCCAGACCCAGCCGGTGTAGGCGGTCCTGGCAAGCTGGTCGGTTTCGCTTTCCGGAAGGCCGAGCCCCAGCTCGCCAATGCCCGTCATGAAGGCTTCTTCCGTTTCGAAGCGCGTGTTGAGGATCGAGCGCTTGAAGAGATCGGCGGCTTTCTTCAGATCGCGTGTCGAGCGCGGGCGTTCCTTCAGGCGCTTCAGTTCGCGCTCCAGGTCACGCCGTCCGGCAAAACTCTTGCCGGACAAACTGGCTTCGATCTCCTGCGCGAAAGCCTTGCCGTATTCGGCTTCGACGGCTGCGATACCGGCCGCGTCGATCTTGTAGGTGTCCTCGGCCAGACGATCTGCCGTGACTTCCGGAAACCCCTGGTCCTTGAGCATCCGGATCGTGCGTTCCGTAACCTCATAGGCACCGCCGGAAGAAATGCCGGTACCGGAACTCATGCTGGTGAAGGAAAACATCATTGTCAGCGCCACCGGCGCCAGAAACAGAAACACAATGATGAAGAGCGCAGGGGCCATGAACCCCAGCCCGAGCAGGTGCGCGCGTCGCATCTTGTCCCCTTGAAATGTGAGCCGGGCGGCGGACCGCCCGGCAAGGCAGATGGAGGATGGATGGCTTAGCGGACGATCAGGTCGTCGCCGAGCACGGCCGTCATTTCCGCTTCCACTTCGGCAACTGCGTCAGCCGGAGACTTCGTGCCGGTCCAGGCTGTTTCCAGACCCTTGAACATGATCTCCGAGAACTTGCCGTAGTTCGGGTTGTTCGGCTGTGCATTGGCGTGCGGCAGCAGGCGGCGGGTCGCTTCGGCCGCCCAACGGTCGTTGGCGTAAAGCTCGATGTTGGACTGCTCGCGGGCGATGCCCAGGTGTGCAGACTTGATCGCGTGCAGCGTGTTGATGCGCGGTTCGGACGCGATCTTGATCAGCTGTGCGGCGATCTCGATATCGTCTTCGTCATCCTGCTTGGTGAGCAGATAGGCCAGCGGATGGGTGATGGTGTTGGCCTGGCCGTTTTCATTGCCTGCCGGAATGAGCGAGAACTGGATGTTGCCGAAGAAATCGTCCAGGCCTTCCTTGCCGGTGTAGCGCGCATAGTGCCAGGTGCCGCCGTGCCACAGGGCCGCCTTGCCGGATGCCACTTCCGCATACCACTGGTCCCACTCGGTGCCGATGTGGTTCTTGCGGGTCACCTTCGCTTCGACAGCGTCCACGAAGAACTGGTAGAAATCGGTCATCGCCTGTTTGTCGAGGATCAGTTTACCGGTTTCGCTGTCCATCAGTTCGCCGCCGAAGGACTGGTAGAACTGGGCATAATCCGGACCGTTGGAAACACGCGGATAAAAGCCGTAGCCTTCTTCGACGATTTCCATGTCGACGGCTTTCTTGGCGTCTTCCAGTACGTTCTGGAGCGTGTATTCGCCGGCTTCGACCTTGGCCGGAAGCGCGTCGATCTCTTCATCCGTGTAACCGATCTTCTTCATGGTTTCGCGCCAGAAGAAGAACGGACGGCTTTCGGCATCCTGAGGCAGACCGTAGACGACGCCGTTGTAGGTCGTGATATCGAGCAGGTTTTCGTAGATGTTGTTGATCGGCCAGGTGTCCATGTCGACATAATCCTCGACAGGAACGATCAGGCCGGACTGGCTCCAGGGAGCGATATCCAGGTGGCTGGTCACAACAATATTCGGGGCGCTGCCGGCTTCAGCGGCCAGGGTCACGGCCTGCTTGAATTCCTCCCAACCGGCAAAGTCACGCTTCTTTTCGACAGTGATGTTCAGGTCTTCACCAGCAATCGCATATTCGCGGGACAGGATGTCCGCCGCCATCTCGATGGCATCGAGACGGTAGACGTCGCTGTCGTTGGAACCGCCTGCCCAGACGGTGATGGTGAGGTCTTTTGCCAGGGCGTCTCCGGCAAAAGCCGCGGTGGTGAGAGCCAGGACGGCAGCCGCTGTGGACTGGCGCAGTTTGGAAACGAGAATGCTCATCGTATTTCGCCTGCTGTCTGTGTTGCGACACCTCCCTCCCGG
Source organism: Roseibium sp. ROS1 (assembly GCF_054658215.1). Classification (NCBI taxonomy): domain Bacteria; kingdom Pseudomonadati; phylum Pseudomonadota; class Alphaproteobacteria; order Hyphomicrobiales; family Stappiaceae; genus Roseibium; species Roseibium sp. ROS1. The sequence goes on from NZ_BAAGIG010000003.1 coordinate 1,206,434, forward strand.
AAGTGCCATGTGGAAAGAATAAACATGTTTTGCACACGTGTGCAAAGCGGGTTCTAGCGGGCGGGTATTACGGGCATGTGACAGCGTTGCGAATTTAAGGAGCCGGACAATGCGACAACCCTGGCTTCATCTTGATCATAAAAGCCGATCACGACGGCGAGACGACAGACGGAGGGCGCTTTACTCGGCCTTGATGATTTTTGGCTATAGCAACACCCCGAACAACAATTTTCATGACCTTCCGGCTTCTGAGAAGCCGGACCAGCGGGGAGTTGAACCCATAAAGCGCCTTGTTATCGATTTGGACGGAACCCTGACCCTGGCAGACACGTCCGACTACAGGAACGTCTCACCGAACCTGCCCCTCATCGAGAAGCTGCGGGAGTACAAGGAACAGGGCTTCGAGATCGTGATCCAGACCGCACGCAACATGCGGACACATGAGAACAATGTCGGCAAGATCACGGCGCACACGGTGCCGATCATCATCGAGTGGCTGCAAAAGCACGACATTCCCTACGACGAGATCTTCGTCGGCAAGCCCTGGTGCGGACATGAAGGATTTTATGTAGACGACCGCGCCATCCGGCCGGACGAGTTCGTCCGCATGTCAAAATCGGAGATCGACACCCTGCTCGACAACGCACCGAAAAACTGACGTCAAAACAGGCTTCGCAGCCGGCTGACCGCGAAGCCTGTCTATCTTTTAGCCGGCCGATTTATCGGTGTTACAGGTTCTGACCGTCCTGAACTTTCTTTCGGTAGACGGTCCAGGAAGGGCTGCTGGCAGCTTCTTCGTAGTGCTCCTGCACATACGGCCGGTAGATTTCCCAAAGCGCTTCTCCGGACGGGTCGCCATGACCCAGGATCACGAACTCCGCATCGGAGAAGAACTCTTCTTCCGGCTGGTGGATCTCTTTGGAGAAGGTTCTGCCATTGTGGAACCAGATCGGCACCCTGGCGGGTGAAGGCTTGTTGAGAAGGGCCGGAAACGGATTGGCGAAGTTGAGTGCCAGTACCGGCCCGGCATCCGGATCTGCAGCCCCGACTTCCTGCAGCAGGCTGAAACCATCCAGCATCCTGTTGTAGTCGACGGTTACTTCCTCATCAGGCTGCTCGAGCCAGCGCGGATGCAGCACGAAGCCTGCCTGCCCGGTATTGGCCAGCCGTTCGTCTGCCGGATACTGCCGGCTTTGCAGGAATTGCGCGACCATGGCACCGCCATCACGGGCCGGATAGATGAGGGCGATTGCAATGGTGAGGACCGACAGGATCTTCAGCGTCAGGGCCTTCGACTGTCTTTCGACGGAGACCGCCGCTGTTTCCCCCTTGCGGAAAAGACCGGCCCACTGTGCGGCGATGATCGGAAGCATGGCATAGACCGGGCTTTCCGACAGCCAATGGTTCTGCATGAGAATGACGCAGGCCATGGCAGCGGCGACCAGGATCAGGACGACAGGTGTGAAGCGTTTGGGTTCAGCACTGTTTTCGCACAGCAGGAGATAAAGCACAGCGCTGCCGATGGCCCATACCGCAGCCTCCCCAAGCTGGGTAATCAGCTTGATGATGCGCCAGGTTTCCTTGGCAAATCCGGAGACGGTCTTGATGTCCGCAAGGTTCGCGCTGACCTGGCCCGTCACCAGCTCTGCGGCCGTAAGCGACGCCGCAAGGCCGATCAAGACCACAACAGCATGCTTGATCGAGACGTTCCGGAACACCGTTGCCGCGACCAGCAAGCCCACGAGGGCGGCGCCGAATGTGACCTTGATCAGAAAGACGACGGCAATCGAAAAGCCCAGCAGAAAAGCCTCCGGCATGCCCCTGCGCCCTGGAGGGCAGCAAAAGGCCACGGTTACGACAGCTGCAAGGGCCGCCGCCCAACGGTTATAGGGGGCAAGCCAGCTCATGCTGGTCTGGGCAAAGATCATGTCCGGTTCGCGCGGTGTCACGACTGTCGCGACCGCGATCAGCAGAACGAGGCCAAGCGTCCCGAAACTCACCTGTCGCGTCAGAGTGAGAACCGCCAGAACGAAGGTTCCAAGCCCGAATACGGCACTTGCCAGAGGAACAGACGTTGCATCCTGCGGGCGCAGCTCGACAGCGATCCGGAAAACCCAGTCATAGACCGGTCCGATCGGACTGAAATAATCGACGCTGGAGGCCTGACCATAGGCAGATTTGTTTGCCGTATCGAAGGCGGTCCAAAGGTCGTGCAGGTAACGCTCGTGATCAAAGAACAGGTGCGGCAGCGTCCCGCTGACGGCAATCAGCACACCGGCGGCCAACAGGCCAAGCAAGCCGATAAAGCCGGAGGCATAGTCCTTTCGCAAATACCAGACTGCGACAAGCACCGGAAACAGCAAGATGGCAAAGGCATAAGTCGAAAGGGCAATCATTTGGCAATCGTCCACTTTGCTGCGGAAGGCGGCGGAGAGGCGATGAACGCCTCCAGTTGCTCCGGCGTACCGAGCATTCCGACCTCCTCGAACGCCAGCTGGCTGATGGAGACAGCCGCCCCGTCCGCGATGATCTGGTTGTACATCGGCGCGATGTAGCGCTCGCCCTTCTCCTCGCCACTGTTGCGGAAGAAGCGGGCATAGACGTCCCGGTAGCGGGCGACGCTGTCGAACCAGTAGAGGCCGACGGTCGCATGATCGGAAATGCGTTCCTTTTCGCGAAGCTCCACCACACGTCCATCCGCATCGGTGCGTGCGAAGGACCAGCCGTTACCCGGTCCGGGAAAACACGGCACATGCCCGGCACAAACCGCCGGGTCTGCCGGCTTCATCGCACCCGGCGCCACATAAGTGTCGATGTTGAAGATGGCGAGTGGCTGGTTTTCCGAAGCTGTGGCAACCAGTTCCAGAGCTGTTGTCGCCTGGCCGTCGGTGAGTTCGTCAAGCTCGACGATGCCGTCAACCTGAATGCCGAGCGCCTTGCAGCGGGCTGTCAGGAAATCCGGCGCGTTCAATCCGCTGCGCACGGCAAAGCAGAACGACCAGCCCGCCTCGCGGTAGGCCTCCATCGAGAGCATGGACCAGTCGAACAGGGGTCGGCCGAGCGCCTCGATTTCATACTTCGGACGGTCGTAGCCCGCCTTGGTGAAACGGCTGCCCATCCCGGCCATCGTAATCGCTACTACGCCGCTCATCAGCTGGCCTTTCTCTGCCGTTTCTGTCCGCTTTCAAGCTGATCGAGGATCGAGGCCGCGATCAGCGCAAAGCCGACGAGTTTGTCGGGGTGGTCGGTGTGAAGCGGCAGCATCGACAGGAACAGTGACAGTTCGACCGCACGCACATGGGCGATGTCGAGGCCTTCCGCCTCCAGCCTGTCGCAGAAGTGCCGCTCGGCCCAATCCGCGGGAGGCGCGATCGTCCAGTCGAGTTCCAACCGCAGTTCCTTGTTCAGATAGACGCGGAACAGGCCGTTGTTGACGTAGTCATAGCAGCCCAGAATGGAGTGACTGATCTTGGCGACATCATAAAGCGGATGCATCATCGCATCATCCGCGGACAACGCTCCGCGCGGATCGATCAGCCGCATCAGCCCGATCCGCCTGTCGAACAGGACGTTGGAAAAGCACGGATCGCCGTGGGAAAACACCAGTTGATCCGTGGTGCCGACCGCCTTTCGAATGAAGGGGCGTGCCTGCTCCAGCATGTCGGGCAAACCACCGCGCGGACCGGCTTTTTCCAGAATCTGGTTGGTCTGTCTGCCGCGCTCCGTCTCCAGGAACCCCGCAAGCCGCTTGTCCAGTTTTTCCAGGATCTGGGTTTCGGCCCGCGCTCCGTCTTTCTTTCCCGGCGTTCTTGCATTCAGGTAATTGAAGATCTGATCGAGCAGGACCTTGAAATCACCTTCCGTGAACGAGTGATGCACCCATTGCAACGCCGCATCCGGGATCGCCAGATGCTCCATCTGGTAGCCGGCCGTCTTGCCGTCTTCCCAGAACCCGAACGTGGGCAGCAGGAAACGTTGCAGTTCAGGCGGTGCGGCATGGAAGAAGCCGTGCTCGGCACGCATTTTTGCAATGTCGGTGGACTGCTTGTGAAAGACGCTGTCTTCCGAACGGGCGGAATTGAAATGCCGAAGTTCCGTCGCACCGGACAGAAACAGCATCAGGTTGCGCGGTTCGCGAATATCGATGAACCGGGCGTGATCGGTGATGATCTCCGTGCGATCGCGCAGCGACAGCAGCAGCAGGCGACGGGCCTCGGGTGTGTCCGCACACAGAAGCGATGCAGCTTCGGTGTGAAACAGGACGGCAACGGCCTCGTCTTCGATCACCGGGGTGGCCAGCATGGTCTTCAAGGCGTATCCGGCCTTGCGCACCAGCACCGAAAAGCCTTCCGGATCGAGCGGCGGCAGACAGAGCGGCACGCGCAGATAGATTGCGGCGTCGCCCCGGTCGCGGATGCGGTCTGCAAGCTCGACACCGCTTTCAGGCGACATCAGGTGTTCCACCGTTTCCGCACCGGCCTCCAGGGACATGGCCGTCAGTTCTTTCGCCAGTGTCTGGCGGCGGCGCATGATGTCGGAGAACCGGACTTCGCCAAGCGCGGCCCGCACGCTTTCTGCCGGCGGATCCCGGTCGTCTAGGATTACGGAAAGTGCTTTCGTCATAAGGCACCGGTCCTGTTCTGGGCACGTAGCGGTTCGTTGCGCACTCGCGGAAGGTAGATCCACATGGCGAGCGGCCAGACCAGCGCAAGGGACAGAAGACACAGGCTGCTCCAGGCGCCGATGGCGCCCTGGAAACTGGCAACTGGCCCCTCGAACACCCGCTCGGCCAGAAGCACGATCCCGCTGGTTTCGACAAAATTGGCGGAGGTGTATGCCAGCACAGTCGCCGCCAGGGCTTCCAGGCCCCAGATGACCATGGACATGACCAGCAGCACCGGTCCCTGTACGCGGAAAAGATCGGCCCCTCGTGTCGTGATCTGACGCAATCCGTCCAGCTGACCCAGGTGCCGCAGGGAATTCGGGTTCCGGTGGTTCAGAACCACATAATGTTGCACGGCCCGCAGGATGCCGGGGCCAAGCACGAAGACGACAAGGCCCGCCAGCACTGCAAGGCTGGTGACGGCCAGAAGGACCATAGGCCCGGTGGCCAGCGGACCGTGGTATGCATAAACGACGACGAGCAGGACGAGGATCATCAATCCGTCGAAAAACCGCTCCAGAAGGATGATAATCAGCGCGCCGGGAAAGCTTTTGCCCAGATACCAGAGCTGGTGCAGCCTCAGGATCTCGCCAAGCTTGAAGGGAATGACGAGGGCACCCGGGCTGGTCACCAGATGCAGCAGCGCGCTGGAGCGCCCGGAAATGCCGAGCAGCCGCGAGGCCATGATCGCAAGACGAACAGCGCGCACACAATGCGAGCCGAGATAGATGCCGCCTGCAACAAGGAGCGCCTGCCACGGCTTGCCCGCAAGCTCACCCAGCCCCTGCTCGGCCAGCCACCAGATCGCGAGACCGAACGGCAGGAACAGGACCGCGTAATGCAGGGCAAGGCCGGCCGGCAACCTGGCCTGCCGCAAGCGTGAGGATGTCCGCACAGACCTCACCTCAGGCAATCCGTGTCGAGGGATAGGCGGCACGCGGTGTCTGCCGGTGATCGGTCGCAAAGAAAGCGGCCGGCTTGAACAGACGGAAGCTGACAATGCGCAGAAGCTGAAAGCCCATCTTGCTCAGCTTGGCATTGGATATCTGGTCGTCTTCACGCCAGGTGAGCGGAAAGAACCCCAGCCGGAACCGGTTCCGGACAACACCCAGGATCAGGTAATAGTTGAACGTCAGGTCGTCGGCGTATTTCAGGTGAAAGCCGGACTTGAAGGCCTCTACCTTGAACAGGTTCAGTCCGGAGCCGAGATCAAAGAGACGCTGGCCGCTGATTGCCGAAAAGATCAGGTTGAAGGTGTGGTTGGCCGCTGTGCGCAGCAAGGAATAACCCTCCAGCTTGGAGCCCTTCATGAAGCGCGCGCCCATCAGGAAATCGAGATCCTTGTGACGGCCGGCCGCGATATGCGGCACCAGATCGGCAATCGCGCCCTGATCGTCACCATGCAGCACCACAAGATAGTCGTAGCCGTTCACCATCGCGAAATTGATCGCGACCTTGTGCGAACCGCCGAGACCGTAATTGTCGTCGTTGTGCAGCAAGGCCGTTTCGGCATATCCGAGTTTCGCCAACCCCGCCTGCGCCGCCTCGCGCGTGCCGTCCGTCGACCGGTTGTCGACACACAGGACACCATCAACGACAGCCTGAACCTCCGGTGCCTCCAGTTGCTTCAGCACACGCGGGATCTGCGCTTCGCAATTGTAGCAGGGAATGAAAACGAGAACCCGGCCGGTCATGAAGGCCACCTCAATCTGACTTGCGGTGTTCGAGCAGAAACCGCATGAAAAAGAAATTCGCGACAAGGGTGAAAGGCGTGACCAGCATCTTGGCCGTGACCCCGCACAAGGTCACTGGCTTCAGTCCCAAACCGGCAACGAAGGCAGTGCCGTCAACTGTGACCAGCAACGACATCAAAGCCCAGCTCAACCCGGCCGTCAGAGCCGAGGCGGCGGTTACCGCGACAACCTGCCAGATCCAGTAGAGCGCCAGGAGCACTGTCGTCGACCTGTTGCCGGCCTTCTCGAAGATGTGCTTGCCGGCAACGAAGAAAACGAAGGTCACGCCGCAGAAGGCACCGATGAAGTTTGCCCAGAACACGGGCAGGCCACTTTGCGTGAGCGTTGCCATGGTCAGGAAATCCAGGCACCAGCCTATGCCGGAGATCAGGGCAAATCCCGAGAAGCGCTTTGCAATCGCATTGTAACGGTTCAAGGAAGACGACCCTGACTTTTGGTTGCCGTCGCGTTCCACGACAGTAGATGCGCTCCCGGCGTCCTTCATGAAACCACCGTCAGCAACCGCTGGAAAGACGGTCGATCCATATGCTGAAATTGCGCTCGGCCGGCATCGGAAAAACCTGTTCACATCCTGAAAACAAAGAAGCCGTTTCCGTCGAACTGTCTGACCGAAACGACCTTATCTCATGCCGGGAAACACTAGCGGTGAATTGTTTCAATGCCGTTAATCGGCGAATCTGACAATGGATCTGGATATTTGGAAGGTGTCCGTGCCAACGACCGCTGGGATGCGATGCAAGGGTTCGGGAACAGCTTCCCGGTGGCAGCAGAACAGTCAATCGGCGATCGCTCGCGGCAAAGACAAACCGCACACGGCCCACTGCCTGGTCGGCTCAAAATGCAAATTTTTCGAAGAAAGACTGGAATGGTGGAGCCAAGGGGAATCGAACCCCTGACCTCTACAATGCCATTGTAGCGCTCTCCCAACTGAGCTATGGCCCCATGTTCCATATGAGAGCCGGTTTGGGTGCCGGCGTCGATGGAGGCGGGTTATAGTCACACCTCCACACAAGATCAAGCAGAAAATATCAGGATCTTTTCTGCCGCTTGTGGAAAAGCCCGGACAGACTGAAAAGCCTGTCCGGACAATAGCTTAGCGATCCGTATCTTCGTCGATTTCGACGCGGATGCCCGGGACGGATTCTTCGTCTTCATCTTCATCGTCGATAAAGACGTCGTCGTCGTCGTCACTATTTTCGTCGTCGTCGAGATCGACGTCCGTATCTTCCAGATCCGGCACATCGTCATCGCCGCCTTCCGCTTCCGCATCGGCCTCTTCCAAGGTCACGATTTCCGGAGCTGCGACATCGTCTTCTTCTTCATCGTCTTCCGGCGTCTCTTCGACCTTCGCAGCCTTCGCGGCACGAGAGGTCATGACCGCCTCGAACACCGTGCCGCATTTCGGGCAGGTGACCGGGTTCCGGTTGAGATCGTAGTATTTGGCGCCGCAGCTCGGGCAGAGCCGCTTTGTGCCAAGTTCAGGTTTTGCCACTGTGCTCACCCTTCTTCGTTATGCAATCGACTTGAATTCGTGGGCCGCCCCATAGCCTCAAGCCGTTCCGGTGTCAAAGGCAAATCAATCGAAAAACATTCTTCGGATTATTGTTCTGCACGTTGTGACTCAAATTTCAAGCACCTGACCGCGTTACCCACACGCCCTGCAGACCGGCACACGTTTGAATCTGCTTGTCGTTCTGCCAATGCCGGGAAATTTTGCGAAGTTCGGATTCGGGCGGTCTGAACGGATGACGCAGGCGCATCCACATGATAGGACGTGTCACCTTTTGACAACCGATCCAATTTGCGGACATTGAAAATGTCACACGATTCTGCGCCCAAGCCTCTGACTTCCAGCCTGGGCAGCCCCTTGACCGGCACGATCCGCGTGCCCGGCGACAAGTCCATCTCCCACAGATCCCTGATGTTCGGCGCGCTTGCCGTCGGCCGTACCACCGTGAAGGGTCTGCTTGAATCGGAAGACGTGCTGGCCACGGCTGACGCCATGCGTGCTGTCGGCGCAACCATCACCAAGCTCGAGGACGGCAGCTATACCGTCGACGGGATCGGCCTCGGCAGCCTGCTTGAGCCGGAGCATGTCATCGACTTCGGCAATGCCGGCACCGGCGCGCGCCTGACGATGGGCATCTTCGGAAGCCACAACATCGCCGCTACATTTGTCGGCGACGCTTCCCTGTCCAAACGACCGATGGGCCGTGTACTCAATCCGCTGCGCGACATGGGTACCAACGTGATTGCCCGCGACGGCGACCGTCTGCCGGCGTCCATCCGCGGCCCGGAGCAGGCACTGCCGATCACCTACCGGGTGCCCATGCCTTCGGCGCAGGTCAAATCGGCCGTTCTGCTGGCCGGCCTCAATGCCGCTGGCGAAACCACCGTCATCGAACCTATCCCGACACGCGACCACACGGAAAAGATGCTGAAGGGTTTCGGCGCCGACATTTCCGTAACCGTGAACGAGGCCGGCGAGCGCGTGATCAAGCTGCAGGGCCAGCCTGAACTGAAGCCGCAGGACATTGACGTGCCTGGCGATCCCTCCTCCGCGGGCTTCCCCCTGGTGGCGGCATTGATCGTGCCGGGTTCCGACGTCGTCATCGAAAACGTTCTCCTGAACGAGCACCGCACCGGTCTCATCACCACCCTGATTGAAATGGGCGGCGATATTTCCATCGTCAATCGCCGCGAGACGGGCGGCGAGGAAGTGGGCGATCTGCACGTGAAGGCCAGCAAGCTGAAGGGCATCACTGTTCCGGCCGACCGGGCGCCGTCGATGATCGACGAATATCCGGTGCTGGCCATTGCTGCCGCATTTGCCGAAGGCGATACGTTCATGCCGGGGCTCGAGGAGCTGCGCGTGAAGGAATCCGACCGCCTGGCCGCTGTTGCCCGCGGGCTGGAAGCCAACGGCATCCCTTGCGTTGAAACCGAGGATACGCTGACCGTGACCGGTGGTGCCGATGCGATTGGTGGCGGCACGGTGGTGACCCATCTCGACCACCGCATCGCCATGTCCTTCCTGGTGCTGGGCATGGCTGCCCACAAGCCGGTGACGGTTGACGACGGCGCTGTGATCGCGACCAGCTTTCCGACCTTCACCGGTCTCTTCGACGGCCTTGGCGCTAAGATTTCCGCAAACACCAGCGAGGCCGCATGATCATCGCAATCGACGGACCGGCGGCTTCCGGCAAGGGGACCCTCTCCCGCCGGCTGGCAGATCATTTCGGACTGCGGCACCTGGACACCGGGCTGACCTATCGCGCGGTTGCGGCCGCGCTTCTGGCCAATGGCCTGCCGCTTGGCGACGAAGGTGTTGCCATCGAGATTGCCCATAATCTCGATCTGGCCCAGATGGACAAGTCTGTCCTGTCGGCTCACGAGATCGGCGAAGCGGCGTCACGCATCGCGGTTCTCGGCGGCCTTCGCGACGAGTTGGTGAAGCTGCAGCGGCGTTTCGCCCAGACGCCTCCCGGCGCCGTTCTCGACGGTCGCGACATCGGCACGGTGGTGTGCCCCGATGCAACAGTGAAGCTGTTCGTGACCGCCTCTCCCGAGGCCCGCGCAAAGCGCCGGACCGACGAGATGGTCTCCAAGGGGCAGGACGCGCAATATGCCGCCGTTCTGGAAGATCTCAAGCGTCGGGACGAGCGCGATTCCAAGCGAACCGTGGCTCCGATGCGCCAGGCGGACGATGCGGTCTTGCTTGATACGACAGAAATGGATATAGAGACCGCGTTCCAGGCGGCTGTGGATATCATCTCCCGCGCCAGGGGTGCCTGATAAGGACAAGGGGTTCACCACCGGTGCGCCCCTGTTTGTGCATCCGGAACGCATGTGGCCTCAGGCCATCAGTTCTTTACGGAACGACCAGAGAATTTCGGCAGGGCGCCTTTTCCGGCGACCTGTGACGAGACCGGATTTTCCGCCTCTCGCCCCGCCGGCCCGCTTTCGATAGCGGCAGGATCAGCGGAAACCGCGATCCCGGGAGAAGGACAGATCCGGAGTGCAACACCAACCCGCCGGCGGCGCGCCTGAAGGCGCCAGGAGCATATATGTCTGATTACAATCCCTCCATGGAGGATTTCTCCGCTCTTCTCGAAGAGTCCTTCGTTCAGAACGACCTGTATGAAGGTGCCGTCGTAAAGGGCACCGTCGTCGCGATCGAAAAAGACCTGGCAGTCATCGACGTCGGTCTGAAGGTCGAAGGCCGCGTGCCGCTGAAGGAATTCGGCGCAAAAGGCCGTGACGGCGAAATGAAGGTCGGCGACGAAGTCGAGGTTTACCTGGAGCGCGTTGAAAACGCTCTTGGCGAAGCTGTTCTGTCGCGCGAAAAAGCTCGCCGCGAAGAAAGCTGGGTCCGCCTGGAAGTTGCTTTCGAAGCAAACGAAAAGGTCAACGGCCAGATCTTCAACCAGGTCAAGGGTGGTTTCACCGTCGATCTGGATGGCGCAGTTGCCTTCCTGCCGCGTTCGCAGGTCGATATCCGTCCGGTTCGCGACGTGACCCCGCTGATGCACACCCCGCAGCCGTTCCAGATCCTGAAGATGGACAAGCGCCGCGGCAACATCGTCGTGTCTCGTCGTGTCGTTCTGGAAGAAACCCGCGCCGAACAGCGTTCGGAACTGGTCCAGAGCCTGGAAGAAGGTCATACCGTGGAAGGTGTGGTCAAGAACATCACCGATTACGGTGCGTTCGTCGACCTCGGCGGTATCGATGGCCTGCTGCACGTCACCGACATCGCGTGGCGCCGCATCAACCATCCGTCGGAAGTTCTCACCATCGGCCAGACCGTCAAGGTGCAGATCATCCGCGTCAACCAGGACACGCATCGCATCAGCCTCGGCATGAAGCAGCTTGAAACCGATCCGTGGGATGGCATCGAAGCCAAGTACCCGATCGAAGCCAAGTTCACTGGCCGCGTGACCAACATCACCGACTACGGCGCATTCGTGGAACTGGAGCCGGGCATCGAAGGCCTGATCCACGTTTCCGAAATGTCCTGGACCAAGAAGAACGTCCATCCGGGCAAGATCGTTTCCACTTCTCAGGAAGTCGAAGTGATGATCCTGGAAGTCGACCCGGTCAAGCGCCGCATCTCCCTGGGCCTCAAGCAGACCCTGCAGAACCCGTGGGATGCATTTGCCGAGCAGTTCCCGATCGGCACCGAAGTCGAAGGCGAAGTCAAGAACAAGACCGAATTCGGCCTGTTCATCGGCCTCGACGGAGACGTGGACGGCATGGTTCACCTCTCCGACCTCGACTGGAACCGCCCGGGCGAGCAGGTTATCGAAGAGTTCAAGAAGGGCGACATGGTCAAGGCCGTCGTTCTGGATGTTGACGTCGACAAGGAGCGTATCTCCCTCGGCATCAAGCAGCTTTCCGGCGATCCGATGGAATCGGGTGCAGCTGGCGAACTGCGCAAGAACTCCGTCGTGACCTGTGAAGTCATCGAAATCAAAGACGGCGGCCTGGACGTCAAGATCGCAGACAGCGACCTGACTGCCTTCATCCGTCGCGCCGACCTGTCCCGCGATCGCGAGGAACAGCGTCCGGAGCGTTACTCCGTTGGCGACAAGTTCGATGCCCGCATCACCCAGTTCGACAAGAAGACCCGTCGGGTCACCGTGTCGATCAAGGCTCTCGAGATCGCAGAAGAGAAGGAAGCTGTCGCTCAGTACGGCTCTTCCGACAGCGGTGCGTCCCTCGGCGACATCCTCGGTGCAGCTCTGAAGCAGCAGTCCGAAGACTAAGATTTTCGTCTCTCTCACGAGAGTTGAAAGCGAAAAGCCCGGCAGCAATGCCGGGCTTTTTGTTTCTGCGTTGCGAGGGGTTTGAAGCAAGAAGCGAGCCCTCCAACTTACGCCCCAAATGGGGAATGCGGCCAGCTCCACCGTGCACTAGCTTCCGGTCATGCCATCACCTGGAGCAAGAGCATGTTCGACTGGTATGACCTGCGTAATTTCCTGGAAGACAATCTGATCGTCAGCATATTCGTCGGCATTGCCTTCGCAATTGCCATTGTCTGGGCGGTGGTCGTGTTCGTCCAGGCCCGCGGCGGCGGGTTCAAGGCTGTTTCAGCCAGCCTCTTTGCGACAATCGTTTCCCTGTTCTATCTCGTGATGGCCTTCGCACTGGGCTCGTTTGCCGAGCCTCTGGTCATCATGCCCTATTTCGCCGTTCTCGCCGCGCTCAAGTCCATGGCCGTTGCCTGGCGTATCGGCGCACGTTGATACCAAGTTCCCAGGCGGGTGACGTCAAACCGGCCTGGCGCGTTACGCCTATGCTGGGAAACGCAGACTTAGCGCCGCTCTTTCAAAATGCCCTGGAAATAGCCCGACAATGCTTCATGGGCATCCAGCGGCAATACCTCGGCGACGTATTGATCGGGCCGGACGATGACCAAACAGCCTTTATCCCGGTCAATGCCACGCATTTCGAAAATGTCGTTGCCGCTTTTGAGATCCGGGCAGAACATCTTTTCATAGTCCCTCAGCTCGTAGCGGCCTTTTGCCGGTAGCAGCAGTGACGGCATGCGTTCAAGGGTCAGATCGCGATGGTTTTGCTGGAAGACTGCGCGAAGATCGATAACCGCATCGATATCTTCACCCGCCGCCGTATGACACAAAACCGGTGAGGCCAGATCGTCTTGCAGAAAGTTGCATAGACGACGGATGGCCGACGTTTCCGCTGCCGGGTCGCCTTTATCGGCAAAGGCGAAGATCCGCCAGCGACCGTCTGCCTTTACGACATGGCCCAGCTGTACCGGCTTGGCGTCGGCAAGACGAACGACAGGGGCGGAATGAAACCGCATGCCGATCTGGAAACCTTCCGCCAATTGCTGATGCGCACCGTCACCCGTCAACAGGGACGGGAGATAGCGCGAGGCTGTCCCGGCGGTATAACGGCCATGTTGCACAAAGTATTTCTGAACTTCAGCCGGTTCGACGCCATCGGGATTGCTTTCCGATCTCACCGGCGCGCTGACAAGCTTTGCCCATTCCCGGTCGAAATCGATCAGGTTCTGCGCAATCGCCTGGCGTTCGGCCGAATAGCTGGCAAGCAGCTCCGGTTCGCTCAGTCCCTTCAGTACGTGTGCGAGTTTCCAGCCAAGATTGAACGTGTCCTGCATGGAGACGTTCATGCCCTGCCCTGCCTTCGGACTGTGCGTGTGGCAGGCATCGCCCGCAATAAAAACGTGAGGCAAGCGGCCCGGAGCACCTTCTGCCGGAACATCATCGAACTTGTCGCAAAGCCGCTGACCGATTTCGTAGACCGACCACCAGGCGACTTCCTTCACGTCGAGCGAATAGGGATGAAGGATGCGTCCGGCTGCGGCGATCAGATGATCGACCGTAATGTTCCGGTTCGCGACCCTTTCGTCCGGCCGCAGCTTGTCGAGTTCGACATAGATGCGGACCAGATATCCGCCTTCACGCGGAATGATCAGGATGCTGCCTTCACTGGCCGACTGCACCAACGCCTTGAAGCGAATATCCGGGAAGTCCGTCACGGCAAGAACGTCCATCACGCCCCAGGCCTGATTGGCACTGTCGCCCTTCAACTCGCGGCCCAGCGCCCTGCGCACGGAACTGCGGGCGCCGTCGCAACCGACCACGTATCTTGCGCGTACGGTTTCCGTTTCACCTTCGTGTCCGGGGTCCGTGCGTTCCAGCTGAACCGTAACCGGCCACTCCCGCCCTGCTTCGGCCGCCATATCCAGATCTACCAGCCGGCGGGAGTAGTTGGGCTCCAACCTGTTTGGCGAATTGCGCATGATCTCGAGATAAAAGTCGTGAACGCGCGCCTGGTTCAAAATGACATGCGGAAACTCGGACAGACCGTCCTCGACATCCTGAACCCTGCCGCTGCGGGAGATCGTGTCCGGAGACGCCGGGTCCGGTTTCCAGAAAGTGGTCTCGTTGACCCAGTAAGCTTCCTTTTCCAGTCGCTCGGCAAAGCCGAACGCCTCGAACATTTCCATTGTCCGGCAGGCGACACCATCCGCCTGGCCAAGCTGCAGGGGGCCGGCTTTCTGCTCCACGATACGGGTTCGGATGTCCGGGAAAGCTGCAAGTTGAGCGGCAAGCGTCAGGCCCGCGGGACCGCAACCGACAATGAGGACATCGACTTCTTCCGGCAGGCTGTCTGTGTTGGCCAGGGCAGTGGTGTCGGCATTAGGTTCATGAATGACCGGATCACCGGTCTTGAAGCCGTCGAGATGAAATTGCATGAGACCGTCTCCTCCGCCACTTTCCGGCAGTTTGGCAACCGGCCCTCCTTCTTGGGAGAGGCCGGCGCCAGCATGATGGGGCCACGCGAAAGCTGCCGGTGTTCAAGCCCGGACTTCCTTGCCGCATTGCGGGTCTTTCGCGTTTGACAATTCCGCCGCGATGTCCAAACAAACATCGACAACGGATTGATTAGAAAGCATACTGATTATCAGCATGCTGTCAAATATAATCAGCATACTTCCTTTTTTGAACTCCCTGGAGGCGGCGATGCGAAACCTTGAACAGATGCCCGGACACCTGATCCGCCGTTTGCAGCAGATCGCGGTGGCGGTGTTTCATACGGAAGTGGATGCCGTCGGATTCGACATGACGCCGGTGCAATTCGCAGCGCTGGTCCGGGTGGCGGAAAACCCGGGCATCGACCAGATAACGCTGGCAGGCCTGATTGCCTATGACAGGACCACGATAGCCGGCGTTGTCGACCGGCTGGTGCAGAAGGGCTTCCTGTCTCGCACCGTGAGCGAAAAGGACAGGCGCGCGAAGGTGCTTCACATGACGGACGCCGGAACCGATGCGCTGTCGCGGCTTGGCCCTGCGGTGGAAAAGGCGCAACAGGTGATGCTCAGCGGGCTCGACCGCCAAGAGGCTGACGATTTCATGCGGCTCTTGCAAAAGGCAACAGAGGCGGTCAACGACCTCAGCCGCGCGCCACTGCGTTCCGGTTCCAAGGCTGCGGAAAAGGACTGACTGGCCTGCGAAGGTTCAGCATCAAGACCGCAACAAGCGGTGACTATTTCCCTGCCCAGAAATCCGCCTGCAGGCCGGCCGCTTCCTCTTCCAGAAGCGGACCGACAACCTCCACCTTGCGTTGCCCCGCCGCAAACACCGTCCTGCAGGGCAGATCGAGTGTCGGATTTTCCTCGTGATCGCCCGTCTGTTCCTTCAGGGACTTTTCGGTCTGGCCGAAGACGACCCGACCAATGCCCGCCCAGTATACGGCACCGGAGCACATGGCGCACGGCTCTGCCGACGTGTACATGGTGCATCTTTCCAGAAAATCCGGGCGCCAGCGCTTGCTTGCCCGTGTCGCCAGCAGCCTTTCGGCGTGGGCGGTCATGTCCTGCCCTTCGGCGGAATAACCGTTACCCTGCTCCATCAGAACCTCACCGTCCGGACCTGCCAGCAGGCAGCCAAATGGATGATCGCCCGTTTCCCGCGCCTGCCGCGCGATTTCGAATGCCCGGCGCAACAGCGCGATATCTTTGTCGTCATGAGTATCGGTCACGCAAGGCTCCTTTGATTTCTTCCCCCTGAAGGGAGCATGAACACGCTCACCCCGCAAGACTTTGCAAACAGTCAGTCACGTTGAACAGAAACACATCAAAAGACTGGCGATTTAAAAGGCAACTGCTGAAATATTGGCCTCTTGATCACTATTCTCGCGGTTTCATCTTGAGGCTTTCTTGACAAAAAACGCGCACCGGTTTCCCGTAGAGGTCGAGTAGAAGCGGTGGAGCCCAACGGTTCCGACATTGCTCATCTTTCAGTTGATCGACGATGCCCGGCACGAACGCGCCCGCATCCAAGACCAGGAGATGAGAATGCCGGCCGAAGACAACAAAACGCTCCCGCCACTCGAAAACCTTCCAGAGAAAGTACAGCGAAAGGGTGTGCCGATGCGCATGTTTGACGGTAAGTCGTTGGTTGTTGCCATGGCGGCAATGGTTGGTTCGTTTCCGGCGGCTGCGGCCGATCTCGTGACCTATCAGCTCGACTGGTTGCCCGGCGGTGACAAGGCGCCGATCTATGTCTGCATTCAGGAAGGCTTCTGCGAAGAAGCCGGTCTCGAGATCAAGATCGAACCGGGGCGCGGGTCTTCCGAGGCCATCACCAAGATCGCCACAGGGGCATCGGACATCGGTTCCGCGGGCATGGGCGCCCTGATGGCAGCCAAGGCGACCGAAGGCGTGCCGGTGACCGCGGTCATGACCATCTTCAACATGGGACCGCACGCCTTCTACACCACCAAGGACAGCGGCATTGCCTCGATAAAGGATGTCAAAGGCAAGAAGATCGCGACTTCGCCCTTCACCTCTTCCAACGTGTTCCTGCCGCTGGTTCTGGCCGACAACGGATTGTCGGAAGAAGATATCACCCTGACCAAATCCGACCCTGGCGCGTTGGGGCCGCTGCTGATGACCGGCCAGTCGGACGCGATCATCGCCTGGCTGACCGATGTCTCGCGCTATTCCGGCCAGGCGGCGGAGGCCGGCAAGGAACTGGTCGTGCTGCCCTGGGCTGACGCAGGTCTTGAGCTTTATTCCGCATCGCTAGTTGCAGGCGACACGTTCCTGGAGGAGCGCCCGGACGTCGCCAAGCGCTTCGTTGCGGCCTTCAAGAAGTCCCTCGAATTTGCCTACGCAAACCCGGACAAGGCGGCAGCTGCGGTTTCCGCGCAGGTGCCTGAGCTTTCGGCGGAAGACGTCAAGGGATCCTGGCTGGATGCGTCCAAGCTCGCATTCAACGATGTCACTGAAAAATTCCCGCTCGGCACAATCGATGCCGACAGGCTGGCGGCGACATGGACCCGCGTTGCAGCGGCGCAGGATCTGGACCCGGCATCCCTGAAACCTGAAGACGCTGTCAACCGCTCGTTCCTGCCGGCAGCGGAGTAACCCTCAAGTGGCACTCACCAACAACGCGATCAGCTTTTCCTCGGTCGGTCAGACATTTCTGACCGGCTCGGGATCCGTCACCGCCCTGGACGGGGTCACCGTGACCATTGCTCAGCATGAGTTTGTAGCAGTGCTCGGTCCATCCGGATGCGGAAAATCGACCTTGCTGAGACTGACCGCCGGACTGATGAAACCTTCAAAGGGAACGGTGAGTGTCTTCGGCAAAGAGGTGACGATGCCGAGGGACGATGTCGGCATCGTCTTCCAGAAACCGACATTGCTTCCCTGGGCCAACGTAGAGGACAACGTCGTCTTTCCGGTTCGCCACAAATACGGACGGGTGACGACGGAGGACCGCGAACAGGCCCGCACCATCATCGAGACCGTCGGCCTGAAAGGATTTGAAAAGCGGCTGCCGTCGGAGCTTTCCGGCGGCATGCAGCAACGGGTCGGCATTGCCCGGGCTCTGTTTCTCAATCCGGACATTCTTCTGATGGACGAACCGTTTTCAGCGCTTGATGCCCTGACCCGCGATGCCATGGGCTTTGAACTTCTTCGGTTGTGGCAAGCAAGTCCGAAGACAGTCCTTTTCATCACCCACTCGATTCCGGAAGCCGCGCTGCTGGCCGACAGGATCCTTGTGCTCAGCGAGCGCCCCGGCCGCATCATCGCGGACCTGCAGGTGCCGACCGCCCGTCCGAGAGACGAAAGCGCGCTGAGAACGCCGGAGATGCAGGATTTCTCGGCCGAACTCCGCTCGCTGCTGATCAGAAAGGAGGCCGCCTGATGACTGTCAGCGAAACACAGGACACTGCCGCGGCGAAGACCACACCAAAGCCCGAGCGTCTGGAACGGCCGTTGCCGGTTTCCGAAAAGCTGCTCCGGATGCCTGTCGTACTTCCCTTGATCACCTTTCTCCTGATCCTGGTCATCTGGGAAGCCGGGACACGGCTGTTTTCCGTTCCCTCTTTCGTGCTGCCCGCCCCTTCCCGCATTCTGGGCGGATTTGAAAGTGTTACAGCCGGACGCTGGATGGAGCATATCTGGGCAACGCTTCGGGTCGCCCTCATCGGCTATGCGGTTTCGTTTGTCATCTCGCTTCCGATTGCCGTCGGCCTGGCAAAGTCGCGTCTGCTTTCGGGGGCATTCTACCCGTTGCTGGTGGTCATCCAGTCCGTTCCGGTGGTCGCCGTTGCCCCGATCATCATCGTGGTGCTGGGCACCGGTGATGCTCCACGCGTCGTCATCACCTTCATGATCTCGTTCTTTCCGCTGGTCGTTTCCATGACGACAGGTCTGGCCGCCACGCCGCCGGAGCTGATCGAATTGTCCAGGTCGCTGCGCGCGCCGTCCTTCCGGGAGATCACGCAGATCCGCTTGCCCCATGCGACGCCTTACATCTTCTCGGGCATGAAGATTTCGATCACGCTTTCGGTCATCGGCGCTGTCGTGTCCGAATTCGTCGCCGCCGAAAAAGGCATCGGCTACTTCATCCAGTTCTCCACGTCGATGTTCAAACTGCCCCAGGCCTGGGCCGGACTGGTCATCCTCGTCGTGATGTCTCTTGTCCTGTTCCAGCTTGTCAGCCTCGCGCAGCGGATCTTCTTTCCCTGGTCACTGCCGAAGGGACAGAAATGACGAGCTTCCTGATCAACAACATTGACTACGGCCTGACCGGAACCCGGGAGGGAGACCGCCTCAGCGGTGCAATCCGCGTTCACGACGGCAGGATTGCGGAAATCGGCCACTTGCAGCCCCGGCAAGGCGAACGGATTGTCGATGCAAGCGGATGCGTGGTGACACCGGGTCTGGTCAACACCCATCACCATCTATTCCAGTCTGTCCTGAAGGCCGTGCCGGAAGGCATGAATGCGCCACTAGACGACTGGCTCATGAACGTTCCCTACAGCTACTGGCCGCTGATCGACGAGGAAACCCTTCGCGTATCGGCCAGGATCGGACTGGCAGAACTGCTTCTCACCGGAACGACAACGGTCTGCGATCATCACTACGTCTATTCCGACCACTATGACTACGATCCGGCGGACGTGCTTTTTGAGGAGGCGGAAGCGCTTGGCATCCGTTTCGTCCTCGCCCGGGGTGGTGGAACGAAAGGCCGGTCTTTTCCCGAACCGAGCCTGCCACCGTCACCAAGCGAGCCACTGGACAAATTTCTGGCAAGCATCGAGCGGACTGCATACCGCTGGCATGACCCCTCCCCAGGTTCCAGCAGGCGGGTTGCCGTCGCACCGACCACGCCGACGTTCAATGTCGATGCGGGTGAGCTTGCCGACATCGCCCGCTTTGCCCGCGGCAAGGGCCTGCGCCTTCATTCGCATCTTTCGGAAAACCGGACCTACGTCGACTTCACCCTGGCGAAATACGGCAAACGACCGGTTGATTGGCTTGCCGAGCAGCAGTGGCTCGGGCCGGATGTCTGGTTTGCCCATCTGGTGGAATGCGACCGGGACGAGGTGCGCATGCTCGCAGAAACCGGAACCGGGATGGCGCACTGTCCGCAAGCAAATGCAAGGCTTGGCTCAGGCATTGCTCCAGCTGACGCCCTGCATGACCTCGGCGGCCGAGTTTCGCTGGCGGTAGATGGCGCGGGCGCGAACGAGGCCGCCGACATGGGCGCTGCCCTCTACAGTGCCTTCGCGCTGCACCGAGCGGCAAAGGGCGTGCAGGCATTGCAAGCCGAAAGCCTCCTCAACTGGGCAACCGAAGGCGGCGCCAAGGTGCTCGGCTTTGAGGAGATCGGCGTGCTGCGTCCCGGCATGATCGCCGACATTGCCGTTTTCGACATTTCGGCCCCTCGCAACATGGGACTTCACGATCCGGCTCTTGCTCCCGTGCTGACGGGTGCCGCAAGCCTGCGCCACAGCTTTGTCGGCGGGCGGCAGATCGTCCGGGACGGTTCCATCCCCGGACTGGACCTGGCCGGGCTCGGTTCGGACGCAAGGCGTGTTACCCGGCAACTGATCGAACGCAGAAAGGAAATGACGGCGCCTCACCGGGCCCGCGCCGCCCAGGCCTGATGGCAAATCGCCTGCGTCGGGCAGGCACATTCTTATGTGGAGTAGAAGCTGTCAGTGCCCATGAGCACGGGTCATTGCTCCCGGACCTCTTTCTCAAGGAGAACGGAAATATGAGCACCTCTGCATCTTATGGTCTCGTTGAACTGGAAAAGGAAAAAGGCTTCGGCGGTGTCGGTGAGACGGTCGACCGGTCAATTCCCCAGGTCGACATGTCGGACTTCTTTTCGCGCAAGGCAGAGATCACCGAGGATCTGTGGGCCGCGGCGACGGACATCGGCTTTTTCCAGCTGAGCAACCACGGCATCCCGCAGGAACTGATCGACGAGGCTTTTCGACTGTCGGCCGGCTTCTTCGATCTGCCGGCCGAGACGAAAGAACAATATCCGCTTCGGCCCGGAACCAACGCAGGCTGGGAATTCAAGGCGCAGGTCCGCCCTTCAACCGGTACTGCCGACCAGAAGGAAAGCTACCAGATCACCCTGCCGCGCATGACGGGTCTTTGGCCGACCGGCGAAGAACTGTCCGGCTTCAAGGCGACCATGCTGGCATTCGAGCGGCACAACTGGGCGCTGGCGATGAAGGTTCTGTCCTGCTTTGCCGACAAGCTGCAGTTTCCGCCGGACTTCTTCACCGAAGGACATGACCCGCTGACACCGGAATACCAGTCGACCCTCCGACTGATCCATTATCTGGGCATGGAAGATGCCAAGCCAGAGGACTTCAAGTTCTGGCGGGCCGGTGCCCACACCGACTTCGACTGCCTGACACTGCTGCACCAGAAGGCAGGCCAGGGCGGGCTACAGCTTTGCCCGGGCAAGGACAGCCAGGGCCGGGCGATTGCCTGGACCGACGTGCCCCCGCTGGAAGGCGTTATCACCTGCAACATCGGCGACATGCTGATGCGCTGGTCGGACGACAAGCTTCTGTCAAACCTTCACCGGGTGCGCATGCCCAAGCCGGAGGAATATCTCGGCCCTCGCTACTCGATGGCCTATTTCGCCCAGGCCAACATGGATACGGTGCTTGCAGGGCCGGAAGGCAAGTATGAGCCGATGACGGCGCATGACTATATCCAGATGCGGCTAGGTGCGAATTTCGGCAAGAAATAGCGGCGCAATCGCCATCCGACGAAGTAGAACCACGGCACCGGGGCCATCGTTTGAAACGATCGGCGCCGGGGCTGCACCATTTCAGTCATGATTTGTCCGCGAAACTATCCAGAAGCTGACGATCCGGCAGACTTTACTTTTGCTGCCCGTCCTTTAGGCTTGGTTTCACGACGAGCACCCGCCAACGAAACGCGGCCTCAAAACTCACCCAACAGACAGAATTGCGAAACGCTCCATGACCGAAGCCAAAAGCGGCGACACGGTTCGTCTTCATTATAAGGGCACGCTGGACGACGGCTCCGTCTTCGACAGCTCCGAAGGACGCGACCCGCTGGAATTCACCGTTGGATCCGGCCAGATCATTCCGGGTCTCGACCAGGCCATTCCCGGCATGAAGGTTGGCGACGAGAAGACGGTCCGCATCGAACCCGACAGCGCCTACGGTCCCCACAATCCGGCCGCACGCCAGGCTGTTCCGCGGACCAACATTCCGGCCAACATCCCGCTGGAAGTCGGCATGCAGCTGCAGGCGCAGACAGAGAACGGCCAGATGATGACCGTGACCGTGATCGAGATTTCCGAAAACGAAGTCATTCTGGACGCCAACCACCCGTTGGCCGGCAAGGTGCTGACGTTCGAGATCCAGCTGACAGGGATCAACTGAGGCCCACCGGTTCCGGTTTGGCTGGCGGTGGTAAAGTCAGAAGCCGATTTCGGCTCGCTGATGAGGTCTGAACGCTGAAAAGACAAAAGCCCCGCGGTTCGCCGCGGGGCTTCTTTTTTCACGCACTGGCGCTGCAAGCCGGCGCGCGAAAATGTCAGACCATGCTTCAGTCCATATAGACGCTGTCGTTGGCTTTCTGGACCTCGGTCTTGAACAGGCCAAGCAGTTCGTTGGCTTTCGGGTCGAGGTTTTCAGCCACGTGCGTTTCGAAAGCCGGCTGGGCCGCTGCAGCCATGGACGCGCGCTGGTCGGCGGTAAGAGCGGTCACTTCCATCTTGTCCATCAGGCCCGCCAGTCCCCTGTCGGAGGCTTCGATGATGCGCGACAGGCCACGGCTGGCGGTTACGCAGCTTTCCGCGGCATAGCGCAGGGTCTTCTGCTGCTCTTCGCTCAATCCTTCGAAGAAGTCCCGATTGACCATGAACGTGTAGGGCGAGAACAGGTGGTTGGTCAGCGTCATGTACTTCTGAACTTCAGAGAAGTTCGCGAAGGAAATGATCGGCACCGGGTTCATCTGACCGTCGATGACGCCGGTCTGCAGGCCGGAATAGACCTCGCCCCAGGATAGCGGATAGGCCTGCGCGCCAAGCGCCTGAATGATGGTCTGATGAGACGGCAGCGTCATGGTGCGGATGCGGATGCCGTCAAAATCGTCGAGCGACGCGATCGGGTGCTTGGAATTGGTAACAGCGAAGAACCCGCCCGTGTCCGGGAAACCGAGCACCACAACATCTCCAAGGGCTTCCTCGATATCGGCAGCCAGAGCCTTGCCGAAATCACCGTCGAAAACCGCGTAGGTGGCGGCGTTGTCGGCGAAGGCGAACGGCAGGTTCAAAACGTCGATGCGTGGGTAGTAGCTGGCCAGCGCGCCGGTGGACGTCAGTGTTGCCTGGATGATGCCGTCGCGCACATGCTGCACATGCTCGGCAGCCGAACCGAGCTGGTTGGAACCGAAGACCTCCACTTCGACGGCACCGTTGGTGTCTGCGTTGACGATGTTGGAGAACACCGCGGTGCAGGCATGAGCCGGATTTTCAAATGGATCGGTCTTGTTGTCGTGTCCGAACTTCAACACCTTTCCATCTGCCAGCGCGCTGCCGGCCATAAGCGCAGCGGTCAGCCCGACCGCCAGTCCCTTTGCGAACTTCTTCATGATTTTCTCCATTCCTCTGTCAGGTTGTTTTTTTGTTATTGGGCAAACCCGAGAGCACGCGGCAGCATCATCGCCGCGCTTTCCCAGAAGGCGAACAGGAACAGCACAGCCACCTCTGCGACCAGGAACGGCCCCAGCTTGATGGCAATCCGTTCCAGTTTCTCACCGGTGACCGATGAGAGAACGAACAGGCACGCGCCGACAGGCGGCGTCATCAGCGAGATGTTGAGTGCCAGAACGAAGATGATCCCCGCATGGATCGGCTCCAGACCCACCTGAGCGGTGAGCGGAACAAGAACCGGTGCCAGGATGATCAGGATGGCGGTGATATCCATGACCATGCCGACGATCAGCAGAAGTCCGATGATGATGGCGATGACCGCATAGCGGTTGTCGGCCAGACCCAGGATGGTCTCGGCCAGCATCTGGGGGATTTTTTCAAAGCTCATCCACCAGCCGAGGATGCCGGCAAAGGCGATGATGACGAAGATCACGCCGGTGATGCGCGCTGTGCGCACGAGCATCTGGTAAAGCGCGGGCAAGGTCAGCGTGCGGTAGACGAATGCACCGATGAAGAGTGCATAGGCGACTGCAATGGAAGCAGCTTCCGTCGGCGTGACGACACCGCCGAGAATACCTCCCAGGATGATCACCGGCATCAGCAGTGCGGTAATTGAGGAAACGAAGACCTGCCAGATTTCCTTCAGGTTGGCCCGGCGCTCCGCCTTGGGCAGGCTGTTGCGGGCCGCACCAAGGGTAATGACGGCCATGCAGACACCACAGATGACGAGACCCGGCAGAATGCCTGCGGCGAACAACCCACCAATGGAAACGCCCATGAGCGAGCCGTAGACAACCATCAGACCGGACGGCGGGATGGTCGGTCCGATGATCGAACCGGCCGCCGTTACGGCGCACGCGTAATCGCGCTTGTAGCCTTCCTTGACCATGGCGGGCACCAATGTGCGCCCGAAGGCCGCCGCATCCGCCGTTGCCGAGCCCGTTAGCCCCGCAAAGAACACCGAGGCGAGCATATTTGTGTGGGCCAGCCCACCCCGGAAATGGCCGACCAGCACCTGGGCCAGCTTCACCAACCGGTCGGTAATACCCGTCTGGTTCATGATTTCGCCGGCCAGAATGAAGAACGGCATCGCCAGAAAGGGGAAGATGTTCAACCCGTTGAAGATACGGCTCGGCCCGATGGCCAGGAACTGGTCACCGCCCATATGAATGAGGCCGATGACGCCGGCCGCGCCAATGGCAAAGCCGATAGGCATGCCGAGCAGGACAAATCCGATGAAGACAGCGGCAACGATCATGCTGCGGCCTCCGCAAACGGAGGATTGTCGAGATGGGTGCCGTTGTCCCGGATCATCGCCAGAACGGTCTGGATCGAGGCAAGGGCTGCGGCAGCCGGGATTGCCGCATAGAACGGCTGCAGACTGATACCGAAGATCATGGCCTGCCGCTTGGCGCCGCTTTGCGCGAAACCGAGCCCGTACCACAGCACGTAGAGAAACAGTGCCAGAACGCAGAGATCAATCGCCATCAGCACAATGCGGCGCAACGACACCGGCACGCGCATGATGGCAGCCGTCAGTCCGATATGGTCCCGTCTGGCGATGCCGGACGAGACGGCCAGCATGGCTGCCCAGATCATCAGGTAGCGCGCAAGGATCTCCGGCCAGGGCAACTGCCAATGAAAGAAGTAGCGATCAACCACGCCAAGCCAGACGTCAAGCACAAGCAGTGCCATCAGCAAGGCTATTACAGCCTCGACGCCCGTATTCAGCCTGGCACTGGTTCTGGCAGCCCACTCGCGCATAATCCCTCCACCGAAATGTACCTTAATTACATTTTCAGAGCAGAAATTGCGTTTCGTCAAGCGTATTTTGTTTTTAAATTACATTTCTCGCGTAAATGAGGCTATGATCAGGCGCTGATTGACGATTTTGTGTAATCAAATTACAAATCCCGCAACCAGGGAGACATGTGTGCAGGCAAAGATCCGAACCCCGACCGGCGACAATACAAACGGCCATGCCGCTATCGATCTCATTTCCGCACTCCGCGATCACGCCGGCCAGTTTCCGGCGCGGGAACAAAAGGTTGCGGACTACGTGCAAAAGCATCTGTCCGCGATTTCGGACATGACGATCGCCGAACTGGCAAAAGCCTGTGGCGTCAGTACACCGACCGTCGTTCGCTTTTGCAGGACACTCGGCTGTGACGGTTTTCGGGAATTCAAGCTGCGTCTGGCGCAAAACCTGGCCGTCAGCCTGCAGTATATTTCCGCGCCATCGACCACCGAGCAGGTTGCCAGCGAAACGGCGATCGACCGCGTTCTAGGCGCGCTTTATGCGACCGCCAATGTCATGCGGCAGCAGGTCGATCCGGCCGTTATCGAGCGGGCCGTCGAAAAGATCGCCAAATGCCGGCAGCTTCTCACCGCCGGGATCGGCGGTGGGTCGACGATGGTGGCCGGTGAAGCGGCGAGCCGCTTTTTCCGCCTTGGCATCCCGTCTGTCGCCCTGCACGACAGCTACCTCCTGCAGATGCGCGCGGCGACGCTCGGGCCCGACGACGTTCTGCTGTGTGTCTCCGCCAGTGGCGAAGCGGATGAACTGGTCAGTGCGGCCGAAATTGCCGGCGGCTATGGGGCCACCACGATCGCGATCGCACCGAAAGGCTCTCGCCTTGCAATGATTTCCAAGATCCCCATCCTGGTCGATCTTCCCGAGGACCCGGACATCTTCAAGCCCACCGCCTCGCGATACGCGCACCTGGTGATTGTCGACGCCATCGCCATGACGGTCGCGCAGGTCCGGGCCGCCACCACAAGCGAAAACCTGCGCCGGATCCGCTCTTCCCTAACCGCATTCCATGGCCGCACCGGACCTCAACCTCTGGGCGATTAAGCCTCATGAACACACGAAACTGCGCTGGCTTGCCAGAAACCGCCGCAATCTGATGTGAAACTGAGAGAAGCCGATTGCATTTCTTACAACGGTCACCCTATGTATGTTATTGGTTTTCATAAGCTCTTGTCGGGGACATCGTATTCATGTCGGTAGATGTTGACGCGCTGGTAGACAGACGGCGCCTCAGACGCAAAGTGACCTTCTGGCGGATCGCGACTTTTGTCGTCATCGCCGCGGCACTGATCGGGGGGCTTATCTACGTCTCCGGGGCTTCGGAATTGTCCAAGCGGACGGCGCATATCGCACGCATCCCGATCGAAGGCGTCATCCTCGAAAGCCGCAAGACCCTGCAGATGATCGAGAAGATCGGCAAGTCCGATGCGGTCAAGGGCGTGGTGATCTCCATCAACTCTCCAGGTGGCAGCACAACCGGCGGCGAAGCGCTGTATGAAGCGCTGCGCAAGCTTTCCGAAAAGAAGCCGGTGGTCGCCGAAATCCGCACCATCGGAACCTCCGCGGGCTACATGATCGCCCTTGCCTCCGATCACATCGTCGCGAGATACAATTCCATCACCGGCTCCATCGGCGTGCTGTTCCAGTTCGGCAATATCAGCAAACTGATGGAAACGGTCGGCGTGGAAATGGATGCGGTCAAGAGTGCTCCGCTGAAGGCCGAGCCCGACTTCTATTCCCAGACGAGCCCCGAGGCACGCGCCATGCTGCAAAAGCTCGTCGACAATTCCTACGACTGGTTCGTTTCACTGGTCGCCGAGCGGCGATCTCTCGACATGCCCAGGGCCAAGGAACTTGCAGACGGCCGCATTCTGACGGGCCACGATGCCCAGACGGAAAAGCTGATCGATGCCATTGGCGGTGAAGATGTCGCAATCGACTGGCTAGTAAGCGAGAAGGGCGTTCCGAAAGATCTTCCAGTCGTCACCTGGAGCGCCAACGAAAATCTGGAAGAGCTGCCGTTTTCCTCCCGGGTCTCGCGAGAGTTCGGAAAAGGCATCGGATCGGCCCTTCTGGAGCCGGTTAGTGAAGCTAAGGGGCTGATTCCACGAGGGCTTACGCTTGACGGGCTCGTATCCGTTTGGCAGGCTTCTGACGCGGCAGACAATAATCCGTAAGCGAGGGGGCACTTCATGATCAAATCTGAGCTGGTTCAGCATATCGCCGAACAAAATCCGCATCTCTATCAGCGGGACGTTGAGAACATCGTCAACGCCATCTTGGATGAGGTTACCGAAGCGCTCATGCGCGGCGACCGGGTGGAGTTGCGCGGCTTCGGCGCGTTTTCCGTCAAGAACCGCCCCGCTCGCGTCGGCCGCAATCCGCGAACCGGTCAAAAGGTGGAAGTGGACGAAAAGTTCGTGCCCTTCTTCAAAACCGGCAAGGAAATGCGTATACGGTTGAACGATGGTGTGGACCACGGCGACGACTGATTGCGTTTGCCACGGCACGCCATTTAAAATCGACTTCTGATCTGGCCAAAACCGGGAGAACCCAGTGACCCGTTTCCTCAAGAACGTGATCTTGTTCGTTATCGCGGTTGTCCTGATCCCGTTGTCGGTGGCGAACCGGCACACGGTCTCCCTGTCGCTCAATCCCCTCGACCCGCAGGACCCGCGCCTGACGATCCCGGACATTCCGCTGTTCTGGATCATCTTCGCAAGTCTGGGCGTCGGCATCATCGTCGGTGGACTTGGCGCATGGGCCAAACAGGGCCGCTGGCGCAAGGAAGCACGCGTGAAGCGCCGGGAAGCCGCGAAATGGCACAAGGAAGCCGACCAGCTGCGGGAAATGAACACCGCAGGTCAGCCGGCATCCAATCTCAAGGGACTGGCAGGACCGGGCAACCGCAACGCCGCCTAACCGGCCGACATTACCATGCGTATTATCTCCAGCGACGAGATCGATGCCTGCCTGGAAGACAGGGCCGTTCTTGAAACGCTGCGCCGGGCCTATCGCTCCAGCACAGTCGCCCCCAAGGCATCCCCCTTGCCCATCGGCCGGCTGAACCAGCAGCAAGGCGCGCTCACCGTACAGCCGGCCTGGACTGACTTTACCCAACAAGGCGACGTCAAGCGCGGCTATATCGGCTGCTCCCTGGCGCTGGATCTTCCTGAACAAACGGGCCTGTCCTCAAGTCTCTACCTATTGTTTTCCGGTTCCGGCGGACAACCGATCGCCCTTCTGGATGGCATGCGCCTTACAGTCTGGCGCACGGCCGGTCTTCATGCGCTCGGGGCAAGTTACCTGTCCCGCGAAGACACGTCCCGCCTGCTGGTCATCGGCGACGACCCGAGATTGCCCCGGCTTGTGTGCGGTTATGCGGCCGTGCGCAACCTGACGTCGATCCTTCTGGCCGGCGTGTCGCCGGAAATCCAGAAAAGGATCGCCGCCTTGCCCGCGCTCAAGGGGGTCAATGTCGGCATCACGAACGAGATCTATGCCGCGCAGGAAGGCGCGGACATGATCTGTATTGCCGGTCCGGAAAACGAAACAGGCACCCATCACGCCCTCACCTACCTGGATCCTCCTGCGGGCTGTCACGTAGATGTGCTGGATCCGGAAGCACAATTGCCGACAGAACTGCTGCAGGAAGCACGGCTGTTCACCACCGACCTGAGCGAACCGCCGCGGCCGGATCTTGAATGGGCTGCCGACCTGAAGGACCTCACACAGGGCACGAAAGCCGGCCGGCGTTACTATGGCCAGCGCACGCTGTTTTTGCCTGCCCCGCGCACCGGGCTCGCAGACTACGCACTGGCTGCACACGTTTTTTTGAGGACGTGACCTCTGGAACTCGTGCCTGCGCACACCATATCCCGGAACAGCAGGGGGAATCCATGAAAGCGAGCGCCCGAAAAGGGTCGCCCGGATGACGGCTTGGCCGCCATGGGTTTCTCGTTGGTATCTTGAAGGAGCAAATCATGCTGACGACGCTTGCCTATTCGGCAAGCCTTCCGGCAATCGCAATAGGGCTGATGTACTATGTGTCGGCCTGCTCGGGGCTTGTCTACTAGTGCCTTGATGGCACCCTGGCCGTTCGACCCTACGGGCGAGACCGGCTGCCTCCAAGGGTTTGGCACGTTCTGCCAATCGCGCCAAACCCGTTATACGATAATCGTGAAGCCGGTTCCCCGTGGGCCGGCTTTTGTCGTTCCCGGACTGTCCGCTGAGGCCAAGGGACGGAAAGCCATCCCGGCTTAGCTGGGATCTGAACCTGTTCCAAAACGGTGTCCGGGCAAGGTCCAGCCACGCAGGATCGCTCCGCCGCGCAAGATCAGCGCACAGCTTGCGGCAAGGATCGCGGCAAGGATTTGCGGCGCGCCCAATTGCACCAGCACAACAAATCCACCCGCACCGGCAAAGGCCGCACCGACATAGATTTCCGGCTTCACGATGGAGGAAGGTTCACGGGCGATGGTGTCCCGCAGGATGCCGCCGAAAGTTGCCGTAGAGACACCCATCAGGATCGCCACCAGGATCGTGTCACCGACAGTCAGGGCCTTGGCAGCTCCCATGACAGAATAGGCCGCAATACCGATGGCATCGGCCCATCTCAAGGGTTTGCCGAGCTTTTCGATCCACTCGGCAAAATACCAGACCAGCGCGCTGACGACGAAGCACACCAGCAGATACCATTCGTTCTCCACCCAGAAGACCGGTACACCCAGCAAAAGGTCACGCAGGGTACCACCACCGATCCCCGTCAGCGTGGCAAAGAACAGCAGGGCAACGATATCCAGCTGCTTGCGCGAAGCGACGATGCCGCCGGTAATGGCGAATACCGCCACCCCGAGATAGTCCAGCATTTGCAGCAGCATTCCGTCCCCCATGGCCACTTTCTTTCCGAAGGCAGTACCTGAGGTCCGGGTCTTTGTCATCCCGTAGCATGCCACGCCGGCACTCGGCCCTACGTCTGAGGGCCTGCATATCTCGCTCAAGGGATTAGGGAAGTCCGACCAGACCGCTTTCTGGAAAAACACCGATCGTTCCCGGCTGTCGTCCTCTTACGTCGCATCGACGGCAGAACTGGCCCCGGTTAGCTGTGTTGACGAAAGGGTTGCTCCAAAGAAAAGGGCCACTCCGCTGGATACGGAGCAGCCCCTTCGAAGCTCTAGGGTCGGTTGAACTCAGGCGTTCTTGTCGACTGTCTGTCCGGCTTCAGCCGACGCCGCAACATCCTTCGGGCCACCCTTGGAAACGCCGACCATGGCCGGACGCAGCACGCGCTCGCCAATGACGTAGCCGGCCTGCATCACCTGTACGACCGTGTTGTTCGGCACTTCGGTGTTCGGCACTTCGAACATCGCCTGGTGGAAGTTCGGATCGAACTTCTGGCCTTCCGGGTCCAGCTTCTTGACGCCGTTCTTCTCAAGCTGGTTGAGCAGATCGCGCTCGATCATCTCAACGCCTTCAATCAGCGAAGCAACACCCGCGTCGGCGTTCTTGCGGTCGTCTTCCGGCAACGCTTCAAGCGCGCGGCGCAGGTTGTCGGAGACCGTCAGCATGTCACGGGCGAAGCCGGACACGGCGTACTGGCGGGCATCCTTGACTTCCTTTTCCGTGCGGCGGCGCAGGTTTTCCATTTCCGCCATCACGCGAAGCGCACGGTCCTTCAGTTCCGCGTTTTCAGCTTGCAGAACTTCGATCGGATCTACACCGGCTGCCTCGACAGCTTCCGGCTGTTCCGCTGCTGCAGTTTCCGGCGTTGCTTCTGCCGGCTGCTCTTCCGGGGTTTTGTTTTCGTCGCTCATGAATGATCCGTTTGCTCAGACTGTTTGCGGGTGCTTATACGACCGGTTGAGGATTTTTCAAAGAGGATCGGCGGATAGGCTTTCGCTTACCCGCCGGATGCGCTCATATGAACCGCAGCCGGTCAGCCGCAGACTCTTGTCGCTGTTAAAGGGCGCTCTTGATCCAATCGGAGAGCTTGCCTTTCGGCGCGGCACCGATCTGGGTTGCCATCGGCTCACCATCCTTGAACAGGATCAGCATCGGAATGGACCGAACGCCGTATTTCATGGCCATGTCCTGGTTCTCGTCGATGTTGAGCTTGGTGATCTTCACCTGGCCGTCCATCTCTTCGGAGATTTCTTCAAGAGCCGGGGCAATCATCTTACACGGACCGCACCATTCGGCCCAGAAGTCGACCACGACCGGTGCGTCGGATTTCAGAACTTCGGCTTCGAAGGAAGAGTCGGTAACTTGTGTGGTAGCCATAACTAGATCTCGTAGGTCTCAGGAGCGCGCCTACCCGATGTAAGCGCGTCAGTTGGCAAGAACGTAGGAAGCCGAAGGCCTGCCGTCAACCCGATGTGCCGTCAGGACGCAGTCCGGCGAAGGTTTCTTCCAGCACCTTTTCTGGGATTTCCATCAGGCTCGGCACCGCGGTCCACAGAAGCTGGGCGGAAATCTCCCTGCCCGGATAAATCTGCTTCAGCATTTCCCTGTAAACACAAAGCTGTGCGCGGTACTCGAGCGGGATTTCGGCAACTGTCGCCGGCGGATGGAAATTGGTCTTGTAATCCACAATCACCACCCGGTTATCCTCAACCACGAGCCGGTCGATCTGGCCGGAGATCTCGACTTCCGTGCCATCGCTTGCCCGAATCGTCCCGACCAGCGGAACTTCGGCGCGGGCATGACCGCAAAACAGGGTCTCGAATTCCGGCATGTCCAGAATCGCCGCCACCTCGCGCAGAAGGTGGGGACTTCGGTCCGCGAATTCCGGTTTGAGGGCCTGTTTCAGATAGGCCTCCGATGCGGCCATGCGTTCGTCTTCGGCAATGTCCGGCAACAGTTCCAGAAGACGGTGAATCAAACGACCACGCTCCAGCGGCCAGGACGCGAGGTCCCTGCCGGCCTGCAGACGGGAGACCGCAGGCACCGGCTCGATACCTTCCTTTTCCTCCATCGCCTCAAAAGCCCTCGAGGGCTGAAGGCGCTTCTTCTTGGGAAGTGGGCGGACAGGGGTGGAGAGCCAGTCCGGCAGCGGACGTTCCTCGCTGGGCGGCTCTTCAGACCTGTGCACAGCGCCACCTGCCTCCGGCTCGGCGGCGGCTCCTTCCTTCTGCCAGCGCCAGGCAGAAACGGACCCATCCCTTTCGGTCAGCTCGCGTGCCTCGGGTTTCAATGCCCGCGAGACCATGGAGTACCAGCAGTTCTCGTGCGCACCGCGTTTCGGTTCCCAGCCGCAGACGATCAGCCTGTCTTCGGCGCGGGTCAGCGCCACATACAAGAGGCGCCGATACTCTTCCTCCTGCGCATCCCGCAGGGCTTCCACCGCCGCATCGTGCCAGGGTGTCCGGTCTGCCTTGGGCGGCAGCCAGACCAGGGCCGGTGGCAGCAGATCGTTTTCCAGGCGCTTGCGCGGCAGGAAGGCCGGATCGTGGATCGCGCTGACGGGAGGCGCACCCGGATCGACCAGGACGACGATCCGCGCTTCCAGCCCCTTGGACCCATGCACGGTCATGATGCGGACCATGCCCTTGGTGTTGGTCAGCTCGCGCTTGATCTCGGTCGGTGCCGCTGCCATCCAGGCCAGAAAGCCTTCCAAGCCCGGCGTGCCGGATTGCTCATAGGCGATAGTGAGCGCCAGGAACTCGTCCAGAACGTCATCGACCTCCACCCCGAGCCGGGCGCGGAAAGCCTTCCGGCCACCATCAGCCCCCAGAAGACGGGCATAGAATTCGTAAGGCGGCACGAAGTCGGCACGTGCGCGCCAGTCTTCCAGCTTTGCGCGGACGGCCTTCCACTTGTCAGACGTGTCGGACCGCTTCACCAGCATCTGCCACAGCGTTCCAGGCCGCACCTTTTCCGGCGTTTCCCGGGCAACCTCCAGCAGGTCGTCGTCCGTCAGGTCGAACAGGGGGCTCTTCAACACGCAGGCAAGCGACAGGTCGTCTTCCGGCAGTAGCAGGAACCGGCCGAGGGCGGCGAGATCCTGAACCGCGATATGGTCCGTCAGCACAAGGCGGTCACTGCCGGCAGCCGGAATGTCCAGCTCCTTCAGTTCCCGGTTGAGCGCTTCGACAAAAGGGCCGCGCTTGCGGACGAGGATCATCACATCGCCAGGATCTGCCGTGCCGTCGCGCATCCACTGGGCGATCTCGACCGCGATACGCCGTGCCACCTTCAGCATCGGGCTGCCCGAGCCGACATGGTCAATCGGCTGGCGCCAGTCGTCCGGCTCCTCGATCTCGGCTTCGGCCTCCAGAGGCCACAGATCGACGATCCCCGGGTCCCGCCGGATGGCTTCATGAACCGGTGCTTTCACGTCCTGTGAAAGGCCTCTGTGGGCACTCTCGTCGTGGAACACCTTGTCGACCGCCCCCAGCACATCCGGTGTGGAGCGGAAGGAAAGTTGCAGATTGACCGAATGGAACTCCAGTTCAGCCGCCTTGGCCTTGCCGGAGAAAGACCGGCGCATGGCATCGAAATAGGCCGGGACGGCCCCCTGGAACGAGTAGATCGACTGTTTTTCGTCGCCCACCGCAAACAACGTGCGCACCCTGTCTCTCGCGCCGGTCCCGGCGAAGAATTCCGAGGCCAGCGAGGTCACCACCTCCCACTGGCGCGGGCTGGTGTCCTGGGCTTCGTCGACGAGGATATGATCGAGCCCCTGGTCAAGCTTGTATTGCACCCAGAGCGCTGCGTCCGACTTCTGCAACAGCGTTGCCGTCTTGACCACCAGATCCTCGAAGTCGAGATACCCGCGGGCGGTCTTGGCGCGCTCATAATGACCGATCACCGCGTCGGCGAGACGCAGCAGGGCTGTGGTTCCCTCATAGGTCGCCACCTTCCGGCGCTGGTCCAGCAGCTCCAGCAGGCGATGTTGTTCCGCCTCCAGCGCCTCAAGCATCTGGGGGAACGTTTCAGCGACCTTCTTGGTGGCGAGCGACTTTCGCGGCTCAAGCTTGGCTGTCAGGAAAATTGCCTGCCAGGCCTCGCGGAAAGCGGTTATGTCCGTGAGCTTCGCGGCGGTAACCAGATCGTCCGCACGCGCCTGATCGGTCTTGGTGCCGGTTCGCAGTGCCTCGGCATAGGCAAGACAGGTGTTCAGATCAAACGGGCATGCGGACCGAAACTGCTCGTCGAAATCCGCCAGCCGCAGGGCCGGGTCGGTTTCCAGAAGACCGGCAAGCTCGGCAAGCGCGGTTTCCAGATCGCCGGCATCAACCGTCCAGCGGCGGAAGGCGTCACGGCTCTGGATCAACTCGTCCAGCGCCTTCTGGGCGCCGCCATCGCTCATCAGATCAATGACAGATGCCAGTGCCCTGCCAAAGGCGCTTTCCGGCTCGGTTTCGGCAACATGCAGCACGGTCGCGCGCGAGGCCGCCATGAGTTCCGCTGCCACCCGGTCGTCGAGTACGGCAAAATGGCCCGCGACGTTTGCTTCCAGCGGAAATTGGTGCAGCAGGGATTCGCAGAAACCGTGAATGGTCTGGATCTTCAACCCGCCCGGTGTTTCCAGTGCCCGGGCAAAGAGGCGACGCGCCATCGCCAGGCGCGCGGCGTCTGGTTTGCGGCCTTCAATATCCTGCAATTCGGCCGCGAGTGCGGCATCATCCTTGGTGACCCATTCGCCGAGAATCTTGAAAACGCGGGTCGCCATTTCTGCAGCGGCGGCCTTGGTGAAGGTCAGCGCAAGAATACGAGAGGGATCTGTGCCATCCAGCAACAGCCGCACCACCCTGCGGGACAGAACGAAGGTCTTGCCCGATCCGGCATTTGCACTCACCCAGGCAGAAGCCCGTGGGCGGGAGGCAAGGTCCTGCCGCTGCCTGGTCACTTCAGGGATCTGAAAGCTCATGAAGGCTCCTCCGATCCAAGTGCCCATTCCTGCGTTCTGGCAAGATGATCATAGTCACCGCCCATCTGCCGTTCGCGCATGACGCGGGCACGGGACAGGTAACCAATGTCTTCCCTGACATAGTGGGCGATCAACTGTTCCAGCCGCGTCCAGGCGTCTTCCACCAGATCTTCCAGCGGCGTGTCCTTCGGGTTTCGCGGCGCTTCGATCACCGGTTCGCTGCCGCCCTTCAGCTGCAGATACAATAGCTCGGATATGGGCGCGTCAGCCGGCACATCCTTGAACCCGAACCGCCGGACCATCGCGGCCTCCAGCGGCAATTGCGGCGACAGGAGCGCGTCGACCTGCTTTTGCGAAGGCACCTGCCCTGTCTTGTAATCGACCACTGACAGCCCGCCGCCACTCAGAAGGTCGATCCGGTCTGCCCGGCCGCGCAGGCGGAAATCGAAGCCGGGCAACTTCAATTCCACACCGCCCCCGATTTCCAGGAACCGCTGACTGACGTGTTGCGACCGCCTCGCTTCGTAGGCAACGAAGCCAGCCGCGATCTTCTGGAAACGCGGCCACCAGAGCGCCCGGATCGCCGGAAACGCATCAAGAGGCTCAAACAGCTCCTCGCCGATCTCTGTCAGGGCCTTTACGGCACTGTCGTCGAATGCGCCGGTCCAGGTCAGCAGGAAATCGGCCAGCGCATCGTGAATGAGGTTGCCCTTGTCGGCCGCACCGGGTTCGCCGCCGATCGGGTCGACCGGCTGCAGCTCGAGCACGTGACGGGCAAAGATCGCGTAGGGATCGCGGATCAAGCGTTCGATTTCGGTGATGGAGAGCGATTTCGGGCGTGCTGCCAAGGGCGGACGAGGGTGAGGCCGGGACGCGGGCCGCACCGCGCCTTCCGGCCGGTCGAGCTGTGCTGCAAGGGCGGAATATACCGCCCCTTGCGCTTCCAGTTTCTTCGTCAGGTCAGGCCCGGCAAGCGTGGTCAGGCGCTGCAGCCAGCGCGATGCAACCGTGGGAGCGCCGTCGGAGCGTGCGGCACGCGACAGAAGGACCCGCCGTGCCCCCATGCCTTGCGCGAAGTCATGTGCGGCCGCACCGAGCCGGCGTTCCGGGGGTTCCAGCCCCATGTCGCGCTTCATCGGCCGGTTCAGCCACGGATCATTGCGCGTGCGTTGAGGCCACACGCCCTCATTGAGGCCACCCAGGATCGCAAAATCAAAGGTCTGAAGCCGTGCTTCCATGGGGCCGAGGATCTGCACCCGCTGGTCGCCCGGCAACCTGCGCCGTACGGCCTGACCGGACATCAGCGCGGGCAGTACCGACGGCCATTCGCCGGCGGGAATTTCCAGTCCGCTGGAGCTTGCTTCCAGAAGACCGGTCAGGAACTGGGCCAGCGCCTCGCCCGCCTCACCGGCGTAAAGTTCTGCCACCGAACCTTCGTGATCGATCGAGATCGCCTCGATCACATCGACATGACGCCGTGCGAGGTCGGTCAGAAGGATCGTGCCGCCTTCTGCGGCAAGATCTTCCAGCGGTTTCAGTGCGTTCGCCAGCCGATCGACAAGGTTTGCAATCACGTCCCAGTCTTCATCGTGGATCTTTTTCCAGCGTGGCGTATGTGCCTTGCCCGCATCTTCCCGGCTCGCATCGACAGCCAGTTGCAAACCTGCCGTTCCCGGCCGGGCGCGCGGTCCGCGAACCACGCCACGCTCCAGCGCGCGGGCGGCTGACCGGATGTCTTTCACCGGCAGGCCCAGCCGTGTCAGCGGATGCTTCAGAAGCGCCAGAAGATCGATAGGCTCGCAGCCACCAAGGGCGAGTTTTGCTGCCAGAATCGTCAGAATGGCTGGTGCGGTCTGGTCGAGCGGGCGGCCGGCACTGTCGTCCACCTGTATGTTCCAGCGGGCAAGCTCTGCCGCAACCCGGCGCGTCAACATGCGGTCCGGCGAAATGAGGGCCGCACTTTCCTGCCGCTCGATCGCTTCGCGCAAGGCAATCGCCACGCTCAAGGCTTCATCGGCCTCGTTGCGGGCAGTCATGATCGAGACACCATCGAGGGCTTCTGCCCTGTCCGTCTCTGGACGGGCGTCCAGATAGGCTGTCCAGCCATCGGAGGTATCGGCGGGACGCAGAGCCTCGGAGACAAGTTCTTCACGCAGCAGGAGCCCCCGGTCCGGGTCCGGCCCGAGTGTTGCAACCTCTTCCCGCCCTGCACCCAGCCGATCAAGCAACTGCTTCAGCGAATACTGCGGATGTGAAGGCAGGGTTGCCGCGTCTTTCTGCATCAGCCCCTTGCGGGTCGAGGCCTTGCCCGTCTTTTCTCCCAATACGGCCCAGGAGCGGCTGTCCAGATAACGGTCCAGCCCAGGCAGCACGACGACACCGGCTTCCAGTCGGGAGACAACCTTCAGCAATTCGGCGGTGGCCGGAACCGAGCCGGTGACACCCGCAACAATGACCGGGCCACGAGGAGGTGTCCGCTCCAGACGCTCGGCCTCCCGCCGGATAAGGGCCGAGCGGCGTGCCTTCGGGTCCATCATTTTCAATTCGGCCAGATGCGCGGGCCAGGCCTGCCGCACGATCTGCAGGAAATCGAGCGTGATCTGCCAGTACCGGGCATGGTCCTCCGGCACGAGACCGGACAGTTCCGTCCAGTCGGCTTCTTCCGTCTCAACCTCGTCCATCAGCGTCAGCAGGTCTGCCGCCAACCAGGCTGCATCGGCCGTCGACGCCGGAAGGCCGAGAGGTTCGTCGGACCTCAGACTGAGCGCTTCCCGGCGCAGCATGCCTTTCCAGGCCTTCACCAGCCGCGTCATCGCAAGGTGACGCTCCAGAAGGGGCATTGCCGGCGGCAGAGGTTCCAGATCCGCATTGGCGGTCAGGCTCTGCGCATCTTCGTCGGCATCGCCCACCGGGCGGATGGCAGGCAGGAGAACCGGCCGGCCACCAAACCGCTGCTGGAAAAGCTCCGGCAGCAGGCGCGCGGCGCGGCGCGTCGGCAGATACAGCGTGACCGACGGCAGCAGCAGTGGATCGTCCAGCGGGCGAAAGCCGGGGATCAGGGTGCCGTCGACCAGTGTGTCGACCAGCGTTTTCAGGAAAGGGACGGACGGCGGGACAGACCAGAGGCGCGCGCTGCGGGCCATCCTCAGGCGGCACTCTCGCGAACGGCATATTCGGCGGCACGGATGGCCTCCGGAGTTCCGATATGCAGCCACAGGCCTTCCATCTGAACGCCGTAGAGACGCCCGGCTTCAATCGCCCTGTCGAAAAGCCTGTTCATGGAGAACGGCCCGTCCGGGGCATCTTCGAACAGGCGCGGGTGCAAAATGGTTGCTCCTGCATAGGCAAAGGGCGTCACCCCCTTTTCCTGCCGCCGGGTCAACGCGCCGTCCTTTGCCATGTCGAAATCACCGCGGCCGGAATAACCGACCGCTTTCACGGTTTCGGCAACCAGAAGCAGGGCGTCCATGCGGCTCTCGTCCCAGGCTTCGATCATGTGTTCCAGGTTGGGTTTGACGCCTTCGATCCAGTAACAGGTGTCGGCATTGAGCTGGAAGAACGGCTCTTCGCCCAATAGCGGCAGCGCTTTCTTGATACCGCCCCCGGTTTCCAGAAGCTGATCGCGTTCGTCGGAAATCAGGATTTCCATATCAGGGCGGCGACGGACATGAACCTCCACCAGATCGGCAAGGTAGTGCACGTTGACCACACAGGTCTTCACGCCGGCTGCTGCGAGCCGGTCCATGCCATGGTCGATCAGGGCCTGACCGTTGACCTCGATCAGGGGCTTGGGCGTCGTTGCCGTCAGCGGGCGCATGCGCTTGCCGAGGCCTGCGGCCAGGATCATGGCTTTGGAAGGGCGAAACCGCTTGTCTGTCATCATCTGTCTCAAATGTGCGACCGGTTGAACGTGGCGCGTTCAGTGCCGGTAGCGTGCGTACCAGTCTTTCAAATCCGACAGGAACGGCCTGTCAAGCACCCGGTCGAGATAGCCTAGCATGCGCGGCAAATGGCTCAAGTAAGCCGGCTTACCATCGCGCTCGGCCAGACGGACGAAGATGCCGAGGATCTTGGAGATCCGCTGCGCCGCCATGACCGCATAGGCTTTCGAAAAACCAACTTCATCGAACTCTGCGGACTGCATTTTTCTTGCCGAGAGATAAGCATCGTAGAGCGCCGTTTCCAGAGCTTCGTCCATGTCCGTGCGGGCGTCCAGCAGCAGGGAAGCAACATCATAGGCAACCGGGCCATAGACCGTGTCCTGGAAATCGATCAGGCCGATCCTGTCGGTTCCTTCAGCACCCGCCTGCCAAAGGAGGTTCGGCGAATGAAAATCGCGCAGCACCCAACCTGTCTGGGCCTCGCGTATGTCTTCAAGTGCTTCGCGCCACAGCCGTTCGAATTCCGAGCGCGTGCTCTCGTCGGCCGGCTTTCCGGTAACCTTCGGGACATACCAATCCAGAAACAGCGCCGCTTCGGCAACAAGCGCGTCCGCTGAATAGCCTGGGACCTGATACAGCCCACCATCGGCGAGCGAGACCGTTTTTGGCCAGGCCTCACCATGCATCTTCGCCAGGACATCGACGGCGGCAAAATATCTTTCGCGCACCGGTTTGCCGTCTACCACGATGGTATCCCGGCCAAGATCGGACGAGAGGATCAGCCCGTTTTCCAGATCGCTCGCCAAAAGATCGGGCGCGCAAAGACCATGGTTCCTGAGTTCTGTTCCCACCGCGACAATCGCCCGGCAGTCGCGCGCCAGATGCACCTTTTCCATGTAGGCGCGGACAGCTTCCGGCACCGCGTCCCCCTGGAAAGGCCAGCGCATCAGAACAGCTGTCGAAGACCCTGTTGCAACCGTCTCGAACGTTCGCAGGGAGGCATCACCTGCCAGGAAACGGCGCTCTGCGTCCGGCAGACCAGCGGTCCCCAGAAAGGACCGCGTTGCCAGCGATTGCCTGATCCGGTTCTGCCAGTGCGGGGCGTCCGAATAGAGGCTGAACCGGCGATGGTCATCGCTGTCAGTCGGCTGGGTGATCTGGATCCAGAGGGCATTACCGCGCAGCAGCTCGTTCGCCTTCTCCGGCCATTCGATCAGCGCGACTCCCGTTTCCAGAAGGTCATCCAGCCCGAGCTCTTCCAGTTCTTCGGGCTCTTCAAGCCGGTAAAGATCGAAGTGGGACAGGTCGAAACGCGGCAAATCGTAGGTCTGCACGAGCGTGAAGGTCGGGCTCGGCACTTCCAGCTCCGGCTCACCGGCAAAGGCCCGGATCAGCGCCCTGGTGAACGTGGACTTCCCGGCGCCCAGATCGCCCGACAGGCAAATGACATCGCCGGGCTTCAGGACCATCGCGATATCGTTGGCAAGTCGCCGCGTGCCGTGTTCGCCGGCAATTTCGATTGTCTGAAAGGCGCCCGACAGGGCTTGCAGCTGGTGGTCTGCCATCCGGCGTCCTACTCGGCCGCCGCCTGGTCCGCCAGTTCGGGCCGTGCGGGGAAGACGCAGGTCACCGTCGTGCCCTTGCCTTCGGCGGACTGAATGTCGACCGTGCCGCCATGCAGTTCGACAAAGCTCTTGACGATGGCAAGGCCGAGGCCTGCGCCCTGACGGCGCGATCCTGTGTCATGCCCGACAAAGCGGTTGAACACCTGGGTGAGGATTTCAGCTGGAATGCCGTAGCCGTGATCCTGAACGACGAAGGTCACCTTGTCGTCTTCGCGGCTGCAGCTGACATCGACCACGCCGTCGGGCTCGGAATAGCGCACGGCATTGGAGATGAGGTTGAACAGGACCTGGCGCAGGCGTTTTTCGTCGGCAACCATCATGCCGACATCACCCGGCACATGGGTCCGCAGGTTAATGCGTGCTTCGGCGATCCGGTCCTTCAGGCCTTCGACGGCGGCCGCAACGGTCGGTGCGACGTCGACTTCACCCAGGTCCAGTTCCATGATGCCGGCATCCAACGTTGCCAGATCCAGAATGTCGTTGATGATGGCAAGCAACGCCGAGGAGGACGACTGGATGTAGTCCGCATATTCGCTCTGCTTGTCGGAGAGCTCTCCGAATTTCGGATCTGCCAGCAACTGGGCGAAGCCGATGATGTTGGTCAGCGGCGAGCGCAGCTCATAGGAAACATGCTGGATGAAGGCGTTCTTGATCTGGTCGGCCTGTTCCAGTGCCTCATTCTTTTCCAGAAGCGCCCGCTCGACGTTGACGCTATCCGTTACGTCGACAAAGGTGACCAGCGTACCGCCGTCGGGCAGCGGAACAGTGGCATAGTCGACGACATCGCCGTTGTGGCGTTCCAGACGGCTAACCTTCTGGGTGCGGTTGTCGAGAAGTCCCGTCACGTTGCCGGCAAGCTGTTCCCAGGCATCGCGCTCGGTTTCATTGAGCGTGCAGGCGGAGACGACTTCCTTGACGTGCGGCAGTTCGGAAAGCTGATCCTCTTCCAGACCCCAGATACGACCGAAAGCCGGGTTCCAAAGGCGCAGGCGCCCGTCTGACCCGAACACGGCAACGGCTTCCGAGAGATTGTCGAGGGTTTCCCCCTGGACGCGGGTCAGCGCGTTGTAACGGCTTTCCAGATCGAGCTGCTCGGTGACGTTTTCATAGATATAGGTGACGCCGCCTTGCGGATGCGGATTGGCAATGACGCGCAGGGTGCGGCCATCGGGAAGATGCCACCAGCTTTCGCGAGCTTCCAGAGACTGGTAGCTCTCCATCATCTTGTTGCGCCAGACGCGATAGTCCGCCTGTTCCGGGATCTTGCGCGCCGCGCGCAAGGCATCCAGAACCGCGCTGTCTTCCGGCCGGCTTTCCAGGAAAGCTGGATCGAGATCCCACAACTGGCGGAAGGCCGCGTTGTAGAATTGCAGCTTGCGATCGGCGCTGTAGATGGCAACCGCAGCTGCCAGCTGGTCCAGCGTGCGGCCGTGGAAGTCCTCGGCGCGGCCGAGTTCCTTCTGGGCCTGTTCCAGTTCGCTGATGTCCACGGCAATGCCGGCTCCGCCGACATTGGCATTGACATCGGTCACTTCGAACACCCGGCGTTCACCGGAAGCGACGATGGGAATACGTGCGTTGAAACAGCCGTCTTCGTTACGCTGGACGGCCATGGCGGTGCGCGCAGCAGCGTCGAGGAAGGTTGCCCCTTCCTTGATCGCAAGATCGGCGTCGGTCATGTCGACCGCTTCCGCATAGGCCTGGTTGGCCCAGATGAGATTTCCTTCCGCATCGCGCTGCCAGGCCGGTGCCGGCATCGCATCCAGCAGCGCGTGCAGCATATGCAGTTCGCCCGAGATCTTGGCATTGCGGGCAGCAAGTTCCGCCTGCATCTGACGTTCGCCGGTCAGATCGCGCAGACGCAGGACCACAGCACCACCGGTGGTGCGCCCCAGCGCTTCCACATAGGTGCCGGTGCGCGTCTTCAAGGTGGTGGTGAAGGCTTCGCCGGTGCGGAACAGCATGTCCAGATGACGTTCCAGGTCGCCGGCGCATTTCGCCGTCAGCCAGCTGCCGAACGCAAGTAGTTGTGCCGGGGGCCGCGGCACGCCAGATTTTTCGGGAAGAATGCCCCAGATCTGCGGCATGGCGCCGTTGCCGGTCCAGACGATGACGCGTTGCTCGTCGGTATTGAGCATCGCCTCCAGGCGGTCGACCCGGAATTTGAGATCGCTCTTTTCCTTTTCCAGCGCGTCGGTCAGCAATCCGGATTGTTTGCGATGACGCACGAGAGCGACAGATGCGGTGACGGCAAAGGCGCACATTCCGCCTAACGCACCAAAAAGAATCATGTTATCGGGGGAAATGGCAGCAGTCGTGTCGGCGAGCATGTCGGCTGCCGCTGAACCGCAAGACAGGCTCCAGCCTGCCAGCGCCGTTCCGCCGAGCTTCACCGATTTCAGACTCCAATCTCGCCACGCCGCGCGTCGCCGCGCGTCGTTCCTGCCGCTTATCGGCATATTGTGATCCCCTTGTGCCGCCTTGCCCTGTTCTTGCGGGCCGCAGCTCCCGGTTTCTGGGAGCAAATCAAAGACATCCGCCTCGTGGCCTTTGATTCGCCTAAACCATAACCTTTTTGAGAATCACGCAGAAGAGTCCGTTATTGAAAAGTTAACAGGACCCTTAAAATTAAAGGGTCCTGCATTTTTTTGTTCACAGACCCGAATCGAGGCGATCACCACATCTAGTGGGCCGCCTCGCCGGAATCAGTATTTGTAGTGTTCCGACTTGAACGGACCAGCCTTATTAATCCCCAGATATTGAGATTGCTCGTCCGACAATTCGGTTAACGTGACGCCCAGCTTCTCCAGGTGAAGGCGGGCAACCTTCTCGTCCAGATGCTTCGGCAGCACGTAGACTTCGTTCTTGTACTGATCGCCCTTGGTGAAGAGTTCGATCTGCGCCAGAACCTGGTTGGTAAAGCTTGCGGACATCACGAAGCTCGGGTGGCCGGTGGCATTGCCGAGGTTCACCAGACGGCCCTGCGAGAGCAGGATCATGCGCTTGCCATCCGGGAACACATACATGTCGACCTGATCCTTGACCGGGCGGCACTTGGTGTTCTTGAGGGCAGCAACCTGGATCTCGTTGTCGAAGTGGCCGATGTTACAGACGATCGCCATGTCCTTCATGCCACGCATGTGGTCGAAGGTGATGATGTCCTTGTTGCCGGTCGCGGTGACGTAGATATCGCCTTCCGGAAGAGCCTGTTCGATGGTCTTGACCTCGAAACCGTCCATGGAAGCCTGCAGGGCGCAGATCGGGTCGATTTCGGTGACGATCACGCGGGCACCGGCACCAGCCAGGGACTGAGCGGAACCTTTGCCGACGTCGCCGTAACCGCAGACAACGGCAACCTTGCCGGACATCATCACGTCGGTGCCGCGGCGGATACCGTCGACCAGGGACTCACGGCAGCCATAACGGTTGTCGAACTTGGACTTGGTGACGCTGTCGTTGACGTTGATCGCCGGGAACGGCAGGTCGCCCTTCTTCTGCATTTCATAAAGACGCAGAACGCCAGTGGTGGTTTCTTCCGAAACGCCCTGGATCAGCTCTTTCTGCTTGGTGAACCAGCCCGGGTTGGCAGCCATGCGCTTCTTGATCTGCGCGAACAGGCACACTTCCTCGTCCGACTTCGGGTTATCGATCAGACCGGTTTCACCGGCTTCGACCCGTGCACCGAGCAGGATGTAGAGCGTGGCGTCGCCGCCATCGTCCAGGATCATGTTCGCACCTTCGGGGAAGTCGAAGATCTTGTCGGCATAATCCCAGTATTCTTCCAGGGTTTCGCCCTTGGTTGCGAAAACCGGAATGCCTGCAGCTGCAATCGCAGCGGCTGCCTGATCCTGCGTGGAATAGATGTTGCAGGACGCCCAACGGACTTCCGCACCCAGTGCAACCAGCGTTTCGATCAGAACGGCGGTCTGAATGGTCATGTGCAGGGAACCGGCAATGCGGGCGCCCTTGA
Source organism: Roseibium sp. ROS1 (assembly GCF_054658215.1). Classification (NCBI taxonomy): domain Bacteria; kingdom Pseudomonadati; phylum Pseudomonadota; class Alphaproteobacteria; order Hyphomicrobiales; family Stappiaceae; genus Roseibium; species Roseibium sp. ROS1. The sequence goes on from NZ_BAAGIG010000003.1 coordinate 1,251,017, forward strand.
GCGGCTTGGAGTCACCGAATTCGGCGCGGCAGGCCATCAGGCCCGGCATTTCGTGCTCGGCGATCTCGATTTCGGTGCGGCCCCAGTCTGCGAGCCCGATGTCTTTAACGATGTAGTCGGTCATGAATAAGTCCTGCTGTTTTGAGCCAGCTTCAGGCGCAAGGCCCCTTGAGTGTCGCCGCCATCTCGTGAACCAGTGCCAAAACGGCACCAGGGGCGGGCGACAGCCGAAATCCGGAAGGCTCCGGAAATCGTTGGAAGGGGTTATAGCGTCAGCAGGGTCATCACGCAATAAAGATATAAAGAATTCTTTATATCATATATCCCAATCACGTCCGGTAGAGATCCGCGCGTGATGGCGGCATGCCCGACGGACCCTTGGTGCGACGCGTCGCGACCGTCTGGAAGATGCCGATGGAGCCGCGTTCAAAGCCGAGCGAGACGCCAATGAGATAAGCCAGCCACAGACGATATTTGTGCTCGCCTATTTCCGCGACAGCCGCGTCCTTTACCTTCATCAGGTTTTCCGCCCACAGCCGTGTCGTGCGAGCATAGTGCTCGCGCCAGGCTTCGACGTCGTGCACCTCGAAGCCGTGCGCTTCCAGATTGGTCAGCGTCCAGCCAATGTGGTCGACCTCCCCTCCCGGGAAGATATAGCGTACCAGCGCCTGGTATTCCGGCTTCTTGCGGCGGAACGCCTTCAGATCCTTTTTGCCGCGGCGAGTGATCGCATGGTGCAGGTAGACACCCCGCGGTTTCAGCAGGCGGTGCACGCTCTGGAAATAATTATCGTAATTGTCCAGCCCGACCGCCTCAAACATGCCGATGGATGAGATCTTGTCGAACTTGCCGTCCATGTCGCGATAGTCGATCAGCTTGACCGAGACCTTGTCTTCAAGGCCACGCGCCTTGATCCGCTCCTCGGCAAGCTTCAGCTGTTCTTCCGCCAGCGTGACCCCAACGGCTGTCACGCCATAATGTTCGGCGGCGTGGCAAATCAGGGCGCCCCAGCCGCAACCGATATCGAGCATCCGGTCGCCCGGCTTCAGCCGCAGCTTGCGGCAGATCATGTCGAGCTTGTCTTTCTGCGCCGTTGCCAGATCGTTCGACCAGTCGGAGAAATAGGCGCAGGTGTAGACCATCTCCGGATCGAGAAAGAGCCGATAGAAGTCGTTGGAAACGTCGTAATGGAACGCGATGTCGTCCTTGCGGCTGCCGGAGCTTCGGTCCGCTGACTGACCGGCATCAAGCCCGTCCGGGTTGGCTTCAGCCTTGCGACCAGTGCCGCGCCAGAGCGAAAACCCGGTTTTCAGAAGCAGGGTCTTGTTGATGCGCTTGCGAATTTCCCGGCTTTTGAGTGTCGGCCGCTTTTCGGCAAAGTCGAAAATGCTGCCACCGCGCGGGTCGACGTCGCCATTTGCATAGAGATCGATCAGCGTCTTGATGCCGGGACGGCGAAGAAGACGCGTCAGCGCCGTTTCGGAAAGAGCAAGCCGCAGACCGTCCGTCGGCGCATCGGCAGGTACCCGGGATCCGTCCCAGAGTTCGAACGCGAATTGAAGGTCCAACGCCTCATGGACATGGGTAAGTGCAGTGCGTGCGGCGGAAATCAGTCGGTCCTGAGTGTGGCTCGCCATGTCGGCCCCCGGTTCGGTATGGAAGGGTGTGGCCGATGCCCGGAATTCACTCGATCGACCGCAACAGGAATGTGCACCGCAGGGTGGCGGCACGAAATGTCAAAATCAATCTTCTTCGCCAAAGCCGCTTTCGACGAGCTCGGCAATCGCCGCCATGGCGTCTCCCGCATCAGAGCCGGTGACGCTGACAGTGATAAAGCAGCCCGGGCTGGCGGCGAGCATCATGAGACCCATGATCGACGTTCCGCCGACGGTCTGGCCGTCCTTGGAAACCTGGACGTCTGCGTCAAACGTCTCCACCAGCTTCACCAGCTTTGCGGAAGCCCTGGCATGCAGGCCACGGCGGTTGACGATTGTCAGGTCTTTTTCCAACACGGTCTGCGCTGTCATTGTTGTTTTAGTTCTGTCCCGACAGCACCTGGCTGGCAACCGAGATGTATTTCTGACCGGCCTGACGGGCTTCGTCGACAGCATCGGCCAGCTCGCGATCTGCGCGCACGCTGGCAAGCTTGATCAGCATCGGCAGATTGACACCGGCCACCACTTCAACGGATTTGCTGTCCATCACGGAAATTGCGAGGTTGGAAGGTGTGCCACCGAACATGTCCGTCAGAAGCACCACACCCTTGCCGGAATTGGCAGCTTCCACAGCGGCCAGAATGTCCTGGCGCCGCTGCTCCATGTCGTCATCCGGACCAATGGAGATGGTTTCAACCTGTTCCTGTGGACCGACAACATGTTCCAGCGCCGCTTTGAATTCCTCAGCAAGGCGCCCGTGCGTAACAAGTACAAGTCCGATCATGCGTCAGTTAGCCTGATTATCGAGTGCGTTAAGCTCAGGATCCCAAAAGAGATCCGGAAAGAGCCGGGCGTTTATCAGTCTGATGCACTCTCTTCAACCGCTTCGACAGTTGCAAGCAAAAAACGCCCCTGCTGCCTCAAATATAATCCGGTCCTTTGGGGAAAAGGTGCCGTAACGCCCAACGGATCAGGCGCAGGCTGTGCTCAGGGTCGTTTTGCGGGCACATAACCACCGGTAAATGCACGCCTTCCAGGCAGGTTGTCGCAAGAGCCTGCTCCGGCATCCTCTCGATGGCGTCGGCCTGCTTCAGTTCGACCAACAGATGCACTTGCGCGTGCGGCAGAAAGCGCGTTTCGACAACACCGAAACCGCGTACTTCCATGCGGCCTTCGATCGTCCGCGGCGCACGCGCCTCAAGCCGTCCATCAGCTGCAGCAACATGCGTGTAGTCGTCAGCCACCAGAAGGCCGAGATTGCCTTTGGCCCGTGCCGCCTCGATGAGAATATCCGAAAGGGTTGTCTTGCCGCTTCCGGCACCGCCCCGGATCAGAAGGCCGGCTGTGCCCACCACCACGCAATTGGCATGAACCGCCGGAGGCGTCACTTGCTCCGCCCTGCCGGCAGATAGATGGTGAAACGAGCACCTGCAATCTTCTGCTTGCCGTCCCGACCGGGCACCAGACGGTTGGTGGCAACAATTGTCCCGCCATGGGCTTCGATGATCTGCCGGGAGATCGACAGGCCCAGACCGGAATTGTTGCCGAAGCCTTCTCCTTCCGGCCTGTCGGTATAGAAGCGTTCAAAAATGCGCTCGGTGTTTTCAGCACGGATGCCGGGACCGTCATCATCCACGATGATCTTGATCATACGGCCGTCCCGGCTGAGATCCACCCGAACCGTTCCGCCGGCGGGCGAGAAGGACCTGGCGTTGTCCAGAAGGTTGCTGACGACCTGTCCGAGGCGAATATCATGGCCTTGCATCTGATAAGGCTTGCTGCCCTGAGCATCTGCAACGGCCAGCTTGACACTTGCCTCCTCCGCTCCGGACCGCTGGTTGGCGGCATCGGCCATGTTGCGCAGCAGTTCGGCCAGGTCGATCGGCTCGGCCTGGATCCGGGCCAGTTCCGCATCAAGGCGGGAAGCATCGGAGATATCGCTGATCAGACGATCGAGGCGGCGCACGTCATGCTGGATCACTTCCATCAACCGGTCCTGCGAATTCTTGGACTTGGCCAGCGGCAGGGTTTCCACGGCGCTGCGCAGCGATGTCAGCGGGTTCTTCAATTCGTGCGCGACATCGGCGGCAAACTGCTCGATCGCATCGATCTTGTTGTAGAGCGCGTGGGTCATTTCCCGGAACGAACGCGCCAGATGGCCGATCTCGTCCTGCCGATCCGAAAAGTCCGGTATCTCCTCGCGAGAGGTCGAGCCTCGCCGCACGCGGTCCGCGGCAGCCGCCAGGCGCCTGACCGGACCGGCAATCGTCCCGGCCAGCAGGATCGACAGAAGGATGGTCACTGTGGCGGCAAACAGGAACACGCGAATGATGGCGATACGTTCGGCCCGCACGATGGCGTCGATGTCACCGCCCTGTGTCGACAGGAGCAAGGCCCCAAGGACCGCGCGGAACCGCTGGATCGGCACGGCAACGGAAACGATCAGCTCGCCCCGTTGCGAGATCCGCGTCACGCTGGCCGGGGATCCGGCAAGCGCCGCCTCCACTTCCGGATAGGCACGGCCATCACCGCCGCCTACGTCCTGATAGATCGGCAGGTCACCCTGGCGCAGCCAGCGCTTGACCCATTGCCAGGTCGAATCCCAGAAGCCTTCCTCCTCCGCCGTCGGAGGCGGCAGATCGAAGCGCAGGATCTGGGCGCTGGTATAAAGGTGGCGGCTGTCGAGGATGAGAATGCCTTCCGGATCGTAGATCCGCGCCCGGGTCTTGGTCGGCGAAATCAGGCGGCGCAGCACGGGACCGACCCGTTCCGGGTTGATCGGAAAGTCGAGACTGTCGAGATCTTCCTGGGTCGGGGTGATGCTTTCGCCCGCCTGCAACTGCAACAGGCGTTCGGGGTCGACGGTGATCGTGCCCGTATCGACGGTGGCGGACGCGGCAATAGCGCCGGCAATGATTTCGCCCTGGGTCAGAAGGCTCTGCACCCGTGCATCGATCAGACCCGCGCGAAACTGGTTGAGGTACAGGATACCGATCACCAGTGCCAGCAGACCCACGAGGTTGATGGCGATGATCCGGCGCGTCAGCGACGAGAGAACATAGGTTCCGAAGATACGGCCCAACTGGCTGAGCAGACGGCGACGGATGCGCTTGTTGCCAAGCCGGCGCAGACGGGAGCGATCCGAACCGTTCTGAGGTTCAGAGGCACCAATCTCTTCCGCGCTCTCGCTTTCCACCGCCATTCGGGCTCACATTAGATCAAAGGCTGTTCAATCGAAACCGACTGAACAGCCAAAAGCAGATCGTTTCCAGGTTTTACCGGGACAGTCGCTCTACCGGTCCGTTTCAGACTTCCCGGAAACGATACCCGACGCCGTAGAGGGTTTCGATCATGTCGAAGTCGTCATCAACAACCTTGAACTTCTTGCGCAGCCGCTTGATGTGGCTATCGATGGTGCGGTCATCCACATAGACCTGATCGTCATAGGCCGCGTCCATGAGCGCGTTACGGCTCTTGACGACACCGGGCCGCTGCGCGAGCGCGGACAGGATCAGGAATTCGGTCACGGTCAGCGTGACAGGTTTGCCGTTCCAGGTGCAGGTGTGACGCTCCTGGTCCATCACCAGCTGGCCACGTTCCAGCAGTTTGTCGGCATCGTCGCGCGGCGTGGATGCGTCACGCGGTTGCGCCCGGCGCAGCACCGCGCGCACACGCTCGACCAGAAGCCGCTGCGAAAAGGGTTTGCGGATGAAATCGTCGGCGCCCATCTTCAGGCCGAAGAGTTCGTCGATCTCGTCATCCTTGGAGGTCAGGAAGATTACCGGCAGATCGGAGTTCTGGCGCAGGCGGCGCAGCAGTTCCATGCCGTCCATACGTGGCATCTTGATATCGAAAATCGCGAGTTCCGGCGGGTCGCTCTGCAGGCCGTCGAGCGCCGATGTACCGTCGGTGTAGGTTTGAACGCGATAGCCTTCCGCTTCCAATGCGATAGAGACCGAAGTCAAAATGTTGCGGTCGTCATCGACCAGGGCAATTGTCGGCATGCTTTGTTTTTCCATTTCCGGCAACGCACCGATGGCGCGCATCGGCATTAATGTAACACACAGCCTTTGGCCTGCTAAATGCGCATAAATTAAGGCAATCCGCCTCCGGATATGCTTGCATGACACAAAGACCGCCCAGCCGGCTGCATTGGTGGGGATCACTGTAAAAGATTTCAAGAGACCAACTTAACGTCAAGTCTCGTACATTGGTGGCGGGGCTCAGTCGAGTCTCTACTACAAGTGCGAAATGAACGCACTTTCTTTCGATTCAATCAACATTTCGAACATTCCGAAAGTTTCGAATTTTAGTTCGACGTCCAAATTAATCATTGGCAATTTAATGGTGATTTTTAATCGATTAAACAATTACATAGCACCTTTGGTAGTCTTGCTGCCGTTTAGTCATTCCACTACGTTCGCAGCCCTCACAGCCAGATTTAGCTTTTCTTAACTTTCTCCGGCCGTGACAAAACTAGCCCCCATCACGAGGACTGCGGGAACATGCAAGAAGTAGGTGTCAGGAATCCCTCAATTGGTTGCGAAACTTTCGGCTTCAAAGGCCTGAAAGCGCTCTATTGGAACCAGAACGAGCCTGCTCTTTATGAATATTCCCTCTCCCGCGGCGAAGCGCAGCTAGCTGCCGGCGGCGCGATTGTTGCTGAAACCGGTGTTCACACCGGCCGCTCGCCGAAAGACAAGTTCGTGGTTCTGGACGACGAGACCCGCGACACTGTGTGGTGGGACAACAACGCCCAGATGTCGAAAGCCAATTTCGACCTGCTGCTGTCCGATTTCCTTGCCCACGCCGAGGGCATGGAGCTGTTCGCACAGGACCTTTACGGCGGCGCTGACAAGACCCATCGCCTGCCGGTGCGCGTCTATACGGAATATGCCTGGCATTCGCTGTTCATCCGCAACCTCCTTCTCCGGCCCGAGACTTCCGAGCTGGAAGGCTTTGCGCCGGACATGACAATCATCGATCTGCCAAGCTTCAAGGCGGATCCGGAACGCTACGGCTGCCGGACAGAAACCGTGATCGCCTGCGACCTGACCCGCAAGATCGTCCTGATCGGCGGAACCTCCTATGCAGGCGAAATGAAGAAGTCCGTCTTCACCATGCTGAACCACCTGCTGCCGGCAAAGGGCGTCATGTCCATGCACTGCTCGGCGAACTTGGGCGATGCAGGCGATACCGCAGTGTTCTTTGGCCTGTCCGGCACCGGCAAGACCACGCTCTCCGCCGACCCGTCCCGCACGCTGATCGGCGACGACGAGCACGGCTGGGGTGAAAGCGGCGTCTTCAACTTCGAAGGCGGCTGCTACGCCAAGACCATCAAGCTTTCCGCTGAAGCCGAGCCGGAGATCTACTCCACCACCCAACGCTTCGGCACTGTTCTGGAAAACGTGGTTCTGGACGAGAACCGGGTGCCGGATTTCGACGACGGTTCGAAAACCGAAAACACCCGCGCCGCCTACCCGATCCACTTCATTTCCAATGCCAGCGACACCGGCTGCGCACCGATGCCGAAGACCATCATCATGCTGACGGCCGATGCCTTCGGCGTCATGCCGCCGATCGCGCGTCTGACACCGGCGCAGGCGATGTATCACTTCCTGTCCGGGTACACCGCCAAGGTGGCCGGCACGGAAAAGGGTGTTACCGAGCCGCAGGCAACCTTCTCGACCTGCTTCGGTGCGCCGTTCCTGCCGCGGCATCCGTCCGAGTACGGCAACCTGTTGAAGGACCTCATTGCCAAGCACAATGTGGATTGCTGGCTGGTCAACACCGGCTGGACCGGCGGTGCATATGGCACCGGGCAGCGCATGCCGATCAAGGCAACCCGTACGCTGCTCACTTCCGCACTGAACGGCAGCCTGAAGGACGCCGAGTTCCGCACCGATGCGAACTTCGGCTTCGATGTGCCGGTTTCCGTCGAAGGTGTCGACGATACGATCCTGACCCCGCGCGAAACCTGGACGGACAAGGATGCCTATGACGTTCAGGCCGCCAAGCTGGTGCAAATGTTCGTCAAGAACTTCGCGACCTTTGAAGCCCATGTCGACGGTGCCGTGCTGAATGCCGCTCCCGCCGTGCGTATGGCTGCCGAATAAGCCCGAAAATAATACCCCGCAAAACCTGAACGGCTCCTCCCCCTCGAGGAGCCGTTTTTTCGTGGGTAGACAACGCTCTTGCGCTTCCCGATCACGACGTCCCGCCGGATGGATGATCGCTGAGAAAGTCCGGCGGCGGCGCGAGGAGCACAGGGTGATGCTGCGCTTGCTTTCCCTCGCCTGCTCTCTTTCATCAAATTCAGAAAGATCTATATTGAAGGTCCTACCTTGAAGGGGCGACCTCATGACGGCCACAGAGACGACTTCCATTCCCGACGTTTTGAAGACAGCCGAAAGCTGGCGCGGTGCAGGACGTTCCGTTGCACTGGCGACCGTGGTTGAGACCTGGGGTTCCGCGCCACGACCGGTCGGGTCCCATCTTGTCATTGATGCCGAAGGCAACTTCGAAGGCTCCGTCTCCGGCGGTTGTGTCGAAGGGGCGGTGGTGTCCGAGGCAATCGACGTCATCGAGACCGGCAAGCCGACCACGCTGGAATTTGGCGTTGCCGATGAGACAGCCTGGCGTGTCGGCCTTTCGTGCGGCGGCCGCATTCGCGTCTACGTCGAACCCGTCACCTGATCCCGGATCTGATTTCGATGACTACGGAAACCCTGCTTGCCTTCGTCGCCGCAACCGCTCTATTCGCCTATATGCCTGGCCCGGCCCTGCTTTATACCGCCGCACAGACGATCGCCCGCGGACAGCGGGCCGGTTTCATGGCTGCCGCGGGTATTCACCTGGGCTGTTATGTGCATGTCTTTGCCGCAGCCTTTGGCCTGTCGGCGATCTTCAGTGTCGTGCCGACACTCTATTTTGCGCTGAAGCTGGTTGGCGGGCTTTACCTGATCTTTCTCGGCATCCAGATGATCCGGACCCGCGTAGTGGCCGGACCGACACCGAATCTGCCCCAAAAATCCGAAAAGCGAGCCTTTGCAGACAGCGTGCTGGTGGAGGTTCTCAATCCCAAGGTCGCCATCTTCTTCATCGCCTTCCTGCCCCAGTTCGTCACCCCTGACGCAAGCCTGCCGATCTGGGCGCAGTTCCTGATCCTGGGAACGTTCGTCAACTTCGCTTTCACCTCGGCAGATATCGTCACCGTTCTTTTTGCAAGCCATGTGAAGAAACGGCTGACCAGGACATCGAAGTTCCAGAGCCTCACTCGCTGGCTTGGAGGATCGCTTCTGGTGGGACTTGGATTGAAACTGGCAACGGACCGCGCATAGACCATGGACTTTTCCCTGCTAAGTGACCTCAACAAGGACCGTGCCGCGCGCCGTGCGGCGATCCTGGTGACCGACATGGTGGACAGGCAGCAACGCCTCGTCCGCAAATCCGACGATTTTTCCGGCGATCCCCTGGCTGAGGAACTTGCAAGGCGTTTCCGCTCAGGTAAATCCGGCATGATCACCGGAGAAAGTGGCGAAGTCTTCCTGAACGTATCCTTGCCTGCGCCGCGCCTGGTCATCATCGGCGCAGTGCACATCAGCCAGGCGCTTGTTCCGATGGCGGAGATTGCGGGGCTTGATGTGACCGTCATTGATCCACGCACGGCCTTTGCCACCGAAGACCGCTTTCCCGGAAGCACACTCAAGGCGGACTGGCCCGAAGAGGTCTTGAAGGATGCGCCCCTTGATGCCTTCACGGCCGTTGCCGCTGTCACTCATGATCCGAAGATAGACGACTTCCCCCTGATGGAAGCGCTGAAGACCGGATGTTTCTATGTCGGGGCGCTCGGCAGCCGCAAGACCCACGGCAAGCGTCTGGAACGCTTTACCGAAGCAGGCCTGGCACCTGAGCTGTTTGACCGGATCGATGCTCCGATCGGTCTCGATATCGGAGCAGCTTCACCGGAGGAAATTGCGGTGGCCGTGCTGGGCGCCATCATCAAGGCGTTACGGACCGCTCCGGGAGCTGCCGCATGATATTCGGCCCCTGTCCGCCGGAAGATGCCGAAGGCTGTATTCTCGCGCACCGGACAGCCCTGCCGAAGCGTGTGCTGAAAAAAGGCCGCCGCCTGACGGGACAAGACTGCACCGAGATTGCCGCCGCCGGTATCGACAGCCTCATGGTTGCCCGGATAGGACCCGGCGACACCGGAGAGGATGCCGCGGCCGAGCAGCTCGCCACCGCCGCTGCAGGTGCGGGTCTTGAGACCGACACCGCCTTTACGGGGCGCATGAACCTCTATGCCGCCACCAACGGCGTCCTGGTGGTCGATGCGGATGCGGTTACCGCTGCCAACCGGATTGATCCGGCCATCACCTTTGCGACCCTGCCGAACTACAGCAAGGTTCTGGCTGGCCGAATGGTTGCAACCGCGAAGATCATTTCCTTTGCCGTTCCAGAAGAACAACTGGGAGCCGCCGAAAACGCTCTGAGAGGCGCAGTCCGCGTTGCCGGCTTCAGACCGCGCAAGGTTGGCCTTGTCGCAACGCAACTGCCGCATCTCAAGCCTTCGACCATGGACAAGACCCGCCGCGTGCTGGAAGACAGGCTGTTGCCGAGCGGATCAACCGTCCTGAACGAGCACAGGGTCGCCCACAGCAGGGAGGCCGTTGCCGAAGCCTTGTGGTCTCTGAAGGAAGAAGGCGCTGATTTTCTGATCTTGTTCGGGGCCTCTGCCGTTGTCGACAGGCAGGACGTGCTGCCTGCGGGTCTGGATCTTGCCGGCGGGACGGTGCACCACCTGGGCATGCCGGTGGATCCCGGCAACCTGCTGATGCTCGGAAGTCTCGACGGCATTCCCGTGCTGGGCGCACCGGGCTGCGCCCGAAGCCCGAAGGAGAATGGTTTCGACTGGGTTCTGGACCGCCTGCTTGCCGGACTGGAAGTCCACCCCGACGACATTACCGCGATGGGTGTTGGAGGCCTTTTGATGGAAATCGGGACACGGCCGCAGCCCCGCGAAGGCAAACGCAAGGGCGAAGCTGCCAGGATCGCGGCACTGATCCTTGGCGCAGGCAAGTCGTCCCGCATGGGCGGTCCGAACAAGCTGCTTGCGACGCTGGACGGCAAGACCCTGATCCGGCATGCCGCGGAAGCTGCCGCCGGCGCCGGTCTGTCACAGACCGTTCTGGTAACCGGGCATCTGGCTGAAGAAGTCGGCGCACAGGTCGAAGATCTGGACGTTACGCTGGTGCACAACCCGGATTTTGCAGACGGCATGGCCGGGTCCATCCGCACAGGCATGAATGCTCTCGCCGCAGATACCGATGCTGTGATCGTTCTTCTGGGCGACATGCCACGCATCGGCAGCGATGTTCTGAAGAGGCTGATCGGCACTTACCGCGAAAACGACAACAGTCTGATCGTCACCGCAACGGCGGATGGGAAACGGGGCAATCCGGTCTTGTGGGACCGGCGCTTCTTCGAAGCCCTGAAGTCCTTGAGCGGCGACGTTGGAGCGCGCCACATCATTGGCGAAAACCCAGGGTTCGTGGCCGAAGTCGAGATCGGATCCGCCGCAAGACTGGATCTTGATACACCCGATGCGCTTCGGCAGGCTGGAGGCAAGTTGCCTGAGCCAAAAGGCTAAACCTTTGGCCTGGTAAAGTAAGCCGAAGCAATAAAGCCAAACGATAACATTACATTAACCCGGTATGCACTGAGTGCAGGCCGGAATTGCCAGCTATTCTATTGCAATTTTGTGACATGCCGCTTATGTAATGCCTGCGCTTGCTGAAGGGCACCCAATTGGGTTGGACAACGGATGACGTCCCGGGCGCCGCTTACATCCGATTCCTGTCGAAAGCTGTTCGGATCCTCCCTCCCGAGGATGCTCGAGCGCTTTTGTCGCTTGGTTAAAAGAAGAACGAAGGAAAACGTCATGGCTGACTTGTCTCTCCCGCGCCCGGGCTGCTGCAAATGGGCAGAAGGTGATTCTGGTAACTACATCTTCCCGTGCAGCACGCGCGTCGAAGCAGGTGTCTCCTATTGCACCGAACATAGCGCCATCGTCTACATCCCGCCGGAAGAGCGCCGCCGCAACCGTTCCGGTGGTGGCATGAGCCTGTCCTTCCGCCGCGCGGCATAAGAATACAAGCTGCTTGAACTAAAAAAGCAGATATTCCGTGGAACACCACGTACCTCGAAACCCGGCCCTCAGGCCGGGTTTTTTATTGCCCGGATTTTCCCGTGCCGGATTTCAAGCCTGCAAGGCTGGACGAAAGGCATGTCAACATCGAGCAACCTCTGCGTGAGCAGAAGATTTCATGCGATTTTTTCGATCTAAGCAAATATTCTTACTGAATATTACCTAGAGGCGATTCTTCGTTAAAATACAATCACCCTCACCGCGCAAAACAACCCTGCCTTTATGGACAATTTAATTCAATCTCGCAAAGTTAATACTTTGTTTTGGTTCTATACCTAAGAGTAAACAAACTAAAACCGAGATAGTGACGCGTTCGGCAGAGAGGCACAGTGCATCATGACCCCTGTGCAGGGAGACAGCGAACAGGACCGCCTGGACGCACTGGCGACCCTTCAGATTCTCAATTCTGAACGCCTGCCGGAATATGACGATCTCGTGGAGACCCTTGCCACGATCTTCGATGCCCCGATGGCCTTCATTTCCATCGTCGGGAAGGATGACCTCTGGTTCAAGGCCAAGATCGGCATAGACGTCGACGGCACGCCAAGAAAAGGCACTTTTTGCGATCAGGCGATCCTCTCGCGTGAGTTGATGGTCGTTCCCAACGCCCTTGAAGACCCCCGCTTCCGCGATACGAGCCTCGTTGCTGGTCCACCCTACACACGCTTTTATGCAGGCTTGCCGTTGTGCCTGGATGGCACGCACATCCTTGGGACACTCTGCGTCGTCGACACCAAACCACGGCAGCCAAGCGAAACACAGCTCCGCCAACTGCAGCGTATGGGATCGATCGTCCTCGGTCTGATGAAGTCTCATCGCGCCCAGAGTGATACGCAATCTGCCCTTCGGGCGGCCGAAGAACAGCAACGGCTTGCGATGCGCAAGAGCGATCTGCTGGAAGAGATCACGGCCGTTTCCGGTGTTGGCGGCTGGGAAGTGGATATTGATACCGACACGGTAACCTGGACGGAAAAAACCTGCGAAATCCATGAAGTGGATGACGACTTCGTTCCAACTGTCGATATGGCGCTTTCCTTCTACGCACCGGATTGCCGTCGCCAGATCTCGGATGCCGTCATCAAAAGTGTCAAGGAAGGCGTTGCCTGGGATCTTGAACTCCCGTTCGTGACCGCCAAGGGGCGTGAGATCTGGGTTCGCACCGCGGGCAGGCCCATCATCGAAGATGGTCGCGCGACCCGTTTGATCGGTGCCTTCCAGGACATTACCGAACGCAAGCAATCCGAACAGGCCGTGCTTCATTCCGAAGCGGTCCATCGCACCACCCTGGAATCCCTGAGCGAAGGGATTCTCCTCGTCAACAGAGCCGGACAGATCCAGTCCTTCAATCCTGCAGCAGCTGCATTGCTCGGCTACACCGTCGGGGAAATGAAAGGTCAAAAGCTTCAGGATCTCGACCTCGATATCGAATGCGAAGAAGACGGCCACGTTTCCGGCTGCAATCCCCTGCAACAGGCTGCGGTCAATCCGGACAAGGTTTGTAACGTCGTTGCAAACGTGACCCGCCGCGGGACCGACCAGTCCGTCTGGCTGCGGCTGAATGCGAAATCGATTGGCGACGACAATGCGTATGGCCTCGACGGCGTTGTCCTTTCCCTGACCGACGTCACCGCGACCAAGCGGCAGCTCATCGCTCTGCAAGCCATTTTCGACAACCTGCCGGGTGGTCTCGTCTATTATGATCCCGACAGACGGCTTGCGGTCTGCAACAAGGATTTTCAGCGCCTTCTGCAACTGCCGCAGGAATTTATTGATCGCAAGGCGCCGTTGCTGGAGGTGGCGACATATCTGGCAAAGCGGGGAGACTACGGTCCGGGAGACCCGGACAAGCTTCTGGAAGAACGGTTCAGGTATTTCAATGATCCCAAACCGCATATTTACGAGCGCGTCAGCCCCGATGGGACACATCTGGAAGTCCGTGGGATCCCTCTGCCGAGCGGCGGCCTTATCACCAGTTTCTTTGATATTTCGGAGCGCAAGCGGGCGGAGAACGTCTTGCGTTATTCCGAAGCCGTCCAGAGGACAACGCTCGAGTCTCTCAGCGAAGGCATTCTTCTGCTGACACATACCGGCGAGATCCAGTCAGCCAATCCTGCTGCGATCGACCTGTTGGGCGTGACCGGCAAGGAGCTGGTCGGGTTGAACGTAACCGACATTGATTTTGGCCTTCGCTGTGACCTTGAAGACAAGGGTCCGTGCGATGCACCGCTGGAGCTTGCTGCGCGTGACCCGGGATCACTGAGGGACGTCATCGCCCGTCTCTCCCCCACCAACGGGCGGCCGAGGAAGTGGCTTCGCCTGAGCGCCATGCCAATCGACGACGATCAGGAGTTCGATCTGGACGGTGTCGTCGTCTCCCTGACGGACATTACCGAGACCAAGCAGCAGGCCGACACGCTGCAAAGCATCTTCGACAACTTTCCGGGCGGGATCGTTCACTACGATGAAACGCTCCGGCTCGCATCGAGCAATCAGCAGTTCCGTGACCTTCTCGAATATTCTGATGAGTTGGTTGAAGATCGGCCTTATCTTTACGACTTCTTTCTCTTCAACGCTCGAAGAGGTGACTATGGCCCTGGCGACCCAGAGGCTCTCGCTCTGGAGCGGTATCGGAAGTACGACCTAAAAAAATCACAGGTGTTCGAACGACGTGCCGCAAACGGCACCTATATCGAAACCCGGAGCACGCCACTGCCGTCAGGTGGTCTGATCCATAATTTTTACGACATCACCGACCGCAAGAACCTGGAAGAACAACTTGCCGCGAACGAACGGCTGGCACGGCATCGCTCGCAGGAACTCGAAGCCATTCTCGCCAATATGCGCCAGGGTGTCAGCGTCTTCGATGCGCGTGGCCGGCTGTCATTGTGGAACCGGCAGTACATCGAAATCTTCAACAAACCTGAGGGCGATGTTTACGAGGGTGTCAGCCTCATCGAGTTGATCCAGGCAGAGAAGGATCGCGGCGAATTCGAAGGCGACGTTCAGGAACACGTCATGGATCTGATGATCCGTCTTTCGGCAGGCGAAGTGGTCCGTTCCAAGTTCAAACATCCCAACGGCAGGATTGTCAGCGCGGTCCATGCGCCCTTGCCGGCGGGCGGCTGGATCGGTACGCATGAAGATGTCACGTCCCGTGAACTGGCGGCTGAAAAGATCCAGTTTGCCGCTCACCATGACACCTTGACCGGGCTCGCCAACCGAACGCTATTCAATGCAAAGCTGGACGAAGCCCTGAATGCGGCATCGGCCAATGGCATTGCAGGCGACCTGATGCTGCTTGACCTCGACAAGTTCAAACCGGTGAATGACAGCTTCGGTCATGATGTCGGTGACGAACTTCTTAAAACAGTCGCACAACGACTGCGCGAGTGTGTCCGGTCCTCAGATCTGGTCGCTCGTCTCGGCGGGGACGAATTCGGGATCATCCTGACCGGAACAGGTTCCGGCAACGCCAGTACGGCCGAGATCGCGGATCGTATCGTCCGCAAGATCGGGGCACCGTTCGCAGTCCAGGATCACATTATTTCGGTTGGCGTCAGCGTCGGAATTTCTCCGATAACGGGCACGGAACTGGATCCTCGTCCAGTGATAAAGCGCGCTGATATGGCGCTATACGAGGTCAAGCATAACGGGCGTAACGGGTTCAAGTTCTTCGAAGAAGAAGACGTCGCGCGGTTTGCTCGCGCCTGACGTTCGGCCTTCTGATCGAGAGCCGACTGTTTGAGAGGCAGCCTGCCAGGCACGTCAGAACCGCGCCTCTTGCATACTTGACCGATCGCTTCCCCCCAAGAACAAAAAACGCGGCCCGTTGCCGGACCGCGTCATTGAATGAAGCTTGAGGGGGTCGTATCAGGCCTTTGTGAGGGCTTCTGCGACGTCCTTGAGCTGAGCCAGTGTCATTTCGGCTTTCTGCCGCGAGGCATCGTCCTTGGCGTCGGAAACATCTTCCTGTGCATCCTGGATTGCCTGGTCGAGCTGCTCACGGCTGATCTCGCCAACCGGAACGGCCTGTTCGGCCAGAACGGTGAGACCGCCTGCTGCAACATCGGCAAAACCACCGCGGACGAAATATTCGTCCCAGCCACCATTTTCGCTGCTGCGCACCTTCAGGATGCCCGGCAGGATGGTGGAGATGAACGGGGCATGGTTCTTCAGAACGCCAAACTCGCCTTCGGCGCCCGGTACAACGACCTCTGCGACCTGTTCGGAGAGGAGCTGGCGCTCCGGCGAGACCAACTCAAACTGGAAAAGTTCAGCCATTTGGCGTCTTCCTTGTCAGTCTAATTCTGATGGCAAGCCATCAAGCATGAAGAAGACGGACGCCCGATAACGGGCGTCCGGTCAATTCGCCGATCAAGCGGCTTCAGCAGCCAGGCGCTGTGCTTTCTCGATGGCTTCATCGATGGAGCCAACCATGTAGAAAGCAGCTTCCGGCAGGTGGTCGTATTCGCCTTCGACCAGACCCTTGAAGCCCTTGATGGTGTCTTCGAGTGCAACCAGCTTGCCCGGAGAACCGGTGAAGACTTCAGCCACGAAGAACGGCTGGGACAGGAAGCGCTCGATCTTACGGGCGCGGGCAACGGTGAGTTTGTCTTCTTCAGACAGTTCGTCCATGCCCAGGATGGCGATGATGTCCTGCAGAGCCTTGTAGCGCTGCAGAGTAACCTGAACCGCACGAGCCGTTTCGTAGTGCTCTTCACCGATGATGCGGGCATCAAGCATACGGGAAGTGGAGTCCAGCGGATCCACAGCCGGGTAGATGCCTTTTTCAGCGATCGAGCGGTTAAGAACCGTCGTTGCGTCCAAGTGAGCAAAGGTCGAAGCCGGTGCCGGGTCGGTCAAGTCATCGGCCGGAACGTACACGGCCTGCACGGACGTGATCGAGCCCTTGTTCGTGGTGGTAATGCGCTCCTGCATGCCGCCCATGTCGGTGGCCAGCGTCGGCTGGTAGCCCACAGCGGACGGGATACGGCCGAGAAGTGCGGACACTTCGGACCCTGCCTGGGTGAAGCGGAAGATGTTGTCCACGAAGAACAGCACGTCCTGGCCCTGGTCACGGAAGTGTTCTGCAACGGTCAGACCGGTCAGAGCAACACGTGCACGGGCTCCCGGGGGCTCGTTCATCTGGCCGTAAACCAGAGCAGCCTTGGAGCCTTCTCCGCCGCCTTCCTTGTTCACGCCGGATTCGATCATTTCCCAGTAAAGGTCGTTACCTTCACGAGTACGTTCGCCAACACCTGCGAACACGGAGTAACCGCCGTGCGCCTTGGCGACGTTGTTGATCAGTTCCATGATGAGAACAGTCTTGCCCACGCCGGCGCCGCCGAACAGGCCGATCTTACCGCCCTTTGCGTACGGAGCCAGAAGGTCAACGACCTTGATGCCCGTCACAAGGATTTCAGCTTCGGTGGACTGTTCGATGAACTCCGGAGCGTCCTGGTGGATCGCACGCTTGCTTTCGTGCGGGATCTCACCGGCTTCATCGACCGGCTCGCCGATCACGTTCATGATACGGCCCAGGGTGCCGTCGCCAACCGGCACCACGATCGGTGCATCGGTGTCGACCACTTCCTGACCGCGCACCAGACCCTCGGTGGAGTCCATCGCGATGGTACGTACCGTGTTTTCGCCAAGGTGCTGAGCAACTTCAAGCACAAGTCGCGTGCCCTGGTTGTCAACTTCAAGAGCGTTCAGGATCAGCGGCAGGTGGTCATCGAACTTGACGTCGACAACGGCGCCGATGACCTGGGTGATCCGTCCGACCTTTTTGTCAGCCATATCCCTAATCCTCGTCTCGATCCCGTTAGAGCGCTTCCGCGCCCGAGATAATTTCAATCAGTTCCGTCGTAATCTGAGCCTGGCGCTGGCGGTTGTAGTTGATCGTCAGTTTGTCGATCATCTCGCCGGCGTTGCGGGTCGCGTTGTCCATTGCGGACATACGTGCACCCTGTTCAGACGCAGCATTTTCCAGAAGTGCCCGGAAAATCTGAACGGAGATGTTGCGCGGCAGCAGATCCGCAAGGATCTCTGTCTCTTCCGGTTCATATTCGTAAACCGCGTTGGCACCTGCGCCTGCATCAGTGCTGCCAGCCTCGAAATGGGCCGGGATCAGCTGAGTTGCAGTCGGTTCCTGCGCGATCACGGATTTGAAAGTCGAATAGAACAGCGTGCAAACGTCGAACTCGCCATTGTCGTACATGGAGAGCACTTCGCGGCCGATGTCGTCCGCGTTGTTGAAGCCAACGTTCTTAACACTGCGCAGGTCGATGGTCTTGATGATGTGCTGGCCGAGCTCGCGCTTCAGAGCGTCGTAGCCCTTCTTGCCGACACAGATGATCTTGACCGTCTTGCCCTGCTTCAGCAGGCTGCGCGCTTTTTCACGCGCAAGCTTGGCAATGTTGGTGTTGAAGCCCCCACACAGCCCACGTTCGGCCGTGGCAACGAGCAGGAGATGAACCTGGTCATTGCCGGTGCCGGACATGAGCTTCGGAGCGTCGTCGCGCCCCTCGAAGGCCACCGCGAGGTTGGCCAGCACCGCACCCATGCGTTCCGCATAGGGGCGAGCGGCCTCCGCAGCTTCCTGAGCACGACGCAGCTTCGCCGCGGCCACCATTTGCATGGCCTTGGTGATTTTCTGCGTCGCCTTAACGGAAGCGATGCGGTTTCGTAAGTCCTTCAGGCTCGGCATGGCCGCCCCTGCTCCTTATCCCGGCGTGGTCTTAAGCGAAGTTCTTGGCGAACGCGTCGATGGCAGCTTTCAGCTTGCCAGTCAGCTCGTCGTCGAGTGCCTTCTTCTCCCAGATGGCGTCGAGCAGCGCTTTGTGCTCGCCACGAAGGAACAGAAGCAGGCCTTCTTCGAAGTCCTTCACGCGGTTGACCGGGATTGCATCCAGGTAGCCGTTCACGCCGGCATAGATGACTGCAACCTGTTCTTCGGTCTTCAGCGGCGAGAACTGCGGCTGCTTCAGAAGTTCGGTCAGACGTGCACCACGGTTCAGGAGGCGCTGGGTCGTGGCGTCGAGGTCGGAGCCGAACTGGGCAAAGGCCGCCATTTCGCGGTACTGAGCCAGTTCACCCTTAATCGGGCCGGCAACCTGTTTCATCGCCTTGATCTGAGCGGAGGAACCCACGCGGGACACCGACAGACCAACGTTCACGGCCGGGCGGATACCCTGGTAGAACAGATCCGTTTCCAGGAAGATCTGACCGTCGGTGATCGAGATCACGTTGGTCGGAATAAACGCGGACACGTCGTTGCCCTGGGTTTCAATAACCGGCAGTGCGGTCAGAGAGCCCTTGCCATGGTCTTCGTTCAGCTTCGCAGCACGTTCCAGCAGACGGGAGTGCAGGTAGAAAACGTCACCCGGGAAAGCTTCACGTCCCGGCGGACGACGGAGCAGCAGGGACATCTGACGGTAGGCCACAGCCTGCTTGGTCAGATCGTCGTAGCCGATCACGGCGTGCATGGAGTTGTCACGGAAGAACTCGCCCATCGCGCAGCCGGCAAACGGTGCCAGGAACTGCAGCGGAGCAGCGTCGGAAGCGGTAGCGGCGACGACGATGGAGTATTCCAGCGCGCCGGCGTCTTCCAGGGTCTTCACGAACTGAGCGACGGTGGAGCGCTTCTGGCCGACAGCAACGTAGATGCAGTACAGCTTTGCGTCTTCGTCGTCAGAAGCATGCAGCGGCTTCTGGTTCAGGAAGGTGTCGAGAATGATCGCGGTCTTGCCGGTCTGACGGTCACCGATGACCAGCTCGCGCTGACCACGGCCAACCGGGATCAGGGCGTCGATGGCTTTCAGGCCGGTAGACATCGGCTCGTGCACGGACTTGCGCGGCAGAATGCCCGGCGCCTTGACGTCCACGCGGCGCTTTTCGGTTGCCTCGATCGGGCCTTTGCCGTCGATCGGGTTGCCGAGCGGGTCAACAACGCGGCCCAGGAGGCCCTTGCCGACCGGCACTTCCACGATGGCGCCGGTCCGCTTGACGGTGTCGCCTTCTTTAATGTCACGGTCGGAGCCGAAGATAACGACACCAACGTTGTCGGTTTCCAGGTTCAGGGCCATGCCCTTGATACCACCCGGGAATTCGACCATTTCACCAGCCTGGACTTTGTCCAGACCATAAACACGGGCGATACCGTCACCGACGGAGAGCACCTGACCGACTTCAGAAACTTCGGCTTCCTGGCCAAAGCTCTTGATCTGGTCCTTGAGGATTGCGGAGATTTCCGCGGCCCGAATATCCATCAGCCGACCTCTTTCATCGCGAACTTGAGTGAATTGAGCTTGGTACGCAGCGATGTGTCAATCATGCGGGAGCCGACCTTGACCACGAGGCCACCGATCAGGGCAGGATCAACCTTTGCCACGATGTTTACAGATTTGCCCGTGGAAGCCGAGAGAGCTTCTTTCAGGGCAGCGACATGATCGTCGGAAAGGGCAGCTGCGGAGGTTACCTCAGCCGTTTCCTCACCACGCTTTTGCGCAAGCAGGGTGCGGAATGCCTTGATCATGCCGGGAAGAACGAAGAGGCGCCGGTTACGGGCTGCCAGCTTCACGAAATTAGCAGCCAGGCCTTTGATGCCTGCCTTGTCGAGAAGTGCGGTAAGCGCTGCAAGCTGCTCCTCCACACTGAATACCGGGCTTTTCACGAGACGGACGAGATCTTCGCTTTCGGCAAGCATGCCTTCGAAAGCTGTCAGATCCCGCTCCACGTCAGCCGTTACACCTTCGCCTTCGGCGAGGTCGAGAAGGGCGGACGCATAACGCTGTGCCACGCCGGATACGAGAGATACGTTGTCAGTCACCAGGTCCGTGCTCTCTGACGTTTTTCATGCCCACGAAACGGCTAGCGCTCGCAAAGCATTGAAAAAATGAATGATTTCAAGGTCAGAAGGTATGACGGTTAAACCGCTGCCCCCAAAGCCGCGCCTCAATTAGCACAGGGTTTCTCAGTGTGCAACTTCGCCTAAAGACTGTTATTGCCGATTCCTCGGTGTTTTTTGTCAAAGGTCGATAAAAAACGTTTCAGATCAACGTCTCCGCACCGTCATAAACCTTTAGACGGTTTTCTGCAGAGCGGGCAAAAAGGCCTTTGCACAGGGCTGAAAGGGGCAAGCCAGGAGGGCGTTTTTGCCGCAGCTGCGCGGAAGGCGGGATTATTGCCGTCAGCAGCGTTGCCACAATTGCAAACAATGCCCCTGCGGTTCCACCCGATTCTCCCACGCCGAACTCGTATGAACGGCAGGCGCTTTTTCCGATGAACGCAAAAACCACCTAGAGAAAATGCTGCGGGTCGATGTCCACTTGCAGGCGCAGCCCCTTCGTGGGCTTCGGGCCGATGCTTAGCCAATGCCGCAGATAGGCCTGCAGATCGTACTGGCGGGGGGCCATTGCCAGCAGGCGGAAACGATAGCGTCCGCGCACCATGGCAAGGGCGGCTTCCGCAGGCCCAAGGAGCGTGACGGCCTGATCCGGCGGTGCGGCACGGGCAAGGGCCCTCGAGAAGCCTTCTGCAAATCCTCTGTCTGGTCCGGAGACGATGACGGCGGCAAGACGCCCGAACGGCGGCAGACCTGCTGCCCGCCTTGCCTCGATCTCGGCCTGGTAGAACGCCTTCTTGTCGCTTGAAAGCAGCGCCTTGATGACGGGATGATCGGCATTGTAGGTCTGCAGGAAACCCTTGCCGCCGCCGGTGACGCGGCCCGCACGGCCTGTCACCTGGGCAAGCAGCTGGAAGGTTTTTTCCGCAGCTCTCGGATCGCCATGGGCAAGGCCAAGGTCCGCATCCACCACGCCAACCAGTTTCATCAGCGGGAAGTTATGTCCCTTGGCGACCAGCTGCGTGCCGATGACGATGTCGGCTCCGCCTTCCTCGACAATCTTCATTTCGCGCTTCAGCCGATCCGGCCCGCCGGCAATATCCGACGAAAGCACGAGCACACGCGCCTGCGGAAAGAGCTCGGTCACTTCCTCGGCGATTCTTTCCACGCCGGGACCGCAGGCAACCAGACTGTCTACCGACTGGCAGGACGGACAGGCCTTGGGAACCGGCTCCTGATGGCCGCAGTGGTGACAAACGAGTTTTTTCTGAAAACGATGCTCCACCAGCCAGGCGCTGCAATGAGCGCATTGGAACCTGTGGCCGCAGGTACGGCAAAGGGTCAGCGGTGCATAACCGCGCCGATTGAGAAACAGTAGCGACTGCCCCCCTTCGGCGAAGGTGCCGGCGATGCCGTGGACCAGGCCAGGTGCCAGCCAGCGTCCGCGTTCCGGCCCGTCCTGGCGCATATCGATGGCCATGAGGTCCGGCAGGGCAGCACCGGATGCCCGTTCGGGCAGCTCGAACAGCTTGTAGCGGCCGACCTCTGCGTTGACGATGCTTTCCACGGATGGCGTGGCCGAAGCCAATACAACAGGGAAGCCGGAGAGATGGCCGCGGACAACAGCCATGTCGCGTGCGCTGTAAGGCACCCGGTCGTCCTGCTTGAAGGCCGCATCGTGTTCTTCGTCCACGATGATCAGGCCCAGTTCCTTGAACGGCAGAAACAGCGAGGAGCGGGCCCCTATCACCACCCGCACATCTCCGGAGGCCACCCCGCGCCAGACCCGCGACCGGTTCTTGACCGTGATCTGGGAATGCCACTCGGCCGGATAGACCCCGAAGCGTTGTTCGAAGCGCCGCAGGAACTGTTCGGTGAGTGCGATTTCAGGCAGCAGCACCAGCGCCTGCTTTCCCCGGCGCAAGGCTTCGGCAATCGCCTCGAAATAGACTTCCGTCTTGCCCGAGCCGGTGACACCGTCGATCAGGGCAACGGCCCCACCCTTGCCGAAACAGGCCGTCAGGCCGTCTGCCGCGGCCTGCTGCGCCGGGGTCAGCGGTTTTTGCGCGTAGTCCAGTTGCGGTTTCGGCGGCGGAGGAGCCGCCGGCATCAGGACGGTTTCCAGGACATCTTGCTGAAGCAGGCCGTCGATGACGGAAGCGGACACGCCGGCAGCATGGGCAAGGCCGCTTTTCGTCCAGGCAAAGCCGTCTTCCATGGTCGCCAGAACGCGCCCGCGTGCCGGCGTCAGACGATCCGGCTCGGCACCTTCGATACGGCGGACACCGGGAACGGGTGCCTCCGGCTCCAGCGCTTCTTCGGACCGCAACACCATGCGCAGCACCATCCCCGGAGCGCCAAGTGTCCAGTTCGCTACCCAGTCGACGAACCGGCGCAGATCATCATCAAGCGGCGGCGTCTTGTCGTAGACATGGGAAATGGTCTTCAGTTTCTTTGGATTGATGGCCGCGTCCGGCTCGATATCCCAGACAGCGCCGATCACCTCGCGCGGGCCGAGCGGCACCTTGACGATGGTGCCCGGAACCACGGACTGGCCGGGCGGCACCTTGTAGGTATAGGCCCCCGCAACCGCGACCGGCACCAGCACGCTGGCAATGGTTTCCTGGAAGTCTGGATCGTCGAACAGCACTGGGTGTCAGGTCCTCATCGCTCCGGGAACGGCCGCGAAACCATGCGCCTGGCACGGCTCGAACCCTGGCGTGACATTGCCCGTCCGGTCGCCGGGATCAAGCCTCGCCATTCTTGAGGTACGTACCGCAAAAATTTCGTCCACCAGAGAATCAGGGGTTCTTCTTGTCATCATCCTAGGGTAAAGAGAGCCCAGCTGACCACGCAATCGTTTTGTCCCGCTAGCCGGGACCAGGTTTCCGGCGACGCTCCGGTAGCCCTACATGGAGTAAAGACAGATGAAATTCTTCGTCGATACGGCCGACACGGCTGAAATCAAGGAACTGGAAGCAACCGGCCTCCTTGACGGTGTCACCACCAACCCCTCGCTGATCGCAAAGTCCGGTCGGGACTTCAAGGAAGTCATCGCAGAAATCTGCGCCATCACCGAAGGCGATGTTTCCGCCGAAGTGGCCGCAACCGATTTCGACACGATCATGAAGGAAGCGCACGTCCTTGGCGCGATCGCAAACAACGTGGTCATCAAGCTGCCGTTGACGTTCGATGGCCTGAAGGCGTGCAAGCAGCTGACCGAAGAAGGCACCAAGACCAACGTCACCCTGTGCTTCTCGGCCAACCAGGCCCTGCTCGCAGCCAAGGCCGGCGCAACCTACATTTCGCCGTTCATCGGCCGTCTGGATGATATTCATGCCGACGGGCTTGAGCTGATCCGCGAAATCCGCGTGATCTACGACAACTACGGCTTCGACACGGAAATTCTGGCTGCGTCGATCCGCACGCCGAACCACGTGAAGGATTGCGCCATCATCGGCGCCGACGTCGCAACCGTACCGCCGGCAACGCTGAAGGCCCTGGTCAAGCATCCGCTGACCGACAAGGGCCTTGAAGCTTTCCTGGCCGATTGGGCCAAGACCGGCCAGAGCATTCTCTGATCACCGACCTTTCAGACAAACGAACGGCCCGGATTTCCGGGCCGTTTTTGTTTGCCGTTCCTGGCGCCTGCCAAGGGCAACAGGACGTTCCAATACCTTTTGCCTGGTGTTGGGGGACAAGTCGGTCCTGTTCACCTCCTGGTGGGAGTGGGACCACCTGTCGGCCGGTTTGACGAAAAATAGCCGCCATGTAGCGCGATGTTAACGGAACCGTTGGGGATCCGGCATCACATTGGCACCATGTGTGCCGCATCCTCCAAATCCGAATCGCTGCTCGTCACCGCCCGGCCGGAACTCAACCGCCGCATCGACCAGTGGCTTGACCACTTGTCCGATGAGCGACGCCTTTCCGACAAGACCCTGCTTGCCTACGAACGCGACCTGCGCCAGTTCCTGCGGTTCCTGACCAACCATCTGGGCGGGGCACCGGACCTCAAGGAAATTGCAGCGCTCCGCCCGGCCGACTTTCGAGGCTTTCTGGCAAGCCGCCGCCGTGATGGTGCCCAGAGTCGATCGCTCGCCCGCGGCCTTGCCGGGATCCGGTCGTTCCTCAGGTACCTGGAGCGGCGGGGCGAAGTGAACGCTGCCGCGTCTTCCGCCGTGCGGCCACCACGGCAGGCCCGATCCCTGCCGAAACCCGTCTCCTCCAAGGACGCCATCGACGTGACCAGCGGTGACCTGGCGATGGAACGCGAGCCGTGGCTGGAAGCCCGCAACGCCGCCGTCCTGACCCTGCTGTACGGCTGCGGCCTGCGGATTTCGGAAGCTCTGTCGCTGACCGGTGCCATGGCCCCCAAAACCGGAACGAAGACACTTCGTGTCGTCGGCAAAGGCGGCAAGGAGCGGATTGTCCCGATCCTGCCGGCGGTCTGCCAGGCGGTGGAGCACTATCTGAAACTTTGCCCTTACGCGATTTCGCCCGATGGCCCCCTGTTTCTCGGTGCCCGCGGCGGTCCGCTGAACCCGCGCATGATCCAGCTGGCCATGGCACGCCTGCGCGGTGCATTGGGCCTGCCGGACAGCGCGACCCCGCATGCCCTGCGCCATTCCTTTGCCACACATCTGCTGGCTGGCGGCGGTGATCTCAGGACTATCCAGGAACTGCTCGGCCACGCCAGTCTTGCCTCAACGCAGATCTATACGGAAATCGACAGCGCCCATCTCCTGTCCGCCTACGACAAGGCCCATCCGCGCCGTTAGGATCCGTCAGGTTTCGGAAATCCGTAGACTGTCCTTTCCTTGCCATCAGGAAACATTTCGCGCGCAATCGGCTCGCCGCCAAGTTTGCGCACCAGTCCCCTTGCTGCCTCGTTGTCATCCTTCATATGCGTTTCGACCAGTGGCCAGCCATAGACTTCGTAAGCATGGCGGATTGCCGCCTGCGAGACTTCCACGGCTGCACCGGTGCCGCGTGCCTGGGGCATCAGCCACCAGGTCAGCTCCCGTCTTGGCCAGCCTTCGGGCCAAACGAAGCCGCAACCACCGATGATATCTGCCCCCGTTTTCGGTTCGATAACCCACATGCCATAGCCGCGCAGTTGCCAGTGGCCGAGGTGGCTTGCCAGCACGCGCCAGGCAGAGTCCGCGCGCAACGGCCCACCATAGAAGTGTGAGGCCTCGCCGTTCTCGAAGAACGCCTTGTAGACTGGAAAGTCCGGTTCTTCCGGCAAGCGCAGACGAAACCGCGACGTTTCGAGTGATTGCATGATAAGTCTCTGTTGTTTGCGGGGAATTTCATTCGATTCCCATGTTAGTTCCAACTCCGTTGTAGCCGCTTCCGCCACAAACGGTTAGGTTGCTGAAACAGCCTGTTTCGCCGGGAGATAACGAATGCGTCTGATACTACTCGCAGCCGGTCTTCTTCTACTGTCGGCAGCGCCCTCGCTGGCGCAGCGCGTCTACTGTCCACTTCCCGAAGACGGCGTCTGGGTCAATTCGAATGCCAAGCCGAAGGAGATCTCGCGCGTCGAGGTGGAAAGCCGCTGCGAGAATGAAGCGGTGCATGTGCGCGTACGCGCATTCACCTCCTGCATCCCGCGTGACTGCAAGTGGGGCTGGACCAAAGGGGAAATGCGCTCAGATGGTGCCATTCAGGTGCTGCTGATCGGTTTCTTGAGCAGCAAGCAACTGACATTGCGGGCCTTTGGCGAGCTTCTGGATGTTCACGTGATCAACGTCGTCAACGATCTGTCCGAACCGCGAACCGAGACCACCTACAATCTCCAGCGGGAGTAACCGGTCAGGGGCAGTGCGACGACAATCGCCTTTCGCTTTTTCCTTGTCAGACCTCCGTTTTCCCTTACCTTACGTAAGACTGCGCAAGTGTAGCGCAGGCCAACGGACGGAGATGTAACATGCGCCTATTGAGCACCGGCATTGCGGCCCTTGCCGTAACCGCGTTTGCAATTGCACCGGCCGCTGCATGCAGCTGGAACAAGACAGCCCAGTCTAAACAGATGACAGTGGCGGAAACGCCCGTCCTCCCGGACACCGACTCGGATGTGGCCATCGCCACCAACGATCTCAGCAATGCAATCGTAAGCGAGACCGTAATTCAGCCGACCACCGGCGAAGCCGTGTCGGAGTGACCTCCACCGGTAAACAAGCTCCAGACCAAGACCCGCTGCTCCGCAGCGGGCTTTTTTTCGGCTGAATACCGTCTGCACGAAATCTGCTGAAACCTGCCTTTATCGGGCCGTATCGACGCCTCAATAGCCCGGTTCACTCGGGATTATCCTGAAGAACCGGTTGATACAGTCTCATGATTTCCAGACGCCGTTTCCTGCAAACCTGTGGCATCGCAATGCTGGGTGCCGTTTCCGCTCCTGCCTATGCGATTGGCGTTGAGCCTTTTCGGCTCAGCCTGAAGCATTATCACCTGACGCCTCCACGATGGCCCACAGGGCTGAACCTGAAAGCCGCGCTGATAGCCGACCCGCATGTCTGCGATCCCTGGATGGGGCTGGAGCGGGTTCGCTCCATCGTCCGGCAGACCAACGCTCTGAAGCCCGACATCATCCTGATGCTGGGCGACTATGTGGCCAGCCACAAATGGCAATACGACCCGATCCCGCCACAGGCGTGGGCTGATCTCTTCGGTGATCTGTCGGCCCCGCTCGGGACCCACGCCATTCTCGGCAATCACGACTGGTGGGACGACGCGGACGCGCAGCTGACTGGCGGTGGGCCGACCAGATATGGTCAGGCGTTGCTGAACGCCGGCATTCCCCTTTACCAGAACCGGGCTCAACGGTTCGAGAAGGACGGCCAGGCTTTCTGGCTTGCCGGCGTCGACGACCAGCTGGCGCTGAGACCGCACCGCAAGATCAAACGGCACCGCTGGAAAGGTTTGGATGACCTGACCGGCACGCTTGCCCAGGTGACGGACGATGCGCCCGTGCTGCTGATGGCACATGAGCCTGACATCATCCGCGAAGTGCCGGGCCGCATCAGCCTGACGCTCAGCGGTCACACCCATGGCGGGCAGGTCAACTGTTTCGGTTACAAACCTGCCTTTCCCAAACGCAGCGTCAAAAGCTACGCCTATGGCCACATCGTTGAAACGGAAGGGACGAAGCTGGCAAGGCACCTGGGCCTTGAAACGGAGCCCCGCCACCTCATCGTTTCCGGAGGTCTTGGCTGCTCGATCCTGCCGGTCCGATTCGGTGTTCCTCCGGAAATAACGGTGGTGCATCTGGGAAGCACCACCACTTGAGTCATGTTCCGGAAAGGGCGAATTATTCAGCCGCCACTTCGTGCTCCGTCTTGTGCCGGTATTCCTTTATGGCCTGGCTCAGGATCTGGACCGAGGAACTGACGAAGAGAGCCGCCATGAGACCGGCGACAATCAGGTCCGGCCAGGCGCTTGCCGTTCCCCAGACACCGGCGGCCGCCAGCATGACGGCGACGTTGCCTATGGCATCGTTGCGCGAACACAGCCAGACGGAGCGCACATTGGCATCACCATCCTTGTATCGGACCAGCAGCAGGACACTGGCAAGGTTTACGGCCAGCGCCAGAAAGCCGATGGAGCCCATCACCGCGGCCTGCGGCACGCCAAGCACGAACACCTGATAGAGCGTGGTGGCAGCCACCCAGACGCCCATCAGAAACAGGCTTGTGCCCTTTGCAATCGCAGCCAGGGCCCGGGTCTTCAGCGATGCGCCAATGACAGCCAATGATATGCCGTAGGTGACCGCATCGCCGAAGAAATCGAGGGCGTCGGCCTGCAGCGCCTTTGAGCCGGCTGCCTGGCCGGCAATCATCTCGACGATGAACATGCCACCGTTCAACGCGATCACCAGCCAGAGCCGGCGGCGATAGTCCTTCGACATTCCGTCAAATGTTCCGTGGGAATGTCCGCAACAGGCACCCATGATGCACTCCTTGTTCGAGTCGCTTGATTTTCGGTTCCTGTCCCTTGTAATTGCTATAGCGACTAGAGCTTCAAGAGGCTTTTTATGGATTTTTCAATTGGTGACCTTTCAAGACGGACCGGCGTGAAGGTTCCGACGATTCGTTATTACGAAAAGGAAGGCCTGCTGGAAGCGCCGATCCGCAGCGAGGGCAACCAGAGGCGCTACCGGTCCAGCGACCTGGAAAGGCTTGGCTTCATCAAGCATTGCCGCGACCTCGGCCTGCCAATGCCGGCCATCCGTGATTTGATAGACCTCAGCCAGCATCCGGACAAACCGTGCGAAGCCGCCAACCGAATTGCCGAAGATCAGTTGAAGGCAGTGCGCCAGCGGATTGCCCACCTGCGCAAACTGGAGGCGGAGTTGAAGCGCATCGCAACAAGCTGTGAAGGCGACCACACGGTGACCGAATGCAACGTTCTGAAGGCTTTCGGCGACCATGGTCTCTGCCTGAAGGAGCACTGACAAGCCTTTTTGCCCGGCTTCAGGCTAGCCTTGTCCAGTCCCGTGTCTCCCCCCTACGGCACGCACGTTCGTGCCGATAGCAGCCGCCAGGGAGCGTGCTGCTAGCTTTCGTCTATCGGTCTTGGTCCGGCGCCTGAGCCGAGTTCCGTTGCCATCACCGTTCCCCCTAGCCTTTCCAGGCGCATCATTGTCCAGCGTTTGGCAGGCAGATTACAGGAATGACGGCCCAGAATGCAGGAGAACTGGAGGACGTGGGGATAGTCGTTCTTCGGCCAAACCCTTTCAGCAACGTCATGCCTGCCCTTCAGGTATCCGAGCAGGGTATATTCGCTGACATACCAGACGTCGCCTTCCTTCAGGTCTGCCATACTGGTCGGCCGCCCCTTGGGAAATGTGCCTCCCCAGGTCCAGGACAGGGCACCGGACGTTTTCTGATCCAGAAAATGGTGGGCCATCGTTTCGTCGATAAAGACCCGCTTTCCATCCGCCAGATCCTGCCGGTAGGCCTCGACCACCGCTTGCCTGTTTGGCAAAGGTTCCGACAGCACATAGAAAACGATGAAGTTGGAGGAAAGCGCCAGCACCAATGCGGCGCAAAGGCCAAGCTTCACCCTGTGCCAGTGGTCTTTCAACAGCACGTCGACCGCCAGCAGAAACAACATTGCGGCCGCAAGATTCCGGATCAGCGGCCGGTCATGCACGAAGGCGCCGAATAATTGTCCCGCGGCAAGGCAAAAGCCGATTATCCCGGCAGTGCGGGATTTGCGGAAAACAACCCAAGATACGCCTGCAAACATGGCAGCCCGGAAGATCGCTTCCACATTGAACTTGCCGGAGCCATGTGACCGGCTGGAATGATAGGCGATCTGCCGGAAGAACTCGGCAAACTCGAAGTTCACCGAGACCGCAAACAGGGCAACGGCAATAGCGAGGGCGACAAGGCCTTCAATCAGCACACGAACGAGGCTTGCCTGCCGAGTCCTGAGCCTCCAGATCTGAAGAACGGCAATGACGCCAACACTCCAGGCAAGCATGGACAGTGCAGTCAGCGGAGCAATTCCCAGAAGCGCGGTACCCGCAACGGCGGAAACAGTTTCCGGACCGGTCTGCCGCGTGTCACCCGTACCTGCCCTGACTGCAACCGGCAGGACCAGCAGCAGTCCGAGCATCCAGATGAATGAACCCGTCAGTTCCAGCCGGAAGCCGGAAACGACATACATGGGCGCAAAGATCAACGGTGTGAAAAGCGCAGCGGTGCGGAGGTTCAATCTGAGGCAGAACACCACGAAGACCAGGCTGGTCGCCACGTAACAGAGGAATTCGTACAGGACGATTGTCGCGGTGCTGATCCCCGCGGCTTTCAAAAACCAGCCGGACAGAATGAAATGAAGCCTTGGCTGGAGATGATAGGATTCCAGCCCCGGGAACTGGACCGCAAGAAGCGGATTCAAGTGACGGCCCGTTTGCGCAAATTCGGATGCCCAGGGAATAAAGAAGAGGTCATCCACGTAGGGAATGGTTCGCTCCGGCCAGAAAAACACCAGGCCGCAAACCAACGGCAATACGCCCCCTGCAACGACTGGCAGCCAGCCGCGGGTGAAATTCAGATTTTGATTGTTGCCCCGTTGCCTTTCAAGCAAAGCATCTCCTGCCTTTTTTTGAAATGCACCACCCCTGACAGGACAACACTCTAGCGCATTAGTTGCAGATGCGCGGCATTTTTTACGTTTACTTGCAGAGCTTCAAACTTGAATGGCGTCTGCCGGTCCGCAGGACGGCAGATCCAACAAAAATGTTACGGGGCACCCGGTGACCGGATGCCCCGAACCGATATCGAAAAGACATCGTTCAAGCGTTGATTACGCGTGGATCGACTTCGCAAATGCGCCGAGGGCTGCTTCCTTGACCGCTTCCGACATGGTCGGGTGGGCGTGGCAGGTGCGTGCAAGGTCTTCGGAAGATCCACCGAACTCCATAAGGACAGCAGCTTCGTGGATCATCTCACCGGCACCGAAGCCGACGATGTGAACACCAAGCACGCGGTCGGTCTTTGCGTCCGCCAGAACCTTGGCAAAACCGTCGGTCTTGTTCATGGCGCGCGCGCGGCCGTTTGCGGAGAAGACAAATTTGCCGGTCTTGTACTCGACGCCGGCCGCCTTCAGTTCTTCCTCGGTCTTGCCGACGGAAGCGACTTCCGGCTGGGTGTAGACAACACCCGGGATGACATCATAGTTCACGTGACCAGCCTGGCCCGCCAGCATTTCGGCAACGGCAACGCCTTCGTCCTCGGCTTTGTGGGCCAGCATCGGACCGACGACCACATCGCCGATGGCGTAGATGCCGTCGACATTGGTCTTGTAGTGGGTGTCGATCTTGACACGGCCGCGCTCGTCCAGGGCAACACCTGCCCCATCAAGGCCCAGGCCTTCCGTGTATGGACGGCGACCGATGGCAACCAGAACGATGTCGGCCTCGAGAACCTGCGCATCGCCGCCCTTTGCCGGCTCGACAGTCACGGCCAGGCCCTTGCCTTTCTTCTCGACACCCGTGACCTTGGAGGACAGCTTGAATTCCATGCCCTGCTTTTTCAGCATGCGCTGGAAGTTCTTGGAAACGTCACCGTCCATCGGTCCGAGGATCTTGTCCATGAACTCGACCACGGTCACTTCCGACCCGAGACGGTTCCAGACAGAGCCGAGCTCAAGGCCGATGACACCACCACCGACGACGAGCAGCTTGCCGGGCACCTTGTCCAGTTCCAGAGCGCCGGTGGAAGAGACCACCTGCTTCTCGTCGATCTCCACACCCGGCAGCGGCATGACGTCGGAACCGGTGGCAATCACGATGTTCTTCGTTTCCAGTACGCTTGCCTTGCCGTCGGCATCGGTAACCTCGACCTTGCCTTTGGCCAGGATCTTGCCGGTACCGGTGTGAACGTCGATCTTGTTCTTCTTCATCAGGAAGGCAACGCCGTTCACATTGGCATCGACCACACCGGTCTTGTGTTCCATCATCGCCGGCAGATCGAGCTTGGGCTTCGCGACCTTGATGCCGAGTTTTTCGAAACCGTGGCCGGCTTCTTCGAACATTTCCGAGGCATGCAGCAGCGCCTTGGACGGGATGCAGCCGATGTTGAGGCAGGTGCCGCCAAGCGTTGCGCGTTTTTCGACGACAGCCGTTTTCAGGCCGAGCTGCGCAGCCTTGATCGCGCAGACGTAGCCGCCAGGACCGGTTCCGATGACGACGAGATCATATTGGGACATTTTGGTCGCCTTTGCCTCTTTCATTTCTGGTTTGAATGGGGGTTAGGGAAGGATTGCCCGGCCGCCGGAGACATCGAGGATGGCACCGGTCGTATAGCTGGACTGGTCGGAGAGAAGCCACAGAATCGCTTCGGCCACCTCGTCGGCGGTTCCGGCACGTTTCATCGGCAGTTTGGACCTGAGCTGGGCCACCCGATCAGGATGGCCGCCCGAGGCGTGGATATCTGTGTCGATAATGCCGGGGCGAATACCGTTGACGCGAACACCTTCGTCGGCAACTTCCAGCGCCAATCCGACAGTCATGGTATCGATAGCCCCCTTGGAGGCAGCATAATCGACATATTGGGCAGGTGACCCCAGCTTGGAGGCTGCAGACCCGAGATTGACGATCACGCCGCCGGTGCCGCCATGCTTGGTCGACATGCGTCTGACCGCTTCGCGGGCACACAGGAAGGCGCCGATCACGTTGATGGAGAACATTCGTGTCAGACGTTCCAGGGTCATTTCATCGACGCGCTGGGAATAGTCGACAACACCGGCATTGTTGACCAGACCCTTAAGAGTGCCGAGCTTGTCGGCTTCGGCGAAAAGATGCAGCACGTCGGCTTCGTTCTGGACGTCACCCTGAACTGCCACGGCCTCGCCGCCGGCCGCCTTGATTT
The DNA here is from genome assembly GCF_054658215.1 of Roseibium sp. ROS1. Lineage (NCBI taxonomy): Bacteria > Pseudomonadati > Pseudomonadota > Alphaproteobacteria > Hyphomicrobiales > Stappiaceae > Roseibium > Roseibium sp. ROS1. The sequence continues at coordinate 1,284,113 of NZ_BAAGIG010000003.1, forward strand.
CCTCGACGAGAGCATCGGCGGCAGCCTGGTTGTGCGTGTAGTTGACGATCACCTTGTGACCGAGCGCCGCAACCTTGCGGCTGACGGCAGCGCCGATCCCCCGGCTCCCGCCCGTTACCAATACAACCGTGTCAGTCATGAATTCCCACCGGCTCCCGTTCCTATTGCCCTTGAATGCGCGTCAGTTCTTCAGCGCCGCGGCCCGCGGCCCAGAGGCCTTTCAAATGCCCGTCCGCCATGACCGCGTAAACCACCGGCGTCTTGTCGCCCCAGTCCACCGTCAGCACGTTGCCGTCCAGTTTACCCACGCCGCGATAGCTGTCGGTGCCGACTGTCCAGATCAGCGTGAATGTCCGGCCCTGCTGCGTCAACACGACCGTACCGTCATATGTCGTGCCGTCCGGGTTTCGGCCGGCAACCGAATAGTTGCCAGTCAGCCCTTCCGCCTCGACCGGCGCAGTGCGCGAATAGAGCGTCAGCTTTTCGCTGGCCGAGCCGTCCGCCCATTCACCGTCCAGCGTTTCCGCGCCAGTGAAGGAATAGACGACAGGGTGCTTGTCTCCCCAGTTGACCACCAGCATGCGGCCGGCGAACTCGCCGACGCCGGTGAAGACGTCGGTCCCGATCCACCAGGTGAGCCGCACATTCCGGTCTTCCGGCGTGATTGCCAGCATGCCGTCGTAGGTCGTTCCGTTCGGGTTGGTTCCCTCGACCCGGTAAACACCCGAGATCTGGCGGGCCGGACCGGTGCGCGCGGCGCTCTCCTTGAGTGCGGTTCCGATGGCCGCAAGAGCGGCCATCTTGGGCACCGATCCTGCCGGATTATCCGCGCCGCCGTCAACGAAGGTGAAATCTCCGAAGAAGGACGAGGAAATCCAGGGCGTTTGCTGGCCGTTCGTTTCCTGGAAGACACCCTTCAGCGTGCGCTTGAAGGTTTCTTCCAGATTGAGCGCCGGGGTCGCGATGGCGCTGGCAAGATGCTTGGTGAAAGGGCTGTTGCTGCCCTGCCCGTCCAGAGCCACGGAGCCAGGTGACGTCGAATACGAGACGAACAGGCGCGCATTGCTGTCGATCCGCGACAGGCCGGACGATGCCCCACCGAGGGGATTGTTGCGGCAAGCGTCCAGCACGACGATGTTGAGCCCGTCATGGGACGACGTCATTACTTCCACGGCCTCGCTGACCGCGACCGACTGCTGCTGCAGGACCTCGTCCGCCGGCGCATCCCCTGCCACAGGCAGCAGGTAGTTTTCGCCTTTAATCTGGATACCGTGGCCGGCGTAATAGAACAGGCCGACGCCACCCTCCTTTTTTAGCCGATCACCGAAGGCCCGGATCGCCTGCTCCATGGCATCGCGGTTGGCGTCAGTCTGAAGGATGACCTCGAAACCGGCCTTGTCGAGGGCGCGGGCGATGGCCAGAGCGTCATTGACCGGATTGGCGAGCGGGCCATAGCCATATTGCGCGTTTCCGATCACAAGCGCAGTGCGTTGTTCGCTTGCGTGCGAAGCGACTATCAGTCCGAGGACGGTCCAGACGACAAGAACAACCGAAAGGGCATAACGCTTTATGGCGTTCATATTCCTGTTCCTCCTGACCGTCTCACACCGTGTCGGCGATGATCCGATTATTGCTCCGCCAGAGCCAGCCGCAAACCGAACCCGGCGAAGGTTGCAGCCACGGTCCGGCGCATCCAGACCATCACGCGATCGCTCTTCAACACCTTCTCGCCGACCAGTGAAGCAAACGCGCCATAGATGACAAAGACAACGAAGGTCATTGCCATGAAGACGCCGCCCATCAGCAGCATGTCGAGCGTTGGATTGACGGCATCATGGCTGACGAATTGCGGCAGGAAGGCGAGGAAGAATACCGTCAGCTTGGGATTGAGGATGTTGATCAGGAAGCCGGTGCGCGCCGTTGCAAGGAAGCTCTTGCGCGAACCCCTGTCAGCTTTCAGTTCCATCGGTCCGCTGTCTTTCAGCGTCTGCCAGGCGAGGTAGAGAAGATAGGCGACACCGGCGTATTTCACGCCCTGGAATACCAGGGCACTGGTGTGCATCAGCGCCGCCAGGCCCACGACGGACGCAAGAATTGCGGGAATGATACCGAGGGTGCAGCCGAAGGCCGCGGCAACGGATGCCTGACGGCCTCTGCCAAGTCCGACGGCAACCGTATAAACAACACCGGTGCCCGGAACGAGCACCACGACAAGAGCAGTAATCAAAAATTCCAGGCTCACAATGCGGCTCCTCCTGGGCCAGACCGACGGGCATTCAACCGCGAGAGCTGGAACGCCGCTGGCCAGGCAACCTTAAAATGTCCGGGTACCCTGCCGGGGCGTTCCCGGCAAGGTACTCGCAAGGCACTGAACCGGATCAGAGATCCAGAACCAGACGCTGCGGATCTTCCAGGCTTTCCTTGACGCGAACCAGGAAGGTCACGGCTTCCTTGCCGTCGACAATCCGGTGGTCATAGGAGAGCGCCAGATACATCATCGGGCGGATCACCACCTGGCCGTTCACAGCCATCGGACGTTCCTGGATCTTGTGCATGCCCAGAATACCGGACTGCGGCGCGTTCAGGATCGGCGAAGACATCAGTGAACCATACACCCCGCCATTGGAGATGGTGAAGGTGCCGCCGGACATATCAGCCATGCCCAGCTTGCCGTCGCGCGCCTTGCGGCCGAGATTGCCGATTTCCTGCTCGATCTCTGCGATGGACATCTGGTCCGCGTCACGCACAACCGGGACCACAAGGCCCTTGTCCGTGCCGACGGCGACGCCGATGTGGCAGAAGTTCTTGTAGATGATGTCGGTGCCGTCGATCTCGGCATTGACTGCCGGGATCTCTTTCAGCGCATGGGTCACCGCCTTGGTGAAGAAGCCCATGAAGCCGAGCTTGACGCCGTGTTTCTTCTCAAACAGGTCCTTGTACTGCTTGCGCAGTTCCATGACCGGGCCCATGTCCACTTCGTTGTAGGTGGTAAGCATGGCCGCGGAGTTCTGTGCGTCCTTCAGGCGGCGCGCAATGGTCTGGCGCAGCTTGGTCATGCGAACGCGTTCTTCGCGAATTTCGTCCTGGGCGGCAACCGGGCCACGTGCAACGGGAGCAGCCGACGGGGCTGACGACGAAGAGGTTGCACCGGAGGCGATCGCGTTGATGACGTCTTCCTTCAGCACCTGACCACGCTTGCCGGACCCGGCAACCTGGTCGGCGGAAAGGTTGTTTTCAGCCATCATCTTCTGAGCAGACGGAGCCGGCGGCATGGAAGACCCGCCGCTTGCGGCCGGAGCGGACGCAGCCGGTGCCGGTGCAGCAGCTGCCGGAGCAGCAGCAGCACCTTCGCCTGACGGATCGATCTGGCAGAGCAGAACGCCGGGTTCCACGGTCGTACCGGTTTCGACTGCGATCTTGACGATGGTGCCGGCAACCGGGGCCGGAACTTCCTGGGCTGCCTTGTCGGTTTCCAGTTCCACCAGCGTGTCGTCGGCCTTGACGACATCACCGACCTTCACGCTCCATTCGCCGACTTCCGCCTCGGTGACGGATTCGCCCGCGCTCGGCGTGACGACATCGACCAGCTGAGCCTTTTCGGATTTGGTTTCGGCCTTGGCATCAGCCTTTGCCGGAGCCGCTTCAGCCTTCGCGGCCGGAGCACCGGCGCCTTCTGCGATCTGACCGAGCAGGGCGCCAACTTCAACGGTGTCGCCTTCCTTGACCACGATGCTTTCCAGCGTGCCCGCGGCCGGTGCCGGAACTTCGACGGTTACCTTGTCGGTTTCCAGTTCCACAAGGGGTTCGTCCTGGCTGACGGCGTCGCCCGGTTTCTTGAACCACTGCGCAATAGTCGCTTCGGAAACGGATTCACCCAGCGTGGGGACGCGAATTTCGGTTGCCATGGTCGCCTTCTCTTAAAATTACCTGGCCAAATTTTTGAAAGAGGGCCCGAAGGCCCTCTTGTGACTAACTTCCCAGAGCCTCTTCGAGGAACGCCTGCAACTGCGCCAGATGCGAGGACATCAGGCCGGTTGCGGTCGATGCCATCGCATTGCGGCCAGCATAGCGCGGGCGCTTGTGCTTGGCGTCGATCTGCTCCAGGACCCATTCGATGTAGGACTCGACGAAGAACCAGCTGCCCATGTTCTTGGGCTCTTCCTGACACCAGACCATTTCGGCCTGCGGGAAGCGCGCCAGTTCCAGCATCAGCGCCTTTTTCGGGAACGGATAGAGCTGTTCGACGCGGAGCAGGTAGACGTCGTTGACGCCGCGCTTTTCGCGCTCTTCGAACAGATCATAGTAGACCTTGCCCGAGCACATCACGACGCGCCGGATCTTGTCGTCTGAAACCAGCTTGCCTTCCGAATTCAGGTTCGGCCCCCAGTCGTCCCACAACAGACGGTGGAAGGAGGACTCCGGCCCCAGTTCCTGCAGCGTGGATACCGCCTTCTTGTGACGCAGCAAGGATTTTGGCGTCATGAGGATAAGCGGCTTGCGGATATCGCGGCGCAGCTGACGACGCAGGATGTGGAAGTAGTTCGACGGCGTCGAACAATTCGCAACCTGCATGTTGTCTTCAGCGCAAAGCTGGAGGTAACGCTCCAGACGGGCGGAAGAGTGCTCAGGTCCCTGACCTTCGTAGCCATGCGGCAGCAGGCAGACGAGGCCGGACATGCGCAGCCACTTGCGCTCACCCGAAGAGATGAACTGGTCGAAGACCACCTGGGCGCCGTTGGCGAAATCGCCGAACTGGGCTTCCCAAAGGGTCAGGGCACGCGGCTCTGCCAGCGAGTAGCCATATTCGAAGCCGAGCACGGCTTCTTCCGAGAGCATCGAGTTGATGACCTCGTAGCGCTGCTGATCGGGAGAGACGTTGTTGAGCGGAATGTAACGGCTCTCGTCTTCCTGATCGTACAGGACCGAATGGCGCTGCGAGAACGTGCCGCGTTCGCAATCCTGACCGGACAGGCGCACCGGGTGGCCTTCCTTCAGCAGCGAACCGAAGGCAAGCGCTTCAGCGGTTGCCCAGTCGATGCCTTCGCCGGTCTCGATCATCCGCTCGCGCTGGTTCATGAAGCGCGCGATCGTGCGGTGGATGTTGAAACCGTCCGGCACGTGGGTCAGAGCCCGGCCGATCGACTTCAGTTCATCCATTGGCAGACCGGTTTCACCGCGACGCGGATCGTCCTCGTCGTCGGCCCGTTTCATGCCTGCCCACTTGCCGTCCAGCCAGTCGGCCTTGTTCGGCTTGAAGGCCTGACCGGCATCGAACTCGTCGTCCAGATGCTTGCGCCAGTCGGCTTTCATGTGCTCGACTTCGTCCTGCGTCAGAACACCTTCCTTGATCAGGCGTTCGGAGTAGAGCTGCAGCGTCGTCGCATGCTTGCGGATCTTGCGGTACATGATCGGCTGCGTGAACGCCGGCTCGTCGCCCTCGTTGTGACCGAAGCGGCGATAGCAGATCATGTCGATGACCACCGGACGATGGAACGTCTGGCGATATTCAATCGCGATCTTGGCCGCAAAGACGACGGCTTCCGGATCATCCGCGTTGACGTGGAAGATCGGTGCCTCGATCACCTTCGCCATATCCGACGGATAGGGCGAAGACCGCGAGAAGCGCGGGTTGGTGGTGAAGCCGATCTGGTTGTTGATGATCACATGGACCGAACCGCCGGTGCGGTGGCCACGCAGCGCGGACAGGCCAAAGCATTCCGCAACAACGCCCTGGCCGGCGAATGCGGCGTCGCCGTGCAGCAGCAGCGGCAGAACCGTGCCGCGGTCGATTTCGGTCGTATCGACGAAATTGCCGTTCTCGTCGGCAGCCAGCTGATCCTGCTTGGCGCGCGCCTTGCCCAGAACCACCGGGTTGACGATTTCCAGGTGCGAGGGGTTTGCCGTCAGCGACAGGTGCACGTCATTGCCGTCGAACGTCCGGTCGGAAGACGCGCCGAGGTGATACTTCACGTCGCCGGAGCCTTCCACATCGTCCGGCGCGTAGGAGCCGCCCTTGAACTCGTGGAAGATTGCCCGGTGCGGCTTGGCCATCACCTGGGAAAGCACGTTCAGGCGGCCGCGGTGGGCCATGCCGAACACGATTTCCTTAAGGCCCATCGAGCCGCCGCGTTTGATGATCTGTTCCAGCGCCGGGATCAGCGCTTCACCGCCATCCAGGCCGAAGCGCTTGGTGCCGGTGTATTTGACGTCCAGAAACTTTTCGAAACCTTCGGCTTCGACCAGCTTGTTCAGGATCGCCTTCTTGCCTTCCGTGGTGAAGGCAACCTGCTTGTCCGGACCTTCAATGCGCTCCTGGATCCAGGCCTTGGCCGCCGGATCGGAGATATGCATGAACTCGACACCCAGCGTCGAGCAATAGGTCCGCTTCAGGATGTCCATCATCTCGCGGATGGTGGCGTATTCCAGACCCAGCACGTGGTCGATGAAGATCTTGTGGTCCCAGTCGGCTTCGGTGAAGCCGTAGGAGGAGGGATGCAGCTCCTCGTGATCGCCCTTGCCGGCCAGGCCCAGGGGGTCGAGATCTGCATGAAGATGGCCGCGCATGCGATAGGCGCGGATCATCATCAGGGCGCGAACGGAATCGCGGGTCGCCTGATGAACTTCCTGATCCGAAACCGGCTCGCCCTTGGCTTCAGCCTTCTTCTTCAGTTTGTCGCCGAGCTTCTGCTCAATCGGGCCCCAGTTGCCGTCGAATGCATTGACGAGGTCGCCATTGGCCTCGATCGGCCAGTCCTTGCGTTTCCAGGTCGCCCCGCGAGCCTCTTTCAGCACTGCTTCCTTCTCGTCCTGGAAGGCTGCAAAGAAGTCCTGCCACTCGGCGTCGACCGAGCTCGGATCTGTCTTGTACTGTGCGTAGAGGTCTTCGATATAGGCTGCGTTGGCGCCGTAAAGCAACGACGTCAGTGCGAATACGTTGTTCGCTTCCTGCCGTGCCATGTCCTTTAGCGGAGGTATCCTCCGCCCTTTTGTTTAGGCGGGCCCGAAAAATTGACCCGCGGCCGGTTTCCCTACAATGGCCGATGGTTTCCACCGACCCCTCGAAAAATGGTTACGGCACGTCAACCGCGCCGGAACCCATCCTTTCATCATGCGACAGGAAACGTAAACAGTTTCCGTCCCCATCGCTAAAGATTCTTGCAGAATCAGCCCTTCAAGACTTCGAGAAGGGTCTCGCCGAGCTTCGCAGGAGACGGTGACACCTTGATGCCAGCAGCTTCCATCGCAGCGATCTTGTCTTCTGCACCGCCCTTGCCGCCTGAAATAACGGCACCGGCGTGGCCCATGGTGCGACCCGGAGGCGCTGTCCGTCCGGCGATGAAACCAGCCATCGGCTTGGACCGGCCGCGCTTGGCTTCGTCCTTCAGGAACTGCGCCGCGTCTTCTTCCGCGGAGCCACCGATTTCGCCGATCATGATGATCGACTGGGTTTCGTCGTCAGCCAGGAACATTTCCAGGACGTCGATGAACTCGGTGCCCTTGACCGGGTCGCCACCGATACCGACAGCCGTCGTCTGGCCGAGGCCGGCATTGGTGGTCTGGAAGACAGCTTCATAAGTAAGGGTGCCGGAGCGGGAAACAACACCGACGGAGCCTTTCTTGAAGATGGAGCCCGGCATGATGCCGATCTTGCATTCTTCCGGGGTCAGGATACCGGGGCAGTTCGGGCCGAGGAGGCGCGACTTGGATTTCTCCAGCTTGGCCTTGACCTTGACCATGTCGGCAACCGGGATGCCTTCGGTGATGCAGACGATGAACGGAACTTCCGCTTCGATAGCTTCGATGATCGCGGCGCCCGCGCCTGCCGGCGGAACGTAGATCACGGAGGCATCGGCACCGGTTGCTTCCCTGGCTTCGCCAACGCTCGCATAGATCGGCAGGGATGCAGCGCTGTCGACACCGGAAGACCAGGTCTCGCCACCCTTTTTCGGGTGCACGCCGGCAACCATCTTGGTGCCGTAATATTCAAGCGCCTGTTCCGTGTGGAACGTGCCGGTCTTGCCGGTCAGGCCCTGAACGATGATTTTCGTGTCTTTATTGACGAGGATCGACATATTTTAGTTTCCTCAGCTCGAAATCGCAGGGTCAAAGCTCTTTGCCGTCCGTCGGAAAAATCAGATCAAACCGCACAATCTCAACGATTTCGCCATCAACAATCGTACAGGTGAAGCCTGGTCTCTTGTTGGTGGAGGGATAGTTGATTTGAACGGAACGACCTGAGGTGCCGGAAAACGAACGGTAACCGTACTCATCACCTCGGACACCTACACTGCCGTGTTTGAGAATTCCCTGAGCACAAGCTGATAGCTCTTCCGTAGTTGGTGACAATTCACCGCTACAGGCCGTCAGCAAAATCCCCAGACCAAACAGGGCAGCAATTGGTGCCAGTTTGAACATTAACCCTTGACCGCTTTCACGATTTTCTGGGCGGCGTCGTCGAGATCGTCAGCGGCGATCACGTTCAGACCGCTTTCGTTGATGATCTTCTTGCCGAGTTCCACGTTGGTGCCTTCCAGGCGAACAACGAGCGGAACCTGCAGGCCGACTTCCTTGACGGCTGCAACCACGCCTTCCGCGATCACGTCGCAGCGCATGATGCCGCCGAAGATGTTGACCAGGATGCCCTTCACGTTCGGATCGGACGTGATGATCTTGAACGCGGCCGTCACCTTCTCCTTGGAAGCACCCCCGCCAACATCAAGGAAGTTGGCCGGCTCGGCGCCGTAGAGCTTGATGATGTCCATGGTCGCCATGGCAAGGCCGGCACCGTTGACCATGCAGCCGATGTCACCGTCGAGAGCGACATAGGCGAGGTCGTACTTGGAGGCCTCGATTTCCTTGTCGTCTTCCTCGGTGACGTCGCGCAGCTCCATGATGTCCGGATGACGGAACAGAGCGTTGCCGTCGAAGGAAACCTTGGCGTCCAGTACGCGCAGGCGGCCGTCCTTCATGACGATCAGCGGGTTGACTTCCAGAAGGCTCATGTCCTTCTCGACGAAAGCCGTGTGCAGGATCGGGAACAGCTTCATGCCGTCTTCGCGTGCCGCACCGGTCAGTTCCAGCGCGTCGCACAGCTTGGCGGCATCGGCTTCGGTCACACCGGTTTCCGGATCGATCGGCAGGGTGACGATCTTTTCGGGGGTTTCTTCGGCCACCGCTTCAATGTCCATGCCACCTTCGGTGGAGACAACGAAAGCCGGGCGGCCAACGGTCCGGTCGACCAGAATGGAGAGGTAAAGCTCACGCTCGATGTCGGCGCCGTCTTCGATGTAGAGACGGTTGACCACCTTGCCAGCGGCACCGGTCTGTTTGGTGACCAGCGTGTTGCCAAGCATTTCCTTGGCGTTGGACGTGACTTCGTCCAGCGAGAAAGCCAGACGGACACCGCCCTTGGCATCAGCGGACAGTTCCTTGAACTTGCCCTTGCCGCGGCCACCAGCGTGGATCTGCGACTTCACGACCCAGAGCGGGCCCGGAAGGCTCTTGGCGGCTGCTTCGGCTTCGTCGGCGGAGAAGATGGCAACGCCTTCGGCCACCGGTGCACCGTATTCCTTCAGAACGGCCTTGGCCTGGTATTCATGAATGTTCATGTGTTTCCCCCGTTGTCGGAGGACCGTTCTTCCCGGCAGGAAGAACGGCCGCAAATTCCCTTAGGCGGGCCCGGTTCAGGCGAGCGCCGGCTGAATTTTCTTGCAGGCCTCGACCAGACCGTCGACGGAAGCGACAGACTTGTCGAAGTTGGCCTTTTCGTCGCCCTGCAGGTCGATCTCGATGATGCGCTCGACGCCATCGGCGCCGATCACGACCGGAACGCCCACATAGGTGTCCTTCAGGCCGTACTGGCCGTCGAGAGCAGCAGCACACGGCAGAACGCGCTTCTTGTCCTTCAGGTAGCTTTCTGCCATTGCGATGGCGGAAGCCGCCGGAGCGTAGAAAGCGGAGCCGGTCTTCAGAAGGCCGACGATCTCCGCGCCGCCGTCACGGGTGCGCTGGACGATTTCTTCCAGACGCTCGGCAGTGCACCAGCCCATCTTGACCAGGTCGGTGAGCGGGATGCCGGCAACGGTGGAATAGCGGGTCAGCGGCACCATGGTGTCGCCGTGGCCGCCGAGAACGAATGCGGTCACATCTTCGATGGAGACGTTGAACTCGTCTGCCAGGAAGTAACGGAAACGGGCGCTATCCAGTACGCCTGCCATGCCGACGACCTTGTTCTTCGGCAGACCGGAGAACTTCTGCAGGGCCCAGACCATCGCGTCGAGCGGGTTGGTGATGCAGATGACGAATGCGTTCGGGGCATACTTTGCGATGCCGGCGCCAACCTGCTCCATAACCTTCAGGTTGATTTCCAGAAGGTCGTCGCGGCTCATGCCGGGTTTACGCGGAACACCGGCGGTAACGATGACAACGTCCGAGCCTTCGATGGCTTCGTAGCTGTTGGCACCCGCCATTTTGGCATCGAAGCCATCGACCGGGGAGGACTCGGCCAGGTCGAGCGCCTTACCCTGCGGAACACCTTCCGCGATGTCGAAGAGCACGATGTCTCCCAGTTCCTTCAAACCTGCCAGATGTGCGAGCGTGCCGCCGATCTGACCAGAGCCGATCAAGGCAATCTTGTTCCGCGCCATTTCGAAAGTTTCCCTTTACGTAAGATGGAACTCCATGCCATCCTCTGATGACTGAGGATGGCACTACTCCCTTTGATCCGCCCGCGCAACCTCGCCAAAAGAATATTGCGCGATGCCGGACAAATTTTCTCAGATCTTCCCGTCTGCATAATTCACCTATAGGGAATGCATACCTATGCGTGTACTTGTCGTCTTTCTCCCGCAAGGTACGCCTCGGACCGCATCTCGATCAACCGGGAGGCTGTCCGGTCGAATTCAAAGGCTTCCGTGCCGTCCTCGCCGACGTAAAGATCCTGCGGCTCGGCCTCAGCCGATACCACCAGCTTGATGCCGTTATCGTAAAGCGTATCGATCAGATTGATGAAGCGCTTGGCTTCGTTGCGCCGCGCCTTGGACAGCACGGGCACGTTGTCCAGAAACACCGTGCCGAAGGCATGAGCGATGCGCAGATAATCACTCGCCCCCAACGGCTGCATGCACAGGTCGTCGAAGGTGAACCTGGCCGCTCCGGCCGCGACACAGGGAACGGCGATCTTGCGGCCCTTGTTCTCCAGCTCTTCGGAATGCGGTGTCATGCCGTGCGTCAGCTTGGCAAAGAGCTCATCCATCTGGGCGTTTGCACTCTCGCCCAGAGGCGTGACATAGACCGGCGCACCAGCAAGCTTCTCCAGCCGGTAATCCGTCGGACTGTCCAGATGCAGCACTTCCACCTTGGAGGTCAGCATCTTGATGAAGGGCAGGAACAGCTGGCGGTTGAGCCCGTCCTTGTAGAGGAGAGACGGCTCGACGTTGGACGTGGCGACAACGATGACGCCGCGCTCGAAAAGCTGGGTGAACAGGCGGCCGAGGATCATCGCATCGGCAATGTCGGTCACCGAGAACTCATCAAACAGCAGCAGCCGCGTTTCTTCGGCAATCTGGCTCGCCACGGGCGGGATCGGATCGTCACCCTTGACCTCGCCGCGCTTGTGCGCCTGGCGGTGGGCATGAATGCGCTCGTGCACATCGGTCATGAATTCATGGAAATGCACACGCCTTTTGCGGCGGATGACCGTGACCTCGTAAAAGAGGTCCATCAGCATCGTCTTGCCGCGCCCGACACCGCCCCACATGTACAGCCCCTGTACGGAGGCCCAGAGCTGGTTCTTCTTGTTGGCGAACAGCCAGCCAAGTGAACTTTTCTTGGAGGCCAGGCGGGTTTCGGCAAGACGGGTGTTCAGGAGATCGAGCTGGCGCACCGCCTCCCGTTGCACGGGGTCTTCCTTGATCTCACCCGACGCGATGAGCGCGTCGTAGCGGGCGCTCAGGGCGCGGTTGACCGGCAGTTCCATCTTCAAGGGTGCTGCTCCCTCCATGAGAATTCATGGGGTCTTGGACGTATCTATTTGCACGGCGGAATAAGGTCAAAACGTCGCAGATGCAAGTCATGATATGGTTGCATACGATCACACATTCTTACGGATTTGTTTTTCAACCGTTTGAAATTTAAGGATTTCAGACCTCATGTCCATTCCGTTGCTCCCACATAATCCGGACTGGTTTCGCCAGTCTGACCTGCTGATCGACGACCTCGGACATCTCCTGGGAGCAAGGGCCCTGCGCCTGGACCATGTCGGGTCCACGGCCGTCCCTGGGCTGATTGCCAAACCCAAACTTCATATCGATGTAACGCTGGCTCCCGGATTTTCACCGGCTGCACTCAGCAACGACCTCCTGCTGTATGGCTACCATGATCTCGGCACCCGCTTTCGGGAAGACGAAGTGCAAATGACCCGGCCAGCCGGGCCAGGCCCCCGGCCGAACGAGAGGGAAAATCAAGAGCTGATTATCGCGCATCGGCTGTGTCTGTGTGCATCCGATTGCCCCTCACCTGATCAGCGGCGCCAATTTCGCGACGCCTTGCGCGGCGATGCCAGCCTTGCTGGGCGCTATGCCGCCTTGAAACGGGACCTTGCCCTCAAGGCCGGTTCGACCCCCGACTGGGAAACATACAATTCCGGCAAGACATCCTTCATCGAAGGCGTGCTCTCAGCGGAAGGTATGCGACTGATCCAGCGATGACGCTCCTTCCGGCGCCGCCATAACTGCCCACCTTAACGGAACACTGCACCCAGCAGTCCGGTTCGCAATTCACTGAATAGGGGCAGAGAAGCACAGGCCAAACCTTGAGGAACTCGAAACAGGAAGGCAGCACGCCCTCTGAACAAACAGCGCCCGCAACCGGTGGGAGGGTTACGGGCGCAGGGCACAGGGAGGGGTCCTGTGCGGGAGGAACGCAATCATGAACGCCCAAACGGCTCGGCCTGACTGGACCCGGCCATCATGCCTGTGCCCGGCTGAGCGCAAAAAGCACTCAGACAACGCTTAGCGCAGGTAAAGGGCTGTCTTTCGACCGTTCTGAACTTCCTGAAGATAGAGCAGCTGGGCAACCAGATAACACTCGGACTGGTCGTCCAGATTGGCCTTGCGGCCACGACCGTCGGTCAGCAGCCAGGCATTGCCGGACTTGACCACATCGCATTCGATTGGTGCGGCGGCATCGAAACCGGCCTTCTTGAACAGCTCCGTGCCGACGCGGCTGCCGGTATCGTCGTCCAGACCCTTCATCGCCATGCGCAGGCTGCGATAGGCCTTGTGAACCGACAAGGTTGCGACGATGGCAGTGACGACTTCGTCGCCTTCCATGGCCGCGAAGCGCACAACGCCGCCTTCCTGCGGAATGATGGAATTGGAACAGGGCGTGCGCTGGACATCGCCAAGCGTGGTCCATTCGGAGCGCAACGTCACGGTTGCAGGCTGACGAAGGGCCGCCATTTCCTTGGTGAGCCGCTTTTCTGCAGTTTTCTGAGGATTCTTGGCGGTCCGATCCATACGGGCGGACACCCCGGCCACGGTTCCGCCGATGCGCAACCGGCGGAAGACGATGACATCGCGCATGAGATCGGTTCGCTCTACCCGCCAGCCGGCATCAAGCCAGGCGTTCTGGTGAACGAGGCTGCCGCCGGAATTTGCCCACCATGTCCGGTGTTCCCGGGCGCTCTTGGGCAGCGACGAGCCTATGATATCTTCGACTTCGTTCAGCTTGGCCGCCCAGACAACATCTTCCAGTCGTGCCAAGTGTTCCCGCAGTGGTTCATATTTTGACATTTGCACAGCCTTTCCGGTAGCTATGCAAATATACACCTATAGCGCGAGCTGTCCAGCATAAATACGGAGGGGCCTTAACGGTACAGCGAGATCGGCGATCCGGTAGAGGTCTGACCGTTGAACTGGCCGGAAGCGCTGGAGTAAAGCTGTGCAACGATCAGGCCGGTGCCGTCCTTCAGAACCACCTGATTGCCGCTCAGGTCCCATGCAGAGATCCCGGACAGTACAGGCGAAGCACAACCTCTGGTATTTGCACGGTAGCCGCCGGACCATGTTGTCAGCGTCATGAAGGCCATGCAGTTGTCGCCAGCGGAGGTGATTTTCCAGCCACCCAGAAGGTCTGTCCGGCCAACTTCCTTGGCATCGGCAGGCGCTGCAACCGGGTTGCTGGCCAGGTCGGTCGGCTGAGCCGACGGATCGTTGAGACCGCCGGCCGGCGCGTTGGGATCAAGCGGTGCAAGCTGTCCCGAGCCTACGGGTGTAGTCGGGGTCGCCGGCAGCGGTTCGGCATAATTCCGGCCTCCGGACAATCTCTGGCAACCAGCTGCCAGGACCACCAGGCCGACGATCAAAACAAACTTTCCCGCGCGCATCATGACGAATCAATCCCTCACCTTCGTCCCAATATGGGAGCAACTCTTAGCCCACAATTTGTCGAAAATCCAAAATCCTGAGAATCGACCGTTTTCTGATCGCTCAGGCAACCCGGTTCGAGACGGCCTTGCCTGCTGTTTTTGGCGGCTCCACAAGCCTGTCGATCGCCTCCGCAATCTTCTCGAAATAAGTGGCGCAGGCACCAAAACCATCCGGAAAAGGCGGTTTTGCGGCAATGTTCCACCAATGGCTCGATGTCGTGGTCTTCCACTGGGGCGGCAGGGCCACCGGCGCCTGGTCAGCGAGATAGACGACCCTGTCGGGAATTTCAGCATGCGGCATCAGGAAAATGTCGATCGGCTTGGGCGCAAGCCCTTTGGCATCAATTCCCCGTGCCGACAGTATCCGGCGCACATGCCGGCTCAGTTCCTGGGAAGGAGCCACACCTGCGGAGAACGCCCGCATCAGACCACCTGCCCGAAAATTCAGATAGGCTTCGGCCAGGGGCGACAGCAGGCTGTTGTCCGGACAGACGAACAGAACAGTTGTTTTCGACAAGGGGCATTCCTTCGCGGCTGCAGCCCATGCCAATCACGCCATGGGCGGCCTCCCCCTAGCGCCGGGACGGGAAGACTTTATGACAAACCCGGGGCAACATCGAAAATCATGAGGATATCTTCCTCGAGCCTGATAGATATGCGCACAAACGCTCGCGTGCAGCCCGGTGCCCCGCTGCAACCTCATTCGGGGTATTCGCGCGCAAGACCTGCAACACGTTCCTGAGGAGCCCACATGCCCGTCGCCTTCTGGTGTGTCCTTGCCGCCGCCATCCTGCCGCTGCTTTCCGTCTTTCCGGCAAAACTGGACAAGTCCTTCGACAACGCCCGCCCACGTGACCCGGACTATTGGCGAGACGGTTTCCGCGCCCGCGCACAGGGGGCACAGGCGAATGGCTTCGAGGCATTTCCCCTGTTTGCGGTTGCCGTTTTCGTTGGCCTCAACCAGGGCGGCGACCCGCACTGGATCGACAGGCTCGCCGTGCTTTTCGTGTTACTGAGGATCATTTATATCGGCTGCTACTGGGCCGACCGCGCCTCGCCGCGCTCGCTTGCCTGGGCAGCCTCCTTCTTGACATCGCTGGCAATTTTCACCAGTTCCCTATGGAGCTGAGCCGCCGGTGGGCGGATTCCGATCCTGAAATTCGTACAACGATCATTTGCACCAAGAGGCTGATTTCGTTAACGATGCATCGGAGTGAGGCAGTAATCTCGTGGGCAGAGGTGCATTGTGCGGACGACCGACCAGACGACAGACACCTTGCCGACGCGCCGTCAGGCCGCGGCACAGAGGCAGATTTCTGAGCAGCATATCGTCGACCTTCTGATTGCCGAACGGGGCAAGCTGGTGATGGCCAGCCCGTGGTGGCCCTTCATCAGACCCTTCGCTCACAAGATCCTTCGCTACAAGTCCGCCGTCGAAATGGCCGACACCATTGCGCAGATGGAAGCGCTGGAGGTTTTTGCCCATTTGAGCGGATTGCTGTCGCTTGACGTCACCACGCTTGGCCTTGAACGGGTTCCGCAGGAAGGCCCCGTCGTTCTGGTGTCCAACCACCCGACCGGCATTGCCGACGGCATCGTCCTTTATGATGCGATCAAGTCCCGCCGGAACGATCTAGCGATCTTTGCCAACCGCGATGCCATCCGCATCAACCCGCGCCTTGCCGACATGATCATTCCAGTCGAATGGCGTGCTGACTTCAAGACCCGCGAAAAATCCAAGGAAACGATCAAGCTCGCCTCCTCCGCCTTTGCCAAGGAGCGGGTGGTGGTGCTGTTTCCCTCCGGGCGCCTGGCCTATTGGCACGACGGCAAGCTGACAGAACGGCCCTGGATGACGTCAGCCCTGGCGCTGGCACGCAAGAACAAGGCCCCGATCATTCCCATGCACATGGGCGGGCGCAATTCCGGCCTGTTCTATTTCCTTGCAAGAGTGTCGACCGAATTGCGCGACATGACGGTCTTCAACGAATTGCTCAACAAGGAACATGCCAAGTTTAACGTGCATTTCGGCAAGCCGATCCGGCCGGAAAAACTTGAAGGCGACCTTGGCGATCTTACTGAACAGATGCGCATTCACTGCGCCGAAACGCTGGCGACGGATCCGGACGCCGAGTTCTAGGTGCCAACGCACCGCCTCCACGCGTCTCCTAAGCATCTGATTTTTTGATGCTCTGACCAGGGCCTGCACGTCATCCACAGGCGCGGTTCCGCCTTCATTGCCCTTCTTCCGCGAATAAGACATTGTGCGGGAGAATCAAAGGACCTGTCTCACCCATGCCCGTTTCGCCCGCTGTTGCCGCGGAGGAAGTCATTCCAGTGCAGCATGCCGTTGCTCCGACCGTGCGTCCGGAGCCGAAGCCGCTTGCGGTTCTGCAGAAGGTTTTCGGCTACAGCAGCTTCAGGGGCAAGCAGCAGGCGGTGATCGAAACGCTTGTGGACGGCAACGACGCTGTCGTTCTGTTTCCCACCGGCGCAGGCAAGTCGCTCTGTTACCAGATCCCGGCGCTGTGCCGGCGTGGGGTCGGCATTGTCGTCTCGCCGCTGATCGCGCTGATGAAAGACCAGGTCGGTGCGCTTCGCGCCGCTGGCGTTCAGGCCGCGGCCCTCAATTCCACGCTGTCACCTGAAGAACAGGACGGCATTCGCAGTGCCCTGCGCCGCGGTGAAATCGACCTGCTCTACGTGACACCGGAGCGGCTGGGCACCGAGAGCTTCCGCAAGTTCCTGGACACGCTGCAGATTGCCCTTTTTGCCATCGATGAAGCGCATTGCGTCAGCCAGTGGGGACATGACTTCCGTCCGGAGTACATGTCGCTGTCCTGTCTGCGCGACCGCTATCCGGGCGTGCCGCGTGTGGCGTTGACCGCGACTGCCGACCCGCACACCCAAAAAGACATTCTGGCCCGCCTGCAGCTGGAAGACGCCGCCGTCTTTTCCACCAGCTTCGACCGGCCCAACATCCGCTACGAGATTGTCGAGCGCACCAACCAGCGCCAGCAGCTGCTGGATTTCCTGAAGAAGCACTCCGGCGAGAGCGGCATCGTCTATTGCCTGTCGCGGGCAAAGGTCGAGGACATCGCCGAATGGCTGACCTCTAAGGGCATCAGGGCCCTGCCCTATCACGCCGGATTGCCCGCGGAACAGCGCTCCGCCAACCAGGATGCGTTTCTGCTGGAAGAAGGGCTGTGCCTGGTGGCGACGGTTGCCTTCGGCATGGGTATCGACAAGCCGGATGTGCGCTATGTCGCGCATCTGGATCTGCCCTCTTCGGTCGAGGCCTATTACCAGGAAACCGGCCGTGCAGGCCGCGACGGCGCTCCCTCCGAAGCCTTCATGGCTTACGGCATGGCCGATCTGGTGCAGCGCCGGCGCATGATTGCCGAGGGCGATGCGCCCGAAGAGGTCAAGCGCGCGGAAAATGCCAAGCTGAATGCGCTTCTCGGCATCTGCGAAACGGCCGGTTGCCGTCGCCAGGCGCTGCTGGCCCATTTCGGCGAGACCTACCCCAAACCCTGTGGCAACTGCGACACCTGCCTGTCCCCGGTAGAGACCTGGGACGGCACGGAAGCTGCCCAAAAGCTGATGTCGGCGATCTATCGTACTGGTCAACGTTTCGGCACGGCGCATGTCATAGATGTGCTTCTGGGCAAGACCAACGAGAAAAGCACCCGCTTCGGCCATGACACGCTGTCGGTTTTCGGAATTGGCCAGGACGTACCGCAGAAGACCTGGCAGTCGATTGCCCGTCAGCTTGTCGCCGCAGGCTACGTCGATGTCGACCATGCCCAGTTCGGTGCTCTGGTTCTGACGGAAAAGGCGCGGAGCGTTCTGCGCGGTGACGAGAAGCTCGCCTTGCGCAAGGACCGGAGCGCGGCTGGCCTGAAACGGACGAGTTCTTCACGTACGGCCTCCATCGCCGATGAACTGGACCATGAAGACAGGCTGCTGTTCGAACGCTTGCGCAGGCTGCGCACCCAGATTGCCCGCGATCAGGGCGTACCTCCCTATGTGGTGTTCACAGACGCGACGCTGGCTGGGATATCCGCAGCGCGCCCGGTGACCGAAGATGCGCTGCTGGCCGTTTCCGGTGTCGGGCAGTCCAAACTTGAAAAATACGGCGAGGCGTTCCTCGAGCTGGTCGAGGCATTTGAAGCCGGCGTATGACCGCCACGATGGTTGCCGATGAAATCCGGTCAACCGTCCTGCTGCAGGCAGAGCTGATAAACCCCGGCAAGATCCGACAAGGTTTCTTCATCAGGATGCGACAGGAAACTGTCGATGATGTCCCTGAGCGCCAGATGCATGTTCCGGTGCTGGCGCAGACGCCTGTAGGACGAGCCGAGCTTGTAGATCTGTTCGATTTCCTCATGCGAGAAGAGGTCCA
This sequence comes from Roseibium sp. ROS1, assembly GCF_054658215.1. Lineage (NCBI taxonomy): Bacteria > Pseudomonadati > Pseudomonadota > Alphaproteobacteria > Hyphomicrobiales > Stappiaceae > Roseibium > Roseibium sp. ROS1. The sequence goes on from NZ_BAAGIG010000003.1 coordinate 1,302,946, forward strand.
GACCCGCAATACCCAGCACGACACCAAGATCAGCATTGGTGCGGCGCGTCAGGTTATGGGCAATCAGGAACCCGAACAGGCCGGTAACAAATCGGTTTTCGAAGCACAGGTCGTCAAAGTCGCGCTCGACCACTTTCAGCACGAGCTTCATGATCGACACGGTGGCAGCTGCCGCAAATTCGGTCGGTGTGTTGGTGTCACAGATCTCCAACCCTGCTGCTTCCAGCATGGCGGCGGTGGATCTTCGAAGGCGGTCTTCCGTCTCGACGGCTCTCAATTCAGAAATAAATTCCGGCTCTGCTGTAACGCGACTTCCAAACAAGCTCAGCATGTTAGCGTCCTTTCAGACGTAAGCCCACTGAAAGTATGTAGTGCACACCTTACCCTACGGCAAATTGATGCCTGAAAATTCGACGAAAATGCTGTTCTTTTGGGCCGTTCCCCGCGGAAACGGCCCATTTTCGAATGTTATGATCCTGCCTTGGGCAGCCCCTTGAAGGCTTCGCTGCCCCACACAGCCTTGACCTGTGCATCCCTGCCGCACCCTTTCCTGTAGCCTTTGTAGGCGTCGGCGCGGGTGACGTAGCCGAAGCGGGTAAGCGTACGAACCTGGCTCTTGTAATAGGCCTGATGGTAGTCCTCGGCGGGCCAGAAAACGGCCGGAGCCTCGACCGGCGTTACGATCTTTCCGCCGAGTGCCTTTTCCGCCTTCGCGATTTCCGCCCTGGCCTGTTTCGCCTGGGTTTCGTCCAGAGGATAGATGGCGGTGGAATAGGCATGTCCCCGGTCGCAGAATTGACCGCCGGCGTCCGTCACATCAACGGTGCGCAGGAAGATCCCGACAAGTTCGGCATAACTGATCTTGTTCTCGTCGAAATCGACCTTGACGACCTCCCGGTGACCGCCACGATCATAATCCTTGTAGGTAGGGTTCTGGGTCTCCCCGCCGGCATAGCCGGAAACGACATCGCGCACGCCGGGAAGTTTTTCGAGATCGGATTCAACGCACCAGAAGCATCCTCCGGCAAGCACCGCGGTTTCGGCCTGTGCGGTTCCCGGTGGCATCGACGCCACGAGCGCGGCAAAGAAAGTGAGCGGGAGCAGGCGTTTCATGTCAGGTCCTCCAGGGAGCTGGTTGTGGTCGACTTTTCCCGGGGGATCAACAACCTGGTGATGATTGCGAAACCCCGACCGGAAAGACGACCAGCGCGCTTGGGTTTCGAGCTGTGGTCTTCGACTTTGAAATGCGCTTCATGGGTTGGAAGACCCGTGAAGACATTTCGAATTCTACCCGAAAGAGGTAACGCGCCCGGCGGCTGAGACAAACTCAACTCCGCTCGCCAAACCAGCACATGCCCGTGAGCCTGGCGTGAGGCCCTTCGTTTCGGGCAGCCAAAGCCATGACTGATCAGGCCGTTCTCAGGCCTCCCAGGTCTTGGCTGCCTCCTCAAAACCGGCGAGTTGCGGTTTGACGACGCAGAACCGGTGACCGCTGGTTGCCTGCATCACTGTCCAGCCGTCCAGTTTCTGAACGATGGTCGCGCCCAGACCTTCAAGCCGGGCAACTTCCTTTTCCGGATCGTCGGATTCGATATCCAGGTGCACGCGAGAGGGATGCTCGACCGACTGGAGCAGGATGCCGATTTCATCTTCCATACCGATCAGGCGGCGATAGCGTGGGTTTTTCGGCTCAGCTTCAACAGTGCGCCCGAGCGCACCGGCCCAGAATTCAGCATGGCGGTCGATATCGCCACCTTCACAGTCGATCACCAGATCTCCCAGCCGGCTCTTGTGCATTTTTTTCTCCAAATTGGAATAAGGAAACAAAGACTTATTCAGGCAGGTGACAGACCGCCTCGATATTCAGACCATCCGGGTCGAGCACGAAAGCACCGTAGTAATTTTCGTGGTACTGCGGCCGCAGGCCCGGTGCGCCGTTATCCTTGCCGCCGGCTGCGATCGCAGCCTCGTAGAAGGCATCGACGAGCGCCCGGTTCGAAGCAGCAAAGGCGACATGCACCGGTGTTCCGGGGGCTTTGCCTTCACCAATCCAGAAGTCCGGCTTATCCTTGCCGAAACCGCAATAGGCGGGTCCACCCGTCATTTCAGCGGTGACGTCCATCAACACCTTGATGCCAAGTGGCGCCAGGGCCTTTTCGTAGAACGTACGAGACGCCGGAAAATCGCTGACCGCAAAACCGATATGATCAAGAATGGACATCACGTCCTCCCACTCACCTCAATAGAACAAAATAAGAACATTCAAGGGGAAATTGCAAGCCTCGTTTTAGAGCTGCGATGCGCTCAACCGGCAAATGCCAAGCAAAATCGGCGGCGCAGCGAAGCCACACCGCCGACCGGATTGGCGACATGCCGGAATGACAGAATGACCGTCAGACCGCTTCGGCTTGCGGCCTCGTGCCGACCTGTTGTTGCCCGGACCAGTCGATCCGCTGGGTGGCAAACATGGTAACGGCAAGTGACAGGAACCCGATCATCGAACCGATCAGGAGCGCGTAGTCCTGCTCCTGCATGAGCGCATAAAGCACGCCGAATATCGCAGCCAGGACCGCAAGCATCACGCTTCCGGCAAGACGGCTCTTGAGCGAAGTCCCGATATAGAGCGCATTCAGCAGCGTCGCGGCGGCAGCGGCCACAAGATAGGCCAGGCCGTAGCCAACATGCTCTGCAAAGGCGAGCAGCATGACGTAGAAGACGATCAGGGACAATCCGACCAGGCCATACTGGATCCAATGGACCCGCCATCCGGAGCGCATTTCCAGAACGAAGACCGCCAGGAAGGTCAGACTGATGAAGCAGACTGCGTATTTCAACGACCTGGAAATGGTCTGATAGAAATTGACGGGTTCAACGAACTGCACTCCCAGAACCTTGTTTTGCAATGGCATTTGCGGGCCGAGCACCAGTTTGGGAATGCCGCGGGCAAGATAGGGGATGGTCCAGGATGCGTTGAAACCGGCATCGCCGATTTCTCTTGCTTCCGGCAGGAATGCGCCGGTAAAGCCGGGATGCGGCCAGTCGGATTGAAGGGATACGCTGGTCGTTTGACCGGCCGGGGCAACGTAGAAGGCGGTGGAGCCGTTCAGCTGCATGGGGATGTCGAAAGAAAAGCCGTTTCGCCACAAACCCGCAGCGACAGGTGCGTTGATACCGGACGCGTTGATCGTGGCAACAGACCGCCGTATCGGCTCCATTGTCAGCGGCCCGAGCCCAGGCTCGAACGGCACAGAACCACTGTCGTTCAGGACCAGTGCGACCTCGCTTTTCAGCGCTGCAATGTCGCCGATGCCGACCACAAGAACCGCCTTGTCTCCGGCAATGTCGATTTGCCCACCGAACTGCGGCTGAAAGTTTTCGGACGACGTTGCGGCGAACCGGCCCTTCAATGTCACGCTGCCATGATAGACGGGCAGCGAATAGATCGATTTCCTGCGCTCCTGAACGGAAATGTCGCCACTCACATCCAGCTTTTCCGGAAACAGGATGGCAGTGTGCCAGCGAATTTCGGTCTTGGCGTTTTCTCCGGTGGAAACAGTGAAGGTCTCGCTGAACGGAACAACCAGATACGGTCCGTTGATCTCCTGGACGCCACCCCACGACCGGGCGATGTCCTGAGCGACATCCCGGGCCCTTTCGGCACGTTCTTCCACCAGCACCCAGACGAACAGGCTCGGCACCAGCAGCATCACGGTCAACACTCCGATGATCACGAACTTGACTGCCGGAGACCCAAGAAAAGACGTTCGGCGCACCGGCTGTTCACGGGGTGAGCGGGGCTGCGAAAATTGAGGTCGCTCCTGCGGTTGTTCAATGGTGTCGTTTTCAGTATCGCTTGTCATGCAAATCAACCCTCTGCCAGAAGGATGTCCCGTCAGGCGGGCACCCGGTCAACAGGGCGATCATTGAAGACAGAACAGGACACAAAAGGGCGTGGCCGAGCGGCTTTTCAGTATTGTTTGTGCAGTTCCTGTGCAGTGGCTCAAAAGTTGTTGGATTGCTGCCTCATTTTTCCTGTCTATTTCACAACTCGCACTTGTGCGTACCGGCGGCGCAGTGCCAGAATGGCAGAACCCTCGGAATAACCAACAATGCATCCATTAAGCGACATATCTACCGCGGCCGCGCCCGCCTATGCCCGACGTGCGGACTATCTGCCGGCGCTGGTCAAGCGGCTCGATCTCTTCAAGAGTGAAGCGCACCGGTATCTGCTGGTGGCGCATCTGTTTGACGACACAAGGCGCATGATCGATGCGCTGGAAGGGGTCATGGATTTCGATGCAATCATCGGCATCCCGTATTCCTCCGGCAGTGATGTGACACGGCTGAAATGGCAGGCCGTATACGGCGACAAGGTCCAGTGCCCGAAGACCGAGCCAGAATTCAAAGAGGTCCTGGCCAACGCCTTGCAGAAGAGCCTGGACGCCTGCCGGGCCTCCGATCAGAAGCTCGTCATTCAGGAAGTCGGCGGTTATGCCGTCGAATTGCTGCACGAGCGGTTTCAAGATCAGCTGCACCTTGTCGAAGGCGTGGTGGAGATCACCAAGCAAGGCGTCTGGCGGGCCGGGCAGACACGGCTGCGGGTGCCTGTGCTCCACTGTGCCGACAGCGAACTGAAACGCCTGGAAGCGGTACGTTGCGGCGAGACCATTGCCCGGTGCCTGGATGGGCTCATGCGCGATCTCGGCAACTCCCTGGCCGGCCGGCGCGCTGCTGTCTTCGGAGCAGGCTGGATCGGCTTCGGCGTGGCCAAGGCCCTGCGCCGGCTGGATGTCATCGTCTCGCTGATCGATGTCGACCCGCTGAAAATCGCAGAAGCAAGGTTGTCAGGTTATCCGGCGACCCTTCATCCCACGGATCTTGAGCAATGCGACCTGGTTGTCGGTGCGGCAGGGCGCTTGTCGATAACCCGGGACGTGCTGCAGCAGCTTCGCAACGGCTGCCTGGTGGCGAGCGCCAGTTCCCGGCGTATCGAAATCGACGTCGATTTTCTGGAACAGTCGCCAGCCTGCGACATTCATCCGTCAATCAAGGCTTTCCAGCTTCCCGGCCAACAGGGGGCGGACAAGCAGATCTGCCTCGTCAACGACGGCTACCCGGCCAATTTCATTCCCGGCTCCGGCAGCGTTGCCGATGAAGTGGTCGAGCTGATCCTCGGCGAACTGATCGTGCTGATGGCCGACCTGACCACCTACACCTACGAACCCGGCATTCACCGCTTGGCGACAGAAGGAGAGGCAGTGTGCACCAAACTCTGGATCGAACAGAGAGACCAGACCTAGCGGATGATGAGCAATCCGAAGTTACGGTCCATTCGCAGTATCTGGTCAAGAAGCTCGCGAACGCCCAGAGGAACCTGTACGGAACGGTGAAGTTCGACATTGTCGCCCGCACCATCCGGGACTGGGCACAAGACCTTGGTCGGCCGCCGCGCATTCTCGATATCGGTTGCTCGACCTCGATTTCGAAAGAATATCTCGCCGACACCGGCCTGGATTTCGACTATTGCGGTGCCGATTATGAAGCGGCGTTCGAACCGGACATCGTGCTGGATGCCACCCGTCTTTCCGAACACCGCGACGACCTTCCCTGGCAACCGGATGTGATCGCCCTTCTGGACGTGCTGGAGCATCTGCCAGGCCGTGGACCGGCGATCGAATCCGTGATGCGTCAATGTGGTGAGGTCATTGCGCCGGGTGGACTGATCCTAGCCGTGGTCCCGCAGCTCTACCGTCTCGACCGGCTAAAGCTGAGCCACCTGCACTACGCCGAGCACCAGGTCCGCATGACCTTGAACGAATGGTCGGAGATCATCGGCCGCGCGGTCACGATCGAGTCGGTGCACGGCATCGGCTATCTCTCGTGCCTGCCCTATCTGCCGATGCTCAGCCCCTGGTACGAGGAAACCAACCGCCACGGGAAACTGTTCCACCACCTGCGCGGAAAGACCTTCGAATGGGGCCCGCTGAAACCCGCTGAAATCGCCCTTACCCGCACGCTTGGTCGTGTTCCCGGGTTCAGGGGCTGGTGCAACAGCTCGCTTCTGGTGTGCCGGGCTAAGGGGTAATCGCGGCAGGCTCGGAACCACGCCATCGTTTTCCCGCGTCATTCCGGACAAGGAAGGCGCAGCCGACCGCAGATCCGGAATCCAGAAATATGCTGCTCGAATAGCGCTGCCTTATCTTTCCAGAGTGTTCGCTCCGCTCACGCTGATATCTGGTTTCCGGATCGGTGCGCAGCTTCACTGCGCTTGTCCGGAATGACGGTGGCAAGGTCCTTCGGTGTCGCAACAAAAAAGGCCGCCCCCCCGGGACGGCCTTTCGATTTTCTGGCGACGCGCAACTTACACCCGGCGTTCCACCATCATCTTCTTGATCTCGGCAATGGCCTTCGCCGGGTTCAGGCCCTTCGGGCAGGCTTGCGAGCAGTTCATGATGGTGTGGCAGCGATAGAGACGGAAGGGGTCTTCCAGATTGTCCAGACGCTCGCCGGTGGCCTCGTCACGGCTGTCGATCAGCCAGCGATAGGCCTGCAGAAGGACGGCCGGGCCGAGATAGCGGTCGCCGTTCCACCAGTAACTCGGGCAGGAGGTGGAGCAGCAGGCACACAGAATGCACTCATACAGGCCATCAAGCTTCACCCGGTCTTCATGCGACTGGCGCCATTCCTTTTCCGGGGCTGGCGATACTGTCTTCAACCACGGCTCGATCGAGCGGTGCTGGGCATAGAAATTGGTCAGATCCGGCACAAGGTCCTTGACCACCGGCATGTGCGGCAGCGGGTAGATCTTGACGACGTCGCCGGCAATCTCATCCATGCCCTTGGTGCAGGCCAGAGTATTAGTGCCGTCGATGTTCATCGCGCAGGACCCGCAGATACCTTCGCGGCAGGACCGGCGGAAGGTCAGTGTCGGATCGATCTTGTTCTTGATGTAGATGAGGCCGTCGAGCACCATCGGACCGCAATCGTCCGCATTGATGAAATAGGTATCGACGCGCGGGTTGCGGCCATCGTCCGGGTTCCAGCGATAGATGCGGTATTCACGCAGGTTGGTGGCGCCTTCCGGCTTGTCCCACACCTTGCCTTCCGTCACCTGGGAGTTCCGGGGAAGCGTCAGCTGAACCATCTCGTTACTGCTCCGCGTTGGGCCCTTGGTTTCGCGTCCAGGGCCAAATCGTCTTTCGCTCAGGCAGAGAGCTCAAAGACCATGTTGTCATTCGTCTGGCCGGTTACCCCGTAGCCGCGGTTTGCCAGTTCACTCAGGCAATCCTCGGTCCAGTAGGGCCGGCAATTGGTTTCAAGCAGGATCACGCGGGGCCAGAGGCTCCGGTCCGCGTGCCTCAGGAAAGGCAGGACCACACGGTCCTCGAAGCCTTCCACATCAACTTTCAAAACATCGATCCGGGTGAGGCCCTGATCGTCGGCTATGGCCGTCAGCGGACGAACCTTGACGAAGGTCGGTGTCCAGTCGCCAGCCCATTCGCCGGTGGTCAGGTCCTTCACGAAGGTGGCAAAGCCGCAGTTGCTCGGTTCCTGCCACAGCGGCAGCGTATCGTCGCGCGGGCCAACGGCTGAATTGACCACCGTAACGGTGTCCAGGTCGTTTGCACGTACGTTGAAACCGAGCTTCGTTGCCGTCTGCGGGTTGGCCTCGATCGCAACAACCTCCGCGCCGAGACCGGCGGCAAAGATCGAATAGGAGCCGATGTTGGCGCCGATATCGACAAACACCTTGCCCTTGCCCAGATGCGGTTCGATCAGCTTGTGCTCTTCGCGCTCCGGCAGGCGGCCCTTGGCCAGGATCTTGCGGTCGTCATAGTTCTCACCCGGATAGATCCGGAACTTCAGACCGTCGGCTTCCAGGTCGTAGGGGCCCTTGAAGAACCGCGCCACCAGGGAGCGGATACGCTTGCGCAGGCCCTTGGAAAGGTCGTGCCGGTCGGCAAGACGCCAGGCAGCCCGGACCATCCGCTCGGCGGGATATGTGCCGAACGGACTTCTCGTGTCCAAAAGGGTTGCCACCTGGCTCACCGTGCCGTCTCCTTAGTAGACGCGCGCTTTCGGCGCGATCTTCTTCGGATCGATGCCACCCTCTTCAAGGGTGGTCAGCGGATCGAGCACCACCGGACGGTAGTCCAGCTTGACGTTGCCGGCTTCGTCGACCCACGAGAGCGTGTGCTTGCGCCAGTTCTCGTCGTCGCGGCCGGCGAACGGACCGTCCTTGTAGTCTTCGCGGGCATGGGCGCCGCGGCTTTCCTTGCGGGCTTCCGCGCCGTAGACCGTGGTGATGGCGTTGGCCATCAGGTTCTCCAGCTCCAGCGTTTCCACCAGATCGGAGTTCCAGATCAGCGAACGGTCGGAGACCTTGAGGTCCTTCATTTCGCCCCAGATCTCGGTCAGACGCTTGCAGCCCTGCTCCAGGCTTTCCTGGGTCCGGAAGACGGCAGCATCTTCCTGCATGGCCCGCTGCATCTTGTCGCGAAGATCGGCGGTCGGGATGGAACCGGAAGCGTTCCGCAGCTTGTCGAAGCGGTCCATGATCTTTTCACAGGAAGCTTCGTTCGGCGCCGGCACGGCCGATTTCGGATCGACGACCTCACCAGCCTTGATCGCCGCCGCGCGGCCGAAGACCACAAGGTCGATCAGCGAGTTGGAGCCGAGACGGTTGGCACCGTGAACCGATGCACAGCCGGCTTCACCGACGGCCATCAGGCCTTCCTGAATGCGGTTCGGATTGTTGCCGTCCGCGTTCAGCACTTCGCCCCAGTAGTTGGTCGGAATGCCGCCCATGTTGTAGTGAACGGTCGGCAGGACCGGGATCGGATCCTTGGTCACATCCACGCCGGCGAAGATGCGGGCGCTTTCGGAAATGCCCGGCAGACGTTCGGCCAGCAGAGCCGGATCGAGGTGATCCAGGTGCAGGAAGATGTGGTCCTTGTCCTTGCCAACGCCGCGGCCTTCGCGGATTTCCATGGTCATGCAGCGCGAGACCACGTCACGGGAGGCAAGGTCCTTGGCCGACGGTGCGTAGCGCTCCATGAAGCGTTCGCCCTCGGAGTTGACCAGATAGCCGCCTTCGCCTCGTGCCCCTTCGGTGATCAGGCAGCCGGAGCCGTAGATACCGGTTGGGTGGAACTGGACGAATTCCATGTCCTGAAGCGGCAGGCCCGCACGGGCCACCATGCCGCCACCATCACCGGTGCAGGTGTGGGCGGAGGTTGCCGAGAAGAAGGCGCGGCCGTAACCGCCGGTCGCCAGAACCACCATCTTGGCGGCAAAGCGGTGCATGGTGCCGTCATCGAGGTTCCACGCGATCACGCCCTGGCACACGCCGTCTTCGGACATGATCAGGTCGAGTGCGAAATACTCGATGTAGAATTCGGCATTGTTGCGCAGGGACTGGCCGTACAGCGTGTGCAGGATGGCGTGTCCGGTCCGGTCGGCTGCAGCGCAAGTGCGCTGAACGGGAGGACCTTCGCCGTAGTTCTGCATGTGGCCGCCGAACGGGCGCTGATAGATGCGGCCGTCTTCGGTCCGCGAGAACGGCACACCGTAGTGTTCCAGTTCGTAGACCGCCTTCGGCGCTTCACGGGCCAGGTATTCCATGGCGTCGGTGTCACCGAGCCAGTCGGATCCCTTCACCGTGTCGTACATGTGCCATTCCCAGCAGTCCGGCGTCATGTTCTTGAGCGACGCGGCGATGCCGCCCTGGGCAGCAACGGTGTGGGAGCGGGTCGGAAACACCTTGGTGATGCAGGCCGTTCTCAGGCCCTGCTCGGCCATGCCGAGCGTGGCCCGAAGGCCTGCGCCACCGGCGCCGACGACCACCACATCATAGGTGTGGTCGACAAATTCATAGGTCTTGGCCATTCGGGTCAGCCTCCAAAGCCAATCTTGAGCACTGCGAAGACGCAGCCGAAACCGATAAAGGCGCAGAAGAAGGTGTTCGCCATCAACGTGAGGAACTTGATGCCTTCGCCATGCACATAGTCTTCGATGATCACCTGCATGCCGAGCTTCATGTGATAGACGCCGGAGAGGATAACCAGGAGCAGGATAATCGAAACGAGCGGGTTCTTGAGGGTCTCGACCACGTCGCCGTGGGAGGAGCCCTGCATCGCAATCACCAGGATCACGAAGAACGAGATCAGGAACACGTTGGCGACAGCGGTCAGACGCTGCTTCCAGAAGTGATCGGTGCCTTCCTTGGCAGATCCAAGGCCGCGTACCTTGTTCAGGGGTGTGCGCATATCTGTCATGACACTCTCCTTAGCGAACCGCGTAGCCGATGATCCAGAGGATCAGCGTGACGGCAACGGACCCGATGATGGTCGCCTTGGCGAGCCACTCGCGCGCTTCCTTGCCGAAGCCCGCACCCATGTCCCAGATGAAGTGGCGCAGGCCGCCGAGCATGTGATGCACAAGCGCCCAGGTGAAGCCGAACAGGATCAGACGGCCGATGATCGAGCCGTAGATGCCGTTGACGAAATCGAAGTAGCTGGGGCCCGCCGCAGCGGCGATCAGCCACCAGGCCAGCAGGACGGTGCCGAAATAGAGCGCCGCGCCAGTGATGCGGTGCAGAATCGACATGACCATCGTCAGAATGGGCTTGTAAATCTGAAGATGGGGCGACAGCGGGCGGTTGCCCCGCAGATCGGCGTTCGACATGGAATTCCTCTCCCGTACGACGCTAGAGCGAAATGCGCTTAAGATGACCCGTTTGAACCTGATTCCGACCCCGGACGAACCGGCGCAGCCTTCTGGCCAAACGACCCAACCTCAACTCACCTCACCCCAGTTTACGTTTACGCAAACGTAAGCAAATCAAAGCGTTGTCTAGGTGCGTAATAGCGCCAACGCTTCAAAAGGTCAAAATATCCTATAGGCCTAATTGCAAGGAAACTACTTCTATATCGTTTAAATTCATCCGGTGACAGAAAGTGACCTAAACGTGAGCCCCTTCGCCCCCGTGGGGAACGCCGAACACCGACCAGCCGGTTTTGTGAGCAAAATGCTCCATTGCTTCCGTGCCCAGCTTGGAATTGCCGTACTTGTTGAGACCCGGCGACCAGACGGCGATAGACGCCCGGCTTGGCGAAATCACGAGAATGCCGCCGCCGACACCACTTTTGCCCGGCATGCCGACACGAAAGGCGAAATCGCCCGAACCGTCGTAATGGCCACAAGTCATCATGAGGGCATTGATCCGCCTCCGGCGCTCGATCGAAACAAGGCCCGGCATCCGGGGCGCATCCACCAGAAAACGGCCGGCAAGCGCAAGCTGCCGGCAGGACATCTCAATGGCGCATTGATGGCAGTAGGTGCCAAGCACCTTGTCGACTGACGCCCGCAGGTTGCCGTAGGACGCCAGATAATGGGCAAGCGAGAAATTGCGGTGTCCGGTGGCGAGTTCCGACTTCGCGACCTTCTCGTTCATATGGATGCTGTCGTCGTCGCAGGCGGCGCGAATAAAGCGCAGCAATTCGCCCAGAGCTTCTCGTGGCGTTGATCCGGCCAGATAGGTATCCGTCGTCACCAGCGCCCCGGCATTGATGAACGGATTGCGGGGAATGCCGTCTTCCCGCTCCAGAAGCAGGATCGAATCGAAGGACAGCCCGGAGGGTTCGCGCCCAACCCTGTACCAGAGCTGATCTCCGACCCGGCCGAGCGCAAGAGCAAGGGCAAAAATCTTGGAGACGGACTGGATGGAGAACGGCACATCGGCATTGCCGGCTGTGAATACGCTGCCATCGGCCAGAGCGACGGCTATGCCGAACTGGTTGGGATCGATGCCTGCCAGTTCGGGAATATAGGTCGCGACATTGCCTTTGTCGGGATTGGCCGCAGCGGCTTCCGCGATTTCCGTCAGCAATTCCTGCATGTGCTCCTCCGGTTCGGAGGGCACTTGGTCAGATTGCCATGGGATATGCAAGTGTCGGGTGACGTGACGCCATCCTGGCAGCCTCAATTGCAGGGTGCCGTCTCCCGCACCGCAAGAGCGAGACAGTCTTCAGGCGCGCGCCACATTCTGTCGCTGCGCTGCCAGCAGCTTGAAAAGGTGCAGCATGAAGATGGTCGCAAAGATCGGTGTCACCAGGTTGAGAATCGGCACGGCAAGCAAGCCGGCGATGATCAGTCCACCGAGAAAAACGGTTCCGCCCCGTGCCTTGCGGAATGCCTTCGCCTCGGCCGCCGGAAGGAAACGCATGGCGGCGAATTCGAAGAATTCCCGGCCGAGCAGGTAACCGTTCACGATGAAGAAGGCGACCAGATTGACACCGGGCACAAGCAGCAGCACCAGGGCAAACAGGTTGCCCAAAATCACGACGCCGGTGAACTTGATGGTCTGCACGATCGACTGCGACAGCGGCAGTGCGCGGCCCGGCTGATCGTGCGGATAGTCCTTCTTGTCGACGATATCCGCGATTTCGTCCTGAAAGAGGCCGGCAAAAAGCGCTGAAATAGGCGCAATCAGGAAGCCGAGTACGAAAATTGCGCCAATGCCCGTCAGAACGGATATTGCCGTGTCCATCCAGGCATAGGGCAGCGCGACGAAGGCCGCGATCACGCCCTGAAGGGCGATCCAGATGACAACCAGCACGCCAAGTGTAAAGCCAAGCATCTTCCAGAAAATTGCCCGGAACGGCGGTTCGAACACCTCGGACATGGCGCGGGAAGCAGCTTGGAACATGACACCTTCAAATTTCTCGTGAACGACCGCCTCGACATAAGTGCAGCGCCGATCATGTGCAAGCCCGCGGACGATAGGCGACCGAAAACTAAACTTATTGTTGTGCAAACCAGCTTCTGAAACTAGCATTTGGTAAACGGTTGTTCGTTGCCGGTACTTTACACCCCAGGTTCGGACCGCACGATGCTGCATCTTCATTTCGCCCCCGACACCGACATCACCAAGAGGCTGGCACCCGAAGCCCTGAAAATGTTCCAGTTCGAGTGGAACATCTATCACAAGCTGGTGCGTGCCAACGAAATGCACCACCGGGAAATCGGCCAGCTCTTGCGCAACGAGATCGGCAGACGTTTTGACAGGCCTTTCGCTTTTCTGGACCTGGCCTGCGGCGACGCCAGTCTTGCGCAGACGGTGCTTCAGGACAGCAAGGTTGCGACCTACGAGGGCCTCGACCTGTCACGCCCGGCGCTGCAATGTGCCGCCCGGGTGATGAAGGACGTGCCGTATGATGTGGAACTTGCCGAAGAGGACATGGTGGAGGGCATCGTGACCCGTCCGGCCAGCGCCAACTTCATCTGGTGCGGTTATTCCATCCATCATCTTCAGCGCGCGCAAAAACAGGAAATGCTGTCAGCGGTCTGCAACGCGCTCAAGCCGGGCGGCGTCTTCGTCTGCGCGGAGCCTGTGTGCCTGCCCGGCGAAACACGAGCCGATTACACACACCGCTGGCAGGAAGAACTGCGCCACCGGTTTCGTTCACTAACCGACGCCGAATATGACCACCTCTGGGAACACATCAGCACGCACGACTTTCCCGAGACCCCGGAAGACTGGTTGGCGATGGGCGAGACAGCTGGTTTTACATCAAGCCGGGAGATCTTCCGGTTTCCCGGCGATCTGTTTTGCGCCGCGTTTTTGTATGAGAAGTGAGGCTGTCGGTTTCGGCAGTGTGCCAGGTGCCTGGTTTCCAGCGTGTTTCTAGAACCGCGTCCGGGCGCGTAGCGCCTGCGCCAGCGTGCCTTCGTCCAGATAGTCCAGTTCGCCGCCGACGGGCACCCCATGGGCGAGGCGGGTGACATTGACCTCAAGATGGGACAGCTGGTCCATGATGTAGTGGGCCGTTGTCTGCCCCTCGACGGTGGCGTTGATCGCCAGAATGACTTCCGAAAAGCCTTCCGACCCGCAACGGTCGATCAGCGAGGCGAGATTGAGATCCTCCGGGCCGATGCCGTCGAGAGGCGACAGGGTACCGCCCAGGACGTGATACCGGGCATTGACCGCGCCGGCACGTTCCAGCGCCCAAAGATCGGCAACATCCTCGACCACCACCAGAACACTCTGGTCGCGTTTCGGATCTGAACAGATGGTGCAGGGATCGGACGTATCGACAGTGCCACAAGTCGAGCAGATGCCGATTTCGCGAACCGCAATGCCCATGGCGTCCGCCAGCGGTACCAGCAGCTGATCCTTTTTCTTGATCAGATGCAGCGCGGCACGGCGCGCCGAACGCGGGCCAAGCCCCGGCAATTTCGCCAGGAGCTGGATCAGCCGTTCGATTTCCGGTCCTGCCACACTTTTCTGTGCCATGGTTTTCTCTTCAGCGCGCGTTGACGACCACCTGAAAGACCTGCCGCGTCAAACCGGCCGGATCGCTCCCCTCATTTCCAGGAAGCAACCAAGAGGCCGGCTTACGAGGCATGCCGCGAGGCCCTTACGGCCGCCACGCGCTTCAGTTGGTATCAGAACGGCAGTTTCATGCCGGCGGGCAGGCCCAGACCACCCATCAGTTCCTGGGTCTTTTCCTGAATTGCCTGCTCGACCTTGGCACGGGCTTCGGTGTGGGCAGCAATCAGCAGATCCTCGAGGATCTCCTTTTCCTCTTCCTTCAGAAGAGACGGATCGATCGACAGCGACTTCAGATCGCTCTTGCCGTTGAGACGTACGGTGACCAGGCCGCCACCGGCCGAGCCTTCGGCCTCGATCTCAACGATCTGCTCCTGCAGCGAGCCCATCTGCTCCTGCATTTGCTTGGCCTGTTTCATCATCTTGAGGAAATCCATGGAACGACTCCTTCCAAACCCTCACATGGCGCGGATTTCCGCGACCTTACCTATCTGGGAACTGCATTTAGAAGAACAAGAAGCGCGGATCAATCGTCTTCGTCATCCCCGAGCGCTTCGCTCAGGAGCGGATCGCTGACCATCGGGTCGGCCAGAGCAGCGTCGTCTTCTTCGGTGACCTGAACCTTCACGTCGACAACACGGGCACCCGGGAACTGCGCCAGCAGGGCAGCAACGGTTGGGTGCGACTTCGCGTCGGACAGGAGTTGCTGCTGGTTGGCCTCCTGCTCCTCGTGGATGGTCGGACGTCCCTGATTGCGGGAAACGACGACAAACCAGCGCTGTCCGGTCCATTCGGTCAGTTTGCGGCCGAACTCGCCGGCGATATCGGCCGGGGCGTCGTCCGTCGGCTGGATCTCGATCTTGCCGGGTTCGAATTTCACCAGACGCATGAGGCGCTGGATCTTGACCTTGAACGGAATGTCGCCCTTCTCGGAAGCAAGGGCGGCGCAATCGTAGAGGCTCTTGAGATTATACGCCGGCTGAGCCTGCGGTTCGGGCGCGGCTCGCGGCACTCCCTGAGGCGCAGGCCTGCCGCCCTGGATGGCCGAGAGCTGAGGACGGGCGCTTGCCTGCATGGTCGGGCCACTGCCCGAACTGCCGGGCGCGTAGTTCATGCCGACAGCCATGGCGGATGTACCACCGCCACCACCGGCAGGTGCTCCGCCACCACCAGATGGTGCCGCACCGCCAAACGGGTTCTGGCCATTCTTGATCTGTACCATCAGGTCGCCCGGATCCGGCAGGTCCGCGGCATAGGCAAGGCGCACCAACACCATGTCCGCAGCAGCCAGTGGCTTGGACGCGGCCTGAACTTCCTGGACACCCTTCAAGAGGATCTGCCAGGCGCGGGACAGAAGCCGAACAGAAATCTGCTCTGCAAACTCACGGCCTCGTGCCCGTTCAGCTTCGGTCACCGACGCTTCGTCAGCCGATTTCGGCGCAACCTTCATCCGCGTGACCAGATGCGTGAAGTCCGCCAGGTCCGTCAGCACGATGGCCGGATCCGCACCGACCTCATATTGCGCCTGCAGTTCGCCCAGGGCGTCCTCGATCCGGCCGGCCATGATGTGACCGAAAAGGTCTATCACCCGGGCACGGTCCGCAAGACCCAGCATCTGACGCAGGTCTTCCGCCTCGATGGCGCCGGCGCCATGGGCCATGGCCTGATCGAGCAGGGACAGGGAATCGCGCGCCGATCCCTCCCCCGCACGGGCAATCAGCATCAGGGCTTCGTCGGAAATCTGGATGCCCTCGGCATCGGAGATCCGGCGCAGCAGACCGATCAGCTTGGATTGTTCGATCCGGCGCAGGTCGAAACGCTGGCAGCGCGACAGGACCGTGATCGGCACCTTGCGGATCTCCGTCGTCGCGAAGATGAACTTCACGTGCTCCGGCGGCTCTTCCAGGGTCTTCAGCAGACCGTTGAAGGCGGCGTTCGAAAGCATGTGCACTTCGTCGATGATGTAGACCTTGTAGCGCGCCGTTGCCGGGCGATAGCGGGCCGCATCGATGATTTCGCGAATGTCGTTGATGCCGGTGTGGGAGGCGGCGTCCATCTCGATGACGTCGACATGGCGGCCTTCCATGATGGCCTTGCAGTGCGTGCCTTCCTGGGTGAGCTTCACCGTCGGCTTGTCGGCAACGCCCGGTACTTCGTAATTGAGGCCCCGCGCGAGGATGCGGGCGGTGGTGGTCTTGCCGACACCGCGCACCCCGGTCAGCATCCAGGCCTGCGCAATCCGCCCGGTTTCAAACGCATTTTCCAGCGTCTGCACCATCGGCTCCTGGCCGACCAGATCCTCAAACGTCTTCGGCCGGTACTTGCGCGCAAGAACGCGGTAAGCACCATCGTCGGTCGCCGGTTTCACCGCGCCCTGATCCGCCATCAACCCCGGCGTCTGCCCGCCGTCACTTTCGGAAAAGCCTGTCTCATCCATGAGCCGCACCATAACCATTTTTTCGAAAAGTGGGACGGGCTTTTGAAAGTTTTTGTGCGTCGGACTGCCCCGGGCCGCAATACCTTCAGGGAACCCTTTGCCCAAGCCACGCATTGAGTAACTGCCGGCCGTTATTTTCAGCCGGTTTTCATCAGGGAGACGATATGTCTGGAAAACTCTCGCACGACCTGTTCAGCCTCTGGTTCCAGGCGCCTGTCGTCATCGCCCTGCGCTGCCAGAACTGGACCGCAAACCTTGCGACGGGCACGGCCTGGACCAATCCGGAGCTTCATCGGATGATAAGCGAAAAGGCTGCAGCTGCGACGGAAAGCGCGCTTGCCATGAACAGGGCGCTGCTACGTGATGGAATGACGTCGTTTCAGCGGTACTGGCTGGGTGGGCAATCAATCGCGGCAAAGGGCACACGGCCCTATGCGAAGCGTGTCCGCGCAAACGCCAAGCGCCTGAGCAGGAAACCGCGGTAGTTACCTGATTTCCTCAACCCTGATATCTGTCCGGCAACAAAAACCGTTGCCTTGCGCCTGGCGACCCAAGCCGCGCGTCCGAATACCACGTTGCCATCAACGCCTTTGAGCTGAGATCCGGGTTCTTGGCAAGAAATTCGCCGAAGGTTTCATGCGGCGTCTCGGCCATCCGCTCCGACAGGATGCCCAGGAAGGCCAGGGTGATGGTGGTGTTGTATTTCTCCGGCACGCCTGCTCTGGAGGCAAGGCCACGCAAGGCGTTGCCATATCGGCAAGCCGCTTCCAGAAACTCGTACTTCTGCAGCATCCGGCAGGCAACGCCGATATGGTCCACGTGGCTGAAGCCTTTTGCATCCAGCTGGCCAGCTTCGAAGCGATCGGAAAGCTGCGCGTAATCCCTAAGCTCCGGCATTTGTCTCGTCCTTCAGTTTGTGGCTGTCGGCCGCGCTCAGATCGAGGTCGTAAACGCTCTTGAGTTGCCGGATCTTGTCCAGTGTCTCCTTCGAAAACGGCGGCTTGTTCTCAAAAGCATGCAGCGCCATGCCCTCGATCAGGTCGCCAAGACTGATGTCCAGATGTTCGGCGAGCCCTTTCAGGACCTTCAGCAACCGTTTTTCCAAGCGCACACCGGTTTGAACGCGCTCAACTGATTTTTCCATGTTGTTATCATGGTACCAATGTACCAGATAAGTCAACTTGTCGAATTGAGATGCGGAGAGCCCGAGCCCGAAAACAAAAAAGCACCGCGGAGAACCGGCGGTGCTTT
This sequence comes from Roseibium sp. ROS1, assembly GCF_054658215.1. NCBI lineage: Bacteria > Pseudomonadati > Pseudomonadota > Alphaproteobacteria > Hyphomicrobiales > Stappiaceae > Roseibium > Roseibium sp. ROS1. Next base: position 1,320,966 of record NZ_BAAGIG010000003.1, read on the forward strand.
TTGGTAAAGCTGATGCTTTGGATAGGGTGGGAGGCTGGCACGGCGACCCGTGCCGAGGCTCGTTAGGGCTGCTTCCTTCCGGACCTGACCCGGTTGGCGAGTGGCTCGTCCACCACCAACCTCCCGAGGGCCTTATATCAGAAGAAGGATGGGGTTTGGCAAGAGGGCAACACGGTTTTTTGTTCGCCGGGAAATCACACTCCCAAACCCGCCACGAAGCGTGTAGCCTTCGGGAAATTCTGCCCGGAGTGTTTCATGTCATCCTTTGCCCTCAATGCCCGTCTCGAAGGCGACAGCTACTTCGTCAGCGATCTGACGCTGTGCACCGTCCGTCTGCTGAAAGATGCCAACTATCCCTGGCTGCTGCTCATTCCGCGCCAGTCGGACCTCGTCGAGATCATCGATCTGGAGGAGGCCGACCAGATGCAGTTGATGCGAGAAATCGCCCTGGCCAGCCGGGTGCTGCGCGAAGTGACCGACTGCGAGAAGCTGAATGTCGGCGCTCTCGGCAATCAGGTGTCCCAACTGCATGTCCACGTGATCGCCCGTTACCGGGACGATCCGGCCTGGCCCGGGCCGGTCTGGGGAGCGTTTCCGGCGCAGGAGTATTCCCACGACAGGGTGGAAACCCTGATCGAGAAGTTGCGGGATACCCTTGCCGGTGACGACGACTGATTGCCGGACCGGTCCAACATCCTGCCTCGTAGCTGTTTCAATCTGCATTCAGATGTGATCGGCGGCACCGGCAGGAAGCGGTTTCTCAGAACTGGAAAATGCACTACGTGAAGAACCAGCACCTATTGACCTCCCGCCCCTTTCTCTTCCAAGGACTTTGACATGAACGCCAACCCCGCCGGTTCCCTGGCCATGGAAATGAGTTTCCTCGGCAACACCCTTGACCGGCAATCGACACGGCGTGGCGATACCGCCTATCTGGCAAGTCTTCTGGAAAAGCCCGATACGCGCATCGTGCTGTCGACGGACCGGACATTGGTCTTTGCCGCGGACGAAAACCTTGCCGCCGGGCATCGTCTGGAGGTCGCCCTTTCGCTCGGAGCCGTGCGGGAGGAGATGATTTTCCTGGGACTGCGCCCGGAAAACGACGAAGCCCTGTTCGCAACGGCCTTGCCCGCGACAGACGAAGACCTTGCGGATCGCACGGACCTTCAGCTTATCGACTTGCGCACCCTTGCCCTGCAGAACGCATTTGCACCGCAGGACATGGGCGCACTTGCCCAGGCCCGCGCCTTGATCCACTGGCATCGCACCCATCAGTTCTGCTCGCGCTGCGGCGAGAAAAGCCATCTGTCCGAAGCCGGATACCGTCGTGATTGCCCGTCCTGTGGCGGCCAGCATTTTCCGCGCACAGACCCCTGTGTGATCATGCTGATTACCGACGAGAGCGGAGACAAGGCCCTGCTGGGCCGCCCGGCCCGACTTCCGGAGGGCATTTACACCACCCTTGCCGGTTTCATGGAACCGGGAGAAACAATCGAACAGGCCGTGCGGCGCGAAACGCTGGAGGAAAGCGGGATCATTGTTGGCGACGTCCGTCTGATTGCCAACCAGCCCTGGCCGTTTCCGGCAAACCTGATGCTCGGCTGTATCGGCAAAGCGACCTCCTTCGACATCGCCATCGAGGACGACGAGCTTGAAGCCTGCAAGTGGTGCGACCGGGACGAAGTGCGGCAAATGCTGGCCGATACGCATCCCGAGGGCCACAAGATACCGCCTTCGATTTCCATCGCCTTTGAGCTGATCAAGGGCTGGCTCGACGGAACGCTCTGATGACCTGGTGCGCTTACCTGACCCATCCGGAAGTCCTTATCGATCCGGACGTTCCCGTTCCCGAGTGGGGCCTGTCGGATACGGGCCGGGAGCGCGCGGCGAAAGCCACCGTCCTGCCGTTTGCCAAGGACATCCGACAGGTAATCTCCAGTGCCGAAAAGAAGGCGCTTGATACCGCGCAGGTCTTCTCCGGCCGCCTCCGCGTCTTTCAGCGGTCGCTTCCGTTCCTGCACGAGAATGACCGGAGTGCGACCGGCTTTCTGCCACCAGAAGAGTTCGAGCGGACCGCAGATCTTTTCTTTGCCGATCCGCATCATTCCGTTCGCGGCTGGGAACGTGCGATCGACGCCCAGGACCGGATCGTCAATGGTGTCAAAAGTGCCCTGCGCCACATTCCCGAGGAAGACCCGGTCCTGTTCGTCGGCCATGGCGCCGTCGGCACCTTGCTGATGTGCCATCTGATGGCCGCACCGATTTCCCGCCATCACGACCAGAGACGCGGCGGCAGCTGGTACCGCTTCGAGAAATCCTGGCTGATGAGCCAGGCCGGGCGCAATTTGGCTTGGACAGTCCTTTAAGCACGGTCGGAGGAAGACCCGGAACATGTTAGGCTGCCCCGACCTGTCGTGATCCGGGAGCCCGATGTGATCTGCCGTTTGCCGAAGCTTGTTCTTGCGACCCTGAGCTGCCTCGCCGTTACATTCCTGCCCGCCAACGCGGGCCAGTATGATGCCCAATTCCGGCAGTTCTTGTCTTCAGAAGTTGCTCCGGCGGCGCGCCAGCAAGGCATCTCCCAGGCAACTCTCGACCGGGAACTGAAAGGTCTGACACCCGACACCTCCCTGCCGGGGCTGGTCGGGCCGGGCGGCAAGGGCACGCCGCCCAAGATCAACTTTCAGGCCGAGTTCGGTTCCCCAAGCCGCTACTTCCGGGACAGCCAATTCAACGCCCTTGTGCCGCGCGGGCGATCGCTGATGCAGAAACACGCGGCCGTGCTGTCGCGGATCGAAGCGAAATACGGCGTACCCAGCCGGATCATCCTGGCCATCTGGGCAAGGGAATCGGGCTATGGCGGGGCCAAGATCCCCTATGACGCGATCCGCGTTCTGGCGACGCAGGCCTTCATGGGCCAGAGGCCGGACTTCTTCAAAGGCGAATTGATCGCCGGATTGAAGATCCTGCAAAATGGCGACGTATCCAGGCAGGGCATGAAAAGTTCCTGGGGAGGCGCCATGGGTCAACCGCAGTTCCTGCCGTCTTCCTTCTGGAAGTACGCGGTCGATTTCGACGGTGACGGCAAGCGTAACATCTGGACCTCCGACATCGATACGATGGCCTCCATTGCCCATTATCTCTCGGCACATGGCTGGGTAGCTGACCGCGACTGGGGATATGAAGTCCATCTTCCCGACAACGTCTCATGTACGCGGGAAGGTCCGGACAACCGCCAGAAGATTTCCGACTTCGTGCGTGAAGGCGTCAAGCGCGTCAGCGACAAGCCTTTTCCGGCCAACGAGGTCAACCGGCCGGGCAACATCCTGCTGCCTGCCGGCCGCTACGGCCCAGCCTTCATTGCCACGGAAAATTTCTACGTCATCAAGGACTACAACGAGAGCGACACCTATGCGCTCTTCGTCGGTCACCTGGCGGACAGGTATGGCAACAACAGCGGTTTTGTCGGCGACTGGAAACCGATGAAGGAAACAACCAGAGGCGCGGTACGGAACCTTCAGCAGAGGCTTGAGGGACTGGGGCATGACGTTGGCGGCGCCGATGGCCTGATCGGCTTCAAGACTCGTCGATCCATCGGCAAGGACCAGGAGAAGAACGGCTTCTTCGCAACTTGCTGGGTCGGCTAGAACACACCCTGGCCGCTCTCCTGGGTTGTGTTTCAAGGTGCCCGCGAAACTGCTGTTTCCAGGTAGAAGTATGCCGTGACCAAGCGCCGCGGGATGCCCGTTTCAACAAACAGTTGATTTTGGGCGTGCAGTGCGGAAGACTGTGTCCACATCCTTCCTTACTGCTTCTCCGGTGCCTTCATGCGGCTCCCCAAGATCGTTACCACATTGCAGGATTATTCCCTGCCGCTCTTCCGTGCCGACCTCGTCGCCGGGATCACCGTTGCCATGGTTGCCCTGCCGCTCAGCCTGGCGATCGCCATTGCTTCGGGGGCTGATCCTGCGAAAGGGCTGGTGACGGCGATTGTCGGCGGGTTCTTCATCTCGCTTCTCGGCGGCAGCCGGGTGCAGATTGGCGGGCCGACCGGCGCTTTCATCGTGGTGGTTTACGGCGTCATTGCAGATCACGGGTACGACGGGCTGGTGCTGGCAACCTTCATGGCAGGAATACTGCTATTGATCGGCGGGTATTTCCGGATCGGCAGGCTGATCCGCTATGTGCCGGAAGCCGTGGTCAACGGGTTCACCATCGGCATCGCGATCATCATCGCCTCCAGCCAGATCAAGGATTTCTTTGGCCTTCAGATCTCCGAGGTACCGGCGGACTTTCTGGAAAAACTTCCCGTTCTCTGGGAGGCACGTGACACCGCCTCGCTGGCCGCCAGCGGACTTGCCCTGGTCACGCTGGTAATGATCGTCACCCTGCGCCGGATGGCTCCGGCCTTTCCGGGGCTGATCGTTGCCGTGTCACTGGCCTCGCTGGCTGTCGTTCTGGCCACCCTGCCGGTAGAGACCATAGCCTCGCGCTTCGGTGCCCTGCCCAACACGCTGCCACTTCCGGCGCTGCCGAGTGTCACTGTCGAGCGGGTCGTGGAGCTGTTTCCCTCCGCCATCGTGATCGCGTTCCTTGCCGGCGTGGAATCACTTCTGTCCGCGATGGTGGCCGACAGGATGATCGAAGGAAGCCACCGCCCCAACGCCGAGATGCTGGCACAGGGAACCGCCAATATCGCGTCTGCCCTTTTTGGCGGCCTTCCAGCCACCGGTGCCATTGCCCGCACGGCCACAAACGTCCGTGCCGGTGGCAAGACGCCGGTATCCGGGCTCGTGCATGCGCTTGCCATCTTGCTGATCATGCTGGTTGCGGCCCCACTGGCCGGATACCTTGCCTTGCCCGCCATGGCGGCCTTGCTGGTTCTCACTGCCTGGAGCATGAGCGAACCGCACAAGTGGAAATCCTATCTGAGCGCCCCGATGGCCGACCGCATGTTGCTGTTGACCACGCTGATCCTGACGGTCCTGATCGATCTGACCGTCGCCATCGGCGTTGGCGTTTCAATCGGTCTTGCCCTCAGGCTGCGCGAACGCAAGAAGCAGCCGGACGACTGGTCTATGCCGGAACGCTGACACGGCCGGTCACCGCCTGCAAGACATTCAAAACACAAGGTTTTCAGCTGGAATTCCCAATGTCCCCTTTGGTTGCGACCAGCCAAAGGTCTGATGCCGTGTGCGCGGCATATAATTTCTGCTTTTATTTTTTATTGTTTTACGATAATTAATCGCTGCAACTTAAATTGGAGCCACTCCACATGTCTGTTTTGTCGTCTTGCGGCGCGAACCCTCGGGTACGCGCGAGAACCCTTCTTATTGCTCTCTTTCTGACGGCCTTTGGCACCGCATCGTCCTTTGCGGACCCACTCGACCGGTTCAATCCCGCCACGACCGACCCTGACCTCTTCCGGCTAGCGGTCCGTCATCCCGACAGAATGAAAGTTCCGGATGGAGCTGCAACGGTTCATGTTGTCCTGTCCGACAAGGAAACGGGGCGCGTTGTCCAGGAAAAGCGGATCGAGCTGCAAAGGACCACAACCGGCGAACAGGCAGCTGAAGTACGTACGGAGGCACCGGAAAACGTGGTGACTGTGTATCGGATCCCGGCAAAACAGGTGGCTGAATTGCGAGCACTGCAGGCCAAGTATCTGGCCATGCCCCAGTCTCGTCAGCAATCGATTGGCGGATCCCTGTCGATCGACGTCACCGGCTGCAAGCTAGATGCGGCCGACACCGGCGAAATGCTGATTTCGACTTATCTCAAGACATCGGAACTGGAGACCTTCGTGGCTCTGGCGGAGAATTTCGACCTGCGAAACACGCAGGCTTCAAGCCGCAACGACCTCGAGCACTCGATCCCGCCCTGTTCATGACCGGGGAAGCGGGCAAGGTCACCCCAGACCTTGCCCACCCCTGCCACGGACAATCACACTCTCCTGTCTTCGGATCGAAACGCAATTTCCATGTCGACCACTTTTTCAAGCCGCTCGCTGCTTGCGGTTATGCTTTGCCTGACCCTGTTTCTGTTGGCTGCATGCAGTCATGTTCCAGTTGCCACCATGGTCAAACTGGCAAACTTCGACCTTCTGAAAACCAATCCGGCAGGCTTGCGGGTTGCCGTCCGATATCCGGCCAGCATCCGTATCCCGGAAGGCCGAGCACGCATGATGCTGACGGTGAAGGACAAGAAGACCGGCAAACTGGTTATGGAGGAGAAACTTGCTTTCGTCCGCGTATCGTCCAAGGCAGAGCGGGCGGAGCTGAGCGCCGAACTGCAGGAAGGCCGGCGGATTGCGATCTACCGGCTACCGGACGACAAGATCCCCGCCTTCAAGGCCTTTCAGACGTACCTTCTGACAATGGACAAGGCGGAACGGGACAAGATCGAAGGCAATATGGAAGTCGCCGTCGACGGCTGCCTTGCTTTCGAGCACCGGCCCGCGCGTATCCTGGTCAGCACCTATCTGAAAGCGGATGAGCTGGGCGGCTACATACCACTGCTGCGCGATGTCGATCTTGAGGAACAGATGGCTGACGGCAAGAACGGCGTCGATGGTAGCCTGCCGCGCTGTACGGACGCCCGCGCCGCTACTGAAGAATAACGGCTCAAGCGAGTGCACTGTCCGTCCTTCGAGACCGGCAGACGGCACACCTTTGGACGAGGCAGCGCATGTGCCCTGCCCGGTCCAACAGGATTACGCGCTCACCACACCTTCCGGTGCGGCTTCCAGGCGGAAGGCGGCAGCCATCAGGGCCTTGGTGTAATCAGTCCGGGGCGCATCGAAGATCTGTTCGGAGGCGCCCTGTTCCACCACCTTGCCCTGCCGCATGACGATAACCTCGTTGGCCAGGGCGCGGACAACCTTCAGGTCGTGTGAAATGAACAGATAGGCAAGACCGTGCGCCTTCTGCAGATCTCGCAACAGATCGACCACCTGGGCCTGGACACTCATGTCGAGGGCTGAAGTCGGCTCGTCCAGCATGACGAACTTCGGCTCAAGAACCATGGCCCGTGCGATGGAGATGCGCTGACGCTGGCCGCCTGAGAATTCATGCGGATAGCGATGCCGGGTGGACGCATCGAGCCCGACTTCCTCCAGGGCCTTGGCGACCTTACGGTCGCGCTCATCGGCCGAAATACCGGGAAAATGCACCTGCAGGCCTTCACCGACGATTTCAGCCACCGACATGCGCGGGCTCAGCGCACCAAAGGGATCCTGAAACACGATCTGCATGTCCCGGCGCAGCGGGCGCATTTCCTTCCAGGAATTCTTCTGGATTTCGGCACCGTTGAAGGCAATCCGCCCGGTGGAGGAAATCATGCGCAGGATCGCAAGACCGAGTGTCGTCTTGCCCGATCCGCTTTCGCCGACGATCCCGAGCGTCTGGCCCTGCCGCACTTCCACATCGATTCCGTCCACCGCCTTGATGTGGTCGACGGTCTTGCGCAGGAAGCCCCGCTTGACCGGGAACCACACCTTCAGATCATCTGCCTGAACGACAATCGGCTTGCTCTTGTCCGTCGCCGGTGGTTCGCCCTTGGGCTCAGCAGTGAGAAGGTGCTTGGTGTAGGCGTGCTGCGGCCGGTCGAAGATATCGGCGACCGGTCCCTGCTCGACGATCTTGCCCTTGGTCATCACGCAGACCCGGTCGGCGAACTTGCGCACAATCCCAAGGTCGTGGGTAATGAACAGCATCGCCATGCCGTGGCGGCGCTGAAGGTCCTTCAGCAACTCCAGGATCTGCGCCTGAACCGTGACGTCGAGCGCCGTGGTCGGTTCGTCGGCAATCAGCAGATCCGGTTCGTTGGCCAGCGACATGGCAATCATCACGCGCTGGCGCTGGCCGCCGGAAAGCTGGTGCGGATAGGAGTTGAGACGTTTTTCAGGATCGCGGATGCCCACCTGGTTGAGCAGTTCCAGCACGCGCTCACGCGCCTTTGTATCGCTCATGCCCCGGTGGATCTTCAGAATTTCCGAAACCTGCTTTTCCACCGAGTGCAGCGGATTGAGCGAGGTCATCGGTTCCTGGAAAATCATCGAGATGCCGTTGCCCCGCACCTTGCGCAGTTCGGCTTCTTCAACCGCCAGAAGATCCTGACCGTTCATCAGGATCCTGCCGGAGGGGTGCGAGGCTGCGGGATAAGGCAAAAGCCGCAGGACCGACTGAGCGGTTACGGACTTACCCGAGCCGCTTTCCCCCACCAGTGCGACGGTCTCACCCTTCTTGATGTCGAAGGTGATCCGGTCGACGGCAAGGTTCTTGCTGCCGCCTTGGGAAAAGGCGACGGACAGGTCTTCTACGGAGAGGAGCGATTCTTTTGTCATCTTGTGTTCCTCACCCCAGACTCTTGCGCGGGTCGAACGCATCACGCACTGCCTCGCCGATAAAGATCAACAGGCTCAACATCAGTGAAATGACCATGAAGCCGGTGATCCCGAGCCAGGGCGCCTGAAGGTTGTTCTTGCCCTGCGCCAGCAGTTCGCCAAGTGATGCCGACCCTGGCGGCAGGCCGAAGCCGAGGAAATCCAGCGCCGTCAGGGTGGAAATCGAACCGTTGAGAATGAACGGCATGAAGGTAAGCGTCGCCACCATGGCGTTGGGAAGCAGGTGCCGCCACATGATCACCGGATTGGAAACGCCGAGTGCCCGGGCTGCGGATATGTATTCCAGGTTCCGGCCGCGCAGGAATTCCGCGCGCACGACACCCACGAGCGCCACCCAGGAAAATGCCAGCAGGATGGTGAAAAGCGTCCAGAAGCCGGGCACCAGAAACGACGACACGATCAGGATGAGGTAAAGCGTTGGCACCGCCGTCCAGATCTCGATGAAACGCTGGAACAGGAGATCGGTCCAGCCGCCATAATAGCCCTGCACGGCCCCTGCCGCGATGCCGATGACGGAGGATGCCAGCGTCAGCGCCAGACCGAACAGCACGGAAATCCGGAAGCCGTAGACGAGACGCGCAAGCACATCCCGGCCCTGGTCGTCCGTACCGAGCCAGTTCCAGTTGCCCATGACGCAATTGGGGTCTTCCGCGCCAAGCGGATAGCGCGAGCAACGCTTTTCCTTGTCCATCGTCCAGGAGGGAGGTGCAGGTGCCGGGACCGGAATGTCATTGTTGACCGATCGGTAGGAATAACGCACCGGCGGCCACAGCATCCAGCCGTTGGCGCTGATCTCTTCCTGGATGAACGGATCGCGGTAGTCGGTCACCGCCAGGAAGCCGCCGAACTTTTCTTCCGGGTAATCGACGAAGACCGGCGCCAGCAATTCGCCGTTGTAGGAAACAAGGATCGGCCGGTCGTTGGTCAGGAATTCGGCCAGCATGGCCATGACGAACAGCACCAGGAAGATCCAGAGCGACCAGTATCCGCGCCTGTTGGCCTTGAAGTTCACCAGCCGCCGCTGGTTTATCGGCGAAAGGCGTGCCTTGGTCCCCTGTGCCGGGACGACAAACGCTTCGCGATCATCCGTTACAGCTGCCTCGAAGTAGGCCGCCCTGGACCGCTCGCGGCTTTCAGCTTCATATCCGCCAGCCTCATGTCCGCCACTGCCGGTCTCGTAGTTTGCACTTCCTGCATCACTGTCTGAATCGGTCGCCATCGATCAGACCTCCCTGCTTTCGAAGTCGATCCGGGGATCGATCCAGGTGTAGGTCAGGTCGGAAATGAGGTTCACCAGAAGTCCCATGAGCGAGAAGATATAGAGCGTTGCGAAAACAACCGCGTAGTCGCGGTTGATCACCGATTCAAAACTGAGCAATCCCAGGCCATCGAGCGAGAAGATCGTCTCGATGAGGAGCGAGCCGGCAAAAAAGGACGAGATGAAGGCTCCCGGAAAACCGGCCACCACGATCAGCATGGCATTGCGGAACACATGGCCGTAAAGCACCTGGCTTTCCGTCAGTCCCTTTGCCCTTGCGGTGATCACGTATTGCTTGCGGATTTCATCCAGGAACGAGTTCTTGGTCAGCAAGGTGGTGGTGGCAAAGGCGGACAGGGCCATGGCCGTCAGAGGCAGGGCAAGGTGCCAGAAATAGTCGGCGATCCGGGCAGGCCACGAGAGCTGTTCCCAATTGTCAGACACCAGCCCCCGCAAGGGAAAGATATCCCAGAAGGAGCCGCCGGCGAAAAGCACGATCAAGAGAACCGCAAAGAGAAAGCCCGGTATGGCGTAAGCCACGACGATCACACCGGAGGTCCAGACGTCGAACCGCGAACCGTCCGAAACGGCCTTGCGGATCCCGAGCGGTATCGACACCGCATAGGATATCAACGTCATCCAGAGGCCGAGAGAGATCGAAACCGGCAGTTTTTCGGCAATCAGATCGATGATCTTGATGTCGCGGAAATAGCTTTCCCCGAAATCGAAGCGGGCATAGTCGCCCAGCATCTTCAGGAAGCGTTCGAGCGGCGGCTTGTCGAAACCGAACTGCGCTTCCAGTTCCTTGATGAATTCCGGGTCAAGCCCCTGGGCACCGCGATATTTCGAACTGGCCGAGTCTGCAGTTGCGCCACCACTGCCACCGGAGGCGTCGTTGCCGCCCCCCAGCATGTCGCTGCCACCACCGCTGATGCGTGATGTCGCCGAAACGTCCGTTCCCTGCAACTGGGCAATGACCCGCTCGACCGGACCACCTGGCGCAAACTGGATGATGACGAAGTTGATTGCCATGATCCCGACCAGCGTCGGTATCATCAGCAGCAAGCGGCGGAGGATGTAGGCGCCCATGGAGTGTGTGCAGTCCCTTTTGTCTTGGCCTTCTGGAGCGGGCCCGAGGTTTCGCTGGAAATATTACCCGGCTTTGCCGAGTTTTTCCGCCTTTTCCTTGTCTATCCACCACAGTTCTTCAACCGGGAAGAAGTAGCGCGGAGTTTCTTCGGGAAAGCCGTAGACATCCCACATGGCAACAGTGTGGACGTTCTTGAACCATTGCGGGATCCAGTAATGACCGGCCCGCAACACGCGGTCGAGGGCCCGCGCCGCGTTGGTCATCTCATCGCGCGTTGTCGCCGCGATGGCCTTGTCGATCAGCGCATCGACAACCGGGCTGGATATGCCGGATGTGTTGTAGGTGCCCGGAATTGTCGCCGCCTTGGAGCCCCACATCTCGCGAATGGTATCCGACAGTGTCGGCGAAAGGCTGAGCCTGCGGCTGGCGATATCAAAGTCGTAGTCGTTGAGCCTGGCCTCATATTGCGCCGGATCCACGATCCGCAGGCTCGCCTTGATGCCGAGCCGTTCCAGGTTCTTGATCATCGGATTGACGATCCGTTCGTAAGCGGCGGTGTTGTTCAGGAACTCGATCGTCAGCTGATTTCCGTCCGGGCCGATCAGGTCGGTCCCCTTCCGGGTAAACCCGGCTTCGGCCAGAAGTTCGCTCGCCCGTTTCAGCAGCTTGCGGTCATTGCCGGATCCATCGCTGACGGGCTGCATCACCGCTTCGCCGAAGACAGCCTCCGGCAACTGGTCCCGGAAGGGCTCCAGCAATGCAAGTTCCGCGGCCGAGGGCATCCCCTCCGCCTTCATGTCGGAGTTTTCGAAGAAGGACTGGGTTCTCGTATAAAGCCCGTAGAACAGGTTCTGGTTCGACCATTCGAAATCGAAGGCATATCCAAGAGCCTCGCGCACGCGCGGGTCCTTGAACTTGTCGAGCCGGGTGTTGATGAACCAGCCCTGCGCCCCTGACGGCCGGCCATCGGGAAACTCGCGGCGGATGACCTTGCCTTCTTCCACAGCCGGAAAATTGTACTCCGTCGCCCAGTTCTTGGACGTGAATTCCTCGCGGTAGAATGTCTTGCCCTTCTTGAAGGCTTCGAATGCCGTCTGGCGTTCACGGTAGAACTCCACCCGTATAACCGCGAAATTGCAGTGCCCGACCCTGACCGGCAGATCCTTTGCCCAGTAGTTTTCGACCTGGTGGTATTCGACATAGTGACCGACGGCATGTTTTCCGACCTTGTAGGGACCGGAGGACAGGGGCGGTGTCAGGGTCGATTGCTTGAAATCGTAGGCGGTGTAATAGCGCTTGGAGAAGATCGGATAATCGGCTGCAACGACGAGCGGCAGGTTGCGCGACTGCGAGCCGTCGAACTGCAGCGCGACCTTGTGATCGTCCAGAATGACCGCGTCCTTCAATGACGACAACGGCTGGCTGAGCATGGGGTGACCGTCGGCCTTCAGAAGCAGAAGCGAAAAGGCGACGTCCTCTGCAGTCAGTTTGGAGCCGTCGTGAAACCTGGCTTCAGGCCTCAGACTGAACGTGAAGACGTTGCCGTCCTCCGACACCTTTACCGTTTCCGCCAGCAGGCCGTAGACCGCGTCCGGCTCATCGTAAGCGCGCACCATCAAGGTGTCGAAACACAGCTCCATGCGGGGCGGGGCATCGCCTTTCAGGATGAAGGCATTGAAAGTGTTGTAGGTCAGGACATTCTGGTTGAAGTACCAGTAAGGCGCCTGAAACGAGAACGTTCCGCCTTTCGGAGCCAGCCGGTTGACATAGTCGAACTGGGTGAAATCCGGTCCGTATTTCAGATCGCCGAACACGGACAGGCCGTGTACGGGACCATCCGGATAGGCGGTTTGTGACGCGAAGGCCGTGGACACCGGCCAGGGTGCTGCCGACGCAAACGCCGCGGCGCTGCTCATTTGCAGGAAACGGCGCCGGGAAGTCGTCAGAGCCCCACTCATCGCGCAGCTCCCGTCTTGGCGGCCAGGGCCTCGTCGTACCACCAGATGGTCGGGAACCCGGTGCTGTATTCCGGCATCTGTTGCGGATGGCCGAAGCGGTTCCAGCGTGCCGTGCGAGTTTCGTCGGAATAGAACTGCGGCACCACATAATGGTTCCACAGCAACACGCGGTCGAGCGCGCGGGTGGCAGCCACCAGCGTTTCCCGGTCTTCGGCAAAGATGACCTTGTCGATCAGCTTGTCGATTGCGGGGTTCTTGATGCCGGCATAATTGGCCGAACTTTCGTTATCAGCAGATTCAGACCCCCAGTACTCCCGCTGCTCGTTTCCGGGCGACAGGGACTGACCGATCGCCAGGACCACGGTGTCGAAATCACGGCTGCGGACACGATTGACGAACTGCGAGGTATCGACCAGACGCAGGATCGGCTTGATGCCGATGGCTTCCAGGTTCTGCGAATACGGCAGAAGAGTGCGTTCGCTGGCCTTGTCACGGTAGAGGAATTCGATGCTGAGCTGTTCGCCGGTTTTCGGATCGACCATCTTGCGGTCTTTCAGCTCATAGCCGGCCTTGCGGAGCAACTTGACGGCTTCACGCAGGTTCGCGCGCACGTTCTGCGGATTGCCGCCAACCGGGTTCTTGAATTCTTCCGTGAAGACTTCGGGCGGCACCATGTCCCGCACTTCCTCCAGGATCTCCAACTCCTTGCCCTGCGGCAGACCGCTGGATGCCAGCTCCGTGCCGGCGAAATAGGAATTGACCCTCTTGAGAAGATTGGCGGAAACGATCTCGTTGGTGGTTTCGAAATCGTAGGCATAGTTCAATGCCTGACGGACATCAGGGTTCTGGAATTTTTCACGGCGCTGGTTCAGGAAGAACCCCTGCATGACGCCCCTGGACTTGTCCGGGAAGATTTCCTTCACCACCCGGCCATCCTTGATGGCTGGGAAGTCGTAGCGCTTGGCCCACTGGCTCGAGCTGCGCTCGGTATGGAAGTCGTACTGGTCACCCTTGAAGGCTTCGAACTGCACGGAATCATCGAGGAAGGAGATGTAACGGATCTCCTCGAAATTATCGGTTCCGACGCGGATCGGCAGGTCCTTTCCCCAATAGTCCGGCACGCGCTCGTAGATCACCTGACGGTTGGGCGAGAACTCTTTCATCTTGTAGGCACCGGAACCGAGTGGCGGCTCCAGAGTGGTGCGGGAGATGTCACGCTGTTCTCCCTTGCTGTTCGTGCCTTCCCACCAGTGTCTGGGCAGGACAGTCAGCTGGCCCATGATCTTGGGAAGCTCGCGGTTTCCGCTGACATCAAAGGTGAAACGCACGGTGCCATCGCCGACAATCTCGGACTTCTGGACATTCTGGAAGTAGTACTTGCGCTGCGGGTCCAGCTCGATGGACTTTTCAAACGACCAGATGACATCGTCGGCGGTTACCGGCTCGCCGTCATGCCACCTTGCATCCGGGTTGAGCCTATATTCGACCCAGGAATAGTCGTCGGGAAAGCGGACCGCTTCGGCCAAGACACCGTATTGGGCACTGATGTCCTCTTCGTCCAGAGAAGGCTCCATCAGGCTTTCGTAGATATTCAGGATGCCGGGGGCGATATTGCCCTTCTGCGCCAGAATGTTGAACGTATCGAAACCGCCGCTGGCGGCTAGCCGAACCGTGCCGCCCTTGGGGGCATCGGGATTGACGTAATCGAAATGCCTGGCATCGGCGCCGTATTTGGGTGTTCCGTTGAGGGCGGCCGCATGATGCCATTCCGGTTCAGCTGCGACAGCCGGTACGGATCCGATCCCCGACATCACCACCACACTTGCCAGTGCAAGCCCAGCTGCGGCCCGCTTCCCTACATGCCATTTGAACACCATCGGCTTCTCCGTCCCCTTCCGGTTCCTGAACCCAAATCACGGGTTTAGAGAATCAGTGTAGGGACCTGTTGGCCCTGCGTCACCTGCTGGCTGCCGAGATGACAGAAATTTAACCTGTCTGGGGGAGGCCGTTTCCGGGAATATCCTGTGAATTTCTCTTGGACTTTGCCTTTTGCGCGTACATTCTACCGTCAGCAACCCTAAGTAAATCTTCCACCGTAGCGGCATCGCCGGGATAGCTTGCGGAACCAATACTGGCCTTCACGTCGATACGGGCACCCGAATACTCGAAAGCCTCGGTCACACGCTCACCAAGTCGATTGAGAAAGGTGTCCTTCTCCTGGCGTCGCATGTTGCCTGGCGTCAACACGATGAACTCGTCGCCACCGACCCTGGCGACGGTATCCGTCTGCCGGATCTGGTTCTGCAGCCGCTGTCCGACCTCGATCAGAAGCTGATCGCCAACTGCGTGACCATAGTTGTCGTTGACCGGCTTGAAGGCATCCAGATCGACGTAAAAAATCTCGAAGCCCGCGCCACTGCGCTCGCACATGGCGGCAAGCTGGTGCATGCGGTCTTCCAGCAGGCGCCGGTTCGCCAGTCCTGTCAGCGGGTCATGCAGCGCCATGGAGCGAACCTTGTAGACCTCGCTGATCAACAGAAACGCCATGGCGCCAAAGACGAGCGAGATCAGGCTGCCGACGAGTTGCGTGATCCAGACCTGGTTGCCCGTGCTCGACCAGCCGGCCTCCGGAAGGCCGACAAGCTCCCAGTTCAGACCGCCGGGAAGATGCAGAGGCAGGGACACATGGTCCTTTTCAAGGAGAGACTGGCTGCCGAAAATCATGTTGTTGGAGGCAACCGCGCTCCGGTTCACAAGGCCGATGCGGATGCCGTTGATGACATCCGTGATGCCGGCAGTCTTCATCATGCCCTCTTCGTCCAGCACCAGGGTGGCGACACCCCAGTAACTGCGCTCCTTGAGCGGTTGTCCTAGAAAGCTGGCTGGAAAGATGGGAATTCGGATCAGGAGGGCCCTGCCCCCCTGCACAAGTTCCAGTGGGCCTGCAATAACGACTTCACGCGTCACCATGGCCTGCTGGATTGCGGGCCACTGCGCCGTGTTCATGCGGTAGTTCAGACCGAGCGCCGCCTGGTTTGGCTCCAGCGGAAACACCGCGCGAAGAATGTTGTTGGGTGCCAGGCCGATAGAGCGGATGGACGGATTTTCCTCGATCAGTTCGACCGCGATTTCCCGGTAGTCTTCCATATCGAATGGCTGTTCGACGAACTGGGACACATAGGCCCGGATCCCGAGACCGTGGGCCACTGTCCGGTTGATTTCGCCTTCAAGGCGCGCCCGCGCTTCGGAGAGCGAGGCGACGGCCTGACGTTTGTGCTGGGAAACAAGTTCGTTGCGAACCAGTTGACCGACATGCGCAGTGACGGCGATACCAGCGAGAAAACAGACGGCAGCAACGATGGAAGCGATCCACGTTCCATTCGACTTAGAAAATACATTCCTCGTCAAGTTGATGCCCATAGGGTCCTTGCCCGACCTTAGCCCACTTTCAACAGAACTACGTAACGTAAGATTTGTTAATTTTTCTTATAAATCAAATAAAAAAGCCGGGTAGTTAACCCGGCTTCTCTACAATTCAAGTCACGTCTGCGATGTCGACGAGATTTTACTCGGTCGGCAGCGGTGCAGGCGAATCGGCCTGTTCACGAAGGTAGGCAATCAGGTCTGCCCGGTCTTCCGGTTTACGCAGACCGGCAAAACCCATCGTGGTGCCGGAGATGAAGTTCTTCGGGGACTCCAGGAAGTGATCCAGCTCTTCGTAGGTCCACTCCGGATTTTCTTCACCGAATGCGGTCATTGCGGAAGAATAGCCGAAACCTTCGTGAGAACCAGGCTTGCGGCCGACGACATCCCAAAGACCCGGGCCAACCTTGTTGGCACCGCCCTGCGTGAAGTCGTGGCAGGCGGCGCATTTCTTGGCCACCTTCGCGCCGTCTTCAGCAGATGCTTCGACCAGGCGCTCGGAGATCGGCACCACTTCCGGAACCGCGCCGACTTCCGAGGTGCTATCCTCTGCAGACGCCACGACGATTTCATAACCCGGTTTACCCGGGATCGTCGGATGGAAGATGATGTCGGAGACAATGCCGACACCCATAGTCAGAATCAGAACCATCAGTACCGCACCAGCGGCCTTGTTCAGCGTGAAGGAATCCATTCTCTCCGGCTCCAAGCTCATACGCGTCCGGGCCCGCAGCGTCGCTGCGACCCCTATCAGCTTTTCGAATTTTGCCGGAACCTACAAATTTTTTGACCTTGCTGTCCATAGCTTTAAAAGGGCATCTGATACGACAAACGGACGCGGCACGTGTTTTTTTGCATTTCTTCCGCCCGTCCGGCTCCATGGAGACCCGATTGACCGCTGCTCTTGTGATTATCCCGGCCCGCCTCGCTGCCACCCGACTGCCGCGCAAACCGCTTGCCGACATCTGCGGAAAACCCATGATCGTGCGTGTTCTGGAACAGGCCCGCAACGCGGATATCGGCCCGGTGGCCGTTGCATGTGACGACAAGGACATTTTCGAAGCGGTGCAGGACCATGGCGGCAAGGCAGTCATGACGCGTGCCGACCACGCTTCCGGATCTGATCGCATTCACGAGGCAGCGGGACTGATCGATCCGGACGGAAAGCACGATATCATCCTGAACGTGCAGGGCGATGTGCCGCTGATCGCACCGGAAGCCATCCGGGCTGCCTTTGCACCGCTCGCCATTGCCGATGTCGACCTGGGCACCATCATGACCGAGTTCACCAATACCGCCTTCCGGGACGATCCGAATTTCGTCAAAGCAGTCACCACGCCCAACGGCCACGGCCATCATCGCGCGCTTTACTTTACCAGGGCCGTCGCCCCGCACGGTGACGGCCCGTACTACCACCACATCGGCATCTATGCCTACCGCAGGGCGGCCCTGGCGAAATTCGTCCAGCTGCCGCCTTCGCCGCTGGAACAGCGTGAAAAGCTGGAGCAGTTGCGGGCCCTGGAAGCGGGCATGCGGATTGATGCCTCCGTCATCGACAGCGCGCCGATGGACGTGAACACGCCCGAAGATCTGGAACGAGCCCGGGCGGCCTATCAGACAAACTGGCGAAAGACTGCCGAAAGGCGGAAAGACATATGACCGACAGAAAAAGAATCGTGTTCCAGGGAGAAACCGGTGCCAATTCGCACATGGCCTGCCGGAGCGTTTATCCCGATTACGAAGCCATCCCCTGCGCCACCTTCGAGGACTGCTTTTCGGCCATGGCCGACGGGTCGGCAGACCTTGCCATGATCCCGATCGAGAACTCCGTTGCCGGCCGCGTCGCGGACATTCATCATCTGCTGCCCAAATCTGACCTGCACATCATCGGCGAATATTTCATGCCGATCCGGTTTCAGCTCATGGCGGTCAAGGGTGCAAAGATCGAAGACCTGAAAAAGGTGCAAAGCCATGTGCATGCCCTTGGCCAGTGCCGGAACGTGATCCGTGAACTCGGCCTGACGGCCGTCGTCGGCGGCGATACCGCGGGCTCCGCCCGGCAGATCGCCGAGCTGGGTGATCCCAGCGTCGGCGCTCTTGCGCCGGAAATGGCCGCCGAAATCTACGGTCTGGACATTCTGCGCCGGGATGTGGAGGATGAGGCGCACAACACGACCCGCTTCGTCATTCTCTCGCGCGACAAGATGGAGGCCGCGCACAACGGCCAGCCAGTCATCACGACCTTCATCTTCCGGGTTCGCAACGTCCCGGCAGCGCTC
Organism: Roseibium sp. ROS1; assembly: GCF_054658215.1. Taxonomy (NCBI): domain Bacteria; kingdom Pseudomonadati; phylum Pseudomonadota; class Alphaproteobacteria; order Hyphomicrobiales; family Stappiaceae; genus Roseibium; species Roseibium sp. ROS1. The sequence continues at coordinate 1,339,378 of NZ_BAAGIG010000003.1, forward strand.
TACAAGGCCCTGGGAGGATTTGCCACCAACGGGGTCAACATGACCAAGCTGGAATCCTATCAGCTTGAAGGGCAGTTTTTCGCGTCGATGTTCTATGCGGACGTCGAAGGCCATCCGGAAGATCCGAAGGTGGCCCTGGCGCTCGAGGAGCTGGCCTTCTTCTGTGCCGAGCTGAACATGCTCGGCGTCTACCGGGCAAGCCCGTTCAGGGACAAGATCAGGGAGCCGGAATCCAACCGTGCTCTCCGGCCCAATCCCTACTCGTAGCGGCGGCTACCCGACACCACCAGAGGAACTCTATGACTGAAACAAGATTTGATGCCCTGTGCATCGGCAATGCCATTTGCGACGTCTTCGCCCATGTCGAAGAGGATTTCCTGCTTCAGGAAAACCTCGTCAAAGGCTCCATGCGCCTGATCGACACCGACGAGGCAGTACGCCTGTTCGACAAGATGGGACAGACCGTCCGCATTTCCGGCGGCAGCGCCGGCAACACGGCGGCTGGCATTGCCTCGCTCGGCGGACGCCCTGCCTATTTCGGCAAGGTTGCCGAGGACGAACTGGGCGACAGCTATTATCACGACATGAACGGCACCGGCGTCTATTTCAACACGCCCCGCCTCAAGGAAGGCAAGCCGACCGCCCGGTCGATGATCCTGATCACGCCGGACGGCGAACGCACGATGAACACCTATCTGGGTGCATGCACCGAATTCGGCATCGCCGATGTTGACGAGGAAGTCGTTGCCGCCGCAGCCGTCACCTACATGGAAGGCTATCTGTGGGACCCGGCAGACGCCAAGAAGGCGTTCCTGAAAGCTGCGGAAATCGCGCATGCAAACGGTCGTCAGGTGGCGATCACCCTGTCCGACTCGTTCTGTGTCGACCGCTACCGCAGCGAATTTCAGGCCCTTCTGACCGATGGTGTCGTCGACCTGATGTTCGCCAACGAGCATGAGCTGAAGGCCCTTTACGAAACATCGGATCTGGACAGTGCGGTAAATGCGGCCCGGGACTCCGGTGCCCTGACCGCCCTGACCCTCGGCGAGAACGGTGCGATGGCAATCAGCCGCGAGGAAACCGTCAAGGTTCCCGCGCAGACTGTCGACAACGTGGTTGACCTGACAGGCGCTGGCGACCTGTTCGCCTCCGGCTTCCTGTTCGGCCTTGCCCGCGACTACAAGCTCGCGGAAGCCACGGAACTTGGCTGCCTGTGTGCCGCGAGCGTCATCAGCCACGTCGGCGCCCGGCCGGAACGGGCCTTGAAAAACATCGCCGGCCAGAGCGGTTTCGAGATCTGAACCTTTTCAGGGGCGGCCTTCGGGCCGCCCTTTTCAGAACCGGTACCTGCTACCGACGCATGCCGTGTTCCTTCGATTGCATTGCTTCAATCGCCGCCGCGATTGCCAGCACCTTTCGATCTGCCCCCGGTAGCCCATCGATTTCCAGGCCTGCGGGTACGCCGCGAACACTCCGTGCCATTGGCAAACTCACGCCAGGGGCGCCAAAGAATGTCGCCGGCACCGTGTTGCGCATGGTCTTCCAGACAGACACTTCCTTGCCGTCAACGACGACACGCCCTTCTTCACCCAGTGCCGTTGCCGCAATCGGTGTCGTTGGAAAAATGATCGCGTCAAGTTTGTACTGCTCCAAATGCGCGCAGTATTGCTTGCGACACCGGGGGAGCGACACGGAAATCACATGCTTGTATCGTGCTGCCAGGTCCTTGGCGTCCGCACCACGCAAAGCCTCGTCGAATTCCTCACGAACGTATTGCCCGGCTATGCCGGCAACGAGCGACCGAACATCGACGGCAGCGCCAGAATCCGACAAGTACTCTTCCAGCGATCTTTCCAGCTCCCACGCACGGATTGGCTCCGACATTTCGCCAAGCCAGCTTGAAACCTCCGGCATCTCTGCCTCAACCACCGTGACACCCCAAGAGACAAGCTGGTCAACGGTTTCCTCAAACACCTGGGCGACGCCGCTTTCCAGGCCGGACAGGAAATACTTTCCGGGAAGGCCAAGCCGCAGGCTTCGAAGGTCGATGGCAGGCCGCTCACTCTGCCCACACAAAACGGCATCCAGAAGCAGCAGATCTTCTGCAGATCGCGCAAATGAACCAGGCACATCGCGCGTTGGAAACAAGGGCATGACACCGTCAGTCTTGTAGCGGCCACTTGTGGGGCGAAAGCCGAAAACCCCGCAAAATGATGCCGGAATTCGCACCGAGCCTGCCGTGTCCGTGCCAAGAGCAGCCGGAACCAGACCCGCGGCTACGGCAGCGGCAGAACCACTGCTGCTTCCCCCCGCTGAACGAGAAGGATCGTGTGGGTTTCGAACGGGGCCTGTGTGATCGTTGTTGCTGGTGATGCCGAAGGCGAGCTCGTACATGTTGGTCTTGCCGAAGACCAGTGCCCCGGCTTTTTCCAGTTTCGTGACCACCGATGCGGTCCTGTTGACCACGTGATCTTTCAGGCCTGGCGTTGCAGCAGTCGTCGCCATGCCGGCAACGTCGATGCAGTCCTTGATGGCGACGGGAATGCCATGCAGTGGCCCCAAAGGCCCACCATTCGCCTGGTGCTCATCGGCCTTGCGCGCAGCGCTGCGGATATTTTCCGGGGCAAACTGGGTGAAGGCATTCAGGTCAACGAACCGTTCTGATCTTTCAATCAACGCCTCGACATAGTCTCGGCATGACATTCTGCGGCCTCGAAACATCTCCACTGCTTCAACAACTGTCAGCCGCCAAAAATCCATGTCGGTTTCACCCCAAGCATCGGAACCTTCGTATCATCGCTGGTTTGCAGCCCTTGTCACTTGCTGTTCTCAAAAATAATGAAGTTGGCCTACCCGGTTAGGCGGCAACTTCAATCGCGTCTGTAACGCGCAAAATTTCCCTGACAAGCAACTCGAGGTCATCGCTTCGTGTGCGATGGTTGCAAATGGCGACGCGAAGGCTGTGACGACCCCTGACAGTGGTATCCGAGAGCGCTGCAATGCCTTCCTCCTGAAGGCGAAGCATGATTTCCGTATTCAGAGCTTTCAGCGAAGCTTCGTCCATTCCGCCCGGGTCGTACCGAAAATTCACGATATTGATCACGGTCGGGGCCATGAGCTGCAGCCGCGGTTCGTTTTCGATCCTTGCCGAGAGCTCTTTTGCCTGAGAGATGTTCTGATCGATCAGGCGTCCGAATTTTTCGACGCCGTTTTCCTTCAACGCCATCCAGATCTTCAGTGCTGCAAATCCCGCGGATGTGCCCATGTTGAGATCGTGCAGAAACGGCGCACCGGCGATCCCGCGAGGTTTCTCCTCCAAGTATTCCGGCGACAGGGTAAAGGCCTTTCGGTGAGCCTGGGCATCGCGCACCAGCGCGCACCCTGCAGTAAACGGAACATGCAGCCATTTGTGCGGATCGAGCGCCAATGAATCCGCGGTCTCCAGTCCGGCAACAAGCCCGCGGCTTTCCGGAGCAATCGCGATCAGGGCACCGATGCAGCCGTCGACATGAAACCAGAGCCCCTCGCGTTTGCACAAGGCACCGATTGCATTCAGGTCATCAATGGCGCCCGTGTTTACGGTGCCTGCAGTCGCGATCACGCAAGCAGGCTTCTTCCCGCTGGCGCGATCGCCGGCTATCGCTTTTTCCAGTGCTGAAAGATCAATGTTTCCATCAGGTCCGGTTGCGACACGAACCAGCGCCTTGTTGCCAAGCCCCAAGGCTTCAAGCGACTTCTGGTGGCAAGAGTGGACCTGATCGGATGCGTAGAAACGCAACTGCGAGGGGATTGCCGCCACCCCTTCGCTTCGAACATCCACACCCGCCATCTGGTTGCGGGCAATGGTCAGGCCGATCATGTTCGCCATGGATCCACCGCTGACGATCGTACCACTTGCCCCTTCGGGAAACCCGACCATCTGCTTGAGCCAACCGACGACCTGTCTGTCGACGAGGGCAGCCGCCGTGTCGCCGCCACCAAGATTGGAACCGTCGATAGCAGCCAGGAAGTCCGCGAGTGCACCTGTAAAGCTGCCCGATCCCATGAACCACATCCAGAAGCGCGGATGCAGATTTCCCATCGAGTAGGGAAGCAGGTCTTCCTTGAGTTCCTCCAGGACGTTGTCGAGCGACGTAGGTGCTTGGGGCGCGCCTCCGGTAAATCTGGCGCGCACCTCGGGCGGCATCTGGCGCCAGAGTGGTCTGGAGCGAACGTTGCGGATATGCGCGAGCGAATACGCAAGCGCCTTTTGCGCCGTGGCTTCCATCCGGTCCCAATCATCAGGATCAAGCGTTTCCTCGGCCTTACGGGATACGGCGCCTGCCTCGTTTATCATTACTGCTCTCCCTCGATTGGAACGAACGCACGGAATGCGAATTGCGACCGCGATGGTCATCGGCCCAGCTGATGCCTGCGACTTTCAACGCGGGCGGTGCTGCTCGTTTGACCTTCCGCCTTTCGTGGCCTGGAAGCTTGGAGAGAACCTTCAGAAAAACTTTAGAACCCCCGATTTTTTGATAATCTCGAGGGATGCTATTCCGTTTTGACACTTTCGAACTGGATACTGATCGGGTTGAGTTGAGAAGATCCGACGGCACGGCTGTGCCTCTGGAACGGCAAGTCTACCAATTGCTTCTGTTGCTGGTTTCCAACGGCGATCGGTTGACGACACGTGACGAGATCGTCGAAAGCATATGGGATGGTCGGCCCATCTCCGACGCCGCGATCGACAGCCGCATCAGCGCCGTGCGTGCCGCTGTCGGTGATGCTGGGCGCGAACAACGGCTGGTGCGCACAGTTCACGGCAAAGGTTTTCGCTTTCTGGGACGTGTCACTTTCGGGCAGGCAGGTCCTGAGCGCACCGAGCGAGGCCCGCCCTCGATCGGCATCCTGCCGCTTCAGACCTACAAACCGGATCCGGACCTTCAGCTTCTGGCCGAAGCCTTGCCGCACGAACTCATCCTGCAGCTGTCGCGCTTGCGCTGGCTGACCGTCATTTCACGTGGCACGACATTTCGCTTCCGGGCCCTGCCGGAGGCAAAGGCGGAGACGATCGGCGCAGCCCTGGATGCCCGCTACCTTCTGTTCGGTCAGCTTGAAAGAGACGGTACACACTTTGCGGCAACGGTTCAGTTGCTCGACACGGACTGCGACACCGTCGTCTGGGCGGAACGGTACCTGCTTGCGAAAGACGATCTTCTTCATGCACGGGCTGTCATCGCGAGTGCGATCACTGCGGAAATTGATCTCAGAATTCATGCGCTCGAAGCTGCCCACGCCCAGAAAACGGGGACGGACCAGCTCGACGCCTGGTCGTCGTATCACCTCGGCCTGCAGCAGATGTACCGCTTCAACGCGAATGCCAATGCGGTTGCCGCAACGCATTTCCGCAGGGCCGTCGAACTCGACCCCAAGTTCGCCCGTGCGCATGCAGGCCTGTCGTTCACCCGGTTCCAGGACGCATTTGCACACTACGACGGCGACCGAGAGGCGGCCCTCACACAGGCCAAGGCCCATGCGGCAAAAGCGATGGAAGCGGATTCCTTCGATCCGTTTTCGAATTATGTCTGGGGACGGACATTCTGGCTGGATGGTGAGCTGGATACCGGCATCGTGCACATTGAGCGTGCCGTATCCCTCAACCCGAATTACGCACAAGGACACTATGCGCTCGGCTTTCTTCAGGGGTTGTCGGGAAACGCGGAAGAGGCGATTTCGCGCGGCCGTCTTTCCTACCGCCTGAGCCCTCTTGACCCGCTGGCCTACGGAACATTCGGCACGCAGGCCATGGGTTTCCTGCATCAGCACAGGCTTGCCGAGGCTGCCGAAATGGCCGAACGCAGTGCGCTGACACCGGGAGCCCACTACCTCGTCAGCATGATCGTCGTTTCATTTGCAACCCTGGCCGGACAAACCGAACGGGCCGAGCGTTGGGCGAAAGATGTACGGTCCCGACGTGCCGACGCGACCAGGCAAATGTTTCTGGATGCTTTTCCCTTCAAGGACCCGCAATGGCGTGCCCGTATCGATGCCTCATTGGATGCGCATGGTTTTTAACCGCGTGTGAGACCGGTGACGGCAGCGTAAATTTGCCGCCGCCACCGGTCATTTCACCGGGTCTTACCAGGGCTGATTGGCCGGACCGACGGTGAATTCGTTGACCGTCGTGTCCTCCGGCAGCGACACTGCAAACTCGACGACCGCCGCGATCCGGTCGGCGGAGATGCCGTACTGGTCGTAAAGGGCCTGGAACGCTTCGGAACTGCCCTTGTCGCTGATCGTATTCAGAAGTTCGGTGTTGATTGCCGCCGGGTAGATGGTTGCCGTGCGGATGTTGGTGCCTTCCATGGCAGATTCCATCCGCAGGACTTCCATGAACGAGCGCACGAACCACTTGGTGCCGCAATAGACCGCGCCGCCAGGATAAGCCTTCAGACCTGCAACGGAAGAGGTCGCGATGACATGGCCGGACTTCTGTTCGGCAAAGGTGGGCATGACGGCTGCAACACCGTTCAGCACGCCCTTGACGTTGACGTCGACCATCTGCTCCCACTCGTTCGTCTTGAGTGCGGAAATCGGCGAGGACGGCATGAGCCCCGCGTTCAGGAAAATGACGTCGAGTTTTCCGTAAGTGTCCTTCGCCAGTTTGACGATAGCCTCGTTTTCAGCCGGTACGGTGACGTCCAGCTCCTGATAGATGGCTTCGCCGCCAGCAGCCTTGATCTCGTTCGTGATGGTTTCCAGCTTGTCGGTGCGCCGTGCACCCAGCACGATCTTCGCCCCCTTGCTGGCCAGCAGCTTTGCGGTTGCTTCGCCGATGCCGGAGGAGGCTCCGGTAATGATGACGACTTTTCCCTTGATGTTGTCAGACATGATAGTCTCCTTGGGTTCTGAGAGTTCTTGTTCAGGCAGAGGAATGGCCCGGTTCACCGGGTCCAGACAGATCCGTTCTGCCGAAGCGAAAGCGTTTTCGAAGGTGTCGAAAATGAAGACACCTGCAGTCAGGCAATCCCGACGGGTGGACAGCCCGTTCCAGAATTTGCCGGTCTTTGGTCGTATCAGTCAGCCGCTTCGATGCGGACCGAAAGCGGTCCATCACCCAGAAGGGCATCGATCGACCCGTCGAATGCGCCGAGCCTCACGAGACCGCGGGAATTCTGAAACGGCTTGTAGAAGATCGCGATGTTTCCCCAGGGCGCGTAGTGCGTGATGTCACCCTTTCGCGGCGTGTAGCTTGCCGGGGCTTCGGAGATATCGAGCTTGCGTGGCAGGTCCGCGACCTTTTCTGTCCCGTGATAGTCGGTCAGGGTCAGGTCGAGTGGCAACAGGGCCGCGAAGTCCCTGCCGGCGAGCGTATCGTCAAGCGTCGCCGGAAGCACAACGTCTTCTACGATCACCTTGATGCGGATCATGCGAGCCTCGTTCGATGGTTCGGTTGCGTTTCCGGAAGCCCCCGCCCCAGCGCAAAACAGTGTCATTGCCAACGAGAGCAATCTTGACCTGAAAGCGGGCATTGCGGGGTTCCTCCGTTCTGTTGTTTCCAATCTAGGCGTCAGACCGACAAGGATTAAGCCCCCTCCAGGTACTGCCTCTCATGAGCAGCACTCATTAATCCGCGCCCAGATCACACCGGAAGGAGTGGAGCTCGTGGACAGACGGACAGCTCCACCGGGTTCATGAGTGATCCTCATGACTGCTTCCGACAGAGCCACCATTATCCACGCGTGCGTCTTGCCTACGTTCTTGAGGAAGGCCGAAAGGCCGCCTCACGACTGATGGAGACGACCTGAGATGAAACGCACCCTTGCAACGCTCGCACTCGTTCTTGCGGCTCCGGCTGCATTTGCACAATCCATGGAAATAACCCGCTCCGAAACCCTGGCGGGCCAATTGGGAAGCGGCGACTATTTTACCGGTACAGCCTTTGTCGCCCCTGTTTTCCCGCCCGTCATGAACGATGTCAGCGCCGGTCACGTCACGTTTCTGCCCGGAGCCCGCTCCGCCTGGCACACGCATCCTGCGGGCCAGATGCTGGTCGTGACATCGGGGACCGGCTGGGTGCAGGAGCGCGGCCAGGAAAAGCAGATCATGCAGGCCGGTGATGTGGTCTGGTGCCCGCCTGATGTTGAGCATTGGCACGGCGCGACCGACACCACGGCCGTTTCCCATTACGCAATTCAGGCGACGGTTGACGGGTCCGCCGTTGCCTGGGGCGATCATGTGACGGACGAAGAATATGGCCAGTAAGCTTGCCGTCCACTTTTGTGGCGTCTTGTTTGCGATGCTGGTACCGGTGTCCGCCTCTGCAGCGGACACCGTGCTGAACGGCCTCGACTATCCCTGGGATATCGAAACCCATGGCGGCAAGATCTATGTGACAGAGAAGAGCGGAACAGTCGGCATTCTTGCCGAAGGTTCCTTCACGCGCCTTCCCGTCGAGACCAGTCAGCCGATCCTGGATGACCGCGGCGGCGGCCTGCTTGGTCTGGCCATCAGCCCGGACTTCCCGGACACCGGCCGCATCGTGCTCTTCCAGCACTACGGCACCCCGGACGCCCGGATGAACCGTGTCATCGAGGCCGAACGTCTCGGGGATCGATGGAAAGAGACACGTGTTCTTATCGACGCCATTCCAGGCCACCCGCTTTACAACGGCGGACGCGTGGCCTTCGGTCCCGACGGCATGCTTTATGTCACCACCGGTTGGACCGAAAAGAGGGAGCGTCCGCAAGACCTCGGCAGCCTTGCCGGGAAGATATTGCGCGTGACGCCGGACGGCGATGTCCCTTCGGACAATCCGTTCGCAGGTTCACCGGTCTGGTCGCTCGGCCACCGCAATCCCCAGGGCCTTGCCTGGGACGCCTCCGGGCAGCTCTTCGCAGCCGAGCACGGCCAGTCCGGCCATGACGAGGTGAACCGGATTGAGCGGGGTGGCAACTACGGCTGGCCGCTGATCCAGGGCGATGAAACCCGCGACGGCCTGCTCGCACCGCTGGCGCATTCGGGCCAGAGCACCTGGGCGCCTTCCGGCCTGACCTCGGACGGTGACCGGCTGCTTCTTGCGGGCTTGAGAGTGAACGGAATTCTGGAAGTGACCACCGATGGCCGGGTATCCGAAGCCTACCAGGCCGGAGAACGTATCCGGGACGTGCTTGTGTCGGATGGCGTGATCTATGCAATCACCACAAACCGGTCTCCCCGGCGGGAAGGGGCTTCTGAAGACAGGCTGATCCGGCTTGATCCCTGATTTCATAATCGATGGACCTCATGAGCCCGGCACATATATGTGGGAGAGACAGTGATGATTCTGGATGATCAGAACGGGACCTCCCACATGCTCCGAGAAAATATCAATGATCTCATCGCGCTTGCGGCTGTTGCGGAGGAACGCAGTTTCACGCGGGCCGCAGCGCGGTTGAACGTGTCTCAGTCCGCCCTGAGCCACACGATCAAGGGACTGGAGCAACGCCTGGGCCTGAGGCTTTTGACGCGGACGACCCGGTCGGTCGCTCCCACGATCGAAGGCGAAGACCTTCTGGCTACCCTGACACCATGCCTCGAAAAGATCGAAGCCCGGCTTCAGGCACTCAACGATGCACGTGACCAGCCCACAGGAACAGTAAGGATCGTCGCCACGGAATATGCCATAGAAAGCCTCCTCTGGCCGAAGCTGTCTCCGGTTCTCAAGGCCCATCCGCTGGTCAATGTCGAATTCGTCATGGACTACGGTTACACGGACCTTGCCGATTCCCAATGTGACGCAGGTGTGCGGTATGGCGAACAGGTCAGCGAGGGCATGATCTCGATGCGTATCGGTCCGGACGAGCGTATGGTCTGTGTCGGATCACCCGACTATCTGGACAGGGTTGGCGAGCCGGAAACACCCCAGGATCTCGCGGACCATAGTTGCATCAACCTGCGGCTTTCCACCCATGGCGCACTCTATGCCTGGGAGTTCGAAGACAAGGACGGCAACGAAATCCGGGTGAAGGTAAAGGGACAAGCCTGCTTCAATACGATCAACCCGGTCATGCGTGCGTCCGTGGACGGTCATGGACTGGCACTGGTTCCCGAAAGGCTGGCGCAGGAACATCTTGCGGCCGGAACCTTGCGCACATGTCTTTATGACTTCAGCCCGTCGTTTCCCGGTTTTCACCTTTATTACCCCAGCCGGCAAAAGCCCTCGTTCGCCTTCCAGGTCGTCCTGGATGCCCTGCGGGACCGTGGTTGAGACCACTCATGAGGTGACGTCATGAGTGGCTTGAAAGACCCGGTTATTAAGATACGTTTTTTGCGCTCCAGATTAGCAGGGTAATTGCCCACTTGCCGAAAGGGAGCTCCCGATGAAATCCATTCTCACCGCAGCCGGTCTGGCGTTGATGGCCACGACAGCAGCCGCTCAGGACGCGGCAGGAACCTTGCCTGCAGCCGTTGGCCGCGTTGCCCCGGCACTTGAAGCCTATGCGAAGGACGATCTATTCGGTGCGGAATGGAACGGGGCAGGCCTTTCCAAGAGAGACCGGGCACTGGTCACCTTTGCCGCCCTCATGACGCGGCACGAGACCGGAAATCTTGCAAGCCATGTGTCGTTGGCTCTCGATTCAGGCGTTACACCGGCAGAGATCTCCGAAACCATCACCCACCTCGCCTTCTATACAGGCTGGGGCAATGCCACTGCGGCCGCCGAAGCAGCCGCACCAGTGTTTGAGGAAAGGGAGATCACCATTGAAGACCTGCCGGCCTCCGACCCGGACCTGCTGCCGCTCAACGAAGAGGCCGAAGCTGCCCGTGAAAACCTCGTACGCGGCAACTATGCGGATGTGAGCATGGGTGTCGTGGACAACACGCGTGAGTTGCTGTTCCGCGATCTCTGGCTGCGTCCCGATCTCGCACCCCGCGACCGGAGCCTCGTGACGGTGGCCGCCTTGATTGCAGCCGGTCAGCCCGAACAGATGACATTTCACCTCAACCGCGCCATGGACAATGGCCTGACACAGGAAGAAGCCGGTGCCATGCTTTCTCACCTGGCATTCTATGCCGGTTGGCCGAAGGTGTTTTCGGCATTGCCGGTTGCCAAGGCCGTGTTCGAAAAACGCGCACAGTAACAGGTTCCCGCCGGAGCCGGCCTTGCTGCACGAAAGATCGGAACTGAGACATGAAGATAGGCATTCTGGGGTCGGGTCTGATGGGCGCCAAGCTCGGACAGCTCTGGGCGCGTTGCGGCCATGATGTGACCTTCGCCTATTCCCGCAGCCACTCGAAGCTCGAGCGTCTCGCCCAGGCGGCAGGCGCTTCGCACGGGTCGGTGGCGGATGCGGTCGAGAATGCGGACGCGCTGCTGCTGGCCGTTCACTGGTCGCGGGTGAACGACGTCCTCGCGCAAGCCGGCGATCTTGCAGGAGCCGTGGTGCTGAACTGCTGCGTGCCCCTTGACCCGACGAACACGGATCTGGTGGTCGGTATCCAGTCGTCCGGAGCCGAAGAGTTGGCCGCCATGCGGCCGCAGGCCCGCTGGGTTTCCTGTTTCAACACGGTTCCCTCCGAGGCATTCATGCCGGTTTTTTCGCAAAAGGAACGGACACCAAGGCCGCAAGTCCTGGTTTATGGGGACGATGCCGGTGCGAAGGAAGTCGCCGGTCTCCTGATCCGGGATATCGGTTTCGATCCTCTTGAAGCCGGCCCACTTCGCACGGCCCGCTTCGCGGAGCCCTTTGCCATGGTCACCGCCGAGTTGGCTTACAGCCAACCCGGTGGGCCTGCCTTAACCTACCGTTTTGAAAAGCTGCGCGGCTGACCGCGCAACAAGCAACAGGGAGTTGAAAATGAAAATCATCCGTTCCGGGACTGCTTCGTCCGTCAAGGGGCCCGACGACTGGTTCACTGGCACTGTGCGCATCGACCCGCTTTTCCAGGCCGAAGAACCCGGCCGGACCGGCGGTGCCCATGTCACCTTCGAGCCCGGCGCACGCACGGCCTGGCACACCCATCCGGCCGGACAGACGTTGATCGTGACCTTCGGCCGTGGCCGGGTTCAGCGCGAAGGCGGCCCCGTGGAAGAGATTTCCCAGGGTGACGTCGTCTGGTTTCCGGCCGGAGAAAAGCATTGGCACGGTGCCGCACCCGACACAGCCATGAGCCACATCGCCATTCAGGAAAGCATCGACGGCTCCCCCGTCACCTGGATGGAGAAGGTCTCGGACGAAGACTACACCGGCTGACCAACCGCCGGCCGGGCCGAAAGGCCCGGCTGCCATGCCTCGGAGAATGTCCGTTTTCCGACACCTGCGACTGACGTCCCCCGTGCTGTTCACCAACGGCTGGAGGACGTTCACGTATTCACGCCGATTGCCGGCTGTTCCCGTCAGGCAATTCCTCGTCGTCGGCACTCCGGGGGGTGGAATCGGCGACCTTGGACCTGCGGCCGAAGAGCTTCGAAACGACGACGTAGAATGTCGGCACCAGAAGCACTGCAAGCACCGTTGCCGATATCATTCCTCCAAGAACACCCGTACCGATTGCTCGCTGGCTGGCCGAACTGGCGCCCGTCGCAAAAGCAAGCGGAACCACGCCGAGAATGAAGGCGAATGACGTCATCAGGATCGGCCGGAAACGCAGTTTCGACGCTTCGACCGTTGCTTCCAGCAGGGAACGTCCCTCGTTCCTGAGATCCCGGGCGAACTCGATGATCAGGATGGCGTTCTTGGCAGACAGTCCGATGATCGTGATCAGCCCCACCGTGAAATAGATGTCGTTGGGCAGGTTTCGCATGGTTACCGCAACGATGGCCCCGACTGCGCCAAGAGGGACGACAAGCATGACGGCGATTGGAACCGACCAGCTTTCATAGAGCGCGGCAAGGCACAGGAACACGAAGACGAGCGACAGACCGAGCAGGAAGGGAGCTGCGTTGCCTGAAGCCTTTTCCTGGTACGACAAGCCCGTCCATTCGTAGCCGAAACCATGTGGCAAAGACTGGAAAAGCCGTTCCATTTCTGCCATCGCCTCGCCACTGGTGTGGCCGGGCGCAGGGCTGCCGCTGATCTTGATCGCCTGGAGACCGTTGTACCCGACCACTTGCGTCGGCCCCAGTTCCCAGCGCGCACTCGCGAAGGCGGAGAGCGGCACCATCTCGCCGCGGCTGTTGCGGGCGTTCAGGTCAAGCAGGCTCGCTACGTCCATCCGCTCGGCCGCTTCGGCCTGAACGATGACACGCTGCATCCGGCCAGCGTTCGGAAAGTCCGCGACATAGCTCGATCCGATCGACGTGGACAATACCGCATTGATTTCATCGAAGGCGACCCCGTAGGCGTTCGCCTGCCGGCGATCGATATCGAGCATGATCTGCGGAGCAGGCGGCAGACCTTCGATGTAAGGGTATTGCAGGATCGGGCTTTGCCAGGCCATACCCAACAGGGCGTTGGCAGCCTGCACAAGCGCGTCATTTCCGTGATTGGCACGGTCCTGCAAACGGAAACTGAACCCGCTGGCATTGCCGAGCGCTGCAATGGGCGGCGGCGTCAGGGTGAACACGGAGCCTTCCGGAATGCCGGCAAGTGCTCCCAGGGCCGAACCGACGATGGCTTCGGAAGAATCGCCCGGTCCTCTTTCCGACCAGTCCTCGTAGGTTGCGAAGGAGATCCCCGCGTTCTGGCCGTTGCCGTTGAACCCGAAGCCAAGGATCGAGACGATTTTCCTGACGCCTGACCTGTTCATGAAGAAGTCATCGACCTGATCGAGAACACCGGCGGTCCGCTGCGCGGTAGACCCGGCCGGCAATTGCGTCGCGGCGATAGCATATCCCTGATCTTCCACCGGCAGAAAGCCGGAAGGCAGGCGAACATAGGTGTAACCCAGGCCCGCCAGGATCGCCATGTAGATCACCATCATGCGGTAGTTGCGTTTCACCGCCCCGCCGACGACGCGGCCGTAGCCATTCGTCGTCTTGCCGATCAACCAGTCGAACCCGCGGAAGAACCAGTTCTTGTGATGGGCATGGCCTTCGGGGATTGGTTTCAGGATCGTCGCGCACAGCGCCGGCGTAAGGGTCAGAGCCATGAAAGCCGAAAACACCATCGACATGACGATCGTCACGGAGAACTGCTTGTAGATGATCCCGATGGCCCCGGGAAAGAATGCCATCGGCACAAACACCGCAATCAGGACGACCGTGATGCCGATGACGGCACCCGTGATTTGCTTCATAGCCTTGACGGTGGCCTCTTTCGGCGGAAGACCTTCCTCGGCCATGATGCGCTCGACGTTTTCGACAACCACGATCGCATCATCGACCAGGATACCGATCGCAAGCACCATCGCGAACATGGTCAGCACGTTGATCGAGAACCCGAATAGCTGCAGCGCGGCACATGTTCCCAGCAAGGCGATCGGCACGACAAGCGACGGGATCAGCGTGTAGCGGAGGTTCTGCAGGAACAGGAACATGATGACGAAGACCAGCACCACCGCCTCGATCAGCGTGTGAATGACCTTCTCGATGGAAATCGAAACAAAGGGCGTGGTGTCATAAGGGATCTCGAAACTGACACCCTGGGGAAAGTTTGCCGCCAGTTCCGCCATCCTCGACTTGACAGCGTCGGCGGTCACCAGCGCGTTTCCACTCGCATTCAGCTGGATGCCGATCATCGCGGCTTCCTGACCATTGATACTCGAGGAGATCGCATAACTTTGCGCGCCGAATTCCACGCGCGCCACGTCTCCGAGGCGCACCACGGATCCGTCGGGGTTGGCCCGCAGTACGATTTCCGCAAATTCCTCGGTGGTCGACAACTGACCCGTGGTCGAGACGGTGGCCGTAATTTCCTGGCCAGCCGCACTCGGCTGGGCTCCAATGCTGCCGGACGACACCTGGGCGTTCTGTCCAGCAATCGCGCCAGTCACGTCCCTGGCTGTCAGGTTGAGGCCGACGAGCTTTTTCGTGTCGATCCAGACGCGCATCGCCCGTTCTGTTGCGAACAGTTGCGCCTTGCCGACACCAGGCAAACGCCGCAATTCATCAATGACATTCCTGGCTGCGAACTCGCCCAGGTCGACAGCGTTCAACCGGCCATCCGTCGAGACAAGGCCGACAAAGAGAAGAAAGGAGCTGCTCGTTTCCTCGACCCGCACCCCTTGCTGGCGAACCGAAGGCGGCAGGCGCGCCTCCACACGGCTGATCCGGTTCTGCACATCCACGGTCGCGACCTGCGGATCGGTGCCCGCTTCGAACGTGATGTTGATGGTCACGCTGCCTTGCGCATCGCTGACGGAATCGAAATAGAGCATCCCCGTCGCGCCGTTCATCTCCTGTTCGATGAGCTTGGTGACACTGTCATAGAGATTTTCCGGTGTGGCGCCGGGATAGCTGGTTGTCACCGCAATCGTGGTTGGTGCCACGTTCGGATATTGGGAGATGGGCAGGAACGGAATTGCGATCGCACCTGCCAGGGCAATGGCAAGTGCGATGACCCAGGCAAAAACGGGCCGTTCGATGAAATACTGCGGCATTTGGAAGGACCTGTTCTAGCTCGGGATATCGCACGGTTCTGCGGCACTGCAGTCTGATGCCGTGCCGCGTTCGGCGGCCTTTTCTGCAGCCGGTGCGGCCGAGACGGGCTGACCGGGCATCGCACGATCGAGGCCGTCGACGATCACCTGATCGCCTGACTTCAGTCCCTGGGTGACAAGCCAACGGTTGCCGACGGAACGACTTGTCAGGATAGGCTGTGCGGCCGCCTTGCCGTCCCTGACCGTCATCACGCTCGCCTGGCCCAGCGTGTCCCACTGAACGGCCCTTTGCGGAACGAGCACCGCCTGGTGAGCAACGCCTTCCGTCACACGGACGCGGACATAGGTGCCGGGCAACAGTTTGCCCTGCGGATTTTCGAACTCGGCGCGGAGCAGTACCTGACCCGTGGTTTCATCGACCACGGCGGATGAAAACAGCAGTCGGCCCGGATGTTCATAGGTGCTGCCGTCGTCAAGGATCAGCTCGATGGCATTGCTGCTTTCGACCGGCTGCATGTCGCCTGCATCGATTTCGCGGCGGACCCTGGACAATTCCGCGAGCGGCGCGATGAAGTCCACATAGAGTGAACTGATATCCCGCACGATCGCCATTTGCGTTCCGTCCTCCTGGCGAACCAGAGCGCCTTCGGACACCAGCGCAGCGCCAATATGACCGTCAATTGGTGAGCGGACCGAGGCATAGCTGAGTTCAAGTTCCGCGGTCTGGAGAATGGCCTTGGCAACGGCAACTTCCGCCTGGGCCTGCTTGCGGTCCGCCAGGGCAACATCGTGCTGTTCCGTGCTGGCGACATTTCGCGCGAGCAGACGCTTCACCCGGTCTGCCCGCTGGTTCGCCAGGCTGAGCGCTGCTTCTGCCCGCGAAAGCTGCGCCTTTGCGGAAGCGACGGCGGCCGCGAATTTGGCCGGGTCGATTTCGAACAGCACGTCGCCCTTGTGGACGTCGCTACCTTGTTCGAATTGCCGTTCCAGTACGATGCCGGAAACCCGCGCCCTGACTTCGGCCAGACGAATGGGCACCAGTCGACCCGGATAATCTTTCTTGAGCGGCATGTCCTCGCCGGCCACCGTGATCGTCTTCACGGCCGGCGGCGGGAAACTGGCATGCGAAGTTTCTTCGGAAGGGCTGCAGCCACTGAGTATTATCAGAACCGCAAGGAGCGGGAGTAAGTCGGGAAAGAGCCTGACGTGCATTGGTTATCCGGTAATGAGTACGAGGTACCGGCGGCAGGTTTTGGCACGCCGATGAGCCTGTAGACGCAGACCCGGACGCCTTCTTAAGACCTCAACCTAAGTTGAGGTCAAGGACAAATTTCGGCTTCTTCAAATCGGTCACTTTCCGCGTGCCACATCACCGTGCAAAGGCTGGACTTCGCCAAGTTCCGGGTCACTCATCGATTGACAAGTACGATCCCGGCGACGACGAATGCCGCTCCTGCAAGAAGTGAAAAAGTCAGCTGCTCCCCTAGCAGGAGCACAGCCAGGATGCTGCCGAAGATCGGCATCAGGTGGACAAATTGCCCGCCGCGTTCCGGGCCGATGATGCCAATGCCGTAGGACCAGAGCAGAAACCCGATCGCCGACGCAAAAACCGCAATATAGGCGACAGCCAGCAGCGACTCTTCGGTGAACTCAGGCCGTTCCACCCCGCGTACGAGGAGGAAAGCCGCCATCACGCAAAGCGCCACCAGAATGCTTGCCACCAGCGTCACGCTCTGCGGCACGGCGGACGGCTTGTGGCGCAGCAACAGCGTATACCAGGCCCAGATCAAAATCGCGCCGAACATCCAGATCTTGCCGGTATCAACCTGAAGAACGGAGACGCCGACGTTCCCGCCAGCCAGGACCAGAACCGAGGCACCCAGCAGCGACACAAGCAGCCCGGCGATCTGGAACAAGGTCGGCCGGAACCCGCTCCAGATCATTCCACCGGCAACAGTCGCGACCGGAGCCAGCGCCAGGATCAGGAGACAGTTCACCGCCGCTGTCTGCGAGAGCGCCTGATAGACCATCGTGTGAAACGCGGCGATGCCGGTGATCCCAAGCAATGCGACCACGCGCCATGAGGCAACAAGCTCCTGGCGATAGGAGACCAGGCCTCGCAACGTGAAAGGCAGCATCATCGCCAGGCAAAGACCCCATCGGATCGTGTTGAGTTCCAGCGGCGTGATCTCACCTCGGATCGCACGCCCGGCGATAAAGTTTCCTGACCAGAACAGGGTCGCAAAAACGAGCGCGGCAATTGCCGCCGTGGTGTCTTTTTGGATTGCTTGTCTCATCTTCCGGTCATCCTTCGGCTTGATCTGTGGAGATCAGACGCCAAAACCGACCGGCGCACATGAGATCGATGTCCCGCTGCGCTTGATAAAGTGACGTATTGCCTAGGGTGTTTGTCCCGTCTGTGCCGACAGAACGCGCACGATCAACTCGGAACGGGTGTGCACCCCGACCTTGTCGAAGAGCGAAGAGACCTGATTTCTCACGGTCTTTTCGCTCTTGTCCAGAAGCTCCGCAATTTCCGAATTGCTCAGCCCCTTCGCCACCAAAGTCAGCACCTGTTCCTCCGCGGTGGTGAGACCGAAGTCCGTGTCGGATACCGCGAGGTCGGCGCTGGTTCCGAGGAAGTCCTGCAAGGAAGAAAGAAGAACGTTCCACGCAGGTTCCGTGTCCAGCAATACGTGATTGTTGCTGTCCAGGGGCACGAATTTGGCATCGGGGATGGTCATGGCAAGCTCGCGTCCCTGAGCGAAGGGAACGCGTGCGTCGCCATTTGCGTGCAGCACCAGCGTCGGCACTTTCAATTGCGCAGCCAGATTCAGGACGTCGATACGATGCAGCGTTTCCATGGTGCGGGCTGCAATGTCTGCCGACGCGGTGTCTTGCTCAAGAGACCGCCACCATTTGTGCTGCGCAAGCGTTCCGTCCGGAATGAAGAGATGCGTAAAAACCTGATTGAAAGCAGTATCGTCCCTGCCCCACCCCAGCCGCATCAGGTTGGTCAGCGTGGCTGCTTCCAGTCTTGCCCTGTCGCTGGTGTCGCGAGCCAACAGTCCGCGCGCGTAACCGCCGATCAAGACCAGTCGTTCCACCTTGTCCGGATGGCGAAGCGCGTAAGCGATGGAAAGCGCGGCACCCTGAGACATGCCGAGCAGGGTAAAGGGTTCGTCGATTGCTTCGGTCACGGCTTCCAGGTCCGACAGCCAGGCCTCGAAGCTGATCTCGGAGATGTTTCGCGAAGAAAGACCACAGCCGCGAAGGTCGTATCGCACGAGACGTCCGAAGCCAGTCAACTCGGCAAGCCAGTGTTGCCAGACGGGACTGTCAAGATCGCGGGAGATATGGGTCAGCCAGTGCGCGGCTCGAACGATGGTCGGCCCACGCCCTGACGAGGCGCAGGCAATGCGCGCACCATCTTTGGCGGTGACAAAGAAGATGTCTTGTTTTGGAACTCCACGCCGCATCATGGGCAGGAGTATGACATCTCTTCGCATGGGGGCACAGTATTGCCTTGGCGCGATTGCTGTTCATTTCACACCCCATTGCACCCGGCACAAACGCGCACGGCCTCCGGGATGGGCGGAGGCCGTGAAGCGTTTTTCAGTTTTTACAGGGACGCGATTACTGCAGTCGAGTGCCGATCCGGGCATCGACGCTAAAGCGGCCGGCGCCATAGGCTACGATCTGCAACAGTCCACCGGCGATCGATATGTTCTTGAAGAAGTGGATGAACTGGTTCTGATCACCGAGCTGATTGTGGAAGGCCAGAGCTGCTGCCACAGTAAAGAGTGCCATGACTGCGGCAACGAGACGGGTCTGATAACCCGCGATCAGCGCCAGACTGCCGATGATTTCAACTGCAACTGCGCCGATATAGGCGAGCGTTGCGAAGGGCAGGCCTGCCGCATCGATCCAGGCGATGGTAGCTTCTGCAGACCCAAGTTTGGAAATGCCGGAAAGCAGAAACAAAGGGGCGATCAGCAGGCGTGCGGCCAGCGGCACGGCGCTGTCCAGACTGCGGGTGAGTGCGGAGCCGCCTTCAGGTGCAGCCGATACATCGAGATTTGCCATTTTCAGTTCTCCTGTTTTGCCGGACCTTTCCTTATTCGTCCGGGCCTGGTTAAAAGATATCGTCTACTTATCTGATTATAAGCCATCAAAATCAGATCACATTGTAATCGAATATTGAACAATCCAATCCGACCTGCCGTAAGCGGCGGAATGAGATCTGTGCGCCCGGGAGATCCAGCGACGGCGATTTCGAGCCGAAATCTGCCGGCGCCGAAGTTTCAACCTGCATCAGGCATTGCGGACAAAACTGGCGATGATGTCCGCCGTCAGTTCAGGATGCTGATGCTGGGGCCCATGGCCTGCGCTGGGGTAAGTCACCAGTGTGACTGTCGGCAGGACCCCGTTCAGCGCGTACCAGTTCTCGACCGGGAAGATGATGTCGTGATCTCCGCCAATATGCAGGATCGGCACGCTGGTCGTCTTCAGCATCTCCATCACCGGCGGAGCCGGGAAAGCCGGATTGGCCGGACCACCGGCAATGCGAGCCCGCGCAAAATCTATCGGAACTGCCGGGCTGGTATCGCCCTCACGCGCTTCGATGCGTGCCTGGGACCGGCTTGCGGCCGCACGGCTTGAAGCCGATTTCGGTTCGAAGAAAAGGGCAACCACGTCTTCGAAGTCGTTCACGTCCTTGCCGGCAAGGTCGTAAAAAAGCTGCTCTGCCGGTTTCACCAGATCGCCGGGAGGTGTGGAGCCCAAGAGCACAAGGTGGCTGATCTCCTGCGGATAAAGCGTCAGCGCCACCTGGGCCGCCATGCCGCCGATCGACCAACCGAGCAGGATCACGTCCTTCAGGCCCAGCGCCTGGATAAGATCACGCGGATCTGCGGCCATCTCCAGGGGATTGTAACTGGGTGTGCCGGTGGACAGACCAAGGCGCGGTCATCTGGCTTGTTCTCCTGATTTCTTCCGCCGTGGCGGGGGTCGGTTGCATAACGATGGATACGGCTCCGCCGATCGCGGGGGCCGATGCCAGTCCTTCAAGAACGAAGCGTCGCGTGACAGATTTCATGGACATGTTGTTCCCCGTAGCTGATGCAGGCGGTGCCTGCGGTGACGTCATCAGCCTGCGGGAAAGGGCACCGTGGAACCATTGTACGGCAGGTCTTACCGCTCATACATCGGTATGGTTGCGTTAAGCCCCGTGTTTGATTGAAGCTGGTGTTGAGCCAATTTCGTCAACGAAAGCCGGCTTGTTTCATGAGTCCTTCTCATCAGTGCAAGCTGGACTCAGGCATATTTTCCATCCGGTCAGCGGGATAATGTGTCAGCTCCAAATTCGACTTGCCTCCCAAGCGCCTTGAAACCGGACGCAACGCATCAAATGCAACGCCCCTTCATCATCTGCCACATGATCACCTCTCTCGACGGCCGCCTCCTTCCCGGTCGCTGGCCGGCCAGCGAGGAAGAAGTCATGACAGCCTATGAAAGCGCTGCCGAACGTCTGGACAATGACGGCTGGATTGTCGGTCGGCGCACAATGGAAGATTTCATTGCCTCAGCTGAACCCTGCATCTCCGCAGGTCCGGTTCCGCGTCCGGATCTCATAGCCAGCTCTTCTGGAAACAAGGTCGCAATCTGCTTTGACCGCTCCGGACGTCTACGCCCCGAAACCGGAGACCTCGAAGGCGAACATCTCGTGATCGTGCTCTCGGAAAGAGTTGCGGACGACCATGTCCAGGACCTGTACGCCCGCGGTATTTCCGTTTTCTTTGCCGGTGCGGAGGGAACCGACCTGTCCGGTGCGCTGACAAGGATTTCGGAAGCCTTCGATTGCCGGCGTCTGTTGCTGGAAGGCGGCGGTACTCTCAACGGCGCGTTTCTGGCAGCCGACATGATCGATGAAACCAGCACACTCGTCTTCCCGGTTATTGATGGACAGAGCGGCATTCCAGCCATTTACGAGCATACGCAACCGTGTGATGCCCGCAGGCTCGAACTCATCTCCTCCAGCACATTCGACGACGGAACCATCTGGATCCGCCACAAGGTGATCCGGGACACGTCCCATCGAGACCGGAATGACAGTGACATCTGAATCTCATCCCCCTGCCGCGGCCCTGATCATCATAGCCTTCGCGACGTTCCTTGCACTCGTCGTCTTCACCGCGCCGCTGACGACGCTGGAAGCGATGACACGTGAACTGAACCTGTCGTCGGCCGGTCAGGCGTGGGTCATGGGCGGCATGCCACTTGGGGCGGCCTGCGGCCTGCTGACCGCAGGCGCCCTCGGCGATACACTCGGCCGGCGAATGACGTTCACCGGCGGATTGTGGCTCACGGTTCTGTCGTCGGTTGCCGCAGCGCTTGCCACCAGCGGCCTGTTTTTGATCCTCATGCGCATCGTACAGGGCCTTGGAAGTGCCGGCATCATGGCCTGTGGCCTCGGGTTGCTCGGACAGATCTACCAGGGCGAAGCTCGCCGGCACGCAGCGGCGATCTGGGCGGCGGCACTTGGCGGCGGTGTGGCCGCAGGTCCGATCATCGCATCACTCCTGCTCGGGGTTTCGGGCTGGGCCGCGATACACTGGCTGATAGCGGTGACCTCGGCCCTGCTCGCCCTCGCGGCCCGGGCACGCCTTCCGGAAAGCCAACCCAGCGGTCAGAAGGTCGACCTGGCGGGAAGCGTCGTCCTGATGGCCGGGCTCGGGTGCCTTCTTTCGGCATTGACCGAGGCGCGGGTCGGGTCCGCTATGACGGTTGTAACCCTTTCGGCTTCCGGTCTTCTGCTGGTCACGATTTTCGTGGCGATCGAAAAACGGGTCAGAAATCCAATCCTGACACTGGATCTTTTCGGTGATGCCAATTTCGCGGGAGCCACAATTGCGGCCTTCGCCTCGGGCGCAGGTGTGCTTGCCCTTATGTCCATGGTTCCGACCGTTCTGGTCCGCGGCCTTGGAATGGAACCGCTGTTTGCTGCCGTTGTTCTTGTCGCCTGGTCCGGGGTCACCGTTATCGCCGCTCTTGCGGCACGCCTGCTGCCGGATCGGTTCACTTCTAGACAAAGGGTTATCTGGGCCATTCTCGGTTGTGCACTTGCCCAGTTCCTGCTGATTGCCGCTGATGCCGATAAGACCTGGGCAGCCGTTCTTCCCGGTCTGTTCGTCGCCGGGCTGGCCAATGGCGTCCTGAACGCTTCCCTGGGCCACGAAGCTGTGCAGACGGTCCCCCCAGAACGCAGTGCCATGGGGTCCGCCGCCAACAACACGGCCCGCTACCTCGGTTCGGCCATCGGCATTGCACTTGTCTCCCTTCTGATTGCAGAACCGACGGACGAGGGCTTTTTTGCCGGCTGGCATGGGGCGGTCATTGTCAGCACCGTCAGCAGCCTGATCGGCGTTGCAGCCATGCTGTTTGTCAGTCGTCGTGGTACCCGACCGACAGTGTGACACCGGCGGCAGAAGCGCCCTCGACATCGCTCAATGACCAGACCTTGTCTGCTTTGTCAGTGGGCTGTCGCCGTGTGCAGGCCAGGGACATCCACTTGGTTCGCCCGGTTCGTTTCATGAGGTCAGATCATAACTCGTTTCAAGAGACGCGCCTTAATCCCCCGGCCTGATGACTTCATATTACCCGTGACGCGCCGGGCATGACGCTGCCTGAAGCGAAACGGACGCAAGCATGTTGCCGCGTTGCGCAATCAGCCGTCGGCACGCCTTCATGAAAGCTCGAGGAGAGGCACCATGGAACTGAACATCAATGGATCCCGGCACGAGGTTGACGTTGAACCCGACACCCCATTGCTGTGGGTATTGCGGGACACGCTCGGAATGACCGGTACCAAATACGGATGTGGCCTTGCTCAATGCGGAGCCTGCACGGTGCTTGTCGACGGTTACGCGACCCGTACCTGTGTCACCCCGGTCGAAAGTGTCGCCGGTTCCGAGATCACGACAATCGAAGCAATTGAACAAGATCCGATCGGCAGGAAAGTGGTCGACGCCTGGGTGGAAAACCAGGTGCCGCAATGCGGCTATTGCCAGTCTGGCCAGGTCATGGCTGCCACGTCCCTTCTCAAGGAAAACGCCAGCCCATCGGAAGACGACATTGCCGCAGCAATGACCAATCTGTGCCGATGCGGCACTTACAATGCGATTTCGAAAGCCGTGCGTCAGGCTGCTGAAGCTTAAGGAGGCGCTCCCATGAAAATTGATGAAAATTCCGGTTTCACGCGCGCCGATATAAACACAGCGCGCCCGCTGAACGTCTCACGCCGTGGCTTTCTCGCCGGTTCTATCAGCGCGCTGGTTCTGACCGTATCTCTTCCTGCTGGAACCGGGCGGGCGATTGCGCAGGCCGGCCAGACCACGCCGGGTACCCGGATCGATGCCTACCTGGAAATTCTGGCCGACAGTACGGTGAAATTCCGCAGCGCTTTTGTGGAAGGTGGGCAGGGTATCTACACTGCCATGGCCCAGATTGTCGGTGAGGAACTGGATGTCGAGCCGGGCAACTTTCAAGTTGAAACGGCGCCCCCGGGACCCGACTACCTGCTGATCGGCGGGCAAATTCGCTTTACCGGCGGCAGCATGTCCGTGCGCATGAGCTATGACGCCATGCGCAAGCTTGGTGCGACTGCCCGTCAGATGCTGCTGCAAGCCGCTTCTGGGCGCCTTGGCGTGCCGATTGAAACCCTCACGACCGAACCCGGGAAAGTGGTTCATCCGGCCTCCGGGCAATCGATCCCCTACGGAGACCTTGCGACAGCTGCGGCGGACCTTCCGGTGCCGGAAACTGTCGAATTGCGGTCGAAGGATGAATTCCGCTGGATCGGAAAGCCGCACGACAGGCTGGACGTTCTCGACAAGTCCACGGGACGGGCGCAATACGCGATCGATCTTTCGGTCGATGGTATGCTCTACGGTGCGGTACAACATGCGCCGCGTCTTGGCCAGCAACCTGGCGCATTCGCCAATGAGGCAGACGTCGCGGCGATGCCCGGTGTGCATTCCCTTCACAAATTGCCCGGTGCCGTCGCGGTTCTGGCCGACAGCTGGTGGCGCGCCCGGATGGCCGTTGAGAAGCTGGAAGTCGAGTGGACAGAAGCTCCCGCAGGTACCGCTCGCGCCATGCCGGACACCTTCTCCTCCGAAGCGCACAAGGAAATGCTCAAGGCGACGGCTGGTCAAGGGATCGCGTTTGAAGCCGAAGGCGATGCCGATGCCGCGCTATCATCATCCGCCAAGGTGATCGAAGCCGCCTATGACGCCCCCTATCTGGCACACGGTCAGCTTGAGCCGCCCTCTGCACTTGTGCGCTGGAACGATGACGGCACGCTGGAAATGTGGGTCCCGAACCAGGCTCCCGAGATGTTCCAGGCCGATGCCGCGAAGGTGGCCGGGATATCTGCGGACAAGGTCATTGTTCATTCCCCGATGCTCGGGGGCTTCTTCGGCCGTCATTTCCTCTATCAGACGGCAAATCCCTATCCGCAGGCGATCCTGCTGTCCAAGGCGGCTGGCCGCCCGGTAAAACTCCTTTGGAGCCGCGAGGAAGAATTCCTGCGCGACGCTCTTCGGCCAATTGGCACGGTGCGGTTCAGGGCTGCGATCGGCCCGGATGGCCATCCCCTGGCTTTCGATGCGGTTGCCGTCGGCGAAGGCCCCACCGGACGCTGGTACGGTCGTCAGCCGGACAAGGTCGACAGCTCATCGGTCGAGGGAATTGCCGGCAAGCCCTACGCGATCGCAAACAAGCGTGTGGGCCAGATCCATGTCGACGATCTGGCCATCATAGGTTTCTGGCGTTCCGTCGGTCATTCGATGAATGATTTCTTCTATGAGTCCTTTTTCGACGAAATGGCTGATGCCGGCGAGCAGGATCCCTTTGAACTGCGTCTCAAGTTGCTGGACCACAGCCCACGCCACAAGACACTCCTGCAGACGGTTGGTGACTTGTCCGGCGGTTGGAAAAGAGGGCCCTTTGAGGCGGAAGACGGAACGCGGCGCGGCCGCGGTGTTGCCATGGCCTCTCCTTTCGGCAGCGAGGTGGCAACGATTGCAGAAGTCTCCCTGGATGGCGGCGAAGTGGTCGTTCACGATGTCTGGGTCGCTATCGATCCGGGCAGCATCGTCAATCCAGCGATTATCGAAGCCCAGGTAAACTCCGCCGTGGCACTCGGTCTCTCTTCCGCATTGCTGGAAGAGGTCGTCTACACCGATGGTATGCCCGAAGCCCGCAATTACGACATGTATCCGATCCTGCCTCCTGAGCGCATGCCGCGCGTTCATGTCCGTATCGTGGAGAGCGGTGCGCCGATGGGAGGTGTCGGTGAACCCGGGCTTCCTGGCGTGCCGCCGGCAGTCGCAAATGCCGTAGCTGTTCTTACCGGCGAACGGATCCGGAGCCTGCCGCTTTCCAGGTTTGATTTTTCGGGAGCAAACGGATGATCAGCAAGATTATTGCAGCCATCGGCATCTCGCTGATGATTTATGGTGCTCCCTGCGCTTTTGCGCAGGGAGGTGACCTTTCGGGACAACAAGCGCTCCTTGAAAAACAGGACCTTGGCCTTCAAGCTGGCAGGAGCTGATTGCTGCGAACCATGAACGCTCGTCAGCACCCTTCAGACGACGCCTTGAAGGACAATGTGCTGGTTCTCGCCTTGCCGCTTTTCCCGACATATTTGACCTTCGCCCGCATGAAGGCGGGATAACCGGCGCCAATCGTCTTGGTCGAGAACCCGTAACTGTTCGTCACGGTGACCGCTCCATTGATCCGGCTTGAATAGAATTCTCCCGTCGCTGTATTCAGGCTCAGTTTCTCCGTGCGCGTGAAGCACTTGCGCCCCTCCGGGCAAACCTGCGTATGAACCCCGCACCGGTTTTGCTTGTAGTCGTTGAAGAAGTAGACGGACTTCACCGGCCCCTTGGAACCGGTCTTGATGAAGCAACCAACAGGATGGTTGAACGGACAGGCCTGTGGTTGACCTGTCACTCCCTCATTGGAGCGCGACTGTGCTGTCGCAATTTCTGCCGGCAGACCCAGCAGAAGGCCAGCTGCAAGAGCGTAGGCGTATTTCATCAGATTGTCTCCTTTGAGCCGAAACTCGGCAAGGAGTAGGCGATCCTTGCAGACCGCAAATGTCCCATATGGGAGAGCTTGAGCGGAAATCGCAGTTACTTAGGCAGCGAAGCATCAAGCTCTCGCGTCTCTTCCAGCAACCTTTCGAGGCGCCAGGGACTGGCCCGGGGCAAAGCGTGACACTGTCTCATACAGCAACCAGGACAGAAGACAGCCGACCAACGCCGCGGAATTCAGGTCCACCGTTGTCAGCAGCACGGTGACCGCGATCCCGACGTTCAGGGACACGATTGCCGCCGGCGCGCTCACACGCCGGCCGCGAACCGACGCCCAGACAACCGGCAAGAACACCGCCAGCGAACTGAAGGCGGAAATGATCGAATTCAGGACATCCGCGAACAAGGCCGCTGAAAGACCGAGCAACGTGAACAGCGCGGCAACGATCAACTGCAATCTCCCCAGCGACAGCTCTGTCCGTTCCAGACCGGCCATCAGCGGCATCACGAACGTGTCCATCGTCGACATCACCACGGCGATGAGCATCAGGTCGACAAGCCATATCCAGGTCTGCGGCACCGACGTGTGCAGGATCTGCATCACGTCCCCGCCAGGCATGCTGTGCAGCCCGAGCCAGACGATAATGAGGTATCCCGCAAGGCATATCGGGGCTCCGAGCAGGAATGCGCGCCGGGCAACCGACGGCTCCCGTGCGGTCGCCATCCGCTGCCAGTTGTCGACGGCCAGAACCGCACTTGCCGGTATGAACAGCCAGATGCCGATCAGGATCGGAAAGCGGTAGGGACCAAGGTCGAAAAACACGAGCTCCCGCGTAGGCGCTTCCATGTTCCACATCCCGAGGATCGCAATGCCGACGAGAATGACCACAGCCTGCGGAATGTCGGTTTCCGTTGCCACCCTGTAGCCGCCAATCGCCGTGTAGGCCCCTGCAACGAATGTTGCGAGCACGACTGCCGCAAGCGGCGGAATTGGAAAGACGGCCGTCAGGACAACGGCCAGGGCAATCAATTGTACCGAGGCCCGCAGAAGGAAGACAAAGGCAACCGGCACCCATATCAGGATCGGGTGCCGCACCTTGTGGGTGACCACGATGAGGTCGATCAGTCCCCTAACCCCGTATTTCTGTGACAGTCTGTGCACACCCGGAGCGACAAGGGCACACATCAGCAACCCGGTGCCATAGGCCAGCGCGAGCGACAGGCCGATGACCGGGCTTGCCGCGGAAAACAGCACCAGGGCAACGAATGTACCGATGCCGATATTGCCGCAGATGATACCGGCAACGGTAGCCAGCAAACCCGTGCGACCCGAGTTGAAAATGTAGTCGGCTCGCGTCCCCTTGCGGCTGCGCCAGAAGGCGTAAACCAGCGGTCCCAACAGAAGCGTTCCAAGGACGATTGTCTGTGATCCCGTGCCTGTCACGCCAGAAGCGGCCTCTCGAAAACGTGTTCCGTCCGACGGGCCCTGGTCAGGTAAAAATCCCCGTGAACTCTAACCGTTGTCCGATGTAACCCGGCACCCTATGATCTCCAATATATGGAAAACCATAGTTTATGCTTGGACAGACGCAGTGCCGCCCAGTTTGATCGAGAAATTGCCTGAAGGAATTTCTTCCAACAGTGCCTGGACAGCCAGTGCGCAATTCTTCGAATCCTTTGGCTTCGACAAGCTCATTTACATCGACCGCACGATGGCGGGTCTGTCGATGTTCACCACTTTTCCGGAAAGCTGGACCTCTCATTACCGCGCCGCCGCCTATGAGCGGATCGACCCCTTCTTTGCATACTGCTGCACCTCGACTACTCCTATGGGGACAGGCATCGACTATCTTTCGGACTATCCGTATCTGTGCACCGCCCAGCGCCAACTCATTCAGGAAGCTGGAGAAACCGGCATGCGTGCCGGAATGTCCTGTATCGTGCGGCAAGCCGGCCCTGGTGGAGCTGGTGGCTGGAACCTCGGTTCAAGCCTGCCGCGCCACGAAATCGAGAAGATATTTTCAGAACATGCCGACCTGCTCCGCCTGACAGCCTTCTTTGCGCACCAGCGCCTGCAGGCCGCGCTGGAAAACGAGCACAGGGACATCGCGCTGAGCCCGAGGGAAAAGGAATGCCTCCTTTGGGTCGCGCAAGGCCTGCGCAGCAAGCAGATTGCAGACAAGCTCGGCCTCAGGCCGGTTACCGTCGAACTTCATCTCAAGAACGCCCGCACAAAACTTCGCGCCGCGACCCGCGAACAGGCAATTGCCATCGCGCTGCTCAACGGGCTGATTTCCCCTTAGTCAAGAATGTGGGAAAGGTGTCCTGTGCCTTTCACGTATTCAAGCTCCCTTAAATGGGAGAGGGCGCGTGCCACCCCAACTGTTCTGTTGTCTTCCGGACATGGATTTTCCGGAGACATGCATGACGACGCTTTTCATCCTACTGATCATGAGCCTTGGCGGGTTCGTCTACCTGCAGAATCGCCTGGCAGCGGCCAGAAATGCCGTTGCGAACGGGCGTTCGGGCATTCAGGTTCAACTCAAGCGGCGGCATGACCTTGTTCCCGGGCTGGTGAGTGCGGTCCGCTCCGCCATCCGTCAGGAAAACCATGTCTTCGACCGTCTTCTGGACGTGCGGGAGAAGGCGATTGCGGTTCGGCAGGGCAGCCTGGAAGACATCGAACGGGCCGAAGGCGACCTGACCGCGGGGCTGAGCACCTTCCTTGGCTACACGGAACATCATCCTGATGTGACTTCGACGGAAAACATCCTTCAACTGCAAAAACAGCTGGAGGAAACTGAAGACCAGATCAGTGCCGCGCGCCGGCTCTATAACGGCAATGTGGATCGCTACAACACGCTGCTGGATGCCATCCCTTCGTGTTGGGTCGGCTCGCTCCTCGGCTTCGAACGAGCAGCGTTTTTCGCACTCGATGCAGACCAGTTGAAATCCGCTGAAGCCGTACCGCCAATCGACCTGACAAGAGCGCCGTCATGAGTGGGCGTGTCACGCACTGGGACCCGATCCAGGGTGAAATCTCCGTGGAGACCCCCGATGTCTCCGACATCCAATCCGGTGTTGTTCTGCCGGCTCCGCTCCGGCGCATGCTGCCGATAGGGGCGATCCTTGCCCTTTTGTGGACCATAGTGCAGGGCTTCTGGACGGACGGCTTTCCGTTTGTGCCTGTTGCGGTCACGACCGTGATGTTCGCGCTCATGTTTCTGGCGGGGGAGCTTGAAAACAGGGACGGCCGACAGCTGAAGCGTCGGGTCGAACTCGCACGCAGGAAAGGCTGGAGCTACAGTGGCAAGCTCATGGAGCGCGTGCGCGAATTCGGCACCGTCATGACATCGGACGGCGCGGATCGCCGAACGCACCTGGTCAAATCCGAAAGGGCGCTTGCCGTAGAGGACCGCGTCCCCGAACTGACCAGGCTTCAGGTCGGATCCTTTGTCGGTGCCCAATTCGATGGCGAATTCTGGGGCACAAGCAGCAACGACGGATTGCCGTTCTGGGTCGCAATCGGTGCCATGGAAATGGAAGCCGGCCTTGCGGCGAATCCTGCCCTGAGGCGTGACGCCCGTGGCGGCAGAGGGGGCTTCGGCGTGTTCCACTCCCTCCTGGGCGCTTATAAACTTGGCCGCAAGACAGGCGTCCGGGCCGCAGTGCGACCGGAGAACCTCTTCCACAAGGGCCCTCTGGATCGGGACATCAAGACGGAGTCCATCGCCTTCAACGAGGCATTCCATGTCTCCTGTTCAAACGATGTCGGAGCGGATGCAGACCTTGCCGTTCTCAGCATCCTGACGCCTGCTACTCAGACCACCCTGCTCGATCTGCTTGAGCGGTATCATACTGTCGGCTTCGTGGTTGACGACGATGTCCTGTTCTTTCTGGCACAGGACAAGCTTGTCGGTGCCAACGCGCATCCGGACCGGGTCGATGCACATCTCGTCGACCTGCTGACCGAGTTCGAGGCTGCAAAGTTCTCTCTCAAGAATACCTTCGAATAGGGGCTCTCGGCATGAAACGCCGCTTTTGCAGCCAGACCCTATGGATTTTCATAGATTTGCAACGGCGGCTTTCTGCTGCAGTCTCGCGGCGGGCGTCTGCAAGGGGACTTTTGACACATTGGGCAGATGTGGTTCTGAGACGAGATCTGCGCATGGAAGCAAAATACCTACCGAGACCTGACGGGCCTTCGCTTTATTACCGTCATTGGCCCGTCAACATGACGCGCCGTCTCTATTCGGGAAAGAGAACCGTTTTCCTGGGCCACAGCCAACCAACGCATTCAGGAATGCTGCAGCCACTCGCAGCCGGGTTCCGCGCCTCCGGCTGGGACGTCCACTCCGGCGATATCCGGGGACACGGCAAGAGTTTCGACAAGACCTCGGTTGCCGGGCATCTGGATCCGCGAGACGGCTGGAAATCGGCTGTAGAAGACATGCGGCACCTGCTGGAGCAGAGCTTTGAGGACACGCCCTGGCAGGACCGGTTGATCGTCGTTCCCAATATCACCGCCCTGCTGACGCTGGAAGTCATGAAGACCTGGCCGGACCTTGCCCGGCACATCGTGTTCATCTCGCCGCCGCCCAACCAGAAGACGCTGGCGTTGTTCGGCAAGACTTTTTCCGAGGTTCGAATCCGCCTGAAAGGCGCGGATACGCCCGACGAACAGACCCTGCACCATCTCTATTCCTTCCTTGGCGCGCACCTGAAGGATCGCAGGCACCTTGCTGATGTCATGAGTACGGATCACCGCGTCATTCAGCAGGTCCTGGAAGACCCGCACGGCTGGCCGACACCGACACCCGCATATTGGAAGCAGATTTTCGAAGGCATGCTCAGTGCGTGGTCGTGGCCGCGTGACGCTCAGATGAAACCGGGCACGCGGTGCCTTGTCGTCTTCGGCGGCGAAGATGCAATGCTCCGCGACGGCGGTTTCCTGCCGCCCATCGAGCGCTTCCTGTCGCGGATTGGCATTGAGGACGTTGCCTCCGAACGTGTCGACGGAGCCCGGTCGGCGCTGTTTCTGGAAGAGGACAAATTCTCGATCAGCGGACGGATCCTGGACTGGGTCCAGAAAAACAGACGCCCTGAGGCCGATATCAGGGAAGTCGGCGTGGAAGAGCTTGCCTCGGACATCCTCAACCGGATCAGCGAAACCGGCGCACGGCAGCTGGAGCCGGATGAACTTGTCGAGCTCTGTTACAACGCCATCGACGACGACAGCCGATGGACGGAAATCATCTACCGGATGATCCATGAGGCAGAACTCTCCGGGAACGTCAACGAGGAAGAACTGCACGAGCGCATCAGCCGGCTGATGCCGCACTGGGAACGGGCGTTCAACCTGAACAAGCAGGTCATGATGAGCGCGACGCTCGGCGTTCTTCTGGAAAGCGTGATCGAGCGGCTGCAGATCGGTGTTGCCCTGCTGGACAGGCAAAACGACCTCCTGCATTGCAACGGCGCCTTCGAAACTTCGCTCTCGGGCCTGTTGCCGCAGGACGACGCTTGTCAAATTCAAGAAACCGCGAAGGCGCGGGTAAAGTCGCTGCTGGCAGAAAACGAAGCGGCAGTCATTTCTCGCCAGAACG
Organism: Roseibium sp. ROS1; assembly: GCF_054658215.1. Lineage (NCBI taxonomy): Bacteria > Pseudomonadati > Pseudomonadota > Alphaproteobacteria > Hyphomicrobiales > Stappiaceae > Roseibium > Roseibium sp. ROS1. Next base: position 1,371,590 of record NZ_BAAGIG010000003.1, read on the forward strand.
GGGAAAGACTGATTGTCCATGAGGGCAAGCCTGTCGGCTTTCAGTTTTTTCCTGCCGCCCTCAAACAGACCAGCCTTCAGAGGCACGGGCCTGCCAGCTTGTTGTTGTTGAGGGTGCAGACCGGCGAAGACACCTCCGAAACCCGAAAGACCCTGATCGAACTGGCCTATGGCCTGACCGGCAAGGAAGCGGAGATTGCCCTCGAGATCGCCGAAGGACGATCGCTGGACCAGATTGCAGACAACCAGGGAATTCTGGTCAGCACGGCACGCGGGCATCTTAAAAAGAGTTTCCAGAAGATCGGCGTGCACAGTCAGTCGGAGCTTGTGGCCCGGCTGATGGCCGGGCCTGTCGGCTGGTTGAAATAGACCGTCTGCACGCATTCCATTCGGGAAGTATTCGTACTGCCTGTCACCTGCCAGCCGCGTAGACGGAACATCCCTGCTTCAAGGCGGCACGACGGTCGCTCTGGCACTCGCAGGAAGGGGTGATCCCGGTGCCGGTGAGGCAGGAAACGCCTTTGACGTAGCAACCCTGGGCGCGAACCACCACCCTGTGGTTAAACCGGGTGCCATCGAACTTGGGATAGCCTTTTGTCACCCGGGCCATGGAAACGGCAAACCGGCGGCCATGGCTGTTCCTCATCTTGCCTTGCCAGTTTACCCAGGCTCTTGCCTCGGCACCGGCCCGGGTCTTGTGACCCTTGCTGAAAGCGCTCTCCGCCTGGATCGTGCAGATCGTCTTGGCCTGCGCCGTAAAGGTTGGCAGCAGGAAACTCGTCCCCAGTGCCAGAAAAAGTATCATCCAAATCTTCCGCATTTCAGTCTCCGGTCTTGTTGGCGAGACATGTCGATGACGCAAGACTGACGTTTCGGTCCGGCTGAAGCCTCTCCCATTTGGGTGAGCATCGATGCGGTTCCGGCACCGGATGGCGCTTATTTGCAGACAATGAAACCAAAAGCGGGACACTCGCCGGTTTCACAATAGGCGTCGACAGTGGCGGCCTTGCCGACGAGCTTGATGTCGCCGAAACAGGCAACGTCCGGCTGACCGAATTTCAGACAATAGGCACGGGCGGGTGCCTTGCCGCATTCGCTGTAGCGATTGTCCGCTCCCTTGAAACAGGCGAGCACCCGGATGTCCGGTTGCCCCTGCACGAAGATCGGATCGACGGACACATTGCCCGGGCAGGGTGCCTCTGAAAATCCGTCGAGACTTGCGAAGTCGGGCAAGGCTTGTGCACCGCTGTCATTCGGCGATGCGCCGGTGTCCTCGGTACCCGAACTTGAAAGGCTGCCCGCGCCGATGCCTATACCGGAACCGGCAGCCTGCAGGCATTCGGACGGTGGCAAGTCTGCGTTTCTTGCCACCTCCGTAAACCGTGCGGGATAAGCCTGGGCGAACAGGTCCCGGGCCTCTCCCGTCGTCATCAAGCCCAGCATCGCCAGGACGTCGCATTGCGAAGATGAAACGTCTTGGCAGCCATAACCCGCCGCACAAGCGAGGTCTTCGACACCTGGGGCCTGGACCCCGGGACCTTGCGCGAAGACCGCTTCCGACAGGAACCAGGCGATTACAAAGGCCAGATAAGCACGGCGAGGACGAAGCCTCATTGCGAAACCAGCTCGATTGCAAACCTGTCGAACTCGAAATGGCTCTCTTGCGACTTTGCCTTGTTCCACTGACCGGCGAGCACGCTCGGCTTGCCGGCAAGGCGCAGCACGGTAACCGGATCGGTCTCAAGAACGTAGGGGCCGCCCTCCTGACCGTCAGCAGTGGGCAATTCCAGTTCGATGGCAGCGGAGAGCGCACGTCCTCGCCGTTTCAGACGCAGCAGAGCACCATCGGTCGAAAGCGATTCCAGAACCTTGTTGCCATAAGCCCTGCCCGCCTTGTCGCACACGGTCTTGACGATCTGCTTGCTGAACAGATTGACATCGAAACGCGAGACTTCAGGCTTGCCTTCGGGATCTCCGGAGAGGCGGGTCAAGGACAGGTTCAGATAAGAACCGCAGCCTTTTGTCCAGATCCAGGCCATTGCGCCAATCTGGTTGCTCGTATCCTCCAGCAGCGACAACGATACGCTTTCATGACCGCTTTGTTCATGCAGCTTGAACTTGAGACTCAGGTCGAAATCACCGTCAGGCAGCGGCTCGTCAAGAACGAGGCGGTTCAGCGCGTTCTTGTTGTCGTAGATCGTGTCGCCCCCCAGTGCGGAGACAAACAGGGTGCCACTTCCGGTAAACCTGGTCAGCCTGTCGGTTCCATTCAGCGTCTGCCAGCTGGCTGCCAGCTCCGGGCCGTCAAATGTTTCCTCAAACACAAGGGTGCTGGCCGGAACGACCTCTTCAGCTTTCGGCGCCGGTGCGGAAGGTTCCGCTGCCTTGCCTGCGTCCGCGACAGCCTGCTTGACGGCCTCGGTGAAGCTTTCGGCATTGTTGGCGGCGTAATAGTTGCCGCCGCCATTTTCGGCAATGCACTGAAGGGCCTGGTTCTCCTCCTGCGTCAGGTCAAACCCGACCACATGGACGCGGGTGTTGATACCCCGCTCGGCCAATGCCTTGGCCGCGGCGCATGGGTCACCGCCGCAGGTTTCCAGCCCGTCTGAAATCAGAAGCACGTTTGCCGGCCGGTTGGAGGCGGGCATGGCGGAAGCCGCCTGTTGCAGGGCGGCTGCGATGGGGGTTTTTCCACGAGGCGTAATCGCGTCGATAACCGGCTTCAGACGTTCGGTATCGAAGTTGGAAACCGGATACAGGATCTCGGTGTCTCCGCAATCCCCTTCCCGGCGGTGTCCGTAGGCCATGAGGCCGACGTTGGTCTGAGCCGGCAGGTCACCGATAAGGCCTGTCAGCGCCTGCTTCGCAGTGGTGATCTTGGCAACACCGTCGACCTGACCCCACATGGAGCCTGAACCGTCCAGAACGAACAGAAGGTCGCTCCCTTCAGAGGACAGGCCGTTTCCGGGAAGGTCCCCTTCTTCCATGCCGGGTATTACCGCGTCTCCGCCGTTTGCAGCCTGTGTCTGCCCCGATCCAACGGTGGACCCGGCCGCTGAACTGCCCTTGAGCGTGATCTCGGAACCTGGATCCGATCTGATGTCCACACCGGCGGACTGCAGGAGATCAGACAGCGACCAGTCGTTTGTTTCGGAATAGATGTCGTTGATCTGCCAGGAACCGTCCGGCACGGCTATCAGCGTGTAGATGTGCCGGATCGGCATTCCGAAGTTGGTAAAAGTCACCTTTATCCGGGCAGCGCCCTGCAAGAGGGGTGCGTCCGGATCGGGCCGGATACTGAGATCGGAAATGCTCGCGTCCTGTGCATCGTAGACCGGATCGAATTGCAAAATCCCCTGAAGCTCCCCTTGCACGAGACCGTCGACGAGGAACTCCTTTGCGGCCGGAGCGTCGTTCAGGAGCGGCGTATCGCCGTCGTTGAACCGCTTGGAATGTTCGGCATAAAACAGCCTCACAAGGTTCTCAGCGGCGGCGACATCACCTTGCTGAGCATGAGAAGGTAAAGCTGCACAAAGGGCGAGCGAGAAAGGAACCACGAGCCGCAGTACGCGCGCCCGAGAGGGAAGAGCAGTCATGGGAAACTCCGGGCTCATTGTTGCGGACGGCGGATGCTGAAGTGGTCGAACTCGGCCAGCGTTTCACCGCTGCCGGCGCGGCTGCCCTGGCCAAGCAGGAAAACCGGTTTGCCGAAAGGCGCCATGCGGGCAATCCAGTTGGTGTGAACGGTCTCGAGACCGGCGGGCTTTTGCGCCCCTCTGTCCGGAACGGTCAATGTCAGGGAGGTCCGGTAGCGCAACCCTCTTCTGGAAAGGGTCAGCTCAAAACCTTCTGCAAACAGGTTCGACAGGATCTGATCCCCGAGGGGCCGGCCGGCCTTGTCGCAAACAGACTTGATGATGGGACCGTCAAACAGGCTGTGGTTGGCGGCGGTCAAAACCGGCTCTCCTTCCGGCATTACCGGCTGATTGGCGACAGTCCGCAGGAACAGTGCAGGACCGCACCCCTTGGTGAGCACATAAAGATGGGCTGCAATAAAATTGTCCGGACTTTCCCGAAGTCCCAGCCAGACTTCGTCGTAACCAGTTTTCGGATCGAGCTTGCCCTTGATAGCAAGATCGAAGTCTCCCTCAGGCGGCACGCCTTGCAGCTCGAAGATGTTGCTCGTATCCGCATTTCGCAGACTGTTCTTGCCGCCGCTCGTAAGCGCAAGCAGGATGCCGTTCTCTACAACGAAGGAGTCCTTGTCAGCATTCAGGAGTTGCCAGTGCCCGGCCAGATCCTTGCCGTCAAACGGCTCCTCGAAGGGAAGTTCGATCGCGGTGGCAGTCGGTGCCTGGCCGCTGTCGGCTGCGGCCAGCCTGGCCTGTTCTTCAGCTGTCAGGTTTGTCTGGGCCTGCGCCGAAACCGCGCCGAGCAGAAAAACTGCAGTTGCCTGAAATAGCGAACGTCCCGATTTTCCTGATCTGCGCACCAGCTTCTGCAAGCGGGAAGAAACTTTCGTGCATTCGGCCATCTATAAATGCTCCAACCGTGGTCGACGGCTGGAAGCCTATAGAGGCGTGGCAGATCGGCCCTCCCTCAAATGGGAGAGACATCGAATGCAAATCACTATTCAGGACTGTTTTTGCAATGAAATTGCCGGGGAATTGCAGACGGTACATGCCCGCTTCAAAGGCCCATTCGATAACGCCCCGGGCAACGCAGGCACCTGGCGGACTGCAAGCTGCCTTTCAAAAACAAGTCCCGCTGCCTCATGGAAGCAGCGGGACATGAATTTCGGCAATGCAGACTGGTCTCAGTCGGCGAGATCCTGGACGCTGACCACGCCGCCGTTTTCATCGAGGCGATAGATGATCGGTGTTCCGGTGCCCAGTTCACGCTTCAGGATTTCTTCCGGTGAAAGGTCTTCCAGATCCATGATCAGCGACCGCAGCGAGTTGCCGTGCGCGGCAACGATCGTGCGGCTGCCAGCCAGGACGCGCGGCAGAATTTCCGACTTGTAGTAAGGCAGAACGCGCTCTGCAGTCATCTTCAGGCTTTCACCGCCCGGAGGCGGAATGTCGTAGGAGCGGCGCCAGATATGGACCTGCTCTTCGCCGAATTTCTCGCGCGCTTCGTCCTTGTTCATGCCGGTGATGTCACCGTAGTCACGCTCGTTGAGAGCCTGATCCTTGAAGGTTTCAAGGCCGGTCTGGCCCAGTTCTTCCAGGATGATGTCCAGCGTCTTCTGTGCACGCGACAGATCGGAGGTGAAAGCAACGTCGAAGGACAGCTTCAGATCCCTGAGCTGCTCGCCGGCCTTGTGAGCCTCCGCCACGCCCTGCTCGGTCAGGTCCGGGTTTTTCCAGCCGGTGAACAGGTTCTTCAAATTCCAGTCGCTCTGTCCGTGACGGACAAGCACAAGAAGGCGGTCCATGCCATTCTCCTCAAGCTAAATGCGTATCTTCAAGAATCCAGGCCGAGGACATCGGCCATCGAATAAAACCCGGGCTTCTGGTCAAATCCCCACAGTGCCGCCTTGACGGCCCCGCGGGCGAACAGTTGCCGGTCTTCCGCCCGGTGAGTGAGTTCGATGCGCTCGCCCTCACCTGCAAAAATCACTGAATGCTCCCCGATGACCGACCCGCCCCGCAGGGTTGCAAAGCCTATGTCGCCGGTCTTGCGAGGGTCCATGATACCGTCGCGCGAACGGACCGAATGGGCGGCCAGATCCAGGCCCCGGCCCTGTGCAGCCGCTTCGCCAAGCAACAGCGCCGTGCCCGAGGGGGCATCCACCTTGTGCTTGTGATGCATTTCCAGAACCTCGATGTCGAAATCCGCATCAAGCGCGGCGGCAGCCTTGCGCACCAGGCTCGCCAGCAGATTGACACCCAGGCTCATGTTTCCGGATTTGACGACCCGGGCATGGCGGGCAGCCGCCTTCAGAGGTTCGTCCTGCCCTTCAGCCCAACCGGTGGTGCCGATGACATGGACGATGCGAGCCTGCGCGGCCAGCTCGGCAAACCAGAGGCTTGCCGCCGGAGCCGTGAAATCCAGGACGCCGTCAGAGGCGGCAAAGGCTGTCAAGGGATCGTCGGTGACGGGAACGCCCAAGGAACCTGTTCCTGCCAGGTCGCCCACATCCTTGCCAAGAAACTCGGAGCCCTCGCGTTCGATCGCCGCGACGACGGTAGCACCCGTTGTTTCCGTGACCGCCCGCGTCAATGCCCGGCCCATTCGGCCACCGGCTCCAACGACTACCAAGCGCATCTGCCCCATCAAGTGGCTCCGTCTTCCGCAATAGGCCAATCGACCCCAATTCACTTCACGATTGGGGGTATACCAGTTTCGCCGGGGGAGGCAAACGCCCGATCATGCAAGGGGACAGCAGCACTCAATAGAAATGGCTCCTGTCAAATATTACTATACTCAACCCCAACTTTATTGATGAACAGCAAGTTAAATTGACAATAAAATTGCAATATCTTCACCATTCCAATTCACCAAAGGTAAACCTCGAGCAGTTACGTTTGAGTCTGTAAGTGTTTTTTCTTGCAATTGCAAAACAGGAGGCAGGTTTCATGATACTGTGCTTATGGACGCATCGGTTCGTCACAACCTGTCTTTTCCCGAAGCTGTCCACACCCGCCGCCGGGTGCCTTGTACTTGCAAGACCAGCAACAACCTGTTGTTCCAACCGAGAAGGACCCCGCCCCGCCTTGCTTCCCGTCATGTTCGATTTACCCGTCAGATGATGCCCGCCGGTTCAGGAGCGCTTCGTTGAAGGCCAGTTTTTCCATTCCCTTCAGCCGCCTTGTCATGGCCCTGTTTGCGTTCGGCCTTATGGGAACGGCGATCGCGCTCTTCTGGATTACGTACCTTGGCAGCCTGTCGATTGCCGAACATGAAATTGCCCGCAGCGCAAAATCCAAGGCAACGCTCGCAAGGCTCGTCTTCACCCAGCATCTGGACAAACTCGAAACGCAGATCCGCGCGGTCGCAGCACACCCGGATATCCGGCAGGCTCTTTTGAACTACGACAAGGAGACCGCCAAGGTCATCATTGAACGTGCATCCGAAGGTATGACCAGCGCCGTTCTGGACATTCTCCTGATCGATCTTCCAGGTGAAAACGGCTGGGTAAACGGCAGTCTCGGCCTGATCGACCTGAGCCACCAATTGCCGGTGAAGATACGTGCGGCCATGCCGCCCGACATCTGGGTAACTTACGCGGACCATGATTCCGATCCCATACAGATCACTGCAGCGCTCTCTGTTCTGGTTCTCGATCCCGATACCGGCCGAGTCCTCGGCAGGATTTATGGCGGGACGACTATCACCGATTCCTTCTCCCTGCCGGGTGTCCTCGCCAAGGCGCTACGGGTGGAAGATATCGCCTTCTATCACCATGAGGATGTTGTGGCGGGCATGGGCGACCTGACCACGGAAGTGCTTCCCGAACGGCTCTACGCTACACCTGAGGACGTCAATTACGCGCTGAACGGAGAGAACCTTTTCGTTTTTGCTCCGCTGATGCAGGGCCTGGACGGCCACATGCTTGCGACCGTGATCAAGCAGCCCGTGGACACCCTGCAAAAGGTCGAGGAAACCTACAGCCAGCTGTTCACGCCTTTCCTGCTTTATACCGCGATACTGGCAATCGGTGCCGCGCTTCTGGTCAATCGCATCACCACGGCCGGCCTGGGCAGGCTGCTGAACTACGCGATGAGCCTCCGTCAGGACAGGGTGGTGTCGCCACCGCCACCCGGGCTGATCTTCGAATTCAACAAACTGGCGACCATGTTCCAGGCGGCGTTCGAATCCGTTCGTGACCGCGATGCCCAGTTCAAGGACATGATCGACGGCTCGATGCACGGCGTGCTAGTTCATGCCAATCATCGCATCCTTTATGTGAACGACGCCCTGCTGAAAATGTGCGGTTACACCCCCGGTGAACCCGAGCAGCTTGTCGAGTCCCCCACATTGGTGATCTATGCACCGGAAGAGCACAGCCGGCTGCGCAGCTACTACAACATGCGTGAAAACGGCGAAGGTGCTCCGCGCACCTATGAGGTCAAGGGCATCCGCAAGGATGGCGAGACCATCTGGCTGGAGCAGCATGTTCGGTTGACGGAATGGCGTGGAGAACGCGCCTATTACGCCACCATCACAGACATCAGCGAGCGCAAGCGCCAGGAGGAACTGGCAACCAAGAATGCCAATTTCGACATTCTGACCGGTCTGCCGAACCGGCGCCTGTTCATGGACCGTTTGCGCCAGGCGATCCAGCGCGGCAAACATATGGGCGACCTGACGGCGCTGATGATCCTCGACCTCGACCGGTTCAAGACCGTCAACGAAACCTATGGTCCCAAGGCAGGGGACAAGGTCATCGAAACCATAGCCGCGCGTCTGACCAGGACCCTTGGCCCGGACCAGACCGTGGCCCGCATGGGCGGCGACGAATTCGCCATTATCCTGTCGAACCCGGAAGACCGCTGGCAGATCGAACAGACCGCCCGTGACATTCTGAAGGCGATCGGCGACCCGATCAAACTGGAAGACGGCAATGAAGCCGTGCTTGCCGGCAGTCTCGGCATTACCGTTTGCCCGCACGACGGCACGCACGAGGAAGCGCTGCTGATGCAGGCTGACACCAGCATGCTGCAGGCCAAGGCCGATAGCGGTGCCAGTTACCGGTTCTTTGCCACGCGCATGAATGAACAGGCCGCCCGCGCAAGCCAGATCGAGATCTGCCTCCGGCAAGCCATCGACAAGGGTGAGCTGCACCTGAATTTCCAGCCGATCGTGGACTATGAAAAGAACCGCGTGGTGAGCTGCGAAACCCTGGCACGCTGGACCGATCCCAAGCTGGGTGTCGTCCCTCCGACCGAATTCATCAAGGTGGCCGAAGACTGTGGGCTCATCGTGCCGCTTGGCGAACAGGTGCTGCGCGAGGCCTGCGAATTCTTCCAGTCCTGCAACCGCAATGGCTTGCAGCTCGACGGGATCAGCGTCAACATCTCGCCGCGCCAGTGCAGGGATGCGGATTTCCTGCCTCGGCTGAGAGAAATCCTCGACGAGACCGGCATGGACCCGGCCCGCCTGCAGCTGGAAGTCACCGAAAGCGTGATGTTCGACGACCAGCGCGTCAACCCGGTCGAAATTCTGGAAGCCATCAGCAACCTCGGCATCAAGATCTCCCTGGATGATTTCGGCACCGGCTATTCGTCGCTCAGCTACCTGAAGCGCCTGCCGATCGACACGCTCAAAATCGACCGGACCTTCATCATGGGCCTGGAGCGGGATGTGGACGGCCAGGCACTGGTTCAGGCGATCATTTCAATGGCCGGCTCGCTGCATATCGAAGTCGTGTGCGAGGGGGCCGAAACGCACGAACAATGCGAGCTGATCCATTCCTTCGGCTGCTCGCTCATCCAGGGGTACAGCTTTTCGCGCCCGCTTTCCGGCGTCGACTTCCACCGCTATCTCGCCAAGATGAACGGCGTCGATTCTGTTGCGGCCCGGGCCGGCTGACCAGCCTTTCTCGCTTCAAGACAAACAAAAACGGGGACCTTTCGGTCCCCGTTTCATATCTTGCGTCAGTCGGACGGAAGCTTATTCAGCTTCTTCCTTCTTTTCGATTTCCTTGCCGGTTTCCTGGTCGACAACCTTCATGGACAGGCGGACCTTGCCGCGCTCGTCGAAGCCCATGAGCTTGACCCAGACCTTGTCGCCTTCCTTGATCACGTCGGTGACCTTGGCAACTTTCTTCGGAGCCAGCTGGGAGATGTGGACCAGACCGTCCTTCGCACCGAAGAAGTTCACGAATGCGCCGAAATCAACGCATTTGACGACGGTGCCTTCGTAGATCATGCCCACTTCCGGCTCAGCGGCGATGGAGTTGATCCAGTTGACGGCAGCCTTGATCGCCTTGCCATCGGCAGATGCGATCTTGACGGTGCCGTCGTCTTCGATGTTGACCTTCGCGCCGGTCTTTTCCACGATTTCACGGATGACCTTGCCGCCCGAACCGATGACTTCACGGATCTTGTCGACCGGGATCTTCATCACTTCGATGCGCGGAGCATGTTCGCCGAGCTCGGCACGAGCCTCGGTGATGGCCTTGGACATTTCGCCGAGGATGTGGATACGGCCGTCCTTGGCCTGACCCAGAGCGACCTTCATGATCTCTTCGGTGATACCGTCGATCTTGATGTCCATCTGCAGCGAGGTGATACCGTCCTGGGTACCGGCGACCTTGAAGTCCATGTCGCCGAGGTGATCTTCATCGCCCAGGATGTCGGACAGAACCGCAAAACGGTCGCCGTCCTTGATCAGACCCATGGCGATACCGGCAACCGGTGCCTTCAGCGGAACGCCGGCATCCATCAGCGACAGCGAGGTGCCGCAGACGGTTGCCATGGAAGAAGACCCGTTGGATTCGGTGACTTCGGAAACGACGCGGACGGTGTACGGGAACTCGTGATGCGGAGGCATCATCGGGTTGATTGCACGCCATGCCAGCTTGCCGTGACCGATTTCGCGGCGTCCCGGGGAGCCCATGCGGCCGGTTTCACCGACGGAGTAAGGCGGGAAGTTGTAGTGCAGCATGAAGTGAGACTTCACGGTGCCTTCCAGAAGATCGATGAACTGCTCGTCTTCGCCGGTGCCGAGGGTGGCAACGACCAGGCCCTGGGTTTCACCACGGGTGAAGAGTGCGGAACCGTGCGCACGCGGCAGAATGCCGACTTCGGACGAGATCGCACGGACAGTCGACAGGTCACGTCCGTCGATACGGGTGCCGGTGTCGAGGATCGCGCCACGAACGATTTCAGCTTCCAGTTTCTTGAACTGCTCGCCCAGAACGGTGCTTTCGACGGCTTCGCCTTCGGCAGCGTTGGTGATCAGCGCTTCAACGACCTTCGCCTTGGCAGCGTCGACTGCGTTCTTGCGGTCGGTCTTGGACGTGATCTTGTAAGCGGCAACAAGCTCGGCCTCGGCCAGAGCCTTGACCTTGCCGAACAGCTCGGAATGATCCGGCAGGACCAGCTCGCGCGGTTCCTTGGCAGCGGTTTCAGCCAGTTTGATGATCGCGTCGATCACCGGCTGGAAGCCCTTGTGGCCGAACATCACAGCGCCGAGCATGATGTCTTCGTTCAGTTCCTTGGCTTCGGATTCAACCATCAGAACGGCGTCATTGGTACCGGCAACAACCAGATCCAGCGAGGATTCCGGCATGTCGTCGACCAGCGGGTTCAGCACGTATTCGCCGTTGATGTAGCCAACGCGCGCGCCGCCGATCGGACCCATGAAGGGAACGCCCGACAGGGTCAGAGCAGCGGAAGAAGCCACCATCGCCAGAATGTCCGGAGCGTTTTCCAGATCGTGCGACAGAACGGTGATGACCACCTGGGTGTCGTTCTTGTAGCCGTCTGCGAACAGCGGGCGGATCGGACGGTCGATCAGGCGTGACGTCAGCGTCTCGTGCTCTGACGGACGGCCTTCACGCTTGAAATAGCCACCCGGGATCTTACCAGCGGCAAATGCCTTTTCCTGGTAGTTCACGGTGAGCGGGAAAAAATCCTGGCCCGGCTTCGGAGACTTGGCGGAAACAACCGTCGCCAGAACCTTCGTTTCGCCATAGGTCGCCATGACGGCGCCGTCGGCCTGACGGGCAACCTTGCCCGTTTCGAGGACGAGCGGGCGTCCGCCCCACTCGACTTCTACACGATGAATATCAAACATCATCTGTCCTTACAGCTTTGCCTGCCTTTGGCTGCTTTCGGTACAGCACGGTCATGGCAGACACATTCCCGGTCGGCCCCGTATGGGCCGGTTACCGGCGGACAGGTCACGGGCAAGACGACGAGCTGCTTTCGGCTCAAGACGGAAAGAAGCCGGCAATCCTGCCCCATGACGTGTCACGAGGTCTCTATAGAGCGTTCCACTCGAATTTGAAACACTCAAAGCTCTTTCGCGGAACAAAGACCCGAAGTGGATCAGTGTTTTGCCCGCAAGAGCTGCGTCCGGCAAATGCCGTCACGCAATACAAAAACGCGGCGGGTTCTCACCCACCGCGCTTTCAGGTTCTGAGTTCTTAGCGGCGAATGCCAAGACGCGTGATCAGCGACTTGTAGCGTTCTTCGCTCTTGCCGCGCGTGTAGTCCAGAAGGGACCGGCGCTGCGCAACCATTTTCAGAAGACCGCGGCGGGAGTGGTTATCCTTGCCATGACCCTTGAAGTGTTCGGTCAGGTTGTTGATCCGCTCGGTGAGGATCGCGACCTGTACTTCCGGGGAACCGGTGTCGCCTTCTTTGATGGCGTATTCCTTGATGAGCTCAGCTTTGCGCTCTGCAGTAATCGACATCGCTCTTTCCTTTCAAAGAGTGGGGTCCGTTGACCGGACACGTTGAAATGCCGGAGACCGGCCTGATCCGGATGTTTCCAGAGCCGAGATGTCGTTCAGCAAAGGATCCTTCCGGACGAATTGAGCATCAGTGCCCAATGGCGGCGGAATATGGCGGAAAACCCTTCGAAAATCCAGAGGTTTCTCAGGTTTTTTCGCCACACCAGAATTTACAGGTGAAACACTCTGGTCGGCTGGAACCGGCCCTTGTCAATTGAGCCGATGGCAACCGGCACGCTGGCGTGGCTGGCAAAGGCGACTTCCGTGTTGAGCGGAGCATCCCGGCCGCGCAGCAGCACGGCCATGCCTTTGCGGATCTTGGCCGCGTCATCGAGCGAAACGGGTACTTCAATCAGATTGTCCATCGCCTCGCGAACCGGCAGGACGAACTCCTCGACCAGAGCCTCAATGCCGGCGCCTTCCTCAAGCGCCTCGGCTGCTTCCTGGATTTCGTCCAGCCCGATCAGGTCCTCTTCGCTGAACGGACCGACCAGCAAACGGCGCAACTCGGTCACGTGACCGCGGCTGCCGAGCCGGCGGCCGAGATCGCGTGCGATGGCCCGCACATAGGTGCCCTTGCCGCATTCAGCCTCGAAGACGGCGCGGTTCTCATCCGGACGTTCAACCAGATCCAGCCGGTGCACGTCGATCGGGCGGGCTTCCAGTTCGACTTCCTCACCGTCACGCGCCAGATCATATGCCCGTTCACCGGCGACCTTGATGGCGGAGAATTTCGGCGGGACCTGCATGATCGTGCCGACAAACTCGCCAAGGACGGCCGAGATTTCATCCGCACTCGGCCGCACGTCGGACGTTGCAACCGCCTCGCCTTCGGTGTCGTCGGTATTGGTTTCAACACCCCAGGTCACCTCGAAACGGTAGACCTTGCGGCCATCCATGACGAAGGGCACGGTTTTCGTGGCTTCGCCGAAGGCAACCGGCAGGAGGCCGGACGCGCGCGGATCAAGCGTTCCGGCATGGCCGACCTTTTCCGGCGAGAAGATCCGCTTGATCTTGCCAAGCGCCTCGTTGGAGGAGATGCCATATGGCTTGTCCAGCACGAGCCATCCGTTGATTGCGTTCTTTTTTCTTTTGAATTGTTTTTGGCGTGCCATGAGTGCGTTTCAATACGTTTGCAATTGTTTTACGGCGACAAAAGAAACACTGACGGTCAGCCCCACCATCCATGCGCAACAGCGAGACCCTGAAGACATCAGCTTTCGTCAGCGATCATTCTTGAGTTTTTCAAGTCTGTTGTGGTCACAGTAAGTCACCTGGTTTCCAACTTTATGCGCCTTCGCCAAGTCGCATGCCCCACTTTGAATTTGCCATCTGCATCCGTTCTGGTGACTGCATGCCTTGACCCTGGCGGGTTATCTTTTGATGCGTCTGATGGAGCCAATGCTGCCACCAACTCAATCTCTGCATTTGCAACCGGCATACCATCGTTAACAGCACACCCGAAACCTCAGGCGCGAGGACGCGTGGAACGGAAAACACGACACATGCAGAGGTCGCTGCACCAAGTGCGATTGCTGCGATAGTTCTGAAGAGCGCCATCTTCTTTCACATCAAGTGACTTGCAGACACGGCACACATTCAAGTCGACCGACCAGACAAATTCAGTTTTCCATTTCCCGGCGAGGCTACAATTACCGAGGGCTAAGAACTCGAATTCACGCAATTTCGAATTGAATCGTGAATTGTGGTTTCAGCGCGGCAATCAGTCCTTGGTTGGGTCGCCGTCCTCGTCCGCGTCGAGATCGCGGGAGACTTCCGGGGAATGCAGCAGCGTGCCGATGCGGTCGTCGTCGTCGAACCTGGTGTCGAGAACGAAGCGCAGGTCCGGCATGTATTTCATGGTCAGCCGGCGGGACACCTGGCCGCGCAGATATTTGGCGCTGCGGTTCAGGGCCTTTTCGACATTTTCAGCGTTGACACCCCCAAGCGGCATCACCAGGCAGGTGGCCAGGCGCAGATCCGGTGTCATGCGCACTTCGGGGATCGTGACGATCACCCCGTCGAGATCGGGGTCGGAGAACCGTCCCCGGGTCAGAATATCGGACAGCTCCTTGCGGACCGTCTCGCCAACGCGCAACTGGCGCTGGGAAGGGCCGCGGCTGTCCTGTCCGTGTTGTCTTGCCATTTTGTTGTTCCTGCATCTCTGGCAGCGCAATGCGTCCCGACGTTTCGGGTGACGTTGCCGGACCTTTTCAGGCTATCCACGCCTTTGCCGTGCCCCAAGCACAGACATTGGCCAGACTGCCCGGATGGCGCGGCTGCCACGGCGAAGCCTTGGCATGACGGCGTTACCTGCGACCAGATACGACGTCAGCGGCTTAATTGAATAAGCCGCTGACATCAGTTTCAAGTAGATTTCTGACTTCGATCAGAGTGTCCGTGCGATCTGCTCGACGCGGAAGCACTCGATGACGTCGCCCGGACGCATGTCCTGGTACTTGACGAAGTTCATGCCGCATTCCTGACCGGATTCGACAGACTTGACCTCGTCCTTGAAGCGCTTGAGCGTGCCCAGTTCGCCTTCGTGGATGACCACGTCGTCGCGAATGAGGCGAACGTTGGCGCCACGTTCCACGACACCTTCGGTGACCAGACAGCCTGCAACCTTGCCGACCTTGGAGATGTGGAAGATTTCCTTGATCTCCGCATTGCCGAGGAAGGTCTCGCGGCGCTCCGGCGACAGCATGCCCGACAGGGCCGCCTTGATGTCGTCGACCAGGTCGTAGATCACGTTGTAGTAACGGATCTCGATGCCTTCGCGGCTTGCCGCTTCACGGGCCTGCTTGTTGGCACGTACGTTGAAGCCAATGATCGGAGCCTTGGAAGCGAGCGCCAGCGTGACGTCGCTTTCGGTGATGCCACCGACACCGGAGAGCAGGATGCGTGCGCCGACTTCCTCGTTGCCGAGTTCTTTGAGCGCATGCGCAATCGCTTCCGCGGAGCCCTGCACGTCGGCCTTGAGCACCAGCGGGAACTCTTTTTTGCCGGTTTCTTGCAGACGGTTCATCATCTGCTCGAGCGAACCACGCGTACCGGAGGCGACCACGGAGGCCTTCTCGCGGATCTGACGCTGACGGTAGTCGGTAATTTCACGGGCGCGGGCTTCGTTGTCGACGACCGCAACCATGTCACCGGCTTCCGGCGTGCCCTGGAAGCCCAGAACCTCGACCGGTTTGGCCGGACCGGCTTCCTTCACCTGGTTGCCATTCTCGTCGAGCATGGCGCGGACGCGGCCCCACTCGGCACCGGCAACAAGAATGTCGCCCGGCTTGAGAGTACCCTTCTGCACCAGAACGGTTGCAACCGGACCGCGGCCCTTGTCGAGCTGCGCTTCGATGACGATACCTTCCGCCTTGCGGTCCGGATTTGCCTGGAGTTCCAGAACTTCGGACTGCAGCAGGATCATTTCCAGAAGCTTGTCGAGGCCCTGGCCACTCTTGGCCGAGACTTCCACATCGATCACGTCACCGCCCATGGATTCCACAACGAGGCTCTCGCTGAGAAGTTCGGTACGGACGCGGTTCGGATCGGCTTCCGGCTTGTCCATCTTGTTGATGGCCACGATGATCGGCACGTCGGCAGCCTTGGCGTGCGCAACGGCTTCCTTGGTCTGCGGCATGACGCCATCGTCGGCAGCAACAACAAGGATCACGATATCGGTCGACTTCGCACCGCGAGCACGCATCTGCGAGAACGCAGCGTGGCCCGGGGTATCGATGAAGGTGATCTTGTTGCCGTCCTGATCGACCTGATAGGCGCCGATGTGCTGGGTAATGCCGCCGGCTTCGCCGGTGACAACCTTCGACTTGCGGATTGCATCGAGCAGCGAGGTCTTGCCGTGATCGACGTGACCCATGATGGTCACGACCGGAGGACGCGGCAGCAGGGTGGACGGTTCGTCTTCCGTGGTGAACAGACCTTCTTCAACGTCTGCTTCAGACACGCGCTTGACCGTGTGGCCCATTTCCTCGGCGATCAGTTCGGCGGTATCGGCGTCGATAACGTCGTTGATCTTGAGCATCTGGCCCTGCTTCATGAGAAGCTTGATCACGTCCACGGCGCGCTCTGCCATACGGTTGGCGAGTTCCTGGATCGTGATGGCTTCCGGCAGAACGACTTCACGCATGATCTTCTCACGCACGACCTGCTGCTGCCCGCGCTTCGCCTTTTCCTGGCGACGGCGCATGGAGGCCAGAGACCGCGCACGCTGGCCGTCGTCGCCACCGGTGGCGGCGGAGATGGTCAGCTTGGAGCGGCGGCGGTCGTCGCCAGTGCGCGGACGCGCGGCGGGAGCCGGAGCCTGCTTCGGACGCTTGACCGCACGAACGCTCTTGTTGTTGCGATCGTCTTCTTCGGATTCTCCGCGCTCGGGTTTCGCACGTGCGGCCGGAGCTTCCGGCGCCTTGCGCTTGCCCATGTCGTCAAGGCTCGGCGGCTTGCCGCCGTCGGCGTGAGCCGGCTTGCGAACCACGGTGCGACCGGTTGCTTCCTTGCGCACAGGCGCAGCAGCTTCCGTTGCCGCTTCGGCGACAGGTTCGCTCTTCGGTTCGGCCTTGGCCTGTTCCGCAGCCTGGAGAGCTTCTTCGGCTTCACGCTTTGCGCGCTCTTCCGCTTCCACCTTGGCGCGGGCCTCTTCTTCGGCCTGACGCTGCGCGGCTTCAACAGCCCGGCGCTTGTCTTCTTCTTCGCGGCGCTTGCGATCTTCCTCGTCGCGCACCTTCGCCATCTGAAGGGCTGCCGCACGTGCTGCCGCTTCTTCCTTGGTCAGGGTGCGCAGAACGTTGCCGTTGCCCTTCTGGCGCTGGCCGGAGGCAGACCGGCGGGCCTGCTTGGTCGCCTGTGGATCTGGCTGTGGCGGCGTACGCGGCGCTTCAGCCGGCCGCTCGAGGCGCTGTGTTGTCGGCGCAGGAGCTTCTGCTTTCGCTTCCTGCCCCGGGAGTACAACACGACGCTTCTTCTTTTCCACGACGACGGCTTTGGTCCGGCCATGCGAGAAGGACTGCCGAACAGTTCCCTGATCGCCACCGCCGCGCTTTAGGCCAAGCGTTTTGCCACGCTCAACGCTGATTGTCTTGTCGCCTGGATTTTTCGTATCGCTCATATTGCCTTCAGTCCTGCGCAACCGCCTTTTCAAGCGTTGCCATTATCGCTGCTTGCCCCGGAGGAGTTGCGAAAACGCTCCAGGTCACGCACCCGCGACAGGAAGTTTTCGCTCGCCTGCCCCGCAAGCAGTGCAGCATGTATCACATTTGACCGGCCCAATGCCAAATCCAATTGGTCCGAATCGAACAAACGGACGATTTGGCATCCGTTTGCGTGTTCCTGAGTGCCGGCAGCCAGTGCCGCCAGCTTCCTTACCCCGTCTTCTGCAGCGTCCGAGGCATGGACCAGCCCGGCGACATCTTCCTGCCGCAGAGCTGCTTCAACTTTCGCATATCCCGTTACCAGCTCGCCGGCCTTGCGCGTCATGGAGAGCGCTTGCAGCGCCGATCGTTCCATGAGCGCATCAACCCGATCCGCCAGTCCCGGCTCGACAGAGGCTTCCCCTTTAAAACCCCTGCCGAAGACCTTTTTCCGGTCCTTTTCGGCAACAGCCACGACTTCTTTCGTGGCGGTTATCCAAACACCACGCCCTGGAAGAACCCGCTTCAGATCCGGAACCACCTCGCCTTGCGGGTCGAGGACGAACCGGATCAGCGCACTGACGGGCTGAACCTCCCGGGTCACGGCACATTGCCGTTCGGTCGGCTCACTCTTCCTGGGCACGCTGCCACTCCTTTAGATCAACCTGCTTTCCGGTGCGAACACCTTCGGCGCAGAAAAGTTGATCGAACTTGCGAATTCGAAGCTGCCGATCGGCCGGGGCCAGACCGGAAGCTTCATACAGGAGGCTTTTGCCTCTCTCGTTACCCGTTCAGGATCGCGCCGCCCTGCGGCTCTTCTCCAACGGTCTCGGCCATTTCGGCCTCGTCTTCTTCTTCGGCTTCTTCTGCCTCAGCCTGAGCTGCGAGTTCTTCCTCGGTGATCCAGCCGGCTGCCAGACGAGCGGCCATCACGACGTTTTCCGCTTCAGCGCGGGACATGTCGAATTCCGAAAGAGCACCTTCGAAGCGCTTGGTTTCGCCGTCCTTGCGTTCGGTCCAGCCGACGAGATCGTCAGCAGCGCAACCGGCGAGGTCTTCCATCGTCTTGATGTCGTCCTTGCCCAAGGCAACCAGCATAGCCGTTGTCAGGCCATCAATCGACCTCAAGTCGTCGGCAACACCGAGCGAAATACGCTCTTCGTCGAGTTTTGCTTCCAGTTCGGCCAGGTAATCCCGGGCACGTGCCTGGATTTCGACGGCGGTGTCGTCGTCGAAGCCTTCGATCATGGAGATCTCGTCGAGTTCCACATAGGCAACTTCCTCAACCGAGGTAAAGCCTTCGGTCGCCAGCAACTGTCCGACCATCTCGTCCACGTTGAGGGCTTCCATGAACAGCTGCGAGCGCTCCAGGAATTCCTTCTGGCGGCGGTCGCTTTCTTCCTGCTCGGTCATGATGTCGATGGCCCAGCCGGTCAGCTGTGAGGCCAGACGCACGTTCTGGCCGCGGCGGCCGATCGCCAGTGATAGTTGGTCATCAGGAACGACAACTTCAATACGTTCGGCGTCTTCGTCCAGAACAACCTTGGCAACTTCGGCCGGCTGCAGGGCGTTGACGATGAAGGTTGCCGCTTCTTCGTTCCACGGGATGATGTCGATCTTTTCGCCCTGGAGTTCGCCAACAACGGCCTGGACGCGGCTGCCGCGCATACCCACGCAGGCGCCGACCGGGTCGATGGAGCTGTCCTTGGAGATCACGGCGATCTTCGCGCGCGAACCCGGGTCACGGGCAACGGACTTGATCTCGATGACGCCGTCGTAGATTTCCGGAACTTCCTGGGCAAACAGCTTCGCCATGAACTGCGGATGCGTGCGCGACAGGAAGATCTGCGGGCCGCGCTGCTCGCGGCGAACGTCGTAAATGATGGCGCGGATGCGGTCGCCCGTGCGGAAGATTTCGCGCGGGATCAGCTCGTCGCGGCGGACGATGCCTTCGCCGCGGCCAAGATCGACGATGACGTTGCCGTATTCGGCGCGCTTGACGACACCGTTGACGACTTCGCCGACACGGTCCTTGAATTCTTCGTACTGACGGTCACGCTCGGCTTCGCGCACTTTCTGCACGATAACCTGCTTGGCGGACTGGGCGGCGATACGGCCGAAATCGAGCGGCGGCAGCGGCTCGGCAATGAAGTCGCCGATGCTGGCTTCCGGATTGCGGGCCTGCGCGTCATCAAGAGAGATGTCGGTGGAAACGTTCTCGACAGTGTCAACGACCTGAAGCAGGCGCTGCAAACGGATCTCACCGGTCTTCGGATTGATTTCGGCGCGGACTTCCGTTTCCGTACCATAGCGGGAGCGGGCTGCCTTCTGGATCGCGTCTTCCATTGCATTGATGACGATCATCCGGTCGATGGATTTTTCCCGTGCGACCGCGTCAGCGATTTGCAGCAGTTCCAGCCGGTTCGCGCTGATTGCCATATTCCACTCCTCTTGCGCCAAGGATCGGTTCGGGCGCGTTCTTCTTCTTTCCCTTAGAGCCTGTGGCTCAGTTGGGCATGTTGTCCTGCGACAGCTCGTCATCCTGGCCACGGGCGGCGAGCGCCGCCTTTTCCGCCTGAAGAGCTGCGGTAATCAAGTCATCGGTCAGAACCAGCTTGGCTTCGCCGATGTTCTCCAGCGGCAGCGCCACGGTGTCCTCTTCGCCTTCCCGCACATCGGGCAGCCGAAGGTTGGCCTTGCCGTCTTCCGCGCCGAGGAGCTTGCCCCGGAATCGCTTGCGGCCATCCAGCATGACGGCCATCTCGACCTTCAGCTCATGGCCGGCCCAGCGATTGAAATCGCCGGCCCGCACGAGCGGACGGTCGATACCTGGAGATGAAACTTCTAGATGATATGCCCGGTTGATCGGGTCTTCGACGTCGAGCGCAGGCGACACGGCCCGGCTGATGGTTTCGCAGTCCTCGACCGTCATGGTGCCGTCCGGGCGCTCCGCCATGATCTGCAGGGTGCAGCCGTTCTGAGCACTGATCTTCGTACGCACCAGTCGGTAGCCGAGGTCCTCGATGACCGGCTCCACAATTGCGGCAACACGGGCATCAAGACCCTGTTCCGTCACAATTCTCGGTTCGTGTGCGCTCACACTTGGCTCCTGTTGGCGGCCGTTACCGGCTCTTGAGCATCAGATGCACCTGATTGTCGATTTACATAGGGCAGTCCTGCTCGAACTCGTTGGTTTCCGGTTATGTAAGCAAAAAAGAGCGGGTCCCCGGCGGGCCCACTCTCAAAGTGCTCAGATAAGCCGTTTGAGGTGAAACACGGGCTGTATAACGCCAAAGGGGGCAAAAAGGCAAGAGGCCGGGCCAAATTCCTCAAAGAAGTTGGCGCCAGTCCGGAATCCCCCGATAAACGGCAGCAAACGCGCCATTCTCCGCGATGCGCCGCTACACCCTGCGGAAAGTCAGGTAGCGTCCGATACGCCCCTCGCGGATGGCCTTCGCCTCGTAGCGTGTACTTGGCCAGCCCTCCCAGGGTGTTTTCCAGTCGGACGCCGTTTCCGCCCCCCATTCGAACGCCGCATGGTCGCGGCAATGGCGCAGTGTCCAGTCGACGTAGGTATCGATGTCGCTGGCAAAACGGAATTCGTGGCCGGGCTTGATGGCCCGGGCATAGCGATCGAGATTCTGTTCGTTGATGAACCGGCGCTTCCAGTGGCGCTTTTTCGGCCAGGGATCCGGATAGAGCTGATAGGCCAGGTCGAGACTTGCCTCGGGCAACCAGTCCAGAACATTGACGGCATCATCATCGTAAAGGCGGATATTGCGGAACCCCTCCCCCACGACGGCATTCACGGCCTTGGCCATGCTGCCGACGAAAGGTTCGACGCCGATGAAGCCGACACGCGGATTGGTTCTGGCCCGGTGAAGCAGATGCTCACCGCCACCAAAGCCGACCTCCAGACACACCTCGTCGACATCCGCGTCAAAGAGGGTCTTCAGATCCTCCGGAGCGGGTGTCGCCAGGTCCAGCGCCAGGCGCGGCAGTTCGTTTTCCATCAGCGCCTCACGGCGCGGGCTCAACGGCTTGCCCTTGCGGCGGCCGTAAAAGGAACCTTCGTAGCGGTCAGTCATAATTCAACTTCAAAACGACAGATCGCCGGCACTGAACCGGCGATCTGCTTCACTTCTTCCATGTTCAGCTTAGGCGCAGCTTATCCCGCAAGCGGGCGCAGCGCGTCAACCAGATCCGTCTTTTCCCAGCTGAAGCCGCCATCGGCCTCAGGTTCGCGGCCGAAGTGGCCGTAAGCGGCGGTGCGCTCATAGATCGGGTTGTTCAGCTTCAGGTGCTGGCGAATGCCGCGCGGGCTGAGGCCCATGACATCGCGCAACGCTTTTTCCAGCTTGGCTTCATCGCAACGGCCGGTGCCATGCAGGTCGACGTAGACCGACAGCGGCTCCGGAACGCCGATGGCGTAGGAAAGCTGAATGGTGCAGCGGTCGGACAGATCGGCTGCAACAACGTTCTTGGCAAGATAGCGCGCCGCGTAGGCTGCCGAACGGTCCACCTTGGTCGGGTCCTTGCCGGAGAATGCGCCGCCGCCATGCGGAGCCGCACCACCGTAGGTGTCAACAATGATCTTGCGGCCGGTCAGGCCGGCATCGCCGTCAGGGCCGCCGATGACGAAGGCACCGGTCGGGTTGACGTGCCAGACGGTGTCGCCGGTGATGAAGCCTTCCGGCAGTGCAGTGCGGATGTAAGGCTCCACAATGGCGCGCACGTCGGAGGAGGTCAGGGCCGGATCCAGATGCTGGGTCGACAGAACGATCGAGGTTGCCTCGACCGGCTTGCCGTCGACGTAGCGGACGGTTACCTGGCTCTTTGCGTCCGGGCCGAGCGCAGGCTCCTGACCGGATTTGCGGACGTCGGCCAGAAGACGCAGGATCTTGTGCGAAAACAGGATCGGCGCCGGCATCAATTCTTCGGTTTCACGGCAGGCGTAACCGAACATGATGCCCTGATCGCCAGCACCTTCGTCCTTGTTGTCGGCAGCATCAACGCCCTGGGCGATGTGCGCGGACTGCGCGTGAAGGTGAACGGCGATATCGCAGTTTTCCCAATGGAAACCGTCTTGCTCGTAGCCGATATCCTTGACGGCCATGCGGGCAAGATGAGCGATGTAATCGTTGGTGATGGTTGACGGACCGCGGGTTTCGCCGGCGATCACGATGCGGTTGGTCGTTGCCAAGGTTTCACAGGCAACGCGCGCTTCCGGCATTTCCTTGAGGTAGGCATCTACAACCGCATCGGAAATACGGTCGCATACTTTATCCGGATGCCCTTCGGAGACGGACTCGGAGGTAAACAGGTAATTCTGACGTGCCATTGGCGATCGTCCTTCTGGGAATGAATATGACAGGAGCGGCGATTGTCATCGCCGCTCCGTCTGCATCAATCTTAGAAGTTCTTCGCCGCGTCAAGCGCGCGCGTGAATTTTGTCAGTCGTCGCCAGCCAGAGACCGGACCAGATCGACGATCCGGCGGCGTACTTTCGGGTCTTCAATCCGCACGAATGCCTTGTTCAGGGACAGGCCTTCGGAAGAAGACAGGAAGTCGACGACATAAGAGGTCGGCTGCGTTTCGCCGAAACCTTCCGCCTCTTCAGGCGTACCGGGCGCATCTTCGAAGAAAAAGGAAACCGGGACTTTCAGAACGGTTGCGATGTGTTGCAACCGGCTGGCACCGATACGGTTGGTGCCTTTTTCGTATTTCTGGATCTGCTGGAAGGTGATGCCCAGACTTTCGCCAAGCTTTTCCTGACTCATGCCTAGCATCATGCGGCGAAGCCGAACGCGGCTGCCAACATGAATATCGATCGGATTCGGAGACTTTTTACTGGGCATCTGTGTCGCTCTTTCTTTTTCTCGCGGAAAAAGCCCGCTCGTTTTCGTTTGCACAAGCTCTCCTGACATCCCCCCACAGGCTCAAGAGACCGAAGTTTGCCCGCAACCTTTCACTTGTACATGAAGCAGCCTTCAATCGGCTATTTCACGGTTGTATCACAGTTTCTTCACTCAACTCAAACAAAAAATATCAATTTACACGCGAATCGCGGTTGTATTGGTAAAACCCGGCAAATACTACGATAAGAAACGAGATAACGAGCACGGGCAGATCGCCAAAAATGCCGTAGAGAGTATTGTCTAGTCTCTGCGGAAGCTTGGAATCGATCAGACCTTTTTCGAATATCGCGAGTTTCGCGACCACCTGACCTTTGGCATCAATCACCGCTGAAATGCCTGTATTTGCAGCTCTAATCAGCGGCAGGCCGGTTTCGATTGCACGTAAACGAGCCTGTGCGAGATGCTGATAAGGGCCGGGCGTCCGGCCAAACCAGGCGTCGTTGGTAACGTTCAGCAGAAAGTCCGGCCTTCTGGAAACACCGTCCAGAGATCCCGGAAAAATTGCCTCATAGCAAATCATGGGTAGAAAACTAAAACTTTCGGAGGTGGTCAGTACACGCGGTTGATACCCGGCCTCGAACCCATCCATGGGGCCCGCAAGGTTAGAAATTCCCAGTGATTCAAGCAGAGGTTTAAACGGAACGTATTCGCCGAAAGGCACGAGCCGAACCTTGTCGTAGATGCCCTGGACGGTGCCCTCGGTGCCGATGACGAAGACGCTGTTAAAGTAATCAGCCCCTCTCATGCCGGGCTCGGCCCGGATCGCGCCGGTCACCAGTTCGGTCTTGTCACCGAGCGACTGACCGATCCGGAACAAGGCTCCCGGCTCCTGTGTCAGCAGGAAGGGAACAGCCGATTCCGGCCAGACCACCATGCGCGGCTGTCCGACGCGCGCGGCACCGCCAAGCGGCGCTTCGGTCATGTCGAGGAAGGTCTGAAAGATCTCGTCGCGCAGCTCCGGCCGCCATTTGTCTTTCTGATCGATCGATGGCTGTACAATTCGGATGTCGAGATCGGCAACGGGCAATGCCGTCTGCCAGAGCCTGACGGCGCCATAACCCGCAACCGCGGCCAGGGCAACCGCCGCAACGACAACGGCCGTCGCACGCTGGCGAAACGGGCGAGCGTCTGCCAGAACGGCCGGCGTCGAAAAGACCGCAACCACGAAGAAGCTGAGACCATAAAGCCCGACGAGACTTGCCGCCTGCGACACGCTCAGCGATCCGGACACGCCATAACCGAAGGCATTCCAGGGAAACCCGGTCAGGACATGGCCGCGCAACCAGTCCGTCAGGGTCAGGCCGGCAGCAAGCACCAGGATGCGGCGAAACTGGTCACTCCAGAATATCGCGGCCAGTCCCACCCCAAGACCCGTGAACAGCGCCAGTCCGACAGGCATTGCCAGCACGGCAAAGGGCATCAGCCAGGCAAAGCGCTCCGCTTCCACCAGAAACGCCGCGCCGATCCACCAAAGACCCGAGAGAAAATAGCCGAAGCCGAACAACCAGCCGAGCGCGAAGCCCGTGCGAAACCGCTGAACCCGCTTGCCGGGTGCGGGATCGACCGCTCCGTCCAGCATCCAGACCAGACAGGGAAACGTGACCAGAAGCACGAAAGTGAAGTCATAAGGGGGAAGCGCAAAGGCCGTCAGCGCACCGCAGGCGGCGCACAAGAGACGGCGCTGCCAGCCCCATGCCAGAAGAAAGGTATTTGGCAGGGCCGACAGGCGGTGTGACAACCATTGCATCAAAGAGCTTCCCCATACTTGCGGTCAGGAGATTTGTCGGCTCGCCGCAGTGGGGTCAAGGGTTAATACCAACGGCGCGCGAAGAAGTCGCTTCGAGACGACGGGCCATCGGCACCGTTGGCAAGCATCCTTTTGGCTGGTTTCGGCGTCCGGCCGCTCATCCGTTTCCGCTGGACGCAGCAACCTTGGTCTTGGTGCTTTCGCTGTCCTGGCTGCTCTCGCCGGAAACGGAATCGGTCCGCTTTGGACGGCGACGAAGGTCCGGCGGGCGCGCGTCGGCGCGGCGGCGGCGGATCTTCAAGCGCTTGATGCGGCGCGGATCCGCATCCATTATCTCGAATTCGAACCCGGGCACTTCATCCGGCACCAGCAGCAGCTCGCCGCGGACCGGTACGCGGCCAACGGAGACATAGAGCAGACCACCGAGCGTATCGACGTCCTCGGAAATCTCGCCGTCGTTCAGCTGCGTGCCGAGCGCTTCGTCGAGTTCCTCAAGCGGCAGACGCGGATCTGCGATCCACACGCCCTCGCCGGCGGCAGCCAGCATGGCTTCCTCGTCCTCGTCGTGTTCGTCTTCGATATCACCGACAACTTCCTCGACAAGATCTTCCAGCGACACAAGTCCGTCGGTTCCGCCATATTCGTCGATCACCAGCGCCATCTGGATACGATCGGCCTGCATTTTCGCCATCAGGTCCGTCGCCGGCATCGACGGCGGCACGAACAAGAGATTGCGCAGCAGATCCGTGTCCTTCAGCGAGACCGACAGGTCGACGCAGGACAGGTCCAGGTCGGGCATGTTGTGACCGTTCCGCGCAGGCGCATTCGAATTGGACGGTTGAAAGCCGGTTGTATCGTTTTCATTGTCCACAGAAGTTGCAGGACGGTTCGAAGCGCCACGTTCCGCGATATAGGCCATCAAATCCTTGATGTGGACCATGCCGCGCGGATCGTCGAGCGTCTCTTCGTAAACCGGCATGCGCGAATGCCCGCTCGTCTGGAACAGTTCCATGACGCGGCTGAGGCTGGTTTCCAGATCGACCGCGTCGATATCCGCACGCGGGATCATGACGTCGTCGACGCGCAATTCACGCAGTCTCAGAATGTTGCCGAGGAGCATTCGCTCCTCCGGCGAGAAGGCAGCATCACCGCCCTCGCGAGCAAGTTCGTCCTCCAGGTTCTCGCGCAAGCTCGATGACTGGCGGCCCAAGCGCAGGAAGCGTTTGAGAAGATCGAGAAAGGCCGCAGGTTTCTGCGGCTTCAGCTGTTGCGGGTCTTCCCCGTCCTGGTCCTGTCCGGTGCTGGCAGGCTTCTGCCCGGTTGCCGGACTTTGCGGTTCAATTGAGTTCATCATCCATCAATCAAGAACATCACATCCCATGATGCCACTTAACCGCCGTCGGCCACAAGTGGCCTGTCCGCGTAAGGGTCATCGATGCCAAGAGACGCCAGAATGGACTTCTCAAGGCTTTCCATCAGTTCCGCCTCTTCACTTTCCTGATGATCATAATCGAAAAGGTGAAGCAAACCGTGAACAGTCAGATGGGTAAGGTGATCGGAAAATTCAATTCCAAGGTCTGCAGCTTCCGCTGCGACGGTTTCATAGGCGAAAACGATGTCCCCCAGAAGGGGGCCATAAACGTCGCCTTGCGGATCGCTGCCGGGAAAGGACAGGACGTTCGTTGCCTTGTCCTTGTCGCGCCATTTCGCGTTCAGCTGCCGGATCGACGCGTCGTCGGTAAACAGCAGCGAGACTTCCGTTCCCTCCAGCACTTCCAGATCCGCCCCCGCAAAGGCAGCGGTGATGGCCTTTGCAGCTATTGCCTCCAACTGGCTTTCCGCCGGCCAATCACCCGCTTCTATCGACAGGTCTATCTGAAAACTATCAGGCAATCGGTCTGGCATCGTAAGCAAGGGCTTTTCAGGAATTTGCGGCTTCACGAGGGCGCGCAGAGGCACCGTCGCGGTCCGCACCACGTTGTCGCTCGGCAAAGCGGCGCTCGCGCGCTTCCGATTCTTCCCGAGAGGCGTTGTCGTAAGCGGTCACGATCCTTCCGACCAGCTCGTGACGGACAACGTCCTTCTCGTTGAAGCGGATATGGGCAACTTCCGGAATGTCCGTCAAAAGCCCCAGCGCTTCACGCAGACCGGACATCTGTCCTGACGGCAGGTCGATCTGGCTCGGATCGCCGGTGACGATCATCTTCGAGCCTTCCCCAAGACGCGTCAGGAACATCTTCATCTGCATGGAGGTCGTGTTCTGCGCCTCGTCGAGCAGCACCACCGCGTTGGAGAGCGTTCGGCCGCGCATGAAGGCGAGCGGCGCCACTTCGATCATGCCGGACTGCAAGCCACGATCGACCTTCTCGGCAGGCATCATCTCGTAAAGCGCATCGTAGATCGGTCGCAGGTACGGATCGACCTTGTCCTTCATTTCACCCGGCAGGAAGCCGAGGCGCTCACCGGCTTCCACTGCAGGACGGGACAGGATCAGACGGGCCACATCGCCGCGCTCCAGAAGAGCTGCTGCATAGGCAACCGCCAGAAAGGTCTTGCCGGTACCGGCCGGGCCGGTTCCGAAAATCAGGTCGGCCCGATCCATCGACCGGATGTAGGCATCCTGGGTCGGTGTGCGGGCGACGATCGTTTTCCGGCGGGTCGCGATCTGGGCGAAGGCCAGCCGGGACTTCGGCTCCAGCGTCGGCAACGGCAGCTGCGCTTCCGCAGCCGCTGCCATGCGCAGTGCGCCGTCGACATCACCCGGGTGGATTTCCTGTCCCTGCAGCAGACGCTGATACATGGCTTCCAGAGCCGTGCGTGCCTGGGCGCAGCCAACCTGGCTGCCTTTCAGTGTCACCTGGTTGCCCCGGGCAATCGCGTCGATGCCGAGACGCTGCTCGATCAGCGCAAGGTTCTGGTCGAATTGCCCAAACAGATCTCCGATCAGCCGGTTATCTTCAAAGGCAAGAACAATATGGGTCATGTCGGAGGCCGAACCGGCCGCAGAGGATTGTACCGAAGACTTGCGGGATGAAGAGTGGCTGTCGCGCGTCAAATGACGTCTCCTTTAGGCCGCCGGAGCCGGGATGCGTCCGGACCTTCCAAGATCATCTTGCCCCGCAATCAGCCGCCCGAACAGGGAATTGGACCCGATGTCGACGATTTCCACCGCTTGTATTGACCCGATGAGGTCTTCAGGTGCATCCAGCTGCACCGGCTGCAACCACGGCGACTTGCCGACCAGCTGCCCGGGATTGCGGCCGGTCTTCTCCAGAAGCACGTCGCAGGTCATGCCCAGACGCGAGGCGTTGAACGCCTTCTGCTGGTCGGCAACCAGCGCCTGAAGCGCGGCCAGCCGTGCGGACTTGACGTCCTCCGGCACCTGTTCGTCCATGGTTGCGCCGGGCGTACCGGGCCTGGAACTGTATTTGAACGAGAAGGCCGAGCCGTAGCCGACCTGTCGAATCAGATCCATCGTGTCTTCGAAATCCTGGTCGCTCTCGCCCGGGAAACCGACGATGAAATCGCCTGAGAGCGCAATGTCGGGAGAGACCTCGCGAATGCGGTCGATCAGGCGGAAATACTCATCGCGCGTGTGCCGGCGGTTCATCGCCTTCAGGATCTTGTCGGACCCGGACTGCACCGGCAGGTGCAGATACGGCATCAGGCTTTTCAGGTCCCGATGCGCCTCGATCAGGTCGTCATCCATGTCGCGCGGATGGCTGGTGGTGTAGCGCAGCCGGTCCAGACCGTCGATTTCCGCCAGACGACGCAGCAACCGGCCAAGACCCCAGACGGCACCATCCGGCGATGTGCCGTGATACGCGTTAACGTTCTGGCCCAGCAGCGTGATCTCGCGTACCCCGGCCGCGGCCATGCGTTCGGCTTCGCTGACGATCTGTTCGACAGAGCGGGAGACTTCGGCCCCGCGCGTGTAGGGAACGACGCAGAAGGTGCAGAACTTGTCGCAGCCTTCCTGCACGGTCAGGAAGGCGGATGGCGGGCGTTTGAGAACCTGCTTTTCGGCACGTTCCGACAGGTGATTGAACTTGGCGTCGATATCAAACTCGGTCTCGACAACCTTGGAGCCTGCGCGGGCCTTTTCCAGAAGGGACGGCAGCTGATGATAGCTCTGCGGGCCCACCACAAGATCGACAATCGGAGCCCGGCGAGAAATTTCCTCGCCCTCCGCCTGCGCAACGCAGCCGGCGACACCCACCATCATGTCCTTGCCGGATTTTGCCCGCTCTTCCTTGACCTTGCGGATGCGGCCAAGCTCCGAATAGACTTTCTCGGCTGCCTTTTCACGAATATGGCAGGTGTTCAGAATGACAAGATCCGCGTCTTCCAGATCGTCCGTCGCCTCGAATCCTTCCGGTGCCAGCACATCGGTCATGCGCTCGCTGTCGTAGACGTTCATCTGGCAGCCATAGGTACGCACGAACACCTTGCGGGTGTTTCCGCCTTTGCGGGCGTCTGTCATATCGGTGGCGGAAACGGCGGTGACGTTCGTTTCCAAGTCTTGTTCAGGGCGGCTTGTCATTCGCTCCTCGTGGGGCTCCTCATGGCCTTGATACGCTGGCCTTTTTCAGGCGGCCGGATGTCGTGAATGTCGGTACCTTCATCGGGCAGTTCACCCGGCACAGGCACAGGATCGATCCGTCCTTCATGCCCGGGACCCGCGCCTGAGACCGGCGGCGGACCGCACCTTGCAAATTCAGGCGCCAGCTTTAGCGGTTTTTTCCGCGTTTGAGAAGAACTCGAGTGTCTCGATTTCGCTGAAATCTTCGGTGTCGACCGGCTTTTGCAGCAGCGAGGCTATCGTCATGGCCCGAACCTCCGTTTCCAGACGGCGGGTCAGGGCTTTCCGGTCCGTTGTCCGGTCAACCAGAACCGGCTCGCCCCAGCGCACCACCACGTCGAGTGCACCGCGCGAAAAGATGCCCCACAGATGGCCGGCGAGTTCCATATCGCCATACCAGGCGACATGCGGCCGATGGGCCCGGCCCATCGGCAGGCCGTAAAAGCCCTGATAGGCGACCGAAAGCGGCTGCACCCAGACTTTCGAGGTTTCGTCCTCACCGACCGCACGGGTGGCGGCGCCCAGTAGGGCCGAGCGAAACGGCAGGACGCAATTGCCGTCGTTGGAGGTACCTTCGGCAAACAGGACCATCGCGTCGCCGGCAGCCATGCGAACGGCGATGGCATCGGCAACCTGGGCGGTTTCCGTGCGCCGGGTGCGATTGACGAATACCGTGCGCTGAAGCTTGGCGAACAGACCGAAAATGGGCCAGCCGGAAACCTCGGACTTGGCGATGAAGGAGAGAGGCATCAGCGAGCCGACCACGGTGATATCGACCCAGGATGCGTGGTTGGAGGCGATCAACAACGGCCGGTCCACTGCCGGGGCCCCGATCTGCTCGATCTTGATGCCCACAAGCCGGGTGGCGATCCGGTGCCAGAGCTGGGGCAGTTTTCGCTGCATCTTAAGCCCGAGCTTCACCGCCAGCCACTGAAGCGGGATCAGCACCAGCGAGACCAGCGTCAGAAGGAAGATAATAACCCCGGCCTTGAGCTCAGCCATCGCCCTGATTATCCTTCGGGACATCGAGTGGGACGCCATAAAGTTCCAGCCGGTGATCGACCAGACGGTAACCCAGCTTCTTGGCGATGAATTCCTGCAAGGCCTCGATTTCCTCGTTGCGGAATTCGATGACCTGGCCGGAGCGCAGATCGATCAGATGGTCGTGATGCTCGTCCGGAACGGTTTCATAACGCGACCGACCGTCACGAAAATCGTGCCGTTCGATCATGCCGGCGTCCTCGAACAGCTTCACCGTGCGATAGACCGTCGAAATGGAAATGCCGGGATCGATCGCCACGGAGCGGCGGTAGAGTTCCTCGACGTCCGGGTGCTCGTCGGACGCGGCTTCGATGACGGAGGCAATGACGCGACGCTGTTCGGTCATGCGCATACCTTTTTCGATGCACAAGTCCGCTAGCGTTGATTGCCGCTCTTCCGCCATTGCGATGCCGTCCGCTGTCTGTTTCCGATACCGTATCCGTTTCCGCTACAGCGCTTAACCAAGATCGACGCGCATGACAAGCGCGGTGCCGTCTCCTCCACTGTCGCTGTAATAGCCTTTGCGGCTGCCGACTTCCTTGAAGCCGAGCGCCCGGTACAGCAGCAGAGCCGGTTCGTTGGCTGCGTCCACTTCCAGAAAAAGGTGTTTGCAACGTTCACCGTAGAGCCGAAACAGGCCGGCTTCCATCAGCTTCTTGCCGATGCCACGGCCGCGTTGGCGCGGGTGAACCGCAATGGTGATGACCTCGGCTTCGTCGGCAACGGTGCGCACGATCAGGAAACCAAGCGGTGCGCGCGTGCCATAGGGGCTCGCCCGGCGTGCCACCAGAAACATCGTCCCCGCATGCGCTTTCATCCGCGCAAGCTCGTCCGTATTCCATTTGTGCTTGAAACAAAGCGCGTGGATGTCGGCAATCTTCGGTAGATCCTCGTCCAGCGCCTCTTCTATCACCGGCGGCTGGGTCCAGAACCACCAAAAACTCATTGCCGTTCTATCCTTCCCTTCGTTTGCGGCGTCGCATCGGGCGGCCGCAAATAGAGTGGCGAAGGGGATGACCTCGAAGGATCGGCGGAGATCCCCAGTTCCGCGACATCCCGAATACCCGGGAAAGTGCTGCGGGACAATATCGCGCTTTCCGGAAGCCCAAGCTCCCTCGCGATTTTTTCCGATGCCGATCCTGCCAATCTTATGTCCTTGGGCAGGTTCGCCGCAAGATCTGCGATGGTGCGGACACCGGCTTCATCGGCAGCGGTGCCGGACGCATGATAAAGCTGGCAGTAGACCTCGTCTGCCTTTCCCGTCAGCGCCACCAGCACGGGACCGCCGTCATCTCCCGGCACGGCGGAACGGGCAATGGCTGCCAGGGTCGTTACGCCGACAACCGGCTTTCCGAGCACGAGACCAAAGCCGCGGGCAACCGCCAGTCCGACGCGAAGGCCGGTAAAGCTGCCGGGTCCGATGGTCACGGCAACGCGGTCGAGCTCGGAAAAGGTGGTGGACGACTCGGCCATGACCTCACCGATCATGTCCATCAGCTTCTCGGCATGGCCGCGGCCGATCTCCTCGCCGCACGCCTCGAAACACGCGGTTTCGACACCGTCGTCGAGAACGGCGGCGGCGCAATTGGCAAGGGCTGTATCGATGGCGAGGACGCGCATTCCGGTTTGGCTCATGGTTTTCGTGTCCCACATGCCACTACCCCGCCCCGGCCCGCGAGTCGAGCGGGGCTTTGGACCTAAGTCCAAAGGGGGGCTTGCCTTCCACAAAGAATGGGAGTCGAAAATATTAAAGGCCCGGACAAGAGGCCGGGCCTTTGAAATTCTTCAGGAATGCTCCGATCAGATCGGGCGGACTTCCTCGACTTCCGGAACGAAGTGACGCAGCAGGTTCTGGATGCCGTGCTGCAGTGTTGCCGTGGATGACGGGCAGCCGGCGCAGGCGCCGCGCATGGACAGATAGACCACGCCTTCCTTGAAACCCTTGAAGGTGATGTCGCCACCATCCTGCGCCACAGCCGGACGCACCCGGGTTTCCAGGAGTTCCTTGATGGTGCTGACGGTGTCCGCGTCCCCTGCCTCGAAGAATTCGCCTTCCTCGATATTTTCCGCTTCGCTGGTGGCCATGACCGGCTGTCCGGACATGAACTGCTCCATGATCACGCCCAGGATGGCGGGTTTCATGTGCTGCCAGTCGGTTTCGTCCTTGGTCACGGTCACGAAGTCGTGGCCGAAGAAGACCGCGACCACGCCCGGCACGTCGAACAGTTTCTGTGCAAGAGGCGACACCCCGGCGTCGGTCCTGGAGCGGAAATCGTAGGTTCCCTCCGGCAGGACAACCCGTCCCGGCAGGAATTTCAGTGTCGCCGGATTGGGAGTGGCTTCGGTTTGAATGAACATCTTGTCTCGTCCTTGCGCTTCAGGTCGCGCCCATGTTGCCGGCTTCGTTTTGCGCCTCACCTCCATCGCAAAACGCCGATGAATGTTTCTAACGTATCTCTCGGCAGTTTGGAACCGTTAAAAACTAGATAGGTGCAGATCCTGCCTGGTCAAGCCGTCTTCTTGAATCCGGCAGCCCTGCGATCGCTCGTCAAGCCAGCGCGGCGATGGAATCATCGTCCAGGTTACCCGGCACGATCGTCACCGGAATGGGGAAGGTTCCCGCGGATTTTCCGGCAATCGACGACACCAGAGGTCCCGGCCCTTCAGAGCCCGTGCTGGCGGCCAGGATCAGGATCGCGATGTCGGCATCCGCCTCGATCAGCTCCATGATCTCCTCGGCCTTTGTCCCTTCCCTCACCACCGATTCCGGTTCGGTACGGGCAACGGACCGCACGCGCTCTGCAGCTTTCGCAAGCGCTGCCTCGGCTTCTTCCTGGGCTTCCGCCCGCATGATGTCTTCAACCCCCAGCCAATGCTGGAAGTCGCCAGGCGCAATGATGAAGACCAGCGTCACGACGCCGCCGGTCCGGGCCGCCCGTTTTGCGGCATATACGATCGCCCGGTCACATTCGGGCGTCTCGTCGACCACGACCAGAAACTTCCGGCGGTGGCCTTCCTCGTTGCTTTTTCTGATAGCTACCATGGGCCGCATGCTGCCACCGGTCCGCGCACTCCGCAAGCGGCGAAATCGCCGCGCACGGAGCGCTCAACCGGTGTCTTTCCGCATGCCTCCTAGAGGATGAACTTCGACAGGTCGACGTTCTTGGCAAGGTCGCCGATGTTGTCGCGAACGAATTTGCCCGTGATCTCCACCTCTTCACCCGGACGGTCCGGCGCCGTGAAGGAAATCTCGTCGAGAATGCGCTCCATCACCGTCTGCAGACGGCGGGCACCGATGTTCTCGACAGAGGCATTGAGATCAACCGCAATCGAGGCGATCTCGTCGATGGCATCCTCTGTGAAGTTCAGCGTGACCTTTTCCGTTTCCATCAGCGCAACATACTGCTTGATGAGGCTGGCTTCCGGTTCGGTCAGGATCGCGCGGAAATCGTCCTTGTCGAGCGCACGCAGCTCGACCCGGATCGGCAGGCGGCCCTGCAGCTCCGGCAAAAGGTCCGAAGGCTTTGCGACGTGGAATGCACCGGAAGCGATGAACAGGATGTGGTCGGTCTTGACCGGTCCGTGCTTGGTGGAGACCACCGTTCCTTCGATCAGCGGCAGCAGGTCACGCTGTACGCCTTCACGAGAGACATCGGCTCCCGCACGGCCTTCACGGGCACAGATCTTGTCAATCTCGTCCAGAAAGACGATGCCGGAATTCTCGACAAGTGAAATTGCTTCTTCCACCACCTTGTCGTCGTCGAGCAGCTTGTCGGATTCCTCGTTGATCAGGAGCTGGTAGCTGTCGCGAACGGTGGTGCGTTTGGTCTTGGTCTGGCCACCGAACGCCTTGCCCAGCAGATCGGAGACATTCATCACCCCGACGCTGGCACCCGGCATACCCGGCAGATCAAAGCTCGGCATCTGTGCCTGGGCCCTGACCTCGACCTCGATTTCCTTCTCGTCCATCTCGCCGTTGCGCAGCTTGGTGCGGAAGCTGTCCCGGGTTGCCGGGCTTGCGTTCTTGCCGACCAGCGCATCCAGCACGCGTTCCTCGGCCAGCATGTGTGCCTTGGCCTTCACCGCTTCGCGCTTCTGGTCGCGCACCAGCGTGATGCCGGCTTCCACCAGATCACGGACGATCTGCTCCACGTCGCGGCCGACATAGCCGACCTCTGTGAACTTGGTGGCTTCCACCTTGGTGAAGGGGGCATTTGCCAGCTTTGCCAGACGGCGGGAAATTTCGGTCTTGCCGACGCCGGTCGGGCCGATCATCAGGATGTTCTTCGGCAGAACTTCCTCGCGCATCTGGCCTTGCAGCTGCTGGCGGCGCCAGCGGTTGCGCAATGCAATTGCGACCGCGCGCTTGGCATCTTTCTGGCCGACGATGTAGCGGTCGAGTTCGGAAACGATCTCACGCGGAGAAAAATCGGACATTGTTTAAGACACGCCTTCTTTACTTACGAGTTCCATCAGCAGGCAGTCGCCGGTGCGTCCCAGAAGCGCTTCGATCTCCTGAAAGCCCGCCTTGCGATAGGCCTTCAGGGCCCTGAGATTGGCCGGATCCGGATCGATGATGATCCGTTCGTGACCTTCCTCGCGCAACTGGCGGACAAACGCCTGCAAAGTTCTTGTTCCAAGTCCCCGGGACAGATCTTCCTCGAATGCAATCGAGAGGTCGACACCGACAGCCTCTGCCGGCAGCCGTTCCAGCCAGGGATAATCCGCCGCAAATGCGCTTCCCTGCTGATCGCCGACAAACCAGACCTGGATATAGCCCTTGTCGGTGCCGTCTTCCTGAAAGATGAAAGGCCGGGTCGTATCCCTGCCTTCGACCATGTCCCGGATGTTGCTCAACTCTTCGTCCGGATCGCCCCACCATTGCCGCCAGTGCGGGCGCGCCAACCAATTCGCCAGCATGGGCAAATCCTCGGCGGTGACGGGGCGAAACGAAATCATCGGCCCTTACTCGGCCGTATCCAGCGACTCGACCGTCACGCTGGCGTTCGTGTAAACGCAGATTTCCGCTGCAACCGCCATCGCCTTGCGGGCTATGGTTTCTGCGTCAAAGTCGGTATCTGCCAGGGCACGTCCGGCCGCAAGTGCATAGTTGCCGCCAGAACCGATACCCATGACACCCCCTTCGGGCTCCAGAACGTCGCCGGTACCGGTCAGCACCAGCGACACGTTCTTGTCGGCCACCAGCATCATCGCTTCCAGTCGGCGTAGATAGCGGTCGGTCCGCCAGTCCTTGGCAAGTTCCACGCAGGCGCGCATCAGCTGGCCGGGGTACTGTTCCAGCTTCGCTTCAAGGCGCTCGAACAGGGTGAAGGCATCGGCGGTTGCACCGGCAAAACCGGCAATAACCTCGCCCTTGGCCAGCAGGCGTACCTTGCGGGCGGTGTGCTTGATCACGGTCTGGCCGAGGGAGACCTGGCCGTCACCGGCGATCACCACCTTGCCACCCTTGCGCACCATCATGATCGTCGTACCGTGCCACTGGGCCGGTTCGCGCGTTTCGCTCATTCAATCCTCTTGGCAATCTTCATGGTCATCTTGTCTGCCGCCCTATGTAGGCGGCAAATCCGGTATTTCCAAGCAGTCAATGGGATGCGGCCTTGTTGAGCCCGGCTATGAAGCCGACCGAAATCGGCTCAAGACACACATTTTCAGGGTGATTTCTGCCGGCAATTCAAAACCTCAGTGTGACATCTCGATCCGGGTTGCCCGCAAAAGTGCGTCCACCAGCTTGTCGAGCTGGCCGCCTGCCCGTTCATCGGAAAGTTCGCCCTTGTCGTCGAACGCGCCCGCCGCTTTGGGTACGGCCACCATCTGCGGCAGGACCATTGCTCCAAGGCCGACTTCCAGAATGGTGCGCATGCCGATCAGACCGCGCATGCCGCCGAACGCGCCGGTTGAAGCTGCACCGAGCGCAAAGACCTTGGTCTTGTAGGGATCGCCCGGTTCCTTCACGCGGCTGATCCAGTCCAGGGTGTTTTTCAGCAGCGGCGAGATGCCGGCGTTATATTCCGGACAGGACAGAAAAATACCATCCTGCGCCAGGAACAAGCGTTTGAGTTTCCTGGCATTTTCCGGAACGCCATTCGTGTCCTCCAGATCGCCGTCATAGATCGGCAACGGATAGTCCTTCAGCGACAGATGCGTCACCTGAGCATCCAGGATTGCAAGTTTCTTGGCGGCCAGCGCCGTCAGTCTGCCGTTGAAGGAACCGCTTCGGACCGAGCCCGAGCAAACGAGGATCTTCGGATTGCGCATCAGAACCTACCCTACAAATGTCCGGCTCGCGCGTGGCACCGCGGTGAACCGCCTGAGGGCAAGTTTAGGGCGCTTTTCGGGAAATGGGAGTGCTTCCTGCCCGCTGTCCCCTGCCGTCTGAGCCCTCAATGGGCCTTGCGGTAAACCCAGACGCGTGCCGGAGGCAGGTTTTTCCAGACCCAGTCCGAACTGAAGACGGAGACAGAGCGGTTGTCCGGCTTCACCGGAGCGACCAGCCCGTAGGAAAACTGGATGAAGGGCGCGCCCGGTTTCAGAATTTCCAGAGCTTCCGCCAGCAGCGCCTTGCGGACCGTTTCCGGTCGCGTCAGCAGCGGCAGGGACGAGACGATGCCATCAAGCGAATGACGCTGGTCTTCCGCAGCCGACAGCGTATCGCCAGCGCGCGAGAGGGTGGCGCCAAGGGCGTAGGCATCACCCTGGACAATTTTCAGGCCGGGGTATCTGCGGGTCAGCAGTTCGCAAAATTCCGGGCAATACTCGATGAGCCTGAGCTGCTGGGAGGAAAATCCACGGTCCAGAATCGCCTTCGTGACGACGCCGGTTCCCGGCCCGAGTTCCACAACCCTTGAATGGGGACGCGGTGTCAGAAAGGACGCCATCTTGGCGGCGAGCTCTGGCCCGGAAGGGGCAACGGCACCGGTTCGAAGCGGGTTCTGAGCCCAGGAACGGATGAATTTGACTTCATCGAGCACCTTCGCCCGAACGGCACTTGCCTTCTCAAGCTTTTCCCGAAAAGCTTCCCGGCGCGAGCTATTGCGTTTCAGCATCTTTCCTCACTCACATCCCCCACGCGGGGAATATAGGAGTGATTGCAATAAGATGCCATGGGCAAGCGCACATATTGAACGCATACGTCACCCTTTGCAGACTGCTTATGCACCGAGATTATCGATGAAATCCTTCACCTTGGAGAAAAACCCAGCCGATTCCGGGTGGTTTTCACCGGAGGATTCCTTCTCGAATTCCGCCAGAAGCTCACGTTGGCGCCGGGTCAGATTGGTCGGTGTTTCGACCGTGACCTGAATATACATGTCGCCGTGCTGGCTGGAACGCATGATCGGCATGCCCTTGCCGCGCAACCGGAACTGCTTTCCGGTCTGGGTGCCTTCGGGCACCTTCACGCGGCTGGTCGACCCTTCGACCGTCGGCACGTCGAACTGACCACCCAGGGTCGCGGTCGACATGGAAATCGGCACGCGGCAGTAAAGATCGGCGCCATCGCGCTGGAAAAGCTCGTGCGGCCTTATGGAGAGGAAGATATAGAGATCCCCCGCGGGGCCACCGCGCACGCCTGCTTCACCTTCACCTGCCAGCCGAATACGGGTTCCGTCCTCGATACCGGCCGGAATGTTGACCGACAGCGTGCGCTCCTGGGTCTTGCGTCCGGAGCCGCTACAGCTTTCGCACGGATCGGTAATCACCTGGCCGCGTCCCTGGCAGCTCGGACAGGTGCGTTCCAGCGTGAAGAAGCCCTGCGCGGCACGCACGCGGCCTGCCCCGCCACATGTGCGGCAGGTCGTCGGGCTGGTTCCGGGCTTTGCGCCCGAACCGGAGCAATCGTCGCAGGTAACGCTGGTAGGAACCTCTATCTCCACCGTCTTTCCGGTAAAGGCATCCTCCAGCGTGATATCCAGATTGTAGCGCAGGTCCGCGCCACGTTCGCGTCCGCCCGACCGGCGGCCACCGCCGCCACCCATGCCGAAGAATTCCTCGAAGATATCGGACATGGTAGAGGAAAAGTCGTGGGCGCCGGCACCGCCGCCGCCAAAACCACCGTTTTCGAAGGCCGCATGGCCGAAACGGTCATAGGCCGCACGCTTCTGGCTGTCCTTCAGCGTGTCATAGGCCTCGTTGACTTCCTTGAACTTGGCTTCGGCGGCCTCGTCGCCCGGATTGCGGTCCGGGTGAAATTGCATGGCCATCTTGCGGTAGGCGCTTTTCAGCGCTTTTTCGTCCGCCTCACGCGAAACACCCAGCACCTCATAGAAATCACGTTTCGACATCAAGATCTTCCGGTCTTGTTGTTGCACCGCTGGCGGCCTGGCAAATGCCGGCGCCAATTACGGCGAAGGCGCCGCGCACAAGTGCCCTTTCATCAGGCAGTCGAGCGACCGGCGCCAGGATTGGACCAGCCAGCCGGAACCCGGCTGGCTGGTATTTTTCGGTTATGCGGATTTTTTGTCGTCGTCTTCTTTGACTTCTTCAAAATCCGCATCAACGACATCGTCTTCGGCCTTGGCTTTCGGATCGGCTTCCTCGCCGTCTTCTGCCTGGGCGTCAGCCTGAGCTGCCTGATACATGGCTTCGCCAAGTTTCATGGAAGCTTCTGCCAGAGCCTGGGTCTTGGCCTTGATGTCTTCCAGGTCTTCACCTTCAAGAGCAGACTTCAGGGAGGCGAGCGCGGTCTCGATCGCGGACTTGTCGTCCTCGGAAACCTTGTCGCCGTAGTCCTTCAGGGACTTGTCGGTGGAATGGACCAGGGATTCGCCCTGGTTCTTGGCTTCCACCAGTTCCTTCCGCTTCTTGTCCTCATCGGCGTGGGATTCAGCGTCCTTGATCATCTGGTCGATGTCGCTGTCGCTGAGCCCGCCGGAGGCCTGGATGCGGATCTGCTGTTCCTTGCCGGTGCCCTTGTCCTTCGCGGACACGTTGACGATACCGTTGGCGTCGATGTCGAAGGTGACTTCGATCTGCGGAACGCCGCGCGGTGCCGGCGGCAGGCCGACCAGGTCGAACTGACCGAGGATCTTGTTGTCCGCGGCCATTTCGCGCTCACCCTGGAAGACGCGGATGGTCACGGCCGTCTGATTGTCTTCAGCGGTCGAGAACACCTGGCTCTTCTTGGTCGGGATCGTCGTGTTGCGATCGATCAGACGGGTGAAGACACCGCCAAGCGTTTCGATGCCAAGCGACAGCGGGGTCACGTCGAGCAGCAGAACGTCCTTGACGTCGCCCTGCAGAACGCCGGCCTGGATCGCGGCGCCCATGGCCACGACTTCGTCCGGGTTCACACCCTTGTGCGGGTCCTTACCGAAGAAGGTCTTCACGGTTTCCTGGATCTTCGGCATGCGGGTCATGCCGCCGACCAGAACCACTTCGTCGATTTCACCGGGTGCAAGACCTGCGTCTTTCAGAGCGGCTTTCATCGGCTCAATGGTGCGCTTGACCAGATCTTCAACCAGCGACTCGAACTTGGCGCGGGTGAGTTTCAGCGTCAGGTGCTTCGGACCGGAAGCGTCCGCCGTGATGAACGGCAGGTTGATTTCGGTCTGGGAAGAGGACGACAGTTCGATCTTCGCCTTTTCCGCAGCTTCCTTCAGGCGCTGCAGGGCCAGCTTGTCGTTCTTCAGGTCGATGCCCTGGTCCTTCTTGAACTCGGACGCGAGGTAATCGACGAGAACCATGTCGAAGTCTTCACCGCCGAGGAAGGTGTCGCCGTTGGTGGACTTCACTTCGAAGACACCATCGCCGATTTCCAGGACGGAAACGTCGAACGTACCGCCACCAAGGTCGTAGACCGCGATGGTTTTACCGTCGTTCTTGTCGAGACCGTAGGCAAGCGCTGCCGCGGTCGGCTCGTTGATGATGCGCAGGACTTCAAGACCCGCGATCTTGCCGGCATCCTTGGTTGCCTGGCGCTGCGCGTCGTTGAAGTATGCCGGAACGGTGATCACCGCCTGGGTCACTTTTTCGCCGAGATAGCTCTCCGCGGTTTCCTTCATCTTCTGAAGGATGAAAGCGGACACCTGGGACGGGGAGTATTTGTCGCCGTTGGCTTCCACCCATGCGTCGCCATTGTCGGCCTTAACGATTTCGAACGGGACAAGCTTCTTGTCCTTGTCGACGGTCGGATCGCTGTACCGGCGACCGATCAGGCGTTTGACTGCAAAAAGGGTGTTGGTCGGGTTCGTGACTGCCTGGCGTTTTGCCGGCTGGCCGACGAGACGCTCGCCATCGTCGGAGAAGGCCACCATCGACGGGGTGGTGCGGGCGCCTTCTGCGTTTTCAATTACCTTGGAATCCTTGCCGTCCATGACGGCGACGCACGAGTTCGTCGTGCCGAGGTCGATACCAATGACCTTTGCCATATCTGCCTCTCTTTCTAGCAAACCGGATAGACCCAAAAAGGCGTCATTCCGGCTCCTCTCAGTTGGGTTCCGGGTTCCCCCGGACATCGCGCCAGAACGCTAGGCTCATGATTTGGCGCGAAGCTTGACCGCTATATAGGTGGATGAAACTTTGCCTGCAAGACATCTGTCCACTGACATTTCACAGACCTTCCGTTCTTCGCCGATATTTCTTCCCAGATCGTTACCAGCATTGTCAGCTTTGCGAATTCCACATGCAATCGGCACATGGAGGCGAGGTTTTGCTCAAACCTTGCGGACAATACGGTTAACATCGCCCCGTCACCGCAATGGCAACGCGGAAAGGAGACCCAAATTGCGAGATCCCAGCCTCTGGAATCGGCTTCAAGCCTGCCACCCGGACGATGTGGAAGCGGATTTCCCGTTCTCCGCGCGCCTTGCCCGAGAAAATGGCTGGAGCAAAAGCTTTGCGGGACGGGTCGTTGTCGAATATCTGCGGTTTGCCTATCTCAGCCGGCTTGATGAAGGCATCGTGACGCCGAGCGACGAAGTGGACCAGGCCTGGCATCTGCACCTGACCTACACCAGACATTACTGGGGCCCATTCAAGGAAGCGCTCGAAGGTCCACTGCATCACATGCCGACAAAGGGCGGCCCGGAACAGGAAGTCCGGTTCCGGCAGGCCTATGCAAGAACACTCCGGCTCTACCGGTCGGAATTCGGCGACCCGCCTGTGGACATCTGGCCACCGGAGGAAATCCGGTTCGGCAAGGCGCCGGGCTTTGTCCGCGTGAATGCGCAGGATGTGTGGATCATCCGCAAGCCGGACTGGCCGAACCAGCTCGCAAGACTTGCCGGGAAGGCTGCGAATGCGCCCACCGCCGTCCACTGCGCCCTGCTGGCCGCCATGTCACTTCTTCTGGGCACCAGGCTGGCCTTTGCCCATGGCGAGGCGCAAGGCGATACCCTCATCGAGAGACTGCGCAACATGGTCTGGCACTGGGCCACCATGCACACAGCCGAATTCCTGATTTCCCTGTTTATCATCGCCGTGGTGCTGATCATCCTCTTCAAGAAATCGACCGGTGGAAGTTCTTCCGGGTGCAGCTCAGGCTGCGGTACCAGCAGCAGCGGTGACGGAGGCGGCGGTGGCAGCTCCGGCTGCAGCGGTTGCGGCGGGGGCGACTGACGACCGGCGACAATGACCATGCAGGAAATTCCCATAAACGGCCTGAGCGGGCTTTATTATATGCCGGGTCATTTCGACCGCGAGGGCCAGGAACAGCTTCTGGCACATATTCGCGCGATCGTCGCCGAAGCGCCCTTGTTCCAGCCGGTAATGCCGAAAACCGGAAAGCCCTTTTCGGTGCGCATGAGCAACTGCGGGCCGCTCGGCTGGGTGTCGGATATCCGAGGCTATCGCTACCAGCCGGCGCACCCCGAAACCGGCCGGCCATGGCCAGCCATGCCGGATGCCTTGACGCACC
Source organism: Roseibium sp. ROS1 (assembly GCF_054658215.1). Classification (NCBI taxonomy): domain Bacteria; kingdom Pseudomonadati; phylum Pseudomonadota; class Alphaproteobacteria; order Hyphomicrobiales; family Stappiaceae; genus Roseibium; species Roseibium sp. ROS1. The sequence goes on from NZ_BAAGIG010000003.1 coordinate 1,414,302, forward strand.
TGTGGAAGGACGTTGCCGGAACGGCGCCACCACCCGAAGCCTGCCTGATCAATTTCTATGATCCCAGCGCCCGCATGGGTCTGCACCAGGACAGGGATGAACAGATGTTCGAAGCCCCGGTCGTCTCGGTTTCCCTGGGAGACACCGCGACCTTCCGTGTTGGCGGCGTGAACAGGAAGGATCCGACCAAATCCTTCCGCCTTCAATCCGGTGACGTCGTCGTACTTGGCGGTGAGGCTCGACTGGCCTTTCACGGTATCGATCGCGTGTTGAATGGAACTTCGACGCTTCTGAAAAACGGCGGCCGGATCAACCTGACCCTTCGGCGCGTCACTCCGCCTTGAATTCCTACGTTTCCACGTAGGTTGCCTCGAAGCTCACCGGAAAATTCACCGAGCGGGCGATGAAGCAGACCTTGTGGATCTCATGGTGGATCGCATCGGCCGTTGCCACGTCCGTGCCCTTGGGCACGGTGATGACCGGCTTCAGCACAGCGCGCAGAAAACGGCCAGCACCCGAGGGCTCGGTTTCCCCCGTCGCTTCCGGCGCGTCCTCGTATCCCATGACGGCAATGCCTGCATCGCTTGCCAGATGCAGGTACCAGAGCATATGGCAGCTCGCCAGGGAGGACAGGAGCAAGTCCTCCGGATTATGGAACGCGGGATTTCCCCCCAGTAGCGGGTCGTTCGAACAGGAAACCGGAGGCTTTCCAGGTGTTCGTATCTCCCAGGTCCGGTCATAGGACCTGTAACTCCTCGTCCCCTCGCCCCGGTTTCCCGTCCAGTGGATGAGGGATGTGTAGCCGTGCTCTTTGCTCATGCTTCCTCCAAAATGTATACATTTATACATTTTTGATTTACAGGCTGCTGTCAAGGCTCTATTGAAATTTCGGGAGGCGCCATGTCCGCAGAAAAAATCGCAGCCACGCTTGAAACCGATATCATCTCCGGGATCTTCCGGCCGGGTGAGGAAATGAAACAGGGAGAGCTTGCTGCCCGCTTTTCGGTCAGTCGCATTCCCGTGCGCGATGCCCTGCAGCTGATGGCCGCCCGGGGCCTGATCGACCTTGAGCGCAATCGACGGGCTCGAGTGATCAGTCTTACCCCCGCGGAGATTGATGAGGTCTACCATCTGCGCGTGCTTCTGGAGACCGATTGCCTGCGGCAATCAATCCGGCGGCTGGAAGCAGACGATCTTGTGAAGATCGAAGCAGCCCTTGCCCACTCCAGCATAGACGCGGCAACCGACCGGTGGGCCGACGGCGACTGGGCCTTTCACAAGAGCCTTTATATGCCTGCAAGTCGGCCAAGAGAGCTGGCGATGATCGAGGATCTTCGGCGGACCTGCCGCATTCACATTGCCGGCTACGGCGTTCTGCCGACACTCACCGACAGGTGGCTGAAGGACCATGAAGACCTGGTGGCAGCGATGAAATCACGCGCGGAAGACCAGGCGGCAGACATTCTGGCCCGCCATATCGCGGACGCGCGACAGACATTGCTGGACGCAATGCCCGGCTGAACCTTCAGAGTGCCAGCCGAGCCTCAGAAAAGCATGTAGGTCGCCACGACCGCGCAGGCGGCAATGACCCACAAGGCAGCCCGCCCCGAGCGGGTATGACGTGCCTCTGCACGACCAATTGCTTCTGCGGTCTCGTCGTCGAACCTGAGGCCGCCCTGTGTCATCCTTTCCAGCTCTTCCGACATCCGACCGATCCTGTCGGCAAAGAGCGGCATGTCGTTGGCAATGCGCGCCAGTGCCGACAGCGCATCACCCGCGTCACGCAGTTTGCCGACCGGACCAAGGTTGTCCTTGATCCAGGTGCCGACAACGGGTTCCGCCGTCCGCCACATGTCCAGATTGGGATTGAGCGAACGCGCCACGCCTTCGACGACGACCATGGTCTTCTGCAACATGATCAGCTGGGTCTGGGTGCTCATCTCGAAGAGTTCCGTCACTTCGAACAGCTGGGTCAGCAGGCGGGCCATGGAGATTTCGCTGGCATCGTGACCGTGGATCGGCTCGCCGATGGCACGGATCGCCTGGGCGAACATGTCGACATCCTGATGCGCGGGCACATAGCCGGCCTCGAAATGCACCTCTGCCACCCGTCGGTAGTTGCGGGTGATGAAGCCGAACAGGATTTCTGCCAGGAACCGGCGTTCGCGCTTGTTGAGACGGCCGATGATGCCGAAGTCGACGGCAACCAGGGTGCCGTCGGGCTCAACGAAGAGGTTGCCCTGGTGCATGTCTGCATGAAAGAAGCCGTCGCGCAGCGTGTGGCGCAGGAAGCTCTGGATGACGGCAGCCCCCAGCGCTTCCAGGTCATGGCCATCTTCCTTGAGGCCCTCGACGTCCGACATCTTGCGGCCGTCGATCCATTCCATAGTCAACACGCCCTTGGCGGTGCGCAACCACTCGACAGCCGGAACGCGGAACCCCGGATCGTCCGCGGTATTCTCGGCCATTTCCGACAGGGCCGCGGCCTCCAGACGGAAGTCCATTTCCATCGCGACCGACTGGGCCAGCGTGTCCACGACCGCAACCGGCCGAAGGCGCCGCGAGGGCGGATGGAACCGTTCGGCCAGGCGGGCGACGAGGTAGTAGCTTTCGAGATCGCGCTGGAAGCGGCGGGAAACGCCCGGCCGCAGCACCTTGACCGCAACCTTTCGCTCCGTGCCGTCCTGATCGAGGATCACGGCCGGATGAACCTGGGCAATCGAGGCGGCGGCAACGGCTTCGCCGAAGGACACGAAGACCTCATCCAGCGGCTTGCCGAGCTGCTCGGCTACCGCGGCGCAGGCAGCATCATGATCGAACGCCGGCAACCGGTCCTGAAGGGCTGACAGTTCGCGTGCGGCTTCCTTGCCGACCACATCGGCCCGGGTCGCCAGGAACTGGCCAAGCTTCACATAGGACGGCCCAAGCTTGTTCAGCGCGTCGGACAGGCGAAGGTCTGCCCGCTTGTTGCGAACCGACCGGCGCTCCAGAAGCCGCGCCATGGCAATGGCGAACCGAGGTCCGGCCGGCAGGTCCGGAAGCGAAACGAGGCCGAAAACGCCCTCGCGCGCCATCACGAAACCCGCCCGCGCCAGGCGGAGAAAAGGCATCACGGGAAGGGCCATGTATCAGAGTTTCCAGCCGTAATGCAGGGCGGCGATACCGCCGGAGTAGTTGCGGTAGCCGACACGCTCGAACCCGGCTTCGCGGATCATGTCCGCAAAGCGTTCCTGGTTCGGGAAATTGCGGATCGATTCCACCAGATACTTGTAAGGGTCACCGTCCCCTGTCACCCAGCGGCCCATGGCCGGGATCGCGTTGAAGGAAAAGGTGTCATAGACCTTGTCGAGCATCGGCACGTCGACTTCGGAGAACTCCAGACACATGAAGCGGCCACCCCGCTTCAGGACCCTGCGCGCTTCCCGCAGCGCCTTGGGAATATCCGGGACGTTGCGGATGCCGAAGGCGATCGTATAGGCATCGAAACTCTTGTCGGGAAACGGCAGCTCCTCGGCATTGCCCTGGCTGAAGGTGATGAGATCCGACAGACCAGCCTTTTCGGCCCGGTCGCGGCCGACGCCAAGCATGCTTTCGTTGATGTCGCACACCACGGCACGGGCTGTGTCATTGGACCGGCGAACCACGCGGGTGGCGATGTCGCCGGTTCCGCCGGCCACATCCAGCAGCCGCCAGTTGGAGGCAGCTGTCTTGGGCGGTGCCAGGAACGAGACCATGGCATCCTTCCAGACCCGGTGAAGGCCGCCGGACATGAGGTCGTTCATCAGGTCGTAGCGCTCGGCAACCTTGTGAAACACATCGTCCACCAGTGCCTGCTTTTGCCCTTCGGCAACCTTGGTGAAGCCGAAACTGGTCGGCATTTCTTCCGGTGCGCGGTTCGACCTGGCCGAATGCCCCTGTGCCTGTTGCGTCATGAAAGCGCCTCCAAGATCACCCCGCGCCGCGACAAGACTGCCGGGCGGCGGCGGGTTCGATCACTTCTTACCCGTTGGACAAGCCACCTGTTGAAAGAGCTGGCGGATTGCCGTTTCGAAACTATCTTCAAAGTGCGCCGGACCATAGTACAAGCCATTGGCGAGCGCTATCTGTGCCGGCCACCAAAAACCATATGCCGCAGGCCTATAGCCTGCCATGACAGCGGATACCAGACCTCTCATGCCCGAACTCCCGGAAGTCGAAACCGTCAAGCGCGGCCTTGCCCCCACTTTCGAAGGGGCTCTGATTGCCAAGGTCGACCAGAACCGGCCGGACCTGCGCTTTCCTTTTCCGGACGGTTTCGCCGACCGATTGACCGGACGAAGGCTGACCGTGCTGTCGCGCCGGTCGAAATACCTGTTGGGCGATGTCGACAGCGGCGATGTGCTGGTAATGCACCTTGGCATGTCTGGATCGTTCCGGATCGAAAACGATCTTTCCGCGGCTACGCCAGGTGCCTTTGCCCATGCGCGCAGCAAGGACCCGAAACACGACCACGTCGTCTTCCATCTGGAGACCGTTGACGGCGGGCGAGCCCGGATCGTCTACAACGACCCGCGCCGGTTCGGCTTCATGGATCTCATTGCCCGTCCTGTGCTTGCAGACCATCCCTTTTTCCGTGAGCTCGGCCTGGAGCCTCTCGGCAACGATCTAGGCGGCGAAACACTGGCGCGGCTTTTCAATGGCCGGAAGACGCCGCTGAAGGCGGCCCTGCTCAACCAGAAACTGATTGCGGGCCTTGGCAACATTTATGTGTGCGAAGCGCTCTGGCGCACCGGGCTCAGCCCGGAACGGGCTGCCGGAACGCTGGTGACGAAAACAGGCAAGCCGACAAAAAAGGCGGAAGAACTGGCCGCCAATATCCGCGCCACCCTGGAAGATGCCATCCGGGCGGGCGGGTCTTCGCTGCGCGATCACACCCAGGCGGACGGCACACTTGGCTACTTTCAGCACTCGTTTGCCGTCTACGACCGCGAAGGCGAAGCCTGCCGGACACCGGGCTGCAAGGGCATCGTCGCCCGGCTGGTCCAGTCCAACCGGTCAACCTTCCACTGCCCGGCCTGCCAGAGCTGACTTGTCCTATCGGTCAAGCTTGCCAGACCCGCCCGACCTCGGGTAGGCATTGCCGGTGAAGTACACGTCCAGGAAACCGCAGGCACCAGGAGCCGGGCTCGAGAAAGACCTGGTCATCCGGTCCGCCGCGGTTTCCAGCACTGGGAGCGGGCAACATGGGATATGAGAACATCCGCGTCGAAAAACGCGGAAAAGTCGGTCTGATCACTCTCGATCGGCCGAAAGCCTTGAATGCACTCAATTCGGCCCTGGTTGCCGAACTCGGCACGGCGCTTGACGGGTTCGATGCGGACGAGCGGATCGGCTGTATCGTCATCACCGGCTCGGAAAAGGCCTTTGCCGCCGGTGCCGACATCAAGGAAATGCAGCCGCACAATTTTTCGTCCGCCTATCAGACGGACCTGATCACGCCCTTCGACCGGGTATCGCGCAACCGCAAGCCGATCATCGCCGCCGTGGCGGGTTATGCGCTTGGCGGCGGCTGCGAGCTGGCCATGCTTTGCGACTTCATCATTGCCGCGGACACGGCCAAGTTCGGCCAGCCGGAAATCACGCTCGGCGTTATTCCGGGTGCCGGTGGCACCCAGCGCCTGACGCGGTTCGTCGGCAAGTCCAAAGCCATGGAAATGGTCCTGACCGGCCGCATGATGGACGCGGAAGAAGCCGAGCGCAGCGGTCTCGTCAGCCGTATCGTTCCGGCGGACGACCTGCTTGAAGAAGCGCTGAAAGCGGCTGAAAAGATCGCCGATTTCTCGCTGCCTGTCGTCATGATGGCCAAGGAAAGTGTCGACCGGGCCTATGAAACCACGCTGTCGGAAGGCGTCCGCTTCGAACGGCGCGTGTTCCAGGCCCTGTTTGCCCTGGAAGACCAGAACGAAGGCATGAGCGCCTTCACCGAGAAACGTACGCCGCAGTTCCGGAACAAATAAACTACGGCGTTCAACGATAAAGCCGTTGACGGCGTCCGAAAGCGCGATTATAAGCAGCGCCCAATCGGTGGCGGTTTTCCGCCGCCGTTGTTTTTTGATCGGGTCTTGCAGCTTTGGCTCCCTTGTCCCGATCGCCACCGGACACTAGTCCCAATTACCGATCAGGATAGAGCCCATGGCCAACACACCATCGGCCAAGAAGGCGGCCCGCAAGATTGCCCGCCGGACGGCCACGAACAAAGACCGTCGCAGCCGCGTGCGCACGTTCCTGCGCAAGGTTGAGGAAGCAATTGCTTCCGGCGATCAGGCCGCTGCAAACGAAGCCTTCAAGGTTGCGCAGCCGGAAATCATGCGTGCTGCCGGCAAAGGCACAATGCATGCCAACACGGCCTCCCGGAAGGTTTCCCGCCTCAATGCCCGTATCAAGGCACTCAGCGCGTAACCGACCCGTCATACGACCGTTAAAAAGACCCGGCCACAGTGCCGGGTTTTTTTTAGCCACGCAATTTTGTGGATGACGAAATTTGACAACTCATACGCGCAATATTGCAATTTCTACCGAGTATAATAGTGTCAGGAAAAACGTTTATTTTTCAGATATTTACGCACATGTACCATTGAGAGAAGGCGATCAATCCGGATTCGATACGAGTCAAGCTATCAGTTCCGAAATTTTTTTTGAAATTGTTGTTTTTGAAATGTGACAGGGCGCTTCAGAGCGAAAAGTCATTGCGGCAAAACACATTTGCTCGCTCGCCAGCAGGAGCCAAAAACACAGTGACGCGGGGGGAGAAACCGGCACTTTCCGCCATTCGCAAAAACCCGCTGTTGCCCCTTCGGTCGCGGTCTGTATATTAACAACACGGCTGGCGGGTAAGACCAGCGACCAACTTAAAAACGGTGCTTGGAAAACAATGAAAAAGTTAAACCGGACCATCGCTGAGCACATCAAATCCAGTTCACGGAATGAATACGTTAGCGTATTCGAACACTCAGGCATTTAGCCTGAAGTAACCTACTTCTTTCTCAAGAAAATCTTGAAGAATACTTTTGATCAATAGCGTCACGCTATTGAAGGGGGCGGCTTTGCAATTTCAGGGTGGATATGCAGGAAACGTGACTGCGCAGGAGGCCTTTGACGGCCTTGCCGGGCAGCAGGAAGCAACTCTTGTCGACGTGCGCACACAGGCCGAATGGTCCTTTGTCGGGGTGCCGGACCTTCGTCCGCTCGGCAAGGAGCCGATCCTGGCCGAATGGCAGAGCTTTCCGTCGACCGGACCCAATCCGGCATTCGCGGAATCGGTTTCTGATGTTCTGGTCAAAAAAGGACTTGACCGGAACGCGCCAATCTATTTCTTGTGCCGCTCCGGAGCACGGAGCCAGGCAGCTGCGATCGCCCTGACGCAGGCCGGCTTTACGCAGTGCTTCAATATCTCCGATGGTTTCGAGGGCCCACTCGGCCCGGATGGCCACCGTGGGACCCAGTCCGGCTGGAAGGCCGCCGGATTGCCCTGGATTCAAAGTTAGTTACCCTGCCCATCGACAGGGTCAGGTGAAGGGAGATTTTCCTTCGCCATATAA
>NZ_BAAGIG010000004.1:0-714279 GCF_054658215.1 Roseibium sp. ROS1
TCAGACCCAATCGGCTTCCTTGTTTGAAAGATCAGCGTACCTGCGTAACTCCTTAAAACCATCAGACATCAAAAACACCCGATGATCGCAAGGCCAACGCCGCCTACGCTTCCCTTCCTTCAATAATCAAATTGTCAAAGAACAGAGGCATCAAAACCTCTCAAGCCGTAACCAGAACTCAACAAAAACAAGCCATTCGCCGAACCATCAAGCCCGGCCACTAGGACCAATTTTCTGGAATTAAGGTCACAAAACCCTGTCGCCAGCGACGTTGCCGCCGTCGATGAACCGGGTTATACGCAGACCAACCCAACCCGTCAACACCGGTTTTCGAAAAAAATCAAAAAAAGCGAAAAAACTTTCATACAACTCGAAAAGATATTATATTTCAGATACTTAATAGTTGTCCAACTTTGCGCACAGCAGGCGAAACCACTATCCCCGAGCCCAGTCCACCAGCTGCCGCAATGAGCGCCATGCCCAGGTTCCGAGCACCTTCCGCAGGGGTCTCCTTGCGTGTCAGCACATCAAACAGGTGCACAGCAAGAATTGCGCCTGATGCGCCGATCGGATGCCCCCTTGCAAGTGCGCCGCCCATCCGGTTCAGACCTTCAGACTCAAGACCCAGGTGCGCTGCTGTCACCATTGCCTGAACTGCATAGGCTTCCATGAGTTCTGTTGCAGCCAGCTTCGTCGCATCCATACCCAGTTCTGCGAACATGGCCTTCGCCACCTCTATCGGAACCAGAGCCGGTTCGGCGGGGCTACCGCCGGCACTTCGGCTCGCAAGTATTTTCAGGCCTGTCATCCGGCTCTCACTTGAATTCAGATGAAAGCGTTCTTGAAAGGCTCCCTCGGACATCAGCAATACGGCTGCAGCGCCGTCTGCTTCGCAGGCGATCGTTGCTGCACTAAGACCGGTTTCGTGATCGCCGTTCAGAAGCGGTGCCCTGAGGGCTGTCTTGAGCGACAGGTGTCTCGTGAACCCGTCCTCTTCCGGAAGTTTCCCTCCGGCATTGACCAGACGCCCGCGAAGATAGCCCCTTGCCGACCTCGCCTTGTCGTGTGAGGTGACAGCAAAGACCGCCTGGTCTTCTCGTGACGTTCCCGTTTCAGCGGCGAGCCTTGCAGCTGCATCTGCAAGATCCGGGTCGCCGAATGGCGCGGGCGCGAAAGCAGGACGGTCGTAAGCAACGGGTGGAGCTGCCGGATCGACAGGTCTGGTCATCCGGATCGGCGACCGGCTGAAGCTTTCCGCTCCTCCTGCCAGAACAATGTCCGCCGCACCAGCCTCGATCAATCTCGCACCCATGACGATCGCATCAAGTCCCGAGCAGCATTGCGTATCGATGGTGAGAGCAGGAACCGTTTGAGGCAACCCGGCGCGAAGCGCGGCAAGGCGGGCCGGATTGCCGCCGCCATAAAGAGCGTTGCCCAGAAAGACGCAGTCGACCTCTTCAGGCTCTATTCCGGCGTCAACGACAAGCTGTGCAAGAACGGGTGCGGCAAGCTCGTCGGCCTGCAACAAGGCAAGTGCGCCACCCCGCGGGCAAACCGCCGTCCGCCGTGCTGCTGCGATCACTGCCTTGCGTGTCTGCGTCACCCGCTGCCTCCGGTTTTCGCCAAATCGGCCACGACCTTCCGAATATCCGGCTTGCCCCCTGGCGTCAGCGGCATCTTTGCCCTGATGTGAATATGCCTCGGCACCTTGCCGGGTGCGAGACGTTCGCGGCAATGGCGCAGCAAGATCTGCTCTGCACCCGCCAAAGGCGCACCCAGCTCAACCACCGCCTCCAGCCGGTGACCGCGCACCTGATCCGGTAACCCTGCGACGACTGCAAGGGCGACGGCGGGATGGTCGGCCAATACGGCCTCAACCTCTTCCGGATAAACATTCAGCCCGGAAGTGATGACCATGCGGTTTTCCCGTCCTGTCAGAAACAGGAAGCCTCGCTCATCGAGAAAACCGTGATCGCCGACGGTGAGCCAACCGTCCCGCCAGAGCGTGTCCGGGGATGTGCCGCTTATATAGTGCGAAAACAGCAGTCCGCTCCGCACCCAGACCGGCCCGGCCCGGCCAGGGGCAGCGGGGGACGAAGGGTCACCGATCACGATATCGACCCCTTGCGCGGCACACCCGACCGAGCCTGCAGGGACATTGTCCTCAGGTGAGGACAGCGTGATGAAGCTGGTTTCCGAAGCCCCGTAGAATTCGAAAAGGCGTGCCTCGGGGAAAACCGACTTCAAGGCCTGCCGGTCGGCTTCACGCCATTTGGCCCCGCTCGCAAGAACCTGTTTCACCGCAGCGATGGGACCGCTGCGCCGGGCAGCCTCGGCCAGAAAGTGCAGCTGGGTCGGCGTTGCATAAAGGACAGAGCCTTCGGGGGCGCTGCCAAGCTCTCTCAGGACGACGCGCGGATCGAACCGCGGCGTGAGCACCACCTGCTGGCCGCAGGCGAGGCCGCAGACAGCGCCATAAAGGTGAAGTGAATGCGTGAGCTGCCCGGGCAGGACGACGCGGCTGCCTTTCGAAATACCGAAGGCCTGTGCCGACAGTTTGAAGCTTTCGAGCCACGATCTGTGAGAGCGCACATAGCCCTTGGGGACACCGCTGGAACCGGAGGTGAAGCCTGCATAAAAGAGGTCGTCTTCGTCCGGCAGGATCTCAGGTGGAGTTTCCGGTGACCTTCGCGCTTCAGTGGAACCGGTACCAGCCGTCAGCAACACCGGCAGTGACTGGTCATCGATGACGAGATCTGGCCCGACCGCTTCCAGAACTGCTGATGCCTGGGCTGAAGGCCAGTCCGGGTCCATGACCGTGGCGACACGCCCGGTGCGGGCGCAGGCAAAGAAGCAGACGACCAGGTCCGCAGGGTCCCGAAGACGCAGGACCACATAGCTTGCATGGTCGGTCCGCTCACAAAGCACTGTCTCGATCCGGTTGATCCGGGCTGCAAGCTCCTGCCAGGAGAGAGAATTCGGACCGCATGTGAGTGCGGCCCCAGTGGCTTTCTCACTGGCAAACCGGTCGAGACTGTCGCCGACGAAGGCCATGATGTGGCCTTGCTGGATCTTCGGAATTAAGACCGGGACAACACGGCACCCGGCAGGCCGCGTGCGACGGTCTGAACGATGAGCGCCGTAAGTGCGACCTTGACCAGGTCACCGGGAATATAGATTGCGCTGCCAAGCGCGGCTTTCGGAAGGGAAAGTCCGGCCATGATGGCAACGCCCGGGATGCCGAAAGCGTAGACCACCAGAATGCCGCCGACCGCAGCCGCTATTGCCGAAGACACCAGAATGTTCAGCTCGCGGGTCGACTGCATGATCAAGCCGGCCACGAGAGCGCCGACCGGCCAGCCGATCAGGAAACCGACAGACGGACCCATGAAGACGCCAAGGCCTCCGCGGCCGCCGGACAGGAACGGCAAGCCCAGCGCGACGAGAAACAGGAAAAGCAGCACGGCAAGCGCACCGCGGATGGGGCCGAGCATGACACCGGCCAGCATGACACCGAGGGTCTGCGCCGTGATCGGCACACCGCCGAGAAAGGCGATCGCCACCGGCGGAACCAGCCCCAGGGCGGCAATCAGCGCGGCATAGAAAGCAACGTGCACAAGAGACCTGTCAGCCATGATGAAATCGACCTTCTTCTCATTAACAAGGGTGCTGCCGTTCAACCTCGCGCGGATCTTACCACATGAGGGTCAGGCAACGTCATCTGTGGGCGGGATATCCCAGTTTTTGGCCGAATGCCAGCCATATGGAGCTTCTTTTCGGTCATCTTGACAAGCCTTCCGAGCCGCCCCGCGCCTTCAATGCCTCGGCAACATGATCCGACATGCTCAGGGACTGAATGGCGAAAGGCGCCAGCAGACGCCACGAATTTTGCGTGCCTGTTCGCGCCTGCCAGGCTTCGCGCAGTTGACCGAAAACGACGAGCATGTAGGGCGCGAAGCGAAGCACCAGCGCAACGCCCAGCGCCGGTTTGCGGGGAGAGAAACCGAGGAACTCGAGCGGCCTGAACAGCGGCTGGACGGCATTCAACATATCGTCCATACGGGTGGTCACCGAAACGAAGTTTGCAGCCAGGATCATGATCGCAAGCCGCAGGATGATCGTAACCCCTTCCAGCAGACTTCCGGACACCCAGTGAAGCGCCAGCAGCACGGCAAGCAGAAACGACATTGCCCGCAGGAGCTTCAGTTGCGCCAGTCCCTCGCGCCCGAGGGAGGCATAACACAGGAGAACACCTGCAAGAGCCGGCAGCAGAACCCAAAATGATGTGTATCGCAGCAGCAGCAGGCTGGCGACGGCAACAGCCAGAAGCTTCAGGCCCGCGGGGATCCGGTGGGCCCAGCTGTTGCCCTGGAGATAGACCGACATCATAACTCGGCAACCTCCACATTCATGCCCTGCCGCGAGACGACGTCTTCCTGAAAGGCCGCCCGAACCGCATCCGGCGCGCCATCCATGCGCAAACGTCCGTCCTCCAGCCAGAGCAGTCTGTCGAAACCGTCGAACTGGCTGAGATCGTGACTGACGAGAACGATCTTTTGCGGCAGTGACAGGATTTTCTGGCGGATGCGCACTGTCGTCAGTGCATCGAGGCTGGCCATCGGCTCGTCCAGCACCAAGAGCCGCGGCTCCATGACCAGAACCGCCAGGATGCAGACGAGCTGTTTCTGACCGCCGGAAAGTTCCGTGATCGGTTTGCCGGCCAGCCCCTCACAGCCATGCAGGGCGAGGAACGCCCGCGCGCGACTGCGGCTTTCTTCCTTGCCGGCCCCGAGTTGGGTGAGGCCAAAGGCGATTTCTTCTTCCACCGTGGGAAAAATGGTCTGATGATCCGGGTTCTGGAACACGAAGCCGACATGACGCGGCAACTCCAGTTCCGCCTCGGCGGAGGGGGCTCCAAAAAGCGTGAGGTTGCCGCTCGTCGGCGTACGCAACCCGTTCAACAGGCGTACAAGAGAGCTCTTGCCGGACCCGTTCAGGCCGATAATGCCGATCCGGTCTTCGGCAAGCTGCAAGGTGAGATCCTGCAGGATATGCTCTTTGCCGACACTCAGGCCAACCCGATCGAAGACCGCGTAAGGACTGGCGTCGGGATTACAGACACTGGGCCTGTCCTTGAGTTTCCTGCTTTTGGGCCAGAATGCCATGTCACCTCGTCGCGGACGGCACTCCTTGCAAGGGCCGGTCCTGTTTTGCGCGCAGCTTATCGGTCGGATCTGCCGGCTTGTCAAAGACTGACAGGTGCCTGGCAAAATCACACATTACCGCAAGGCCTTACCCTACCGGGCGGGTGAGATCGGGCAATTCGGCCAATTGGCCGATGGTGGATCTGATGCGCTGGAGGGCCCAGCGGAAGCGGTCGTCGGACTGTTCGGATCCGAAGGTCAGGCGCAGATAGGGCGCCGGCTGGTGGTCCTTCGCCTGAAAATACCGGGATGACAAGACCGAAATGCCCTGGTGTCCGAGCGCGTTCTGAAGCGCGTCGGGATCGACAGTTTCCGGCAGGCGCAGCCAGCCGAACACCTTGTTGACGTCGCTCTGCAGGAAATGCGGCGCGAGCAATTCACGCGCTGCCAGGAACCTTGTGCGGTTTGCCTTGCGCTTCAGGCGCAGCGTCTTGAACAGATGTCCCTCGCGCACCCAGCCGGCAATCAGTTCTGCCGTGATGGGGGAGGCCATCCAGGTGCTTTCACCGATCTTGTTGCGAATGCTGTCACCGAAAGGCCCTGGCACATGGACGAAGCCAATCCGGCTTCCGGGTGAACAGACCTTGGAGATACTGGCGATTGAGGCCGTGCGCTCCGGCGCCAGCGCACCGAAGGCGGGCAGGGCTTCCGGCAGAAAAGGCGTATAGGGATCGTCCTCGACGATCTTCAGGTCGAATTGCCGGGCAACCGCAACCAGATCCTGCCGTTCTTCGACAGACATGGTGTGAGTGGTCGGGTTCTGCATGTTCGGCATCAGGAACACGCCCTTGACACCATGCGTCTTCGCGGCCTGGGCAAGCGCTGCCGGATCCATGGCGCCGAAGCCACCATCGGCCCGTATCAATGCGGGCAAAGGCACCGGCTTCAGGCCGATGCTGGCAAAGGAACTGAAGATCGACGGGTAGGTGAACCGGTCGACGGCAACCGCATCGCCCGGGCGGAACAGGGCCTGGCAGGTGACCTGAATTCCGTGCTGCGCGCCACAGGTAACCGCGACCCGGTCCGGGTCGGCTTCCAGACCGTAGTCCTTGAAGACGAGAGCCCCGGTTTCGCGATGCGCCTTGAGCCCTTCAGACGGTACGAACCCGTTCAACCGGTCGATCCCCACCGTGCGCGCCATCCGCGTCAGCCCGTCGGAAAGACTCGGGTTGAGATGCGGATAGGCAAAGTTTCGCGCCAGATCGCAGGTTTCCGGCTCGTCTTCCTTCGGGGCAAGGGGCGAAACCTTCTGGGTTTCAGAGGCAATGTAGGTGCCCCGTCCGGTTTCTCCCTTCACCAGCCTGCGCCGCTCGGCTTCGCCGTAGGCACGGGTAATGGTGCCGAGCGTCACACCAAGCTGATAGGCAAGTTCACGCTGTGGCGGCAGCCTGTCGCCCTGGGCAAGCGCCCCGGTCTTGATGTCGGCTTCCAACGCGTCCGCGATCGCCAGATAGATCGGGCCACCGGCCGCTTCGATGTTCGGGATCCACATTGTCATGAGAACAATGTTATCATTGACTGATACAATACCTCAAGACAATTAGTATCTCCGCTATTTTGTATCGATTGTATCGAAACACTCGATGCTGTGTCTGGAGATACCCATGGATTACGCCACGTTTCTCGCCTTCGCGGTGTTCGTCATCGTCATGACCGGGACGCCCGGTCCGGGCAACCTGACCTTTCTGGCCATCGGCGCATCCGCAGGGTACCGCACCGCCTTTCCCGTGATTGTCGCCTCGCAGATCGGATCTTTGCCGCTCAAGCTCAGCGTTGCCTATGGCCTTGGCCATGTAATGGCCGGAGGCGGCACGGTGGTGACTGTCTTCAAGGTGCTGAGCATGGCCTATATGACCTATCTTGCCTGGCGGATCGTTTGCCTCAGCGTCAAGCCGAAGGGCGAGGTCGCGCTGCCCAGTTTCTGGGAAGGGTTGCTGATACACCCGCTCAGCCCGAAAACCTGGGCCATGAACCTGGTTGCCTTTTCAACCTTCCTGGCCGGCAACGGGCTCGGGATACACGAAAACGCGATGATCCTGGTGGCGGGCTTTACCCTTGGCGGGATGGTGTTTCATTCCCTTTGGGCCCTGGTTGGCGTGTCGATCCTCGCCCTGATCGGCGAAGGCCCGCTCATGCGAGCCATTACGGTGACCATGGCAATCGCCATGTTGGCGGCGACTGTTTGGGCACTGCTGATCTGAGGCTGCGTGTCAGTCAATAAACAAACGGGATGAACTTGTGCGTGCGGGCTGCGTAGGCGTCGAATTGCGGGCCATATCTCCGCGAAAGATAGGCATCGAGCGCCGGGATATGAAAGACCACAAAGGCAACCGCCATGAATGCCGGAACGGCAAGCGCCGCAAGATTGTGGGTGAGCAGAGCCCAGCCCGTGAACAGCACCGTGTCGCCGAAATAGTTGATATG
Source organism: Roseibium sp. ROS1 (assembly GCF_054658215.1). Lineage (NCBI taxonomy): Bacteria > Pseudomonadati > Pseudomonadota > Alphaproteobacteria > Hyphomicrobiales > Stappiaceae > Roseibium > Roseibium sp. ROS1. The sequence continues at coordinate 7,629 of NZ_BAAGIG010000004.1, forward strand.
CATCGATGAGGCGAAGAGGCCCCCGGTGTAGCATTGACCGTGATGGGCGGGATCACGTTTCCACCACTTGCGCTGCAGTTCCGACCAGCTGTTGAGAAACGAACCGCCGACCACCATTGCAAGCGCCACACCATCGAGAACCGAGAAGGGTACGGTGGCCTGGCGAAAGGCACCGCTGCCGAGCAACAAAAAGCCGATTTCGAAGAAGGCGATGAAGGCTCCCAGTCCAAAGACCTCCGGAAAAGCCACCTTCCGGGCAAGCAGGTAGAACAGGGTCAACAGATGGCGGGCAAAATAGAGCAGAGTGCAAGCAAGCAGGAGCAGACCACGCTGCGGATCGGCGAGGGTGAGTTCCAGCCCGAACCAGGCACCGACCCGTACCCATCCACCGCCCAGAAGAAGCCAGATGCTTAAGAGCACACAGATGAGGTGAAGTGCTGCGAAGACACATTTTTGCAGCAGGGACCTTTCGTGCTTGCGACTCACGCCTCCAGGTTGCGCCATGAATACTCCTTCGATCCGACAGCTCGATTTTTGGAGCTTGTGGACCGTCAATTTATTTTCGTCCAACTGGACTAAAAAGAGATCTAGACGACGCACCTTCAGGTGGTCAATATGTTTATCGACCAACTGGACGAAATAATGCCGAAACAGATCGATCACGAGGCCTACCGGCTGGAACTTGCGCGCAGGGCTGCGCCGCTTTTTTCCGAACTCGGCTACTCCGGCCTTGGCATGCGCCGCGTTGCAGAAGCCCTGGGATTGTCGAAAAGCGCGCTCTATCACTACTTTCCAAACAAGAAGAGCCTGTTCCTGGCCTGCACCGAAACAGTCATGGCGCAGATGACGTCAGAGGCCGGCGCGAATGATGCTTCACGGGTGCCCGCGTCAGCACTGGTTGACTTTGCCCGGAGCCTGGAGCCTGGATTTGCAGCCGAAATCTCGCTGCTGTTCGACTACCTGCGCGGCAAGACGGGGGAAGAAATCGCCAGTGATCCGGCAATGAAGCTCGCCAATGACCAGCTGCGCGGGCACGTTCGAAGCCTTGCGGAGAGCGAGGCGGCCGACAGCGTGCTGTGCCTTTTGATGGGCACCTTGCTGATGCGCCATTTCACCGGCGGCACGCTGGATTATGAGACCATTCTGCCGGCGCTCAAGAAACTGACCTGACCGGAGGCACTGCGTGAAGCGAGACAGATCCGGCAGCATGCGCCTGCCGGATCTGCCCGACCGGCCACAGGGGAGACCGCGGCCGGGTGAAGGTCAGGCAGCGGGTAAGCTCTACCGCTGCAGGTCCTTCAGTTCCTTTTGCCAACGCGCCTCGAACGACGTTTCATGCGGGTTGGGGCCAAGCCCGATATCCCGGCGCAGCTCGTCCGGCAGATGAGCCACGTTCACACGCTTGCGGCCACCGGTTGCCATCCTTGCGAACAGAGAACCGATAAGCGACCTTAATGAAAAGCCCAAGTCTTGCTGATGGGTCGCGCAGCCCGATTTCGTCTGGGAGAGCCTGAACACGTCTATAACTCCTGTTTCTTGTGAGTTACATATCGGCGGGTTCCGGTTGTCTTACCAACGAAAATTCAATAGACATGCATAAGGGAGACTTATGCATGTCAGTGAATTTGCCACCACTTTCCGCAATACGGGCCTTTGAAGCTGCAAGCCGGCACCTGAGTTTTACCAAGGCCGGCGACGAGTTGGGCATGACCCAGGCGGCTGTCAGCTACCAGATCAAGATCCTGGAAGATCGTCTCGGCTTTCAACTGTTTACCCGCAAGGCCCGCAAGATCGAGCTGACCGACAATGGCGGGCAACTGGCGGCGCGGGTGGTGGATGCGTTCTCCTCGCTTCGCAGTGCCTTCGAGGATATTTCCGAAAAGAACGCCGGCCAGCTTGTCGTCTCCAGCAACACCACGTTTGCGGTCAACTGGCTGTCAAACCGTCTGTTCGAGTTCCAGATGCAGAACCCGGACGTGGGCGTGCGCATCGTTCCCTATGGCCCGCATGCTGAACCGGAGTTCAACGAATCCGACGTCGTGATCTCCGCCTGCAAGGCCCCTCCGAAAAACTGGCTCGCCCATGAAATCGTGCGCGCGGACTTTACACCGATGCTGAGCCCGAAGCTTGCGGACACGATCGGCGGCGTCAAAAAGCCCGAGGACATTCTGAAATTACCGCTGGTCGATCCGCAGGACCCGTGGTGGCAGATGTGGTTCGAGGCAGCGGGACTGCCGAATGTCGACCTGAGCGGTCACCCTAGCTCGCGCATGGGGTCACAGGCGCTCGAGGCCAACCGGGCGATCGCAGGACAGGGCGTCGCGATCCTGACCCCTTATTTCTGCAAGACCGCCCTTGAAAACGGCCAGCTGATCCAGCCGTTCAAGCTGACCTGCCATGCCGATGACGAAAGCTGGTACATGAGTTACCCGCCCGCCTTACGCACCAGCCGCAAGGTCCGCCTGTTCCGCGACTGGGTTCATGCGGAACTGAAGCGCGACGGCATGCCTGTCACCGCGCCGATGGCAGTGGTTGCCTGAGGACACCCGGCCCCCAACCCAGGCTTCCGGATCATGAAAAAGCCCCGGCCATCCATCGGACGACCGGGGCCAATTGCTTTTCGAGCACCAAGGCTTGCCTTACGGCGTGAACACGATGGTCTTGTTGCCGACGATCATCACCCGGTTTTCCAGGTGATATTTGACGGCACGGGCCAGCACGCGGGATTCGATGTCGCGGCCACGGGCGACGAAATCGTCGGCGGAGAGCGCATGGCTTACCCGTTCGGCGTCCTGCTCAATGATCGGGCCTTCATCGAGATCCGGTGTCACATAGTGAGCGGTGGCCCCGATCATCTTGACGCCGCGAGCATGCGCCTGGTGATAGGGCTTAGCGCCCTTGAAGCTCGGCAGGAAGGAGTGGTGGATGTTGATGATCTTGCCGAACAGACGCTTGGAAAGGCTGTCGGAAAGCACCTGCATGTAGCGGGCGAGAACCACCAGATCGGCTCCGGTTTCCTTGACCAACTTCAGCAGTTTCTCTTCCTGCTCGGCCTTGTTTTCCTTGTTCACCGGCCAATGGTGGTACGGAATGCCTTCGTGCTCGGCCGTGCGCTGGCTATCGGTGTGGTTGGAAACGATCGCGACCACTTCGGCATCCATCCAGCCGACGCGGATCTGGTAGAGAAGGTGCAACATGGCATGGTCGAATTTGGACACCATGACGATGACCTTCGGCCGTTTGGCCGTGTCGACCAGTTTGGCCTTCATGTCGAAACGGCTGATGACCGGGTCAAGCGCCCTCTGAACGCTTTCCAGGGTCACGCCTTCCGGAGCCAGAATGGCAATACGCAGGAAGAACTGGTTGGTTACCCGGTCCCAGAACTGATCACTTTCGGCAATATTGGCGCCAAAATCCGCCAGTTCCGTCGTGACTGCCGCCACAATACCAGGCTTGTCCGCGCAGGACAGCGTCAGAACGTAAAGGCTATCCGCCATGATTTTCCAGTCTCCAACCTTGAGGGCCGCAGCCCGCTGATTTTGCTTCGTGCCGGATGCCGGCCCGAACGATCAGGCAGGCATCAGACTGTGTTCCTTCAGGGCCGATACCAGATCGCTGACCCGGTCGGCATTGTCTATCGCGCGTTCTCCGGTCCTGTTCCACAGGCCGTTTTCAAAACCGATCCTGGTCTTGCCGCCCTGCCGGACCGCCTCCACCAGACACTCCGTCTCGCGGTGTCCGAAAGCGCAGACCGCCCAGTCCAGCGACTGCCCCTTGCCGCGTTCCGCGAGCTTTTCCAGAAACGGCACCAGATCTTCCGGTGCGCTTTCCTGGCCTGCCGCATAGCGCCCCAGAACGAACAGCAGCTGATGGCTTTCCCCTGCCAGGGTGCCGGCTGCCGCCAGGTCGAAAAACCGGTCCAGATCATCCGCGCTGTAGACGATATGCTGGACCGCACATTCATGGTCGAATGCCCAGCGATAAAAGGCTTCTGCCTGGTCTTCCCCGCCTTCCGGAACCATCTCCCGGATCGCGACGGAGACCGCATCCGGCTTAACCTTGTAGACCAGTTCGCGTTGCTCTTCCGGAGTGTATTTTCCAACAGCTTCCGTGGTGATTTGAACCTGCATTTGCGGCACCGCAACACGCATTTCCGACAAGAGCTCACGATAAAGCCCGGCGTCAAGCACATGGGCACCGGTAAGGTCGCGTACGTGGGCATGAAGCGCACCGGCTCCAGCCTCAAGACACGCCTTTGCCGCCACCACCGTTTCGGCGATGGTCATCGGCAGGGCGGAATGATCCGCCTTGGTCCGGCGGGCACCGTTGGGAGCCACCATGATCAATGATAAAGGCGGCGGAACAAAAAGCGCACTCATGTTCAGAAGACCGCCTTGAACGCCTGGTTGAGCTTGTCGGTGATCTCTCCGACATGGCTGTCCTGAAGAATGAAAGGCGGCGCCAGCAGGATATGGTCGCCCCGCACCCCATCGATCGTCCCGCCCATCGGGTAGCAGATTAGACCGGCCTCGAATGCTGCCTTCTTGAGCGCCTTGTTGATGCCCCTCTTCGGATCAAACGGCGCCTTGCTGGCCCGGTCTTCGACGATTTCGATGCCCCGGAAAAGTCCGCGGCCGCGAATATCACCAACATGCGGGTGCTGACCGAAAGCATCGTTAAGCGCCGTCGTCAGTTTCTCGCCCATCGGCATCACCCGGTCAGCAACGCCGCCGGTCAGTTTCCTGAACACGGCGAGCGCGGCGGCGCAGGCGGTCGGATGGCCGATGTATGTGTGGCCATGCTGGAAAAAGCCCGATCCGGTCTCGATGGCTTCGTAAATGGCAGCGGTGCACAGCATGGCACCGACCGGCTGATAGCCGGCTCCGAGCCCTTTCGCGATGCATAGAATATCCGGCGCGACACCATCCTGCTCACAGGCGAACAGGGTGCCGGTGCGGCCCATGCCGCACATGACCTCGTCCAGGATCAGAAGCACGCCGTAATTATCGCAGATCTCCCGGATCCGCTTGAAATAACCTTCGACCGGCGGCAAGGCACCCGCCGTCGCACCGACAACCGGTTCGGCAACGAAAGCCATGACGTTTTCCGGCCCGAGCCGAAGGATTTCCGCCTCCAGTTCGTTGGCGATCCGCTGACCGTAGTCGAAGGCGGTTTCCCCCTCGCGGCGGTCTCGATACTCGTAACAGGGGGCAATATGGGTGGTATCGATCATCAACGGTGCAAAAGGCTCCCGCCGCCACTGGTTGCCGCCGGTTGCCAGCGCACCAAGCGTGTTGCCGTGGTAGCTCTGCCTGCGGGCAATTACCCGGTGCCGTGACGCTTCACCCTTCTCCAGGAAGAACTGACGCGCCAGCTTCAGCGCCGCCTCCATGGCTTCCGATCCACCGGAGACGAAATAGACGCGGTCCAGATTACCCGGTGCTTTTCCGATCAGGAGATCCGCCAGTTCCTCTGCAGGTTCGCTGGTGAAAAAGCCTGTATGGGCGAAGGCGATCCGGTCCACCTGGGCCTTGATGGCAGCGATCACATCCGGATCGCTGTGCCCGAGACAGGAGACCGCGGCGCCGCCGGATCCATCGAAATATTTCTTTCCGGACCGATCGAGAATGTAGCAACCGTCCCCTGTTACTGCGACGGGGAGATCGGCTTTGGTGTGGCGGGGAAAAACATGAGACATGGCAAACGCATCCGACAACTGACGGGACAGCCCACATTGGGTTGACGCATTTGTATCAGAAAACGTTAGCTTCTGAAACATTTGTTTCGAAGGCGCGTTAACCACGTTTTTCATTAGAATTTTAATAAAATTCAATCAACCTGCGCGCGGGGGACGAGATTGTAATCAGTAACCGAAGGCCGCCCGTCATGCGTCAGCGCCTCACCGCCTGGATCGTATTCCTAGGATTGACTGTCACACTTGCCGGCTGCGGAACCGTCGCCGGTGTTACCGGCATGGGCTGGATGACCGCATCCCACAATTCCATCGACTATAACGACAGTTCCTGGTGCGTGCCGCGCAAGCTGAAGAAGGTTCTAAACCGGGTTGCATCCCGCTATGGCAAAGTGACTGTCAGCTCGACCAAGCGCTGGTGGCTTGAGAACTGGTGGAAGGGTGGCGCCAGGGATTCCTATCACCTCAACTGCCGGGCGGTCGATTTTTCGGTCCGTGGCAACCCGTCGTCCGTCATTGCCTTCTTGAAATCACAGCCGGAAGTTGGCGGATACAAGCACTATTCTTCCGGCCACTACCACATCGACACCGGCCCGCGCCGGACCTGGTAACAGCCTGGCAGGCAAAAGCCCGGCCCGGTATGTACCGGGCCTGATTGGCCAGTGGCGGCAAACGCTACTTCAGTTCGCCCAGTTCCAGTGCCATTTCCCAGGCGACAGGGTCAAAGCCGACGAAATTCTTGGTTTCGCCTGCCACGATCGGCCTTTTGATAACGGACGGGTTCTCGATCATCACGTCGAGCGCGCTCTTGGCATCGACAACGCTGTCCTGCGTTGCTTCGTCCAGGCGCCGCCAGGTGGTGCCGCGCTTGTTCAGGATAGACTCCCATCCGAATTCACCGACAAAGCCGGCCAGTCGATCGGCATCGACGCCATCCTTCTTGTAGTCGTGGAACTCATAAGGCACGCCGGCCTCTTCCAGAAACTTCCGCGCCTTCTTGACGGTGTCGCAGTTCTTGATGCCGTAGACCTTCATCGCCTCTTCCCGGTAGTTGGATGTCCGGCCCGGAATGTGCCGACTGTCGCCCGGGATGCAAGGTCATAGCCGAAGAAAACCCGAAATTTTGCGAAATTTGACCTGACAGTGCTCGCATGCCGAGGACTTTTCCACGTTTCGCGTGCCTTCACGGGCAGTTCACCGCATTTCCTTTTTGCCTCCTTGACCTCGGCTGCCCCCCGCGCTTCAAGTGGCAATTGACAGGGCAGACCGGCAGAAGGCCGGAACGGCCAGACCGGAGACTGAAAATACATGCAGGAAGAGGCCCCCGGCACAAGCCGGCCGAGCAGGCCCGCGACGGCCGCCAAATCTTCTGAAAAGTCCGCTTCGGCGGCAAGACCGGGCAAGAAGTCCGACAGTGTCATGGTCGCCGGAGGGAACTGGCGTCAGCGGCTCCGGCTGTGGAGCGGCCTGATCCTGTTCACATTCTGCCTCAGCCATTTTTCAAATCACGCCCTCGGCATCATTTCCTTCCAGGCCATGGACCAGGCCTCGGTCTGGCACTACTGGGTCTGGAGAAGCCCGCTTGGCGAAACTGTCCTCATCCTCGCCGCGCTGACCCATGTGCTGCTCGCCTTGTGGCGGACCAGCAAACGGCGAACGTTGAAGATGTCCCGTTGGGAACTTCTGCAGCTCGCCCTCGGTCTTTACATTCCCTGGCTCCTGATACCGCATGTCACCACGACCATGGGCGTTGCCAAGGAGTTCGGCTTCCTGCCGCTCTACGAGCAGATGCTGACGCTGCTGTGGCCGAATGCGGCGGTCAATCAGTCTATTCTGCTGCTCATGGTGTGGACCCACGCCATGATCGGCCTGCACTTCTTCCTGCGCCTTTATCCGGTTTACCAGAAGCTGAAGCCGCTGGCGGCCGGGTTTGCCTTTGCGATGCCGGTGCTTGCCATCTGGGGCTGGATTGAAGGTGCCCGCCGGCTGGCCCTCAGCCGTGAGGTAACTCTCCGAATCACTCCGGACCAGCAATTGTGGGCCAGCGAGGTCGTCGTTCAGTTCCGGGCGGTCGTGTTCGGCCTGATTGCCGTCAGCCTGTTGGCCATCCTGATCCGTTACCTTCTCAGCCTGAAAGCGCGCAGCCTGACCGTGGTCTATCCAGGCGGACTGACGGTGAAGGCGCAACCGGGCGCAACGCTGCTGGAAATCAGCCGCATGAACGACATACCGATCGCATCGGTGTGCGGCGGGCGGGCCAGATGCTCCACCTGCCGAGTAAAAATTCTGGAGGGCGGCGAAACCTTGCCGAAACCGAGTGTTGCCGAAGCTGCGGTACTGACGCGGATCGGCGCGGGAAGCGACATTCGGCTGGCCTGCCAGGCGCGCCCGGAAAGCAACGTGGAAGTGCAGCCCCTTGTACCGGTCAAGGCCAGTGCAATTATCGGCGAACACCTGAAGGACGCCTATTACTGGGGCGTCGAGCAGGATGTGGTGGTCATGTTCGTGGACCTGCGCAATTTCACCGGCATCACCGAAAGCCAGCTCGCCTATGACGTGGTTTATCTGCTCAACAGCTACCTGGACCAGGCCTCTGCCGCGATCCGGGAGGAGGGCGGCTATGTCGACAAGTTCATTGGTGACGGCATCATGGCCATCTTCGGCATGGACAGCAACGCGGAAACCGGCGCCCGGCAGGCTCTTGCCGCCTGCCGCCGTATCGAGAAGGTCATGAAATCGCTCGACAAGGAGAAGGGGCCGCAGTTTCGCGATCCGATCCGGCTCGGCATTGGCCTGCACCTGGGGCCGGCCATTCTCGGTCGCATCGGCGCCGCCGGAACGGCAGGCAAACGCGGCGGGCTGACTGCGCTTGGCGACGTGGTCAACACCGCAAGCCGGCTGGAAACGGAGAACAAGAACCACGGCAGCTTCATGGTTGTTTCCAAGGCTGTTGTCGATGCGGCAGGCGCGCGGATCGACGGTGCCGAAGAGGCCGAGATCAAGGTGCGCGGCAAGGAAATCCCCTTGCAAATCCTTGCGGTGAAAAGCTTAGATGGTCTCCATCTCGCTGACGCCGTTCCCGCCTGAGACCCATCCTCCCTGTCACAAAACCTCTGGAGACCACGTGAGCCGGATCTACACGCCTCGGGAAATGCTGGAGAAACTGATCTCCTTCAACACCGTTTCGGATCGAAGCAACCTCGATCTGATCACCTTCGTCGAAGACTATCTCAGCCAATGGGGTGTCGCTTCAGGGCGGGCGCTGGATGAAACGGGCCAAAAGGCCGCTCTTTATGCCCGCATCGGTCCGGATATCGACGGTGGAACGGTCCTGTCTGCCCACACCGATGTCGTTCCGGTGGCGGGCCAGAACTGGTCTCACGATCCTTTTTCCGCCTGGGAGGAAAACGGCCGCCTCTACGGCCGTGGCGCGGCGGACATGAAAGGCTTCGCGGCAACTGTGCTTGCCAAGGTTCCGGATTTTCTGAATGCACCGCTCAGACGACCCATCCACATCGCGCTGTCCTATGACGAGGAAACCGGCTGCGACGGGGCCAGGGTGCTGATCCCTGAAATGCTGGCAAACGGCCCGCGCCCTTCGGTCGTGATTGTGGGCGAACCGACCAGCATGAAGGTCGTTACGGGCCACAAGGGCATTACAGTACTGAAGACGCGCATCCAGGGTCATCCGGTCCATTCCAGCCAGTTGCACCGGGGTGTTTCGGCGATTTCGGTGGCGGCCAGGCTGATCGGCTGGCTGGATGCCAGAACCGCGGAGAACCGGGCCAAGGCCGATCCTGACTGCCCGTTCGAACCGCCCTACACCACCTTGCATTGCGGCACCATTTCCGGCGGCCAGGCACACAACATCACGGCCCAGCACTGCGAATTCGTGACCGATATCCGTCTGCTGCCGGGTGAACACGCGAAGGGCTGGGTCGCCGCCTACCGGGCCTTCATCGAAAATGAGGTTCTGCCGGGAATGAAAGCGATCTCGCCGGACTGCGCCATCGAGGTGAGAGAACTTGCCTATGTGCCCGGGCTGGGAGAGGAACCGGACGGGCTGGCGGAAACCACTGCCAGGCGCCTGACCGGCGACAACAGCCGCAACGTCGTGGTCTATGCCACCGAAGGCGGGATCTTCCAGGATCACGGACTTTCGACCGTGGTTTGCGGTCCCGGATCCATCGATCAGGCCCATCAGCCCGACGAATTTATCGAGCTTTCCGAACTCGACCGCTGCGCTGCCTTCCTCGACAAGCTGATTGACAGAATGTCGCAATTTGACAGCTAAACGGGTTTGAACACAGAGATTTACGATGTCATAGTCGTTTTTGACAACATGGCCGCATGGTCCTGGCAGGGGGGTGCGGCCGTGGAGCAAAGCCGAAACCGGAAAACGAGGGGACTATGAACAAAAGAAAAATTGTCATCGCCGCAGCGCTGTTTGCGGCGGGAACGGGGACTGCTGTTCATGCTGAAACGCTGAAATTTGCCTTTCAGGGTGCACTGAACGCGCTTGATCCCTACAGTCTCAACGAGACCTTCACCCTGTCGTCGCTCGGCAATACCTATGAAGGCCTGACGCGCCGTGGTCCGGACCTGGCCATTGAACCGGCCCTGGCCGAGAGCTGGGAAATCGTCGATCCGAACCGCTGGCGTTTCCACCTGCGCAAGGGCGTAAAGTTTCACAACGGCAGCGATTTCACTGCCGAAGACGTTGCCTTTTCCGTCGACCGCGTGCGCTCGGAAGGGTCTGACCTGACCACCCGCGTCCCGGCTGATGCCAAGGTCGAGATTGTTGACGACTACACGGTCGATTTCGTTCTCACCGGTCCGAACCCGATCCTGCATTACGAGTGGGACACGTTCTACATCATGGACAAGGAGTGGACGACGGAGAACGACGCGGTGAAAGTCACCTCGGCGTCCGACACTTCTGCGAACCATGCGGCACTCAATGCAAATGGTACCGGCCCGTTCAAGATCGTCAGCCATGAAGCCGGCGTGAAGACCGTCTATGAAAAATACGACGGCTGGTGGGACGAAGCCAAGCACAATATCGACACGGTGGAATTCACGCCGATCGGTTCCGATGCAACGCGCGTTGCCGCGCTGCTGTCCGGCGAGATGGACATGGTCTACCCGATCCCGGTGCAGGACATCAAACGCATCAACGACAATGCGGGAACCAAGGCGCTGACCGGACCGGAACTGCGCACGATCTTCCTTGGCATGGACCAGATGCGCGACGAGCTGCTCTATTCCGACGTCAAGGGCAAGAACCCGCTCAAGGATGCCCGGGTGCGCAAGGCCTTCTACCAGGCGATCGACATCGAGGGGATCAAGAAGAAGGTCATGCGGGACCTGTCCAACCCGTCTGCCCTGATGGTTTCGCCGCTGTTGTTCTCCAAGTCGGCCGATTTCGAGCGTTATCCCTATGACCCGGAAGCCGCCAAGGCACTGCTGGCCGAAGCCGGCTATGCAGACGGCTTTTCCATCGGCATGGACTGCCCGAATGACCGCTACGTCAACGACGAGGCGATCTGCCAGGCCGTTGCCGCCATGTTGGCCCGTATCGGCGTGAAGGTGAACCTCAACGCCCAGCCAAAGGCGAAATACTTCGCCAAGATCCTTGCTTCCGGTGGTTACGACACGTCGTTCTACCTGCTTGGCTGGACCCCCGGATCCTTCGACAGCTGGAACGTTCTGGACAACCTGATGAACTGCCGCGACGAATCCGGCAAAGGTTCGCCGTTCAACAACGGTGGCTTCTGCGACGAGAAGATCGACCAGCTGACCGACGAAATCCTGGTCGAGATTGATCCGGAAAAGCGTGATGCCATGATTGCTGAAGCTTTCCGCATCAGCCACGAGAACGCCTACTACCTCCCGCTGCACCAGCAGAGCCTGGCATGGGGCGTTTCCGACAAGCTGGACCTTGTTCAGCGTGCCGACAACCAGTTCCAGTTCCGCTTCGTGACCAAGAACTGATCCTGAAGCACAGCAAATGACGCTCCCGGCAACTCCGCCGGGGGCGTATTTTCATGACTAAAGCATTCAAAGAGCCGAAATGATTGGATTTGCAACGCGCCGCATCGTGCAGGCGATGATTGTCATGCTGGTGGTCGCCCTTCTCGCGTTCACCATGTTCCGCTTTGTCGGCGATCCCATCAACCAGATGGTCGGCATCGAAACCTCGATCGAAGAACGGGAGGCCCTGCGCGAGCGCCTGGGTCTGAACGACCCGGTTCCGGTCCAGTTCTTCCGTTTCGTCACCAAGGCCGCGCAATTCGATTTCGGCACGTCCTACCAGTTCCGTCAGCCGGTTTCCGAGCTTTTCGCCAAGCGCATACCCGCCACGCTCGAACTCAGCTTCGCGTCTGCGGTGTTTGCGCTCGTTGTCGGCATTCCCATGGGCATCTACGCCGGGCTCAATCGGGAATCGCCCGTTTCCAAGCTGTTTCTGTCAGTTTCGCTGATCGGCATTTCACTGCCGACGTTCTTCATCGGGATTCTGCTGATCTTCCTGTTTTCCGTTACGCTGCAGTGGCTGCCGAGCTTCGGACGCGGCGAGACCGTGCCGATCGGATCCTGGTGGACGACCGGCTTTCTGACCATCTCCGGCCTGAAGGCGCTGATCCTGCCCTCCATCACGCTCGGCCTCTACCAGATGACCCTGATCATGCGGTTGATCCGAGCCGAGATGCTGGAAGTCATCCGGACCGATTACATCAAGTTCGCCCGGGCGCGCGGTCTGCCGGACCGGCTGGTGAACTTCCGGCATGCCCTCAAGAACACGCTCGTTCCGGTCATCACCATCACCGGGCTGCAGCTTGGCGCGATCATCGCTTTCGCGACCATCACCGAGACCGTTTTCCAGTGGCCCGGCATGGGCTTGATGTTCCTGCAGGCCGTGCAGAACGTCGATATTCCGATCATGTCCGCCTATCTGCTGCTGACAGCCTTCCTGTTCGTGACGATCAATTTCATCGTCGACATCCTTTACTTCTTCATCGATCCGCGTCTGCGGGTCGGTCGGCCATAAGGGAGACCGACGCCATGCCTTTCGTCACCAACGAAGAAGCAAAATCCAGCGTTCAGGACAGGGCGGCACCGGTCAAGGAACCGGGGCGGATGGCCCGCGCTCTCGACAGCGACCTCTTTCATTCGTTCCTGAAATCGAAGGTCACCGTTGTCGCTGCCACTGGCACGGCAATCCTTTTCCTCCTTGCGTTCCTGGCGCCGTGGATTGCTCCACATGATCCGTTCGACCTGGCGTCGATTTCCATCATGGACGCCCGCGTTCCGCCGGTCTGGATGGAATATGCCGATCCCCGCTTCCTCCTGGGAACGGACGATCAGGGCCGCGATATGCTCTCCGGCATCTTCTACGGCATGCGAATTTCGCTGATCGTTGGTTTCTGCTCTGTTGTCGTCGCCGCCTTCATCGGCATCTCGCTGGGGCTGGTCGCGGGCTACATGGGTGGTCGGGTGGATGCGATCATCATGCGGATTGCCGACGTTCAGCTGACGTTTCCGGCCATTCTGATCGCCCTTCTGATCGACGGTGTCGCGCATGGCATCTTCGGCGCGATCGACCGGGAGGTTTTCGCCTTCTACATTCTGATCGTGTCGCTGGCGCTGTCCTTCTGGGTGCAATATGCGCGCACGGTTCGCGGTTCCACCATGGTGGAGAAGAACAAGGAATATGTTCAGGCCGCCCGCGTGATCGGCATTCCCTCGGTCATCATCATGGTGCGCCATATCCTGCCGAACGTTACCGGACCGGTGCTGGTGATCGCGACCATCAATCTGGCACTTGCCATCGTGACCGAAGCGACGCTCTCGTTCCTGGGTGTCGGCATGCCGCCTACCCAGCCGTCCCTCGGCACATTGATCGCCATCGGCAACGATTTCCTCTATTCGGGGGAGTGGTGGATCGCGATCTTCCCGGGCCTTGCACTGGCCCTGCTGGTGTTGAACGTCAACCTTCTGGGCGACTGGCTGCGCGACGCCCTCAACCCGAAACTCAGGTGAGGCCGGTATGAGCGTTCTCGATATCAAGGACCTGAGGGTCGAGTTTCCGGGCCGAAAATCCGTCTTCGTCGCCGTAGATGACGTTACCTTGAGCGTCGATGCCGGCAAGGTTCTCGGCGTCGTCGGAGAATCTGGTGCAGGCAAGTCGACAGTCGGCAACGCGGTGATCGGGCTGCTGCAGGAACCCGGACACATAGCCGGGGGTGAAGTCTATCTTCACGGCAAGCGCATCGACCAATTGCCCTACAAGGAAAAGCGTCGTTTGCGCGGCCGAAAGATCGGCATGATTTTCCAGGATCCACTGACGTCTCTCGATCCGCTGCAGACGGTGGAAAGCCAGCTTGTGGAGACGATCCGCACCCATTTGCCGCTCTCCGGATCGCAGGCCCGCCAGCGCGCGATCGAACTGATCGAGGCCGTGGGCATTCCAGATGCGCCCGAACGCATCAAGCAGTATCCGCATCAGTTTTCCGGCGGCATGCGCCAAAGGGTGGTCATCGCGCTTGCGCTGTGTGCGGAACCTGAACTGGTGATCGCGGACGAGCCGACAACCGCGCTCGACGTTTCCATCCAGGCGCAGATCCTTGAACTGATGAAGAAGCTGTGCCGGGAGCGTAACGTCGCCATGCTGGTGATCACCCATGACATGGGCGTGATTGCCGACATCACGGACCATGTGGCGGTGATGTACCACGGTGAACTGGTGGAATACGGCGAGACGACCCAGGTGCTGGGCGCTCCGGAACACCCCTACACCCAGAGCCTGATTTCCGCCGTGCCACGCCCGGACATCAAGGTCGAGCGGTTTCCGGTGGTCAACTACATCGAAAAGGCCGGCACACCACAGAAGCAGATCGACATCGCCACACACTGGCTCGGCAAGGCACGCGACTATGAAAAAGTGTCCGGCCCGCTGGTCAAGGCAACGGACCTCGACATGCGGTTCGAGACCCGGGGCTCGATCTTCCCGTCCAAGCGCAAATACTTCCAGGCGGTCAAGAAGGTCAGTTTCGACATCAACGAAGGCGAGACCTTCGGCCTCGTCGGCGAGAGCGGGTCGGGAAAATCGACCATCGCGCGCCTGATCACCGGCCTCTATCAGCCGACGGGAGGGTCGATCCTGTTCGGCAAGACCGAACTGACGTCGCTCAAGAATCGCAAGGACGTCCTGGCGATGCGCCGCCAGATGCAGATGATCTTTCAGGATCCCTATTCCTCGCTGAACGCCCGCATGCGCGTCAGCGACATCATCGCGGAACCGATCAAGTTCCACCGACTGGCGTCAAGCAATGCGGAAGTGCGCCAGATCGTCGATGACCTGCTCGATCATGTCGGCCTGGGCGCGGCGGCCGGAAGGAAATTTCCGCACGAGTTTTCCGGCGGTCAGCGCCAGCGCATCTCCATCGCACGGGCGCTCGCGACGCGGCCCAGGTTCCTGATCTGTGACGAGCCTACCTCGGCACTCGACGTGTCGATCCAGGCGCAGATCCTGAACCTTTTGAAGGATCTTCAGGAAGAACTTGGGCTGACCATGCTGTTCATCAGCCACGATCTGGCCGTGATCCGGCAGATGTGCAACCGCATCGGCGTCATGCGCCATGGCGAGTTGTGCGAGGTGGCAGACTGCGACCAGCTCTTCGAAGCGCCGCAACACCCCTATACCCGCGAACTCCTGAACCTGATGCCGTCACTGGAGTTGCTGTCGCGTGCAAACCTCGCAACGGCCTGAAGGAACCGGCGGCGTTGTCGCCGGCCTTCCCAAGTCTTTGAAGATGAGTCTTTTTTCGGATTCGGCCGAGTCGCTGACTTGACTCCAAGCCCCACCCCGATTCTCCGGTGACCGCAAAACGTTAGTCACAATCCAGTCCGAACCGGGCAGTTTTTGCCGCCCAGGGCGCCACTACGATCTGCACCCAAATAGATTCATTCTGATTTTTAGTCCGGACCCGATTGTTAACAGATGTTAACCATGTTTTTCCGGCGCGCCCAAACGTAAAAGGGAGAGCCTTTCGGCTCTCCCATTAATATACCACACCCCGAAATAATCTTCGTCCAGAGGACTATTAAATACAGGCCCTCAATACTTGCAGGCCGTTTAAAAAATTACCCATTTATACTACTCGCAATTCAGTTTCGCTCAAGTTCCACGCTGCACAAATGGTCAGCACCCATTCCGATGCACTGCGACTGGGACAGGCAACATGCTTACCGAACTGACTCTGCGGCATTGCCTGTCTCCGGCCGCTCCCGCATTTTCAGACGGTCCCCAGGGCGTGCCGTTTGTATCTCCAGTTGGCCCACGACCCGGTTCCAGCAGAAGAATTCCAGATACGAGAGCCGACCGGCTATGCCGAAAACATCATTGATTTCAGTTCTTTGGGCATTTTTTCTTGTCATTGCCGTAGTGTGCCTTGTTCTGGCTCTGGCAGCAGCAGGCGGAGAACCCTCTGACGCCGCGACGTCACTTTTGGTTTTCGGTTCCTACAGCGCCTTAATTTTCAGCATGTTTTCCGCGATTTTTTCGCTTCTCGGCCTCTCTTTTTCGCTCAACACCTCTGTCGGCCGGCCCTTGACGCTTTTCACGGCGCTGGTCAGCACCGGATTGCTTGCCGTTTCGACCGGCCTCCACCTGTCCGGTCCGACATCGCCCCAGACCAATGCACCCGCCCTTGCCGCAGCTTTCCTGATGGTGCTGCGGGCGTTCGGTGTGGTTCTGCTGCCACCAAGGGGTGACCTCAGCGGAGTGCCACAAGCGGCATGGTCTGTCCTGTTGGCGCTGCTGGCTGCCGGTACCTGGTGGTGGGTCTTCGACAGGACCGAGGCCCCCGCAGCTCTTGCCGCCGCTCTGCTTCTTTCCTGGCCGCAACTGATCGACGGAATCAACGCATTCGCGGACAAGGTCTTTCACAAGGCAGCGCTGGCGGCAGGCGCCCGTGACATTGCCCCCGGCGCCTTCACCAAGGTCGCTCATGCCCGCGATATCCTCATCGACAAGGCTGCCGTGATGTCTGGACCCAACCTGATGGTCACCAATGTCATGGCCTTCAACAACGAGCCGAAAACGCTCCTGGCCGTTGCCGCCTCCGCTGAAGCCGGATCAACCCATCCGGTCGCCCAGGCCCTGCGCGAACTGGCCAGCCAGTGGCAGGTCGCCCTCAAGATGCCGGACCGGTTCGAACCGACACCTGGTCTGGGTGTTGTTGCGCTGCTCGGCGGACAGACCGTGGTGATCGGCACGACGGACCTCCTGAAGCGCCTCAAGATCGACAGTTTTACCGCCGACGCCATTGCCCGGTCGCTGGAAGCAGACGGCAAGACGGTGCTGCGTGTCGCTGTCGGGGGACGCGTCGTGGGTGTTTTAGGTCTGGAAGGCACATTGCGTCAGGACGCCGGCGTTGCGGGGATGGCCCTGCGCAAAGAGGGCCTCGTGCCGTGGTTGTTCAGTGGTGACAGCCCCAACACACGCAGCGCGCTGGCGGGCATGCTTGGCCTAGAGCTGACCGACGATCCGAAGCCGGGAGAAACCGCGCCCGAGGCCGCCTCCCGCTGCTTTCCGGACATGCCTCCCCTTGTCCTGACCCTGTCGCAGGACCGTATGGCGCTGGAACTGCGCGAAGGCGCCACGCCCGGAAAGGACGGGACGGATGCAAGGCATTCCCCCCTTGCTGTCAGCGATACCGACGACATTGGTGCCTTCCCTGCCCTGAAGGCGCTGGCCATGCGCCGCAATCTGCTGGCCGTGCACGCCCGCCGGCTGCTGTCAGGTCTCTGGCTTTTCGCCGGCCTGTGCGGTGCCTTGACCCTCCTTCCGCTGTCGGCCGCACCCGTTCTTTTCGCTGTCTGTCTTGCCGTTCTTTGGACATTTGCCCGATTTTCCATTGCAGATACGCTGCACCGGAATACATGACGCGCGCATTCTCAGATTGTGGAACCGAAATCGGGTTTCAGCGCCTTTACAGCCTCATGGAGCTGGTGTTTATCGGCTTTTGACACTTTGTGAGTGCATTGAGGGATGAGGCGACATGAGCGACACCAAAACACCGAAACTGCGGTCCGCCGCCTGGTTCGACAATCCCGACAATCCGGGCATGACCGCGCTCTATATCGAGCGATACCTGAATTTCGGCATCACGCGTGAAGAGCTGCAGTCGGGCAAACCGATTATCGGCATCGCCCAGACCGGCTCTGACCTTTCACCCTGCAACCGCCACCATCTGGAGCTGGCAAAGCGTGTGCGCGAAGGTATTCGCGATGCCGGTGGTATTGCCTTCGAATTTCCGGTTCACCCGATCCAGGAGACCGGCAAGCGCCCGACCGCAACACTGGACCGGAACCTGGCCTATCTTGGTCTCGTCGAACTGCTGTATGGCTACCCCATCGACGGCGTGGTGCTGACAATCGGCTGTGACAAGACCACACCTGCCTGCCTGATGGCCGCCGCAACGGTGAATATTCCGGCCATCGCGCTGTCCGTCGGTCCGATGCTGAACGGCTGGTACAAGGGCGAGCGCACGGGCTCCGGCACCATCGTCTGGAAGGCCCGCCAGATGCTTGCCGCAGGCGAGATCGACTACAAGGGCTTCATGGACCTCGTCGCCTCCTCCGCGCCGTCCGTCGGCTTCTGCAACACCATGGGCACGGCAACGACCATGAACTCGCTGGCCGAAGCCCTTGGCATGCAGCTGCCGGGGGCGGCCGCCATTCCGGCGCCTTACCGTGAGCGCGGTGCAATTTCCTACGAGACCGGCAAACGCATTGTCGACATGGTGCGTGAGGATCTGAAACCCTCCGACATTATGACCCGCGAAGCGTTTGAAAACGCCATTGTCGTCAACTCGGCCATCGGCGGTTCGACCAATGCACCGATCCACCTGAACGGCATTGCCCGCCATCTGGGTGTGGAGCTGGACAACGACGACTGGCAGGAGATCGGCCATGACGTGCCGCTGCTGGTCAATCTGCAGCCGGCCGGAGAATATCTCGGCGAGGATTACTTCCACGCAGGCGGCGTGCCTGCTGTCGTGGCGGAGCTGATGCGAAACGGCAAGCTGCCGCATCCGGGCGCGCTCACCGTCAACGGCAAGGGCATCGGCGACAATTGCGACGGTGTCGTTACAGATCTGCCGGACGTCATCAAGCCCTTCAACAATCCGATGAAAGACAAGGCTGGTTTCATCAACCTGAAGGGCAACCTGTTCGACAGCGCCATCATGAAGACCAGCGTCATCTCGGAAGAGTTCCGCGACCGCTATCTCTCCAATCCGGACGATCCGGAAGCGTTCGAGGGCCGTGCCGTTGTGTTCGAAGGGCCGGAGGATTACCACGACAACATCGACAATCCGGACCTTGAGATCGATGAACACTGCATGCTGTTCATCCGGGGCACCGGCCCGATCGGTTATCCGGGCGGTGCTGAGGTGGTCAACATGCAGCCACCCGCAGCCCTGATCAAACGCGGGATTACATCCCTGCCCTGCATCGGCGACGGCCGTCAGTCGGGCACATCCGGTTCGCCGTCGATCCTGAACGCATCACCGGAAGCTGCCGCCATGGGTGGACTCGCGCTTTTGAAAAGCGGGGACCGTGTGCGCATCGATCTGAGGAAAGGCACTGCCGACATCCTGATTTCCGATGAGGAACTTGCGCAACGACGCACGGACCTGGAAGCGGCGGGCGGCTTCAAGATTGCGGAGAGCCAGACACCCTGGCAGGAGATCCAGCGCGCCATGATCGGGCAGTTCGACAAGGGCATGGTTCTGGAGCCGGCGGTTAAATACCAGGACGTCGCGCATACCAAGGGGCTGCCACGGGACAATCATTGATCTGACGATCCTGTCAGTTGGATTGCCTCTGGCACCGCGAAATGTTGAAATTCTCCGTCATTGCCGGACTTGATCCGGCAATCCATGCGATGATCACGGCGGCCGCGCTGCCGGTGAAGCGACAGGGATCCCATGGTCAAGCCATGGGATGACGGAGCATGTGGCGAAAGGCTCCCGGCGGCACATCTCTTTCGACACAGATTTCTACTTGACGATTACGTAAACGTCATGCTTCAAGAGGGCAAAGACGGGCTCCGGCCCAATTCAAACGGGAGAAAACGACATGTCCTTGGAACAGCTTACCGAAGGTGTCCGCGCAAAGGTTGCCGATGGCGGCATTGAAGAATCCGTCAAGTTCGATCTTGGGGAAACGGGTATCATCTTTCTGCAAGGCTCCAGCGTTTCCAACGAAGATGACGAGGCAGACTGCACCATCAAGATGTCCGCCGAAGACCTCGGTGACCTTCTCTCGGGTGATCTGAATCCGACGGCTGCCTTCATGGGCGGCAAGATGCAGGTGGAAGGTGACATGAGCGTTGCCATGAAACTCGGCAGCATCGTCTAAGCGATTTTTTGAAACAGAGCCTTTCAAGCCGGTCCTGAGGGCCGGCTTTTTTTGTACCACGATCTCCACTCCCACCTCCCCCATTCCCATCAGCCTCATCCTGAGGAGCCCGGTACAGCCGGGCGTCTCGAAGGATGGGCCGCTTGTTTCGGAGTGTGCCGCCCATCCTTCGAGACAGGCCCTTGGCCTTCCTCAGGATGAGGTGGCGGGGATGAGGCCTGGTGAAGGACGTGAAGGCTCCCTCCCGGGTCCGGCAAACAAAAAAACGGCGGGCAAGGCCCGCCGTTCGAGTTTCTGGATGATCCGGGTCGTTACCGGTTTGTGATGATTTCCGGTCCCATCAGGCTGTAGGGCAGCCAGGTGGACAGGGCCGGGACATAGGTCACCAGGATGAGGAACAGGAGCAGGATGAGCACGAACGGCGCTGCCGCCTTGACCACCTGCACCAGACTCATCCCCGTTATCCCCGATGTGACGAACAGATTGAGCCCGATTGGCGGCGTGATCATGCCGATTTCCATGTTCACGACCATGATGATGCCGAGGTGAACCGGATCGACGCCGAGTTCCATGCCGATCGGGAAGACCACCGGCGCCACGATCAGAAGCAGGCCCGACGGTTCCATGAACTGACCACCAAGCAGCAGCAGCAGGTTAACCGCGATCAGGAAGGTGAACCAGTTGAAACCGGCTCCGACCATCCAGTCGGTGATTGCCTGCGGAATCCGCTCCGATGTCAGCACGTGGGCAAACAGCAGGGCGTTGACGATGATGAACATCAGCATGATGGTCGTCTTCGCCGCATCCACCATCACCTTCTTGGTGTCCTTGTGGAACATGGCCGGAAGAAACTTCCAGACGATCAGTCCGATATTCCGACCCCAAATCTTTGCGCCGATACCATAGATGGACGGCAGCTCCGCAGGGCTGACACGGCCACGCAGAAGCGGATAGCCAATCAGCGCAGCCAGCAGGACAATGGCACTGTCGATGCCGTAGAAACCCTGTCTGTCCGTAACCATGCCGGCGATGCTCGACCAGGCGAACATTGCGGCAAACCCGTAGGTGATGGTCTTGAAACCGGCCAGTCCCAGAGGGCCGTCCTGTTCCTGCACCCAGCGAATGCCACTGAGCGGGCCCATGTCGCGATAGACGAAGAGTGCCACGAGGCAGGCGTAAACGGCTGCCACTGCCGCGGCTTCGGTCGGGGTGAAGATACCGCCGTAGATGCCGCCCAGGATGATAACCATCAGGAACAAGCCGACGGCCGCTTCCATCATGGCATGCCAGATTTCCTTGAAGCCTGGCCACGGCTGGGCCGGCAGGTTCTTGACGCGTGCCATGACGTAGATGGCGATCATCAGCATCAGACCGGCGATCAGCCCTGGAACCACACCGGCAAGGAACATGCGGCCAACGGAAACGTTGGTTGCAGCCGCATAGACCACCATGACGATGGAAGGCGGGATCAGGATGCCGAGCGTACCGGCATTGGCGATGACACCCGCTGCAAACTCCTTCGTGTAGCCTGCCTGCCGCATGCCGGCGATGGCGATGGTACCGATCGCGACCACGGTTGCGGGCGACGAGCCTGACAGAGCTGCAAACAGCATGCAGGCGAAGACGCCGGCGATCGCCAGACCGCCCCGGATCGCACCGACGGACGCGATCGAGAAACGGATGATGCGCTTGGCAACACCGCCCGTCGACATGAAGGCCGATGCCAGAATGAAGAAGGGAATCGCCAAGAGTGTGTAGTTCTGCGACGCCGTGAACAGCTGCAGCGCCACCGACGAGATGGAATCGTTGGAGAAGATGGCAATCGCCAGAACGCTGGACAAGCCGAGCGAAATGGAGATTGGAACGCCCAGGAACAAGAAGCCGAGGACGAGAATGAAGAGAATTGCTGCTTCCATTGCCCCGGCCTCAGTCCTTCAAGACGTCTTTGTTTTCAGCGACGAGGTCTTCCGCCTCATGCGCGGCGATCATCATCTCGCGCTCGCCGGTAATGATCTGCCAGGCCGCCTGGATGCAGCGGAACATGAACAGGAACAGGCCGATGGGCAGGATCAGATAGGCGATCCAGCGTTGAACACGCTCTTTAGTGCCGAAGGTTTCAATGATCGCGTCGGGATAGCGCAGGTCGTCGAGACCGATGCCGATCTTGTACATCTTGGACCAGTAGTCGATCGCGCCGCCTCTGGTATCGAGACCGAAGATGTGCAGCCATTCCGACCAGAGCAGCGTTAGCGCATAGACAACGCCGCAGAGCGCACCGAATACGGCAACAGCCCGGAACACCGGCTTGGGAAACAGGCGGATGACCGCATCGACGCCCAGATGCGAGCCGATTTTGACGCCATAGCTCATGCCGAACAGGATCAGCCAGGCGAACAGGATACGTGTGAATTCCAGGGCACCGGTCCAGCCGGAATTAAAGCCGTATCGCGCCACCACCTGGGTGAAGGATACGATGGTCATGGCGGCCAGGAGAAAGGCGAGTACACCTTCCTCGAAGCGCGTGACCCAATTGTCGACGCGTTGCATGCGTTTCCCCCGAATTGGCCTCTTGGTTATCAGCGTGTCCGCCGGCATGGTTGCGCGGGCGGCCGCGGGACCTTGGCAGAAGGGCCGGACGATCCGGCCCTTCCAGGAGTTGTTTCAGGTCAGCCTTAGCTGGCGTTGTTGGAAGCGACGGCGGAGTCGATCAGGTCCTTACCGATATCGCCTTCAAACTTGTCCCAAACCGGCTTCATGGCGCCAACCCATGCCTTGCGCTGCTCCGGGGTCAGTTCACGAATGGTGGAACCGGCATCCAGAACGTTCTGGCGGTTCTGGGCTTCAGCAGCTGCCACGTTACCGTTTGCGGTTGCAGTGACTTCTTCCACGATGGTCAGGAACTGGTCACGAACTTCCGGATCCAGGCTGTCCAGCCACTCGTCGGAAGTGACGAGCAGGTAAGCAAGCAGCTGGTGGTTGGTTTCGGTGATGCCGTCCTGCACTTCGAAGAACTTCTGGGTGTAGATGTTGGACCAGGAGTTTTCCTGACCGTCCACAACACCGGTCTGCAGTGCGCCGTAGACTTCCTTGAAGGCCAGCTTCTGAGCGTTGGCGCCCATGGCTTCGATCATGGCAACAGCCACGTCAGAGGTCTGCACGCGGAACTTCAGGCCTTTTGCATCGTCTGGAACCAGCAGCGGCTTGTTGGCGGAGAACTGCTTCAGGCCGGAGCTCCAGTAGCCGAGGCCCTGGAAACCGTAGTCGGTCATGGAGTTCAGGAGTTCCTTGCCGTTTTCACCTGTGGTGAAGCGCTCGACGGCGTCCAGATCCTGGAACAGGAACGGCAGGTCGAACAGGCGGAACTTCAGCGTGTAGGCTTCGAACTTGGAAAGCGACGGCGCAGCAAGCTGAACATCGCCGAGCAGAAGAGCTTCCATTACCTTGTCGTCGTCGAACAGCTGAGAGTTCGGGAACACCTGCATGCAGGCCTTGCCGTTCATCTCGTCGTTGACGCGTTCCGCCAGCAGCGTGGCAGCGTCGCCTTTCGGGTGGCCGGTTGCGGCAACCACGTGGCTGAACTTGATGACGATTTCACCGTCATTGCAATCGTCAGCCGCATAAGCGTTTGCAGACAGGGCCAGAGACGCCGCGGTAGCTGCGGCGAGAGCGAATTTTTTCATCGGATGTCCTCCCAGACATTTCAGTATGACGGCCATTCGGGCCGGACAGCGTGGTGGCTGGTCGGCACCCTATTGGCAAAGTCCGTGCCAAGTGCCGGAAGAGCAACAAAAAGCGCCGATTTCTGCAGGTTAACAAAAAGTTTCAAATGAACCTGGTCGGGAGAGACTTTCGTTTATGGGTCGAGTCAGACACATGGCATCAAACCGGATGTGTCGAAACCGACACATTTCAGGCCTGCTACATCATATTTTAAGCCGTAAAGCGCCGAATTATCAGTGCCAGATAGCGCCTGAAGACCGGTCGTGGCGCAGCTTGACCTTCAGGCGTGCCAGCTTGTCCGGATTGCGCATGTTGTAGATACGCTCCAGTCGTCCATCGGTGTCATAGGCGAACATCACAGCTGTCACGATCTCGTCGCCGTAGAACATGACGAGGCCACGTGTGCCGTTCAGATCCAGTATCTTGATCCGGCAGGGCTCCCAGAGG
The DNA here is from genome assembly GCF_054658215.1 of Roseibium sp. ROS1. NCBI lineage: Bacteria > Pseudomonadati > Pseudomonadota > Alphaproteobacteria > Hyphomicrobiales > Stappiaceae > Roseibium > Roseibium sp. ROS1. The sequence continues at coordinate 31,915 of NZ_BAAGIG010000004.1, forward strand.
CGGCCAAGAATAAGAACCGCGTAGCGAGCGACCTCGTCCGCGCCTTCCAGGATCCGGCTCATGGCCGTTGCCTTGCCGCCACCATCGGACTGGAGTTGTACGGTTTCGGCGAGAAGGCCCGTCAGGTGGTCCGTGGACCCTGTTTCGATAGCGGTGAGAAAGGCAGACAGGATCCGGTCCTGATGATCGGCCGGAGGAACAAAACGGGAGGTCGGACCCTGCACATGTCTGCTTGCCCGGGACACCAACTGGCGGCAGGCCTGTTCGGTAACCCCCAGAGTCTCGGCAACTTCGTCATACGGCTTTGCGAAGATCTCGCGCAGCAGGTAGGCGGCGCGCTCCTTCGGGCTGAGGCGCTCCAGCAGCAGGAGGAACGCTGTCGTCAGGGATTGTGCCCTGTCCAGGTCGGTCTCCGGGTCCGAGCCACTTTCGAACTGAAGCGGTTCGGGGATCCACGGGCCGACATAGTCGACCCGTTTCCTGTGAGCGGCCTTCAGAGTGTCCAGGCAGCAATTGGTGCAGACCGTGGTGAGGAATGCTTCCGGATTCAGGATGCCGGCACGGTCCGTGGATTGCCACTTCAGGTATGTGTCCTGCACCGCATCCTCGGCATCTGCCATGGAGCTGAGCATGCGATAGGCCAGCCCCATCAGCTTCGGGCGTACCGTCTCGAAAACATCGATGCCTGGAGCGTCACTCATGTCAGTGGTTCGATACCTGTACCCGGTTCCACAGATTGATCATCGCGACCGCGGCGGTGATCGCACTGATCTCGGCGTCATCGAAGTGGCGGCGCAATTCACCGCGCAATGCCTCATAGTTCGTATCGACCTGAAGACTGGTCAAGGCTTCCGTCCAGGCAAAGGCCGCCTTCTCCGCCGGCGTGTAGTCATCAACGTGCCGCCAGACCGTCAGGCGCTGCAAACGCTCCTGGGTCTCGCCCGCGTCGAGTGCTTCCTGGGTGTGCATCTTCACGCAATAGGCACACTGGTTGATCTGCGAGGCACGCAGATCGATGAGATGCCGCAGTTTCGGCTCCAACCCTGCCTTGCCGATCTCACCACTGGCAGCGACGAAACGCTTCACGATATCGGGGACATTTTCGTAGTGATTGATGGCATTAGAGGTCGTCATTGGCGTGTCTTCCATTCAGGTTTCAGGGTGTGACACAGGGTTGACGACCGGGTGCAGCGATTTGTGACACCGGCCCGAAACTTTTTTCGGCCATTCGTTTTGCCGACCCGCCCAGCAAGCCGGGATGGCAAGGAAATCAGGTCATTGTCAGACGGAAAGCGCTTCGTCCTTGCCGAGACCGTATTTGCGCATTTTCTCGTAAAGCGCCTTTCGCGAGAGCCCAAGGTTCTCGTAAGTGGGCTTGATGGCACCGTCGTTGCGCTTGAGTTCGGCGACGATCAACGCCCGTTCATATGTCGCGACCTGTTCGAACAAGGTGGATCCGGCCCCGCTGCTGGGCGCGTTGACCAGCTCGACACCGAGCACGAAACGATCGGCGACATTGCGCAACTCGCGGACGTTCCCCGGCCAGTCCCGCGCCATCAGCTCGGCGAGATATTCCTCGTTGATGTCCGGGATCTCGCGCCGGTAGCGTGCCCGGGCTTCCACCGCCAGATGCCGGAACAGGAGGGGGATATCCTCCAGCCGGTCTCGCAACGGTGGAATGGCAACGTTGACGACATTGAGCCGGTAGAACAGGTCCAGCCGGAACCGGCCTTCCTTGCCGGCGGCCTCAAGGTCTTCCTTGGTGGCCGCGATGAAGCGCACATCCAGTTCGATCGCCTTGTTGGAGCCGAGCCGTTCGATTGTCCGGGTCTCGATCACGCGCAGCAGCTTGACCTGCAGTTCCAGCGGCATGGATTCGATTTCGTCCAGAAACACGGTGCCCCCATGGGCATGTTCCAGCTTGCCGATGCGCTGTCCGCTGGCACCGGTAAAGGCGCCCTTCTCGTGGCCGAAGAGTTCAGATTCGATGATTTCGGCGGGAAGCGCCCCGCAATTGAGGGCGACGAAAGGCTTTTCCTTGCGGGGACCTTCGTCATGCAGTGCCCGGGCGACCACCTCCTTGCCGGAGCCGGTCTCCCCCAGGATCAGCACATCGGCATCGGTTGCCGCCAGGGCCGTGACATTGCGGCGAAGCAGTTCCATGGCGGCGGTGCGCCCCACGAGACGGCTTTCCAGGCCCGTTCGGTCTGCCAGTTCCTCGCGCAGCTTTCGGTTTTCCAGCACCAGCCGGCGCTTGTCGAGCGCGCGTTCCACTACGGAGGCAAGGCGCGAAACGGAAAAGGGCTTTTCCATGAAATCATAGGCACCGGCGCGCATGGCCTCGACCGCCAGTGGCACATCGCCATGGCCGGTGATCAGCACCACGGGCAGGGCGGGATCGATCTCGAAGGCCCGCTTCATGACCTGGAACCCGTCCGTCCCGGGCATGCGAATATCTGTAACAAGCACGCCGTAGAACCCGCGGTTGACCCGCTCCAGGGCTTCTTCCGGTTCGCCGGTCGCAAACACCGCCTGGCCGGACAACTCCAGCCCCTGGCTCAAGGAGCCGCGCAGGTCCGCTTCATCGTCAATCAGTAGGACGGTCGCCTGATCCATTAACGCCTATCTCATTTCATTCCGCTGCAAGGACATGCTCATCGGCCACCGGCAGGCGCATGGTGAACACCGCACCGCCACCGTCGCGATTCGCCGCCTTCAGCGATCCGGAAAAGTCATGAACGATCTTGTAGGCAATCGACAAGCCCAGCCCGAGCCCGGCGCCGACATCCTTGGTGGTGAAAAACGGGTCGAAGATCTGCGGCAGCACATCGGCATCGATGCCTGTGCCATTGTCACTGACGGTCAGAACCGCTTCGCTGCCTTCCTGCCTCAGTTCCAGCCGCACTTCGGGCATGGCAAGCGATGCGGCGTTGCCGCTGACCGCATCCAGAGCGTTGGACAGGAGATTGATGACCACCTGCTCCAGGCGGATGCGCCCGCCCTTGACGATGATATCCTCCGTCGGCAGCGCCAGATCGAGACGCACCTTGCTCTGCTTGATATGTGGCTGCAGCAGAAGCGTTGCCTCGTCGATCACCTGACGCAGGGACACCGGCTTGATGTCGGTGCCCGACTTGCGGGTGAAGCCTTTCAGCGTCTTGGCGATTTCGGCCATGCGGCTGACCATGCCTTCGATCCGCGAGAGATTGCCGAGGGCTTCGTCCGCTCGCCCCCGCTCGATCAGCATGCCTGCCACTTCGGCATCGGAACGGATAGCTGCCAATGGCTGGTTGTACTCGTGGCTGAGAGCCGCAGACATCCGGCCGAGCGTTGCGAGCTTGGCTGCCTGCACGAGTTCGGCCTGGGCCAGACGCAAATCGGCTTCAGCCTGTTCGCGCTCGCGCACTTCCTGTTCCAGAAGGACGTTGGTGCGGCGAAGATCCGCTGTCCGTGATTGCACACGGCGCTCCAGGCGCAGTGCGCTCGCCCGGTTGCGCCGTTCCTGGCGCACGAATTCTTCCCGCCTGACGATCAGGATGGCGATACCTCCGGCGGCGATCACACAGACCAGAAGCGCGACCAGCATGGCCCAACCGGATCGCTGGCGGGCATCCTCGATCGTCACAAGCGTTCTGACCTGCCAACCGAGAACGGCCAAGTTCTCCGTCAATTGCAGGTAATAGTAGGGCGACGGCGTTGCCGGCAGCAGGACCTCGATGCGCTCCGCCACCGACATGTCGGCGATATCCCGGCCGACAGAAAGCTCGTCCATCCGTTTGCCGCGCCATGCGGGCACATTGGTGACCACAATCCGGCCACTGCCATCCAGCGCGACCAGCGGTTCCTTGCTGAGTGCCCAGGCTTGTTCGACGTCTTCCAGACTGACCCGGACGGCAATCACGCCGACGATGGAGCTGCCCCGGCGCAACGGCGAGGCGAAGACATAGTTCGATGCGGCCTCTGGCGTACCGGGGATGAGCTGCCGGCCGAGCTGGCCCTGTAGGGCCTGTTCGAAGGCATGTCCGATGCGTTCCGCCCCGCCGAAGGAGCCCGTCGGCACACCATCCTGGCTGGAGACCACGACATTGCCTTGCCTGTCCATCAGCCAGATCTCTTCCGCGCCCGACATGCCGGCAGCGATCGCGGCGATGCCGGGGTCTCCAGACCTGCCCGTGCTCATCAGCAACTGACCGATATCCGGACCACGTGCCAACAGCGGCGACAGCAGGCGGAACTTGTCGAGAAGTCTTTCGAGAACGGCTGTCTGAACCGCAAGATTGGCCCGCGCACCGGTTTCCACCTCCGCAAGCGTGATCCGCAAGCTGGCAAGCCCGGTCAGCCACATCAGTGCGACCGTCGACAGGATCGCCGCCGCTCCGATACCGATCTTCAGCCTGCGCCAGGTCCGGCGCTTGGTCTTGCGCAACATCGCGTCAGTATAAACAAGCCGCGCGCCGCGTGAAGCGGGAGCCTTATCCAGCGAAATCCTCCCCGGTCGCCGTGTCCGACAGGGCCGGTGCGCGCTGGCGCCGGTCAATGGCAACGCTCTTGATCAGAACCGTGACGTCCTTGCCGGTGTGGAGATCGAGGTCGGCAACGGACGCGCGGGTGATGCGGGCACGCAGCACCTGACCGTTGACGGAGCAAAGGATTTCCGCATAGGGACCGCTTTCACTTGAAATACTGCGGATTGTCGCCGCGAAGGCATTGCGGATGGATAGGCCCTCCGGCGGCTTGACCGCCAGGGCAACGTCCCTGGCCCGGATGCGCAGGCGCACAGCATCGCCCGGCACGGCGGCCATATCCGGTATCTGCAGTGTGGCTCCGCCGATATCGACATCGGTCAGGCCCCAGTCCGGGTCACATCTGGTGACGGTGCCTTCCAGCAGCGCACTGGCCTCGTGACGGCCGGTTGCCCGGCCCAGATCGGTCCGGGCGAGCATGTCGGCCACCGGTCCGAAGGCGGGCGTGCGTCCATCCGACAGGATCACGAGCGTGTTGGACAGGCGCGCCACTTCCTCGATGGAATGGCTGACGTAGAGGATCGGGATTCCCGCCTCCACGCACAGACGGTCCAGATAGGGAAGAATGTCGTTTCGCCGCGCCTGATCGAGATTGGCCAGCGGCTCGTCCATGATCAGTAGCCGCGGGTCCGACAGAAGCGCCCGCCCGATGGCCACCCGTTGCCTCTCGCCGCCAGAAAGAGTTCCGGGCTTTCGCTCCAGGAGCCCGCCCAACCCCAACAGATCGACCACTTCGGCCATGTCCCGGGTTCCAGGCCTGCGGCCTGCCCAGCGCGCATAGGTGAGGTTCGAGGCAACGCTGAGATGCGGAAACAGCCGGGCATCCTGAAAGACGTGACCGATCCTGCGCGCCTGGACCGAGAGGTTGATACTCTTGTTCGCGTCGAAAAGGGTCGTGCCGTTGACGGTGATATGTCCGCTGAGCGGCTTGATCAGCCCGGCGATCATGTTGGTCAGAGTTGTCTTGCCGGCGCCCGACTGGCCGAAAAGCGATGTCACCCCGCCACGGCTGTTGAACCGGGCTTCAAGATCAAGCTGACCGACACGGCCGGTGATGTCGACATCAAGCATGACCGCCCCCCATGCGCGCGCGCAATCGGCGCGCCAGTGCTTCCGAGGCGATCAGCGCCGCAAAGGCGACAAAGGCCGCAATCAGCGTCAGGCGGAAGGCAGCCAGTTCTCCACCCGGGGTCTGGGTGGCGGTATAGAGCGCCAGAGACAGGGTTCTTGTCTCCCCCGGAATGTTGGAGACGAAGGTTATGGTGGCACCGAATTCGCCCATGGCCTTTGCAAAGCCCAGGATCGCGCCACCGAGAATGCCCGGCAGGGCAAGAGGCAGGGTGACCGTCAGAAAGGCGGTCAGGCGATGGGCACCGAGAGACTTGGCCGCTTCTTCCAGTTTCGGATCCACGGCTTCGAAGGAAATTCGGATCGGCCTGACCATCAAAGGAAAAGCCATCACACCGGCAGCAAGTGCGGCACCGGTCCAATTGAAGGCGAAGGTGACACCGAAGACACTGTCCAGAAACGATCCGACCGGACCCTTGCGGCCAAAGGTCAGCAGCAGCACGTAGCCCGTGACCACCGGTGGCAAGACGAGCGGCAGATGCACAAGAGCATTGACGGCGCCGTGGCCGGTGAACCGGTAGCGGGCAAGTACGAAGGCCATCAGAACGGCAAGCGGCAGCGCGACAGCGAGGGCGGCAGAAGCGACCTTGAGGGTCAAGAGAAGGGCCTGCCATTCCCCGGGCTGGAGATTGAAAAAATCCACGTCTGCTCAGTCTTCTCGTTCCGGTACGCGGCCGAATTTTCTCAGCCACCTGCCGTTATCGGTTAGAACACCGCAGGAACGCAAGATGTCGTTTGTCTTGAGCCTTCAATGCAAAGCAGCGTGCCTGGGGTCAACAGCCCCTTGTCCGGCTTGAGCATGTCTATTCCGATGGCCAGCGCCGGTGCGATCGGCTAGGGTCGCGTTCCCTCCTTGTTGCAGCCGATTCCAGGACACTGCATGACAATCTCGCTGAAGACCCAGGTCCCCGACGTCGATACCTATTTGCGCCTGCGGGTCGATTCCGGGCTGAGCGGCTACGGCAGGGACGCGGCGGAAATCGGGTTGAAGAACAGCCTGTTTTGCGTGATGCTTTATGACGGCGATGAAGCGATCGGCATGGGGCGTCTCATTGGTGACGGCGGCTGTTTTGTCCAGGTGACGGATATCGCGGTTTTGCCCGCCTACCAGGGGCAGGGCCTTGGCAAGCGCATCATGGCAGCCCTGACTGCCCATATCGAAAGCGCATTCCCGCCCTCGACCTATGTCAGCCTGATCGCCGATATTCCGGCCAATGCGCTTTATGCCCAATTCGGCTTTGAAGAAACCGCGCCGGTTTCCCTGGGTATGGCACGTCGGGCAGGTGTCAAAAACCCGGCCTGACAGACCGGCAGCAGGAAAATATATTCCCGCTCGCAAATCGGGTCGTTTGGGCGTTTTGAGCCGCCTAGGGTCTTCTCACAACCATTGAGGAGACAACACCATGTTTCAGATCGAGCCTCTTCCCGCCACCGAATTTGCACATTTGAGCAGCCTGAGTGACACGGAACTCGCGCAGAAGGGCATTCAGGTGCACATTTCGGACGGAGCGTTTCCCTGCCGTGTGTCACTTGCCGATGCAGCCCCGGGTACCCGGGTTTACCTGCTCAATTTCGAACATCAACCTGGCGAAACGCCCTACCGCTCCCGGCATGCGATCTTTGTCGCCGATGGCGCGAAAGAAAACCATCCGGACCCGGACACGATCCCGGAAGTCGTGGCGAAGCGCCTGCTGTCGGCCCGTGCCTTCAACCGGGCCCACGAGATGATCGACGCGGAAGTCGTTGAAGGCCGCGAGCTTGAAGGTGTCATCCGGACGTTCTTCGACAATCCGCAAGTCGACTACATTCACCTGCATTTTGCTCGCCGCGGCTGCTACGCGGCAAGGGTTTCACGCACCGCATGGACCTGATCAATAAAGCCTGAGCAAGCCTTCGGAGGTGGCTTCTTCCAGAAGCGCCTCCGGGGTCTGTTTCAGCTTGCCATGCCGGATCATCGCATCGCCGATGTCGCCCAGGTCATCAGCATTGCGCCAGCTTTCCGGTTGCCAGATCTTCGAGCGGACCATGGCCTTCGGGCAATGCATGAATGCCCGGGTGATCTCCACTGCCAGCGCCATCGCCGGCTGTTTGCCCTCCACCTGCATCCGCTCCAGCAACCAGGCATCCCGGACGATGCGGGCTCTGCCCGACACCCTCAAGGTCTCGCCCTTGCCCGGGATCAGAAAAATAAGTCCGACGCGCGGGTCCTTCAGCAGATTGTGGTAGCTGTCGAGGCGGCGGTTTCCGGGGCGGTCGGGGATCGCCAGCAGTGTGTCGCTCAAGACGGTGACAAAACCGGCCGGGTCCCCCTTGGGACTCACATCGATCACGCCTTCCGGATCAACCGTCGCGATCAGGCAGAAGGGGGATCGTGCAATGAACTGCCTGCACAGGCTATCCAGTGCCTTGATCTCCTTTACCCTCACCTTTTCGGGCGCGGTTCCGGCATGGGCTTCGAGCTGGTCAACTGTTGTTATCGGGTCGTTGAAATCTGCAAGTGTCGTGGGATCTTCCGGCATGGCAACCTCCCTGGATCTGCCTGCTGGCGCTTTCACCATCAAACGGCGCTGCGACCGCAAAGACAAGGCGTTTCGCTGGAATCACGGTTTTTCCAAACTGGCGCCCCGATTCTGGCTAAACTGGATCTTACCTGAGCATCATCGCACCCATCATAAAGGGATCGCATTGCCGATTTAAACTTTAACGGTAATCTTTGCGAAATACACCTCAAGGGAGATCCGGCCATGCCGACCGCAGCCAAACGCCGTGCCGCCTTCAAAGCTCTTCACGAAAAAGGGCGTGCTTTCCTGATGCCGAATCCCTTCGATATCGGTACAGCCCGCATCCTGGACGGGTTGCGGTTTGACGCGATGGCCACGTCCAGCGCCGGATATGCCTGGACGCAAGGCGTGAAGGATGCCGAAGGACTGATCACGCGCGACGATGCGCTCGGACATGCCGCCGACATCATTGCCGCGACCAGCGTGCCGGTGAACGGTGACCTGGAGAACGGGTTCGGCGACAGCCCGGACGATGTGGTGGCAACGGTCAAGGGGGCGATCGAGGTCGGTCTCGCCGGCTGCTCCATCGAGGATTACACGACCGATCCGAAACATCCCTACTACGATCTGGAGCTGGCTGTGGAGCGGATCAAGGCGGCGGTGGATGCCAAGAACCGGCTGGCGCCGGATTTCGTTCTGACTGCCCGCAGTGAAGGACCCGTCCAGACACAGCATGAACTTGACGAGACGATCAAGCGGCTGAACGCCTTTGCAGAGGCGGGTGCAGATTGCGTCTATGCACCGGAGCTGAAGGACAAGGAACAGATTGCCGCCGTTCTGGCCGCCGTGAAAGCGCCGATGAACGTCCTGGCCGGGCGCAAGAACTTCCACCTGACCCGCAAGGAACTGGGCGACATGGGCGTTACGCGTGTCTCCATCGGGGCAGGTCTGGCACGGCTTGCCTACCGCGCCTTCATTGCCGCTGCCGAAGACATGAAAGACGGTGGCACGTTCGGCTGTTTCGACAGGACCGAAACCATGCCGGAAGGAATTCCCGATTTCGAATCCTTCATGAAAACAAGGCCCTGATCCCTAATGGACGCCTCACAGGTTTCCGAAGGCTTTGGCCTGGCGAACCCGGGTGATGCAGTCGCAATGACCGAACTCGCCCGGCGGGCCTATGCGCATTATATCCCGGTCATCAACGCCGTGCCCGTGCCAATGACCGCCGATTATGCCGCGCATATCCGGCAGGACGACGTCTGGGTGCTCCGCTCCGGCACCTCTCTTGCCGCCAGCCTTGTTCTGATCCGGCATCCGGACCATCTCCTGATCGAAAGCATTGCCGTTGATCCGGAAGAGCAGGGCAAGGGCTGTGGCAGGCAGCTGCTCGACTGGGCGCGGCGGCGGGCAGCGGACTTCGGGCTGAGCGAAATCCGGCTCTATACCAACGTGCTCATGACCGAAAACCGGGCCTGGTACCAGCGTGCGGGCTTCACGGAAACCCATGAGGAACAGCGCGGCGACAAGCGGATCGTCCACATGCGGCTGACACTGTGACCAAACCGCTTGCCAACTCCGGGTGCGCTGGAAAGCATTGATCCGGGGCTGGGCAGAGCCCGACCCCGGATGGCAGCAGCTACGTAAGCCTTGGCCTTCCAGACCCGCTACTCCGCGCCCCAGGTTTTCTGCTTCTTCTGCTTAATGACGCTTCGGACCATCTTGCCGAATGCCCGGTCCTTGGACCTGCGCTCCGCCAGACTTGCAGAGTTGAAGGCTTCTTCCGCCTTCAGCTTTCGCCACCTGTTCAGCCGGCCAGGTTCCAGGGTGCCCTCCTCCAGCGCGGCCTGAACGGCGCAACCGGGCTCCGTTTCGTGCCGGCAGTCATTGAAGCGGCAACGGGATGCCAGCTCGTTCAGATCCGAGAACAGATCATCGATCCCGGCTGCCACATCCGTCAGCTGCAGTTCCCGCATGCCCGGTGTATCCAGCACCAGACAGCCGCCTGGAACCACGTGAAGTTGCCGGTGGGTCGTCGTGTGACGGCCCTTGGCGTCGTCTTCGCGAATAGCCTGCGTGGCTATGTCCTCGGTGCCGGAAAGCGCGTTGGTTAGCGTCGACTTGCCGACGCCCGAAGAGCCAAGGAAGGCAACTGTTTTGCCCGGCTTGCACCAGGCCGCGAGTTTCAGGCCCGGCTCATCGCCGCGCGCGTCCAGCGTCACGACCGGAACCGAATTCGAAATCGTCCGAGCCTGATCGACATAGTTTTCCGGATCGCTCGCCAGATCCGACTTGGTCAGGACGATCACCGGATCGATACCGGCCTCGAACGCAAGCGCGATGTACCGCTCCAGCCGAGCAATATTGAAGTCCTGATTGCAGGAAGACACCACGAACACCGTGTCGATGTTGGCTGCGATCAGCTGGATCTGTCGATCGGTTCCGGGTGCACGACGTTTGAGCAGGCTCTGCCGCTCCAGCACCCGGCTTGATGGCGGATGAGCGCGGTCCAGCAGCAACCAGTCGCCTACCGTGGCGTTCCTGACAGGCAGGATCGCTTCGTCCAGCCCTTCGCCGACCACGTGAAGCGCGTTTCGATGGACCTCGACAACACGGACGGGCGGTGTTGCCGTCAGCTCGTCGGAGCTGATCTGTTGTGCAAAATAGGGCCGCCAGCCAAGTGAAAGAAGCCGTGAAGTGTTTTTGTCCGGCCCATCGTTTTTGGGGCGTGCGGGAATGAAGTCGGAATAGTTCCGTACCATTGGATTGTCTCGTGAATTAAACACACGTCATCGGGCGCCCGCCAAGGCACCGGTTCATGTATTCAAGGCTCTCTGATCTTCAGAGAGCCTGCTCACGCAATCTCTGACATCCAATCTCCATGGGACGCACCTCGAAAGTGCCCGATACAAGTAGTCGCAAAGACGCCCCGATACAAGCATCCCGCAAAAGTGACCAGGCTTATTCCGGTCGCTCGCCGACATAGGCGGCCCGAGGCCGGATCTGTTCCGGCGCCGCGTATTGCTCCAGCGCATGAGCGATCCATCCGGTCATGCGGGCAGCGCAGAAGATGATCTTGCCGGCGTCTTTCGGCAGGTCATAGGTCTTTTGTGTGGCCGCCAGGGCAAGATCGATGTTCGGCGCTTCGCCGAACAGGTCACGCGCGACCGTAATCAAACCCGGCAGACGCTGAACGAAGGGATGCGCGGGCTCGCTGCGGTAAAGCACGTCGAGCAGGCAAGCGGCGCGCGGATCCGGACCGCGGTAGATTGTGTGACCGAAGCCGGGCAGGGGCTCGCCCCGGCTCAACCGGTCCGAAAGCAGGGTTTCTATGTCGGTGTCCGGCCCGACATCGGACAGCCATGCCGTTGTCCTGTCGGATGCAGCACCGTGGCGCGGACCGGCAAAGGCCCCCAGACCGGAAATGAGCGCCGCGTGAAGGGGCGCCCGGGTGGAGGCAGCGCAGCGCGTCGCGAAGGCACTGGTGTTGAGCTCGTGGTCGGCACACAGGATCAGCGCCGCCCGGATCACGTTCTTCGCCGAAGACGACACGCCGAAAGCGTTGGCAATCTGCGTGTGGATCGGCACGTCGACCGGATCTGCGTTGAGGAGAGCTGCAACCGCGTAGCGCAGCAGGGCAGCGCCTTTCACCTGCAGAAGCTTGGGTGCCTGGGTGTAGGCCGCCTTGTCCTGCAGCGGCCAGGCGGCAAGGGCGACCATCAGCCGGTCCAGCGGCGCAAGCCCTTCCGGCAGGTTGGGCGGGGGCAATGGAGCGCTTTCGGCAAACGGGTCTTCCTGCGACGCCCAGAGCAGGGTCGCCACGGTTTCAAGCGTGGAGGTTTGCGCCAGATCGACCGCCGGCCGGCCACGATAGACCGGACCGGCTTCCGAAATCAGCGTCAGTTCGGTTTCAAGCACCGGGTCGCCGGTCAAGGGCCGAGCACCGGAGTAGTCGTCGGCAGCCTTGCGGCCTTTCATGCGGCGCACATCCACCGCATCGTAGCGGCGCTGCTTGCCCGGGCCGGCAACGGAATTGATCAGCCCCCGGCTGACGTAGGCGTAGAGAGTCGCGGGCTGAACACCAAGTTCGGCAGCGGCTTCTCGGGCGGACAGGTAGATCGGCTTGCTCATACATTGATTTTAATTATCAACATTGATCAATGCAATCTTCTCTTTCTATCTGACCGGGAAAGAAAAGGAGATAGCCATGACCGAAGCGCCGAACCCCGCCCGGATGACGCCGGACCCGATTGCCGGTTTGGAGGGCGTTGTTGCCGCCACCACCATGCTCAGCCATGTCGACGGCCAAAAGGGTGTCCTCATCCTCTATGGCCGCCATATCGAAGATCTGGCCGGCAAGCTGAGCTTCGAGGAGGCCGTCCGGCATCTGTGGCAGGATTTCCAGATGCCTGAGGCCTCGTCCCTGCGTGAGGCTTTCGGTGAAGCCCGGAGGGCCGCCTTTGCCGTCATGCCGGTTCTTGAAGCTGCCCCTTCCAGCCTCGGCGTTTATGAGCGCATGCAGCTGGGCCTGGCTGCCTTGCCGATGTCCACCGGCCTGCCCGACGCGATTGCGATCAGCGGCGCATTGCCCGTCTTTCTGGCTGCGTCTCACCGGGTTGCCAGGGGACAGACGCCGATCGCACCGGACAGCACCCTGGAAACCGCAACCGATCTTCTGCGCATGCTGACGGGTGAGCTGCCACCTGCCGACCATGCCGCCGCGCTCAATCGCTATCTGGTGACAATCCTGGATCACGGGCTGAACGCTTCCACCTTCACGGCGCGCGTGATTGGCTCGACCCAGGCGAACCTGAAACAGGCCGTTCTTGGTGCAATGGGCGCCCTCAGCGGACCGCTGCATGGCGGCGCGCCGGGCCCTGTGCTGGACATGATCGATGCTATCGGCAGTCCGGAAAACGCAGCTGCCTGGATCGGCGAAGCCTTGGCACGCAAGGAGAGGTTGATGGGATTCGGTCACCGGATCTACAGGACAAGGGATCCGCGCGCGGACGTCCTGAAGGCAGGGCTGCGCCTGCTTGGGCCTGAGAATCCGAAAGTGCGTCTGGCGGAGGAGATCGAACAGGCAGCGCTTGCCGCACTGAAAACTGCCAAGCCCGACCGGCCGCTGGAAACCAACGTGGAGTTCTATACCGCCGTCCTGCTGGACGCGATCGGCATCGACCGGACCCTGTTCACGCCGCTGTTTGCCGTCGGCCGGACACCGGGCTGGTGCGCCCATGTCCTGGAACAACAGGAAACCGGCAAGTTGATCCGGCCATCGTCGCATTATGTCGGGCCGAGCCCCGCGTGACGGAGACCGGCTGAAAGCCTGTTACCGCGAGATACCCAGGCCGGAAGACGGATCATCCGCCTTCCGGGTTCGTGTGTTCAACCGGTAGACCATGTCGCGCACCCACATATGCAGCGGTGCGCGGTGGTTGAGCGTGGTCCACACGAGGCTGATCGTCACCGACGTTTCCACCGGGCAGGGAACCACATGAAGTCCATCCGCAACTGATCTGGACAGCCGTTCCGGCACCGTGGCGACGAGGTTCGATCCGGCGACCAGACGCTCCAGCCCGGCCGGGCTCGGCACGCGCAGGGCGACTTTCAAGTCCTTGTTCATGCGCTCAAGCTCGATGATGTAGCGCGACCGCCATTGACCACCGTAGGTCACAAGCACGTGGTCGAGATCCAGATAATCGTCCAGGCTCAGTGCCGCTCCGGCTTTCGGGTGATCCGGATCGAGCAGGCAGACGTAGCGATCCTGATAGAGGTCGCGCCTGTAGAAATGCGGGTCCGACCGTTCGAACGGACCAAGCAGTAGATCCGCCTCATTGCGCAGCAGGCGCTCGTGACCGATCCCCGACGCATCGATGATCTCCAGGTCCAGGTTGGGCGCTTCGCGCTTCAGAAAATGAACGATTTCCGGAATGATCAGGACGCGTTCATAGAAGTTGCAGGCGATGGTGAAGGTCTGAGCCGCCGTCTTCGGATCGAAATCCGGCGGAGCGACCAGTTGCCGGAACTCGGCCGTCAACCGTTTGGCCTGATGGACGATATCTTCGCAGCGTTGTGTCGGGTGGAGCCGACGGGCCTGGCGGACGAACAGCGGATCCTGAAACACGTCCCGCAGCTTGTTGATCGTGTAGCTGACCGCTGACTGATTGACGCCGAGTTCTTCCGCCGCACGCGTGAACGAACGGAGCTGGTGCACCCAGACCAGAACCTGCAGCGCCCGAAAATCGACTTCCAACGGATCGCCCGGCATCGGCAATTTCCTCCCGGATCCGGCAAGAACACTCACCACAATTTGTAAAATCAAAAAATTCGATGACAACTATAAAGTCAATCGTATTGCCTGATTTTATTCTGCCCGCTTAACCTGCCGTCAGTGCCGGATTTGGGAGGAGAAGGCAGATGGCGGTCGCACCTGTCGACGAAACGCTGACGCTTGCGGACCTGACGCGCGACCCCTATCCGATCTACAAGCGGATGCGGGCCGAAACGCCGATCGTTCAGGTTCCGGCGGCAAACCGTATTTTTCTGACCAAGGCGAAACACACCAAGATGGTGAAGGACGATCCCGAGCTTTACAGTTCGGACGATCCTGTCACACCGATGCGGCGCGCCTTTCTGGCCCACACGCTGATGCGCAAGGACGGCGAGGAACACCGGCGGGAGCGCATGGCCATGCAGCCGGCTTTCTCGCCCAAGGTCATCAAGACAGACTGGGCCGATCTCTACCGCAAGATTGCCGCGGAGTATCTCGACCGGCTGCCACGAGGCGAAACTGTCGACCTCTTCACCGACCTGTGCGGACCGGTGGCGGCACGGATCCTCGCCCACATCCTGGGTCTCGACGAAGTCGGCGACGCCGACATGCAGCGCTGGTCGCAGGTGCTGATCGACGGCGCCGGCAATTTCGGCTTCGCGGATGAACCGTTTGCCCGGTCCGATGCGGCCAATGCCGAAATGGATGCCGAGTTCGACAGCCTGATTGCCCGGCATCTGGCAGAGCCCAACAACTCCGCGTTCTCCGTCATGCTGAATGCCCGCGACCCGATCCCCAGAAGCCAGATCTACGCCAACATCAAGATTGCCATCGGTGGCGGCATCAACGAGCCGCGCGATGCGCTGGCAACCATCATCTATGGCCTGCTGACCAATCCGGACCAGCTTGAGGAAGTGAAGCGGCAGGACGCCTGGGCGGATGCATTCGAGGAAGGTGTCCGCTGGGTCGCGCCGATCCAGGCGTCGTCTCGCCGGGTGACGCGGGATCTGGAAATCGACGGCATCGACATTCCCGAAGGCGTGACACTGATGACCATCCAGGCCTCGGCCAATCGCGACGAGGATCTCTACGAGGACGGCGAAACCTTCAACGTCTTTCGAAAAAAAGCGCCGCATCAGGCCTTCGGCAGCGGCCCGCACCATTGTGCCGGTGCCCATATCTCGCGGCGGACTGTCGGGGAAATCATGCTGCCGATGCTGTTCGAACGGTTCCCCGGCATGACGCTGGACAAGCCCGAAGACGTTGTCTGGAGCGGTTTCGGTTTCCGTGGCCCCCTGAACCTGCCCGTCAAACTGAGCTGACAAAAAGAAACCAACCTGGTCGGGTTAGAGCCGGCTGAAAGGAAAACCGCATGGTGCAGATCACCTTCGTCCAACCGAACGGCAGCCGGAAGACCATAGAAGCGAGCGAAGGGGCGAGCGTCATGGAAACGGCTGTCAGCCACGGGGTCGATGGCATCTTTGCCGAATGCGGCGGGGCCATGATGTGCGCCACCTGCCATTGCTACGTGGACGAGGCGTGGAGCGACAAGACCGGCGCGCGCACGGACGACGAGGAAATCATGCTGGAATGCGCGGCTGCCGACTTGCGCGAAACATCCCGCCTGTCCTGCCAGATCAGGCTGACCGGTGCGCTCGACGGACTGGTGGTGCATCTGCCGGACGAGCAGGCGTGAGGAAACGATTTCGAACAAGGGAGGAAACCATGTCGAAGTACCGGATGATGAGATCGGTGGCCGCAGGTGCGCTCACCGTGGGAGCGGTTGCCGTGGCCGCGCTTTCACTGAGCCTTACGGCGGGCCAGGCCGTGGCAGCGGAGGTCACGCTGCGGCTGCACCAGATGCTGCCGGCGCAAGCCAGTGTGCCGAAGAACATCCTTGAACCGTGGATGGCCAGGATCGAGGAAGAATCGGGCGGGCGGATCGAGTTCCAGCATTTCCCCGCCATGCAGCTTGGCGGTAAGCCGCCGGAACTGGTCGACCAGGCCATCGACGGCATCGCGGACATCGTCTGGACCTTGCCTGGCTATACGCCCGGCCGCTTTCCAAGGACGGAAGTCTTCGAACTGCCCTTCGTCATGACCAATGCCGAGGCCGTGTCGCGTGCCTTCTGGCAACTGGCGGAAGAAACCATGCTGGACCAGGACTTCAAGGACATGAAGGTTCTGGGGCTCTGGGTGCATGGACCCGGGCTGATCCACTCCAAGGACCCGATCGACTCGCTCGACGACCTGAACGGCGTGAAGCTGCGGGCCCCGACGCGGGTGACCAACGACATGTTCAGTTCACTCGGGGCAACACCTGTCGGCATGCCTGTACCGGCGGTTCCGGAAGCCCTGTCCAAGGGCGTTATCGATGCCACCGTTGTGCCGTGGGAGGTGACCGGCGCGCTCAAGATCAACGAACTCGTCAGCAACCACACGGATTTCGGTGACGATGCTCTTTACACGGCAACCTTCGTGCTGGGCATGAACCGGGCGGCCTATGACGGACTGCCCGACGACCTGAAGGCGATCATCGACAAGAATTCCGGTCTTGAACTGTCCGGATTCGCAGGTGGTCAGATGCAGCGGGACGATGCCAAGCCTCGCGACGAAGCGATCGAGAAGGGGGCGACGATGATTGTCCTTCCACCGGAAGAGGTTGCCCGCTGGAAGGAAGCCTCGGCACCGACGATCGAAAAATGGGTGGCCGAAATGGACGAAAAAGGCATGGACGGCACAGGGCTTTACAACCGCGCCATCGAGCTGATCGAGGAGAACACCGGGAAATAGCCGGCCAGGGGTGGTGTGCGGCTCCCCCACAGGGCTGCGTGCCTTTAGGCTCGCTTCGCGGCTTGCCTTTTCGACGGCCGCGCGGCATGTGCCGGTTATTCAGGGCGTCCTGTGATCTGTGGTCACGGGACGCCCGATTTTATTTACGCTTTACTGATGGTCATCCCGCCATCTGCGCTTCGCGAACGGCGTATTCGATCTCCTGAACGAGGCCATCCTCCAGACCAAGCCGGGCAGCGAGCATCTGCAGGTAAGCCTTTTCCGCCGGATGATCCGGATCGATGGCAAGACGCGACGCGGCGTAGATTTCGGCCGCAGTCTCCTCACAAGTTGCACTGGCCACGACCTTGTCCAGATCAAGCGGCGAGCGTAATTCGTCCATCAGGAACGCCTTCGCCTCGCTGTCCAGTCCGGCCTCGTCGATCTTGTCGAAAATCCGGTCCTGTTCGTCGCGATCAATATGACCGTCAGCCTTTGCGGCGGAGATCATTGCCGTCAGCAAAGCGATTGCGGCCTGATGTTCGCCGCCCGGATGCTCGCACGGATCGAAGGCGGTGCCGCGCGGTGCTTCCAGCGGGATCGGATCATCGGCCGGATACTGTGGGCGCGGCGCGTTCTGCTGATTGGCCTTGTGGCCCTGGTAGGCCTTGTAGGCAAGGCCGGCAACCAGTGCGAGGCCGCCGTAGGTGACTGCCTTCTTGCCGAGCTTGCGTCCGCTCTTGCTGCCAAGCATGAGACCGGCCAGGCTGCCGAGTGCCAGACCGCCACCCTGGGACGACAGAAAATCCTTGCCCTGGGACAGGAGATCTCCGGATCCACCCTTGCGGGCAGTCCCGCGCTGGCCGGATTGACCACCGCCCTGGGTCCCCAGAAACTGATCCAGCAAGGATTTTGCGTCGAACATATTCGGCTCCTTAAAATTGCCGCGTGAAGCGGCTTAAATCACGGTTGCACTATCAAATGGGATTTTCTGCAAGGGACGCAAGTTTGCGTTACACTCGGTCACACTTCTCCAATCCACAATGCTTGTCTTCCAGGCAACAACGAGAACAATCTTGAACTTCCTCGCCTCAGTCCGCAGTCTTTCCCTACGATGCTGCCTCATCGCCGGGACTTTGGGGAGCGGGAGTGCGCATGCCCTGTCGCTGAACGACGAGGCCGATACCTACCGCAAGATCTGGCAGGAGGATCTGCTGAGCGCCTATTCGCGCACGCTTGCCGATGCAGGCGAAAGCACGACCGGCAATCTTTATGCCTTCAACATCAAGGGCTGCTCGCGTGAAGACGCGCCCGGAAGCCTGCTGTACATCCATGCGATCCAGGACCGTGGCCAGCCGCGCGGCAGCGAGTTTCCGACCTATGTCTTCACCTCGGGAACAAGGCAGGACAAACCGGAACTCGCATTCAAGACCTTTGCGGGAAAACGGATCTATCTCTCCGACACGATCACCTGTGAACCGGAGCGATGTCTTCTCTCCGGCAAGACCGGGTTTTCAGATGTCTGCCTGGCGGACCCATACGGCAACCCGGCACCGGATCTCAAAGGCCTGCGCAAGGATTTCTGGACCGATCTCATGGGCTGGCTGGGGCTTTGAGCGGTCATTTCAGCGGCAGCAGATTGTCGTCCTTCAGTGTTTCCATGGCAATGGACGAGCGCACATGATGGACCGCCTCCTGAGGCAGTAGCTCGTCGTTGATGATGTGGCTGAGCGCCTTCAGGTCCGGCACCACGATCTTCAGCATGTAATCGACATCGCCGGTCAGCGTGTGGGCCTCCTGCACTTCCGGCATCGCGGTCACCATGTTGCGGAACTTGCGGGCGTTTTCCCTGGAATGCGCGCCAAGCGTCACGCCGACATAGGCCGTCACCATCAGACCCAGGGCTTCCGGATCCAGTGCCGCCCGGTACCGGCGGATAATACCCGCTTCTTCCAGTTTCTGCCGCCGCCTGGAAACCTGGCTTGCGGACAGGCCGATCACGTCGCCCAGTTCGGCATTGGTGAGGGCGGCATTGTTCTGCAAGGCGGCGAGCAGCTTCACATCAAAGCCATCCAGCGCAATTGTCATGCGTCACTCCGAAATTTCCTGCATGTTTCGTGCATCATCTTACGCGAAAACACGTGGATTGCACACACACTGCGCGTCCTTCGCGGCATTCTGGTTTCAATGACCCGTTTTACCGAGGAGGACTTTCATGGGACCGTTCCCGCACGACGCGCCGCCGGCACAGATCACGTCTGAAAATCCGGCAGGGACCGATGGCTTCGAATTTGTCGAATTCGCCCATCCGGAACCGGAAAAGCTGGACGAACTGTTCCGCAAGATGGGCTACCTCCCCGTTGCAAAGCACAAGAGCAAGAACATCACGCTCTATCGCCAGGGTGACGTCACATACGTGCTGAATGCCGAACCGGGCAGCTTCGGCATGAAGTTCGTGGACACGCACGGCCCGTGCGCGCCTGCCATGGCCTGGCGCGTCGTCGATGCGCAAAAGGCGTTCGAGCATGCGGTTGCCAAAGGTGCGACGCCTTATGAAGGCGACGACAAGACCCTGGACGTTCCGGCAATTGTCGGCATCGGCGGCTCGCTGCTTTATTTCGTCGATACCTACGGCGCCAAAGGCTCGGCCTATTCCAGGGAATTCAACTGGCTGGGCGAGTTCGACCCGAAGCCGCAGGGCGTCGGTTTCTATTATCTCGACCACCTCACCCACAACGTCTATCGCGGCAACATGGACAAGTGGTGGGACTTCTATCGCGACCTGTTCAACTTCAAACAGATCCATTTCTTCGACATCGACGGGCGGATCACCGGTCTCGTCAGCCGCGCGATCACCAGCCCTTGCGGCAAGATCCGTATTCCGCTGAACGAATCCAAGGACGATACCAGCCAGATCGAGGAATACCTGAAGAAGTACAACGGCGAAGGCATCCAGCACATTGCTGTCGGCACGGACAACATCTACCAGAGCACGGACCTTCTGGCGGACAACGGCCTGAAATTCATGCCCGGCCCGCCGGAAACCTATTATGAGATGTCCCATGCCCGGGTGAACGGCCATGACGAGCCGATCGAGCGGATGAAGCGCCACGGCATCCTGATCGATGGTGAGGGTGTGATCGACGGCGGCATGACCAAGATCTTGCTGCAGATCTTCTCCAAGACCGTGATCGGCCCGATCTTCTTCGAGTTCATCCAGCGCAAGGGTGACGAAGGATTTGGCGAAGGCAATTTCCGCGCCCTGTTCGAATCGATCGAGGAAGACCAGATCCGCCGCGGCGTCATCAAGACTGAAGCAGCCGAATAATCCCACTTGCAGGTTGCTTCTGAAAGGCCGCTGTCCTTCGGGAAAGCGGCCGTTGTTTTGCCTTGCGGGCCAGATTATTCTTTTTCCGATGCAGCAAAGCCCGGACCCGGCTCAGGACTTGATCTTGTTTGCACGGCCCGAAGGAGTGGCCGCCCTGCCAAGCGACATGCCCCAGGGGAACACGAAAAGTCACACCATTTCCGGGTGTTGCGCCTCGCTGACAGCGCGATCCGGGGTTTCAGCGGGTATCAATGGAAAAAAATCTTGAGCGTCCTTGGCCGGATTAATCCCGTATTTTCAATACGATAACGACAGCCTGAAGTAGAAATTTGAAAAATTTCACGTGAATCACGTTTTTCCAAGGAACGATTCCATGTGGAACGGGTTTTACATACAGAGGCTGCCGAGTAGGCCCTCTGTTGCATTGTCTAAGCACAAACTCTTTATACCTCCGCACCCCCATGCGGAGGTTTTTTTTGCTTTGACGCGGGCTGTGCGCGCGACCTCCGCATGCGGGTATTCCCGTTCGTACCGTCAGACATCAGACAGCGCTCATGTTCGCCATGACCGCCTTTGCACCGATTTGCTTCAGGAAGGCCTGCGGGTCGAACGCGACCTTGCGGTATTCGTCTGCAATCCGGGCTTTTGCCTCCAGAAAGACCTCTTCGTTCTGCCATTCGACAAAGGTGACGAATTTTGCCATCCCCTCGCCGGAAGGCTGCTCAAGCACAAGGTTCTGGCGGCACCCTTCAATGTTCTGAAGCAGGCCGCGAATGACATTGAGCCGTTCCAGCAGAACGTCGCGCGCCTCAAGCGGCACTTCAAAGCGGTCAACGCGGTAGATAGGCCGGGATTCCGTGTCCGATTTCATGCTTTTCTCCTTGGGATCTGAAAGGAGAAAAGCTCTACAACCTCAACTTAAATTGAGGTCAAGCGGATATTCGAACTGGCTGGCGGGAAGGGCTGCTCAGCCCTTCACTTTCGCTTCCAGCACGTCCCAGACCATCCCAGCCACATCCGGTCCGCCGAGATTGCGGATGGCGCGGATGCCTGTGGGGGCGGTGACGTTGATTTCTGTCAGGTTGCCGTCGATGACATCGATCCCGACCAGGATCAGGCCCTTCTCCTTCAGCGAAGGCCCGAGGCGCGCACAGATCTCGCGTTCGCGCTCGGTCAGCTCACTGTCGGTCGGCGCACCGCCCCGCACCATGTTGGAGCGCAGGTCGCCCGCGGCCGGAACGCGGTTGACCGCACCGGCGAACTGGCCATCAACCAGCAGGATGCGCTTGTCGCCGTGCTTCACATTGGGCAGGAACTGCTGAATGACCCAGGGCTCGCGGAAGGTCGCGGCAAAGAAGTCGTAGAGCGAACCGTAGTTGAGGTCATCCTGGGTGATGCGGAAGACAGCCGCGCCACCATGGCCGAACAGCGGCTTCATGACGATGTCGCCGTATTCCTTCCGGAACAGATCGATTTCCGACTTGTCCTTGGTGATCAGGGTCGGCGGCATCAGGTCGGCGAATTCGGTCACGAACAGCTTTTCCGGCGCGTTGCGAACGGCTGCAGGATCGTTGACCACCAGAGTGTCCGGATGGATCTTTTCCAGAATGTGGGTCGCGGCGATGTAGGAGAGGTCAAACGGCGGATCCTGGCGCATCAGCACCACGTCCATCTCGCGCATGTTGAACCGGCTCTTTTCACCCAACGTGAAGTGATCACCCTTCACATCGCGCACTTCGATCGGCTCCAGTGCGCAGAACACTTCGTCACCGCGCATCGCCAGACGGTCCGGCGTGTAGTGATAAAGTTCATGTCCGCGAGACTGTGCTTCCAGCATCATTGCGAAGGCGCTGTCGCCGGCAATGTTGATGGACGAAACATGGTCCATCTGGACCGCAACTTTCAAAGCCATGAGGCAACTCCCGGCGGGCGGCGCCGCTTGAGCGCCTTTGGGATTTTCAGAACGATTGGTCCAGATATGCGGTGCGCAGTCGGCTTTGTCCAGAGGGGGAGGTCAGAAGGATCCGAGTTCGGTTCCTGTGGCTCCGGGCACCGGCAAATGAGGTGAAGTCTCTCGGCCATAGTCAGCATCAACCCGGTGACCGACAGGAGACCCGGGGCCTGTTCGTTTCAAGAGCGCGCCCAAGGTGACGCAAATATCCGGGACATTGAGACCACTGTGAGCAAGCAGGGCAGCGAGCAAGCCCCGGATCCGCGCTGCGCTTGTCCGGCGTGACGCCGAAGGTGAATATCTCGGCAGCCGAAAAATTGCGCCCCGAACTACTCCCAGGCCTGAAACGCATTCACGATCCGCTCGGGCAACGCGCGGGGTCGGACGACGATAATATCGAAGCGCAGGGTGAAGAACCCGGCCTTGGGGTGTTCCGTGACGAAGATCTTCGCGGCACGCGAGATGCGCTTCTGGCTGGCGGGCGTGACGGCTTCCAGCGCCGCCTGCCGCGATTTGCGGGCCTTGACCTCGATGAAGGCGACTGTCTTGCGCCGCTTGGCGATGAGATCGATCTCGCCAGCCTTTGTCTTGTAGCGGCGCTTGAGAATGCGCCAGCCGGTGAGGCGCAGGTACCAGGCGGCAAGGGTTTCGGCAGAAAGGCCCAGGGCATGTGCCTGGCGGCGGCGATCGGTTTCTGCCGGTTGCCTTTCCGCTCCGCCGGGACGACGTGCCATCAGGCGTCGTCCGCCTTCAGTTCCAGCGCGCGTTTATAGACCTCGTTGCGGTCAAGCCCCGTCGCTTTCGAGATTTTCTTGGCTGCGGCACTGACCGGCATTTCGGTGAGCGCCTCACTCAGCAAGGCATCCAGATCGTCCACCTCGGCTTCCGGCTTGTCTTCCGGCGGCCCGACAAGAATGACGATTTCACCCTTGACCTGCCGGCCCTCGAACCGGGTGCTCAGGTCTTCCAGAGTGCCACGCTCGAAGGTTTCGAACCGCTTGGTCAGCTCGCGCGCGACGACGGCTTCGCGGCCGGGGCCGAGCAGTTCCGCCATCAGCGCCAGGGTCGCGGCGGTGCGATGGGGAGATTCAAAGAAAATCAGCGTCGAAGGCACTTTGGCCAGCTCTTCCAGCCGCCGGGACTTCGGGCCTCCTTTTTGAGGCAGGAAGCCGGCGAAAAGCACCGTGTCGCTCGGCAGACCCGCGGCGACAAGGCCAGCCAGCGGCGCCGACGCACCGGGGATCGGGATGACTTTATGCCCTTCTGCGACCACATCACGCACCAGCCGGTAGCCCGGGTCGGAAACCAGAGGCGTGCCAGCATCGGACACCAGCGCCACGGCGCGGCCTTCCGCCAGAGCTTCCAGGATCTTCGGCCGCTGCTTGTCGGCATTGTGTTCGTGATAGGGGAGAAGCGGCGTCTTCAGCGAAAACCGCTGGGTGAGCGTTGCCGTGACCCGCGTATCCTCGCAAGCGATTACGCTTGCTGCAGCAAGCGTTTCCAGGGCCCTGACG
Organism: Roseibium sp. ROS1; assembly: GCF_054658215.1. Lineage (NCBI taxonomy): Bacteria > Pseudomonadati > Pseudomonadota > Alphaproteobacteria > Hyphomicrobiales > Stappiaceae > Roseibium > Roseibium sp. ROS1. The sequence goes on from NZ_BAAGIG010000004.1 coordinate 55,906, forward strand.
GTGATATCACCGAGGTTGCCGATCGGTGTGGAGACGATGTAGAGCGCGGGTTCCAGATTGGGTGCAGTGAAGACATGTTCGGAGAGGCTGTAGCGGTTCTTGTCCGCAGCCGGCCCGGCTGTTTCCTTGACCATGTCGCCTTTCCTCTTGTCCGCCGCGAATTGCAGCATCGGCCCCGTTTGCGCCCTTGCGCTAGCCTTTCAATACAACCGATGCAAGGCAAATCCACCGTTGATCGGGCCGATATGCCATTGAAAGGCCACTAAATCTTTACAGGCCTGTAGCGAATACGTAAGTCTTTCCCAAAGGGTGAACCAACAAATATGGCAAGTGCAAGACGGGGCGACATCGTGCAACAGCACAGACGTGTTTTCTTGAAAACGGCGCTGGCTGGAGCCAGCACGATGTTGCTAGGTGGCTGCATGGGGTCCACGCTCGGCTCTCTGCCGGGTGACCAGATCCAGCCAAGTGCCCAGCCGCAACCGACTGGTGAAATCATCGGAACGGGCGGGGTGCGCATCGGATTGCTGTTGCCATTGGCAAGCTCCGACGGCAATGCCTCCATCGGTACGGTATTCAAGAACGCCGCCTCTCTGGCGCTGCAGAACTTCCCGAGCGCGGATGTGCAGTTGCTGGTGAAAGATACCGGCGGCACGTCCGAAGGCGGACGCGCGGCAGCGCAGGCTGCCATTTCGGAAGGCGCGGAACTGATCCTTGGCCCGGTGTTCTCACCGGCGGTATCCGGCGCTGCGCAGGCTGCGCGGGCAACCGGCGTTCCGGTCATTGCCTTCTCTACCGACACCTCCGTCGCATCCCGGGGCGTCTATCTGCTCAGCTTCCTGCCGGAAAGCGACGTGAAACGGGTTGTCGGCTATGCCAACAGCCAGAAGAGACATTCCTATACCGCCCTGATCCCCGAAGGCTCCTATGGTGCCATCGTCGAGGCGGCGTTCCGCCAGGAAGTCGGCCGCGGAGCAGGCAGGATCGCATCGATCCAGCGCTATTCCATGAACGGATCGGACACATCCGATCTTGTTGCCAAGACCACGGCGCTGAAATCGGTTCTGAACAATGCAGACGCCCTGTTCGTACCGGCCGGGGGCGGTGTGCCGGCGGTTGTCGTGCAGACCCTGGTCAGCCAGGGCGCCAATCTGGGCAATGTGAAATTGCTCGGGACCGGACAGTGGGACTCTCCCCAGGTCAAGAACAACCCGGTGCTTGCCGGTGCCTGGTTCGCCGGGCCGGAGGACAAGGGTTTCCTGGCCTTTGCCCAACGCTACCAGAGCATCTACGGCTCCGCGCCGCCGCGCAATGCCAGCCTGGTCTATGACGGTGTCACGCTGGCCGCAGGCCTGATCCGCTCCGCCGGACAGCAGCGCTTCCAGCAGAACATCATCACAAACCGCGATGGCTTCATCGGCATTGACGGATTGTTCCGCTTCCAATCCAATGGCCTCAACCAGCGGGGCCTTGCCGTCTACCAGATCACCGGGCAGGGCACACAGGTGATTTCTCCGGCACCACGGGATTTCCGCACCGGATTCTGATCTTATCCGCCGACACCCTAGGAGTGCTGAGTTAAGATGCTGAGCGGCAAACAGATCGTCCTGATCATCAGCGGCGGCATCGCCGCCTACAAGTCCCTTGACCTGATCCGCAGGCTGAAGGAACGCGGCGCCCGAGTGATCCCGGTGATGACGAAAGGCGCGCAAGAGTTCATCACGCCTCTGGCTGCCGGGGCTCTGGCCGCGGAAACCGTCTTCACCGACCTGTTCGACCGGCAGGCCGAGCACGACGTCGGCCACATCCGCCTGGCCCGCGACCACGACCTGATCCTGATAGCGCCTGCCACCGCCGATCTGATGGCCAAGATGGCCCACGGGATTGCCGACGATCTGGCGACAGCGGTGCTGCTGGCAACCAACAAGCCTGTTCTGGTTGCCCCTGCCATGAACCCGAAGATGTGGCAGCATGAGGCGACCAAGCGTAACCGGACGATACTCAAGGCGCGTGGCATTGCCTTTTGCGGCCCAGCATCCGGCGAAATGGCGGAAAGGGGCGAAGCCGGCACCGGCCGGATGAGCGAGCCGCTGGAGATCGTGGCAGCTGCCGAGGCCGTACTGCGGGAAGAAGCGATCCGGGCCGGCAGCCTGCCGCTTGCCGGAAAACATGTTCTGATCACCTCAGGCCCGACCCATGAGCCGATCGACCCCGTCCGCTACATTGCCAACCGGTCTTCCGGCAAGCAGGGCCATGCGTTGGCTCGCGCCGCCTATGAAGCGGGCGCTCGGGTAACGCTGGTGTCTGGCCCGGTAACACTGCCGGACCCGGCCAATATCCATGTCATCCACGTGGAGTCCGCTTCCGCGATGCTAAAGGCGGTGGAAGGCAATCTGCCGGCGGATATCGCCATCATGGCCGCCGCCGTCGCCGACTGGCGTGTCGCGAGCGAGGGGGCCCAGAAGATCAAGAAGGATGGGACCGGCAAACCGCCCGCGCTGGAGCTGACGGAAAACCCGGACATTCTGGCGACTGTCGGTCATCATCCGGACCTGAGGCCAAAGTTGCTGATCGGCTTTGCCGCCGAGACGCAAAACCTGATCGACAATGCCCGTGGCAAGCTGGAACGCAAGAAGGCCGACTGGATCATCGCGAACGACGTCAGTCCGCAGACAGGCATCATGGGCGGCGACGCCAACACCATTCGCGTCGTCAGCCGTGACGGCGTCGAAGACTGGCAGGAAATGGACAAGGGTGAGGTAGCCCGCAGGATCATCGCCCGCGCAGCCGAGGCGCTCGGCTCGGACTGAGCCGAGCCAAACAATTTCACAAACGTACGCGATGAAGGACGGGTGCTTCTGACCGGCAGCTTTCTGCCTTGTTTCACCGAAACCGTTCTGCAGGCCTGCGCCCCTGCCGGAGCAGGGGCGGTCGATGGGGCTGGTCAGGCTGCGAAGCGGAAGTAGCTCATGCTGATGGAGCCGTACTCGTAGCTTCTATGGAGAAGCTGGGCCTTTGCATCCGTTCCACCTGCGCCGAAGGCGAAGAACAGCGGCAGAAGGTGCTCGTCCGTCGGGTGGTTGCGGCGAAAGTTCGGAGCGCTCTGGATATCGTCGAAATATCCGATCGATCCGGACTTGAGGCCATCGTCCAGCCAGCGGTCGAAATCAGACGCCCACACAGGCGTTGGCGAGCCTTGCGGCCCGAATTCACGCAGGTTGTGCGTGGTGCTGCCGGACCCTGCCAGCAACACGCCCTTGTCCTTGAGTGGTGCCAGCGCCTGGCCAAGGGCATAGACGGATGCAGGCGTGCTGCCGTGCGGCAGCGACATCGCCACGACCGGAATGTCGGCATCCGGATAGGCAAGCGACAGCGGCACCCAGGCGCCGTGATCAAGCCCCCAGTGACTGTCGAGTTCCACATCGTGGCCGGCAGCTTCCAGGAGGCGTGCCGCTTCGTCGACGTGATCCACATCGGCCTTTGCGGGATAGGAGATCTCGTAGAGCGGGCGCGGGAAACCGCGGAAGTCATGATAGGTCCGCAGCGGTCCCGGTGCCGACAGCTTCAAACCGTCTGTTTCCCAATGCGCGGAGAGGATCAGGATTGCCTTGGGGCGTGGCTGGCTTGCGGCAAAACTCTTCAGGAACCGGCTGGCAGCGGTGTCTTCAAGGGCCAGGGTCGGCGCACCGTGGGCAAAAAAGACGGGCGAAATATGGTTTGGTGTAGCCGTCATGGGACCACTCCTCGGGAGAATTGTTTCTACCCGAGAAGATAAGCTATTCGGCCGGAAGGATTAGACCAGAAAGGGAAGAAGGCTCGTTCGACACATGTGAACAATCCCGGCCTTCGATTTCCACTGTTCAGTCATACCGCTTCCGCTTACGGGAGCGGTATGTGTCCTTGCGTGCCGGTATCAGGCGGGCTTCAGAACGCCTGGCCCAAACCCGCCCGAGCAGCCCTTACCTGTAACCCAGGTTGATCAGCTGAACGCGCCGGTTGATGGCGGCATCCGGCTTGGACGGATCGCGCAGCTGTTCCTCACCCAGGCCCACAGCGAAGAGATAGTCGCCCGGTACACGGAATGTGGTCACCAGTGCTTCACGCACCGCCTGCGCGCGTTTCAGCGAAAGTTCCAGGTTATATTCGCGTGCACCCTTTGCATCCGTGTGACCGACGATGAAGAAAGTCTGCCCCTGCAGATAAGGCGTGTGCAGGGCATCCGCGATCAGGCCAACGGTTTCATAGGATTCCGGGCGAATGCGCGCGCTGTCGAAATCGAACGTGATTTCCACGTTGAACTGGCGCAGAGAGGCCAGCTTGTCGGCAAGCGGCAAGGTGTTGGGAGCATTTGCACCCGGATATTTCTGGATATTTTCCAGCGCTGCTTTCTGCAGTTCATCGGCCGTAAGATCGACCTTCTGCTGGGCCCCCTGCAGGGAGTTGATGATCTCGTTGCGGCTCAGCTTGGTCTGGGCTGCAAGGCCCGAAGCGGACACGGCGAGAAAGGCGGCCGACAAACCGGCCAGAAGTATCTTGTTCATGAAAAATCTCCCGGTGCCGAGTTAGCGGTAGCCGGCCAGGTCAATGGCCGTGTTGCATTTTTCGCTGACGGAAGGCTGGGCCTTCAGCAGGCAGCGCAGAAGATGGCCCGCACCGGCCTTGACGCCCTTGCAATATTGCGCGGCATCGCGCTGGCACAGTTTGGGCGCTTCCGCCTGGGCCGCCAGCCGTGCCTGAATGAGTGAAGTCACGACCAGACGGTCGGCGTTACACTTTTCCGAAACCTTGGACTGATTCTGTTCAAGACACTGAGTGATGCCGTTGTTGGCCAGTGTCGCGGACTTGCAATAGGATTCGATGTCCTTGCCACAGCTGGCGGCCAGGATCTTAATGGCGTCGGCATAGCCGACGGTCTGGGCGAAGGCAGCCGGTGCAGCGACCAGCATCAACCCGGTGGTAAATGCAAAAATCAATCGTCTCATGTTGCCAATCTCCCAATCGCTGGCACGTTACGATGCGTCAGAGTGTTTCAGGTGAAGATTACGACTTCAAGTAGATATCTGATTTTCATGCGAAGTTTCGTGAATGTCCGCCAGCCTTGACACGGACCGGCGAATATCGTCACTCGCCAGCAACGCTCACTGCCGGACACTTTCAATGCCTGTTACCCTGGAACTGAAGCGACTGGAGCACGGTCGCGATCTGCCACTGCCCGCCTATCAGTCGGTGCTGGCCGCCGGACTTGACCTTCTGGCAGCCGTTGACGGCAAGATAACCCTTGCACCTGGTGCCCGTGCCCTGGTGCCAACTGGTCTTGCCATGGCTCTGCCCGCGGGTTTCGAGGCTCAGGTTCGCCCCCGGTCAGGCCTTGCCGCCAAACATGGCGTCACCGTCTTGAACACGCCGGGCACCATTGATGCCGACTACCGCGGAGAGGTGAAGGTGATCCTGATCAATCTCGGTGACGACCCCTTCGAGATTTCACGGGGAGACCGGATCGCCCAGATGGTGATTGCACCTGTTCTGCAGGCGGACATTGTCGAAGTCGAGGTTCTCTCGGAGACCGAGCGCGGGTCCGGCGGTTTCGGTTCGACTGGCCGCGCGTGATGTCCGAGCTGATCATATTCGATTGCGACGGCGTTCTGGTCGATACGGAACGCATGGCCAACGCCAACATGGCCGCGATCATCAGCGAGCTTGGCGTTCCGATGACCGGGCCGGATTGTCAGCGCAGGTTCATGGGACGGACACTGGAAGACGTCCAGTCCATGATCGAAGAGCTGACAGGTCAGGTGTTGCCCGCCGACTGGCCGGACCAGGTGCGGCTGCGCGATCTGGAGAGCTTCAAGGCGGGTGTTCCGGCGATCGAAGGCGTGGCCGGCGTGCTGGACGAACTCGACCGGCGCGACGTCGCTTATTGCGTCGGGTCTTCCGGCAAATATGAAAAGATGCGCACAACGCTCGGCAGTTCCGGTCTGCTGCCCCGGCTGGAAGGCCGGCTGTTTTCCGCACAGGACTGTGAGCGTGGCAAGCCCGCGCCGGATGTGTTCCTGCTGGCAGCACGTACCATGGGCCATGCCCCGGAAAACTGTACGGTAATCGAGGACAGCCTGCCCGGCGTTCTGGCAGCCCGGGCAGCGGGCATGGGCGTCTATGCCTTTGTCGAGGATCCCGCTTGCGACCGCGAGGCCATGCAGGGCGCCGGGGCCGTCCTGTTCGAGGCAATGGCGGATCTGCCGGACCTGCTCTTTTCCAAGACCTGAAGCTTTTCTGGAAAAAGGTTTTACCCGCAGGATCGCAAAGGTGCTTTCGGCCCCTTATAACTTGCCGAAACCCGTACTATCTTATCGCTCCGATAGTCGAACGATGCCGGCGGAAGAAGATCCGGCCAACTTGGGAGACCTGCCATGACGATCAAGACCAGTGGTCGCGGAAAAATCTATTCCTCCATCACCGAGACCATCGGCGATACACCGATCGTCCGGCTGGACCGACTGGCCAAGGCGCACGGTGTCAAGGGCAACCTCCTGGCGAAGCTTGAGTTCTTCAACCCGATTTCCAGCGTCAAGGACCGGATCGGCGTTGCGATGATCGAGGCGATGGAGCAGGCCGGCCAGATCGTTCCGGGCAAGACCACACTCGTCGAGCCGACCTCCGGCAACACAGGCATCGCGCTGGCATTTGTCGCTGCCGCCAAGGGCTACCGGCTTATCCTGGTAATGCCGGAGACCATGTCGGTGGAACGCCGCAAGATGTTCAAGATCCTGGGCGCCGAGCTGGAATTGACCGAAGGGCCAAAAGGCATGAAAGGCGCAATCGCCCGCGCCGAGGAACTGATCAGCGAAATCGACGGTGCGGTGATGCCGCAGCAGTTCGAAAACGCCGCCAACCCTGAAGTCCACCGCAACACCACCGCGGAAGAAATCTGGAACGATACCGAAGGCGGCGTTGACGTCTTCGTCTCCGGCATCGGCACCGGCGGCACCATCACCGGCGTTTCCCAGGTGCTGAAGGATCGCAAGCCGGGCCTTCATGTCGTTGCCGTCGAACCGGCCGACAGCCCCGTGCTTTCCGGTGGCCAGCCCGGTCCGCACAAGATCCAGGGCATTGGTGCCGGTTTCGTGCCGGGCGTGCTCGACACCTCCGTCTACGATGAAGTCCAGACCGTCGCCAACGAAGATGCCTTCGCCATGGCCCGGGAAGTGGCAAAGACCGAAGGCCTGCCGGTGGGCATTTCTTCCGGCGCCGCGCTCACCGCTGCCATCCGCGTCGGTCAGCGCGAAGGCATGGAAGGCAAGAACATCGTGGTGATTATTCCGTCCTTCGCAGAACGGTATCTTTCCACGGCGCTGTTCGACGGCCTCTGAGCATCCAGTCGCGAAATTTCACCCCGTCGGCCGGTTCACTCCGGCCGGCGGGGTTTTTCATGTCTTGCGGTGATGCAGAACCCTGCCGATGGTGTTCATGAGAACCTGTGCCGCAAGGGTGCTTGTGGAACCGGTCGGGTCATAGTCCGGCGCAACTTCCACCAGATCGATGCCGACGATGTCGCCCTGTCTTGCCAGACCGTCGAGCAGCTCCAGCACTTCATAATAAAGAAATCCGCCGTGGCTCGGCGTGCCCGTACCCGGTGCGATGGACGGATCGAAAGCATCGATATCGAGCGTCAGGTAATAGCGCTTGCCGGCCGGTATCCGGGCCAGAAGCGCCTCGGTGCCGAGCTTGCGGGCGTGACGCACGGACAGGATGTCGGAGCCCATCCTGCGGGCGTCCTCGTAGCCATCGCGCGAGGTGGAGGAGACGTTGCGAATGCCGATCTGCGTCAGCCCGGTGACATAGGGTTTTTCCGCCGCGCGGCGCATCGGGTTGCCATGGCCGTAGCGGACGCCGTGTCGTTCGTCGACGAAATCCAGATGCGCATCGATCTGGACGACGTGGATCGGGTCTTCGCCATCAAAGGCGTTGATGCAGGGAATGTTGACCGAATGATCGCCGCCCAGCACCACCGGCAAGGCACCGGCCTTAAGGATCTTGCGTACGCCGAATTCGATGCGTCTGTGGCTTTCAATCGTGTCCGTATGGACGATATCGGCATCACCCAGATCGACAATGCGGGTGGTTTCCGCCGGCAGGTAGGTGATGTCGTCCTCGAAATCATAAGCGCCCGCATGGCCGAAGGAAAACAGCGTCGAGGCCTCCCGGATCGCACGCGGCCCCATACGCGCGCCCGAACGCCACTGGGTGCCGAAGTCGAACGGCGCCCCCATGACGGCAACATCCGCATCAATGGCGTCCCAATCCGGCTGATAGGGAAACTTGCCGAAGGTGCAGATGCCGACAAAGGGCAGGTTCAACCGCCCGCTTTCATAACCGTGTGAGGACATTCAAAGGCTCCTGTTGGGGACCGGCCAACTAGAGCATCATTGCGGAAGAGGGGAAAGGGCGGGGTTGAGGCAACCAAAAAACTACTGGCTCTGAACCTGGCTGAACTCCCTAAACCTGCTTTTCCATACGTGTCGCGGAGGAAAAGCCGAACAGAAGCTCGAGAAACCCGGTCTTTTCTTCCCCCACGGCCTTGAATCCCGAGCGCTCGTAAAGAGCTTTTGCCCTTGGGTTCGTGTCGATCACATCCAGCCGCACACGGGTGAGCGAGCGCTGGCGTGCTTCTTCGCCAATGGCTTTCAGCAAGGTGCCGCCGATGCCGCGGCCGCGGGCGCTTTCGGCCACAAAGATGCCGTCCATCAGCAGGCAGTCCGGCTCGATCCTGCGCTCCAGAACTTCCAGAAGAAGCCCGCGCCAGAGGCCGCCGAACGCGCCGTAAACCGCCGTCATGTCGGCGAGGCTTCCGCCGACAAGAGCTCCGTCCCGGGTCTTGTAACCGGCAAGGCCTAGCAGCCGTCCCTCCCGGTCGAGAGCGCTGATGGCAAAATCCGGGTTGAGGATGCGCTCGACAAGTCGAAGCGCTTTTTCTTCCGGGGCCAGTACCTTGCCGAGCTTGCCGGAAAAGGCCTGCCAGAACAGGCGGGCGGCAACGGGCCGCTGGTCTTCCGGGAAGCCGGGAGAAATGAAAATGTCGGATGACATGGCAGGATCAGCGGATGAAGACCGCGGTCCCTGTGGCGCTGACCATCAGCATGGAGCCGTTCTGGCCTACGGTTTCGTAATCGAGGTCGACGCCGATCACCGCATTGGCGCCCATTGCCTGGGCCTGCTGGCACATTTCGTCGATGGCAATCTTGCGCGCCTTGCCAAGTTCTTCCTCGTACGCGCCGGAGCGGCCGCCGACAATGTCACGAATGCCGGCAAAGAAATCCTTGAAGATATTCGCGCCAAGGATCGCCTCGCCCGTCACCAGACCCTTGTAGTCCAGATCCTTGCCCTGAATGGTGTTGGTGGTGGTGACCAGCATGCATTGTCTCCCTTTTGAAACGATGTTCGAGACATGGGTTCGTCCTCGTGGTTTTGCAAGAAACGGCGAGAATGGCAGAGGTTAGCCGGCGACGAGTCCCGCCATCGCCTTCAGCAAGGCCTCGCCCTCCTCTTCCGTTCCAATGGAAATACGCAGCCAGTTGTCGATGCGGTCCTTGTTGAAGTGGCGCACCAGAATGCCTTCATCCCTGAGGCCTGTCAGAAGATCCCGTGCTGCCCTTGTTTCATGCGAGACAAACAGGAAATTGGCTGCCGACGGCAGCACGTTGAACCCGAGAGAGCGCAGGCCTTCCGCCATCCGATGCCGTTCCGTGATCACAAGGCGCCGGGTCTCCTCGAACCAGGCGGTGTCCTGCCAGGAGGCTTCTGCACCCGCGAGCGCCAGGCGGTCGAGAGGGTAGGAATTAAAACTGTCCTTGATCCGCTGCAGCCCTTCGATCAGGTGCGGCTGACCAAGAGCAAATCCGACACGCAGGCCCGCCAGGCCGCGCGACTTGGAAAAGGTCTGTACCACCAGAAGATTGTCGAACTCGGGAACCAGACGAGCGGCGCTCTCCGCGCCGAAATCGACATAGGCTTCGTCAACCAGCACCACCACATCCGGGTTTTGCTCAAGAACGCTTCGCACCGCTTCAAGATCAAGCGCAATGCCGGTCGGAGCGTTCGGATTGGCAAGCACGATGCCACCACACGGCCCACCAAGGCTGGCCGGATCAATCCGGAAATCATCATCGAGTGGCACAGAACGGTGCGAAATGCCGTAAAGCTCGCAATAGGTCTTGTAGAAGCTGTAGGTGATATCGGGGAACAGCAGCTTGTCCTTGCCACTGAAAAAGCCGTGAAAGGCATGGGCCAGGATTTCGTCCGAGCCGTTGCCCGCAAAAACGTGATCCACACCCAGACCGAAGCTTGCCCCGATCGTTGCCCGCAACGCACCGGCTGACGGATCGGGATAGAGCCTCAGGCTGTCTTCGGTAGCTGCGCGGATTGCCCCGAGCGCGATGGGTGACGGGCCATAGGGATGCTCGTTCGTATTCAGCTTGATGAAGCTGCGGTCCTTTGGCTGCTCACCCGGCGTATAGGGCACCAGCTTGCCGACTATGGGGCTCCAGAACCTGCTCATGGACCGTATCCTGACGGAAATTACTGTGGTTTTTTCGCACAATAGGCGCCAGGCTTCTACGGTCAAAGGGATTTTGACATTGTTCCTGTCCGGTGCTGCCGAAGCTCTTATACGCGCTGAGACCGGTTCGTCTCGGGGCGGGAAAGGTTCAAGCCTTCGGTGGGGTAGGGAGACGCTGTTCCAGGGCCTCTCCGCACTCGTGAAATGGTAGGCCGCTTTCCAAGCAATTCTGTCACCAACCTCACGTCGTCTTCCCGGCCAAGCGAAGCGCGAGCCGGGATCGGGGAGGCACGAACGTTTCGATATGGACGCTAACTTGTTGCAGCCACGCGTTGGTGGTTCCCCGGTCCCGGATCTTCGCTGCGCTACGTCCGGGATGACGATGGTGAGGGTGTGGGTGAAGGTGTCGTGAAGAAGGAAAGAGCCGGGGGACATTTCCCCCGGCTCTTCCATTTGGTCAGGTCCTGTCCGCGTTTCCGGTCAGGACAGGTGATGCACCTGCTGCAGGCCGTAGACCGGGGTCGGCAGGCCTTCCATCCGCGCCTTCAGCTGTAGCGCCAGATACTGGGAGTAATGGCGCGACTGGTGCAGATTGCCACCGTGGAACCAGAGCGCTTCCTGCTGGGTCGGTTTCCACATGTTCCGCTGTTCGCCTTCCCAGGGGCCCGGGTCCTTGGTGGTGTCGGAACCAAGGCCCCAGACCTTGCCAACCCTGTCGGCCATGTCCTGGCCCATCAGGTCGGCAACCCAGCCGTTCATCGAACCGTAGCCGGTGGCATAGACGATCACGTCCGCTTCCAGTTTCGTGCCATCGTCCAGAATGACACCGTCTTCCACGATCTCGGTGACCTGGCCACGCTTCAGCTTGATCTCGCCGTCGATGATGAGCTGGCTGGCGCCGATATCAATGTAGTAGCCGGAGCCCCTGCGCAGGTATTTCAGGAAAAGGCCGCTTTCGTCGTCGCCCCAGTCCAGCCAGAACCCGGCTTTCTCCAGCCCTTCGTAGAAGTCCGCGTCCCGCTTCTTCATCTCGGCATAGGCAGGGATCTGGAACTCGTGCAGGATCCGGTAGGGCAGTGAGGCGAAGATCAGGTCCGCCTTTTCCGTCGTTACACCGGACCGGACCGCCTCTTCCGAGTAAAGCGCGCCGAGGCCTACGTCCATCAGGGTGTCGGAGCGCACGATATGGGTGGAGGATCGCTGCACCATGGTCACATCGACATCATTTTCCCAAAGCGCCGCGCAGATATCGTGCGCCGAATTGTTGGAGCCGACCACGACCGCCTTCTTGCCGCGATACTGATCCGGTCCCGGATGTCTGGAAGAATGATGCTGGTCGCCCTTGAAGGTGTCCATGCCGGGGAATTTCGGAACGTTTGCCTTGCCCGACATGCCGGTTGCCATGACCAGTTGTTTCGGTTTCAGAACCACTTCCTCGCCGTCACGATCCACGACGACTGTCCATTCTTTCTTTGCTTCGTCGTAAGTTGCGGATTTGGCAACGGTCCGGGTCCAGTAGTTCAGTTCCATGACCTTGGTGTACATTTCCAGCCAGTCGCCAATCTTGTCCTTGGGGCTGAAGATGGGCCAGTTTTCCGGAAACTTGATGTAGGGCAGGTGGTCGTACCAGACGGGATCGTGCAGGCAGAGGGACTTGTAGCGGTTGCGCCAGCTGTCGCCGGGCCGGTCATTCTTTTCCACGATGATGGTGGGCACACCGAGCTGCCTCAGGCGCGCGCCGAGCGCGATGCCGCCCTGGCCGCCGCCGATGATCAGGCAATAGGGCTGGGTCTTGTAACCGAGGTCCGCCAGTTCACGCTCGCGCTCCTCCTTCCAGCTGGTGCGGTGCTTGCTGGCGCCGTGCTTGGCCCCCAGCGGCCGGTTGAAGCCCTTCGGCTCCTCATGGCCCTTCAGCTCGGCCATGGTCGTCAGCAGGGTCCAGATCTTGCCGCCCTTCAGCCGGATCAGGCCGAAGCAGCGGGCCCGTTCGGTATCGAACTGAATCCAGGCCGTGACGACATCGCCCTCTTTCGTCGGTATTTCGCCTTCCGCGATGCGCCAGTTGCTCGGCCCGGTGGAGGCCAGTTGCTTTTCCAGCATGTCGCGGACCTGATCCTTGCCCTCGACGGTCTTGATGTTCCAGGTAAAGGCAATCAGGTCCCGCCAGTAGCAATCGTCCAGGAACATGTTCGTTGCAGCATCGATCTTGCCGTCTTCAAGCGCCTTGCCGAAAGTGTTGAGAAAAGTCTCGGTCTCGTGAACCAATGGTTTGTCGAGCATTCCAGTTCCTCCCTGTTTATGGAGGAAACAATGCAGAGCGCCCCTGCATTTTTCCATGGAACGCCCGTCAATTGATGACGTTAAGGGGCAGAAACTCCGTTTGCTGTTGCGCACGCAACAGGACGCAACAGATAGTCATGCACGCGGCTTGGGGTGTGGCTCCAGGCCGAGAGAGCGCATCCGCCGGAGCACCGTCGACCGATTGACGCCAAGCCTTCGGGCGACATGAGACATGTTCCAGCCACAGGCGTCCAGAAGTGCTTCCAGATCCTGTTTCGGGTCGGTTTCGACGCGTCTGGACAAAGACGCCTGCGGCAGATCGGTAAGGTCGATCACATCGGTTTCTGCAAGCGCTGTCGCGACATCCAGCAAGGTCGCGAGTTCACGGATGTTGCCCGGCCAATGCCGGCCGCTGAGTTCGGCGCGTGCCGAAGGTGACAGGCGCAGGTCCCGCGGAGAGCGTCGTAACAGGCGATCGACCAGCCAGTCGAAATCCTGGCGGTGCCGGAGCGGCGGGATCCGGACGAGAGACCCGGCAAGCCTGAAATAGAGTTCCGGCCGCAGTGCGCGGATGCTTGTGGAACCTGCCGGATCCTGCCGCGTGGTGGCCACCACGCGAAGGTCGCTTCGATGTTCCAGCAAGGCAAGCAAGGCAGCCTGGCCCGCCTTGTCCAGATCTTCGATCCCGCGCAGGAACAGCGTTCCGGCTGCAGCATCAGACAAGGCGCCGACCTTTTCCGGTTTCAGGGCAGAACAGCAGAGCGTATGGAACGACCGGTCGGCCGGACCCAGAACATGGATGGCCCTTGCCAGATATTCCTTGCCCGTTCCGGTTTCACCGGACAGCAGGATGGGAACCTGCGTTGGCGCGAGCCGGGCAATCTTCGACACCACCTGCGACAGCGTCGCATCCTGCCCGCAGATGCCGCGCAGCGGCGTGGGCAAGGTCCCGGAAACCGGGCTGCGTGCCATGCGAGCGGCTTGCGGAGCGATGGCATGACCGTATAACCCACCACCGTCGCGCCGGCGCAGAACCCGATCTTCCGCCGGGCGGCCTCGCATCAGTGACGGCAGATCGTCGACATCCAGGTCCAGGTACATGTCGATCCGGCTTCCTATGAGGTCTGTGGAGCCGGTCGGGGCCAGACACGCGAGCGCGCCGTGCGTCATTCCCGTTATCCGTCCGCTGTCGTCCAGGGCGATGGCGGCTTCCGGATCGACTTCCAGAAACTCCGGCGATGTCGAGAAGCGCAAGACCCATTCCTTGCGTGTGGTCGCCATCAGGTTGGCCATCTCGACCCGGCGGGTGGAAGCCTTCACCAGGTTCATCGCGAGGTTCTGGCTCGATTTCGGGCTTGGGGAGCGCAGGAGGGAAATATCCAGAACCGCCGCCAGCTTGCCGCAGGTGTCGTAGATTGGCGCCGCCGTACAGGACAGCGGTGTATGCGACAGCCCGAAGTGATCGCTCTGGTGGATCGTGACAGCTTCCCCCGTCACGATGCAGGAGCCGACACCGCAGGTTCCCGCAAGATCCTCGGACCAGTCGGACCCGAGATAAAGGCCCGCCTGCCGGAGATCGTCCTCAAACCGCGGATCGCCGAAGAAGTCGACGCACACACCCTTGGCATCGGCCAGCAGCAGCACGTAGTTGTGCCCGGCCACCTGCTTGAACAGGGTGCGCAGGCCGGAACGAGCCGTCGCGATCAACCGCTCGGACTGCTCCTGATGTTCGCGCAGTTGCTGCTCGGTGACGATATGTGCCGGTTCCGGACGCGCCGGATCCATGCCGTACGTCTGGACACAGCGCCGCCAGCTTTCCGACACCAGCCCATCCCTGCCGGTCTCGTACCCCTTCAATACGCGGTCGATTTCACTCACATGTTCAAGGTCGCGCATGTCATCCTCCCTTGACACAGCACTTCACGATAGCCTTTCGGGCAGGCTTTGCAAATTTTGCCGGCGCAATTCTGCGTTCGTAAAGCCTGTGCAGCGGGGAAGCCCGGCCAGGAATATCAGCCTGGCCAGGTCAGAAGCGTGTCCTTGTTGATGGTGAAATTCGCATTCGGCCTTCTGGCGTTGGCGGCAACGTTGAGATCGACAATGTTCTGGAAGGTGGACGTCGCCTCGATTTCCGTCATGCCATACTCGGTGAAGACCTCCGGACCGAAGATATTCTTTGCCAGAAGCGGGTTGGTGAGTGCCTGGGAGAAGGCGTCGGACCCAACCATGGCCAGAAGCAGGGGCGGCAGGGGGCGCGCCCGCATCTGGTCTTCTGCCAGCAGTCCGATGGGAAGATCGACCCGATCGATGCCGCGCACGCCGTTCCAGTCGGGATAGAGTGCTTCCAGCTCTCCCGCCAGACCGGCGTCGCCTCCGGTCAGTTCCAGGAAACTGTCGTACGGACGCAGCTTCCAGGAGGCGCGGTAGGCGTTGAAGGGGGCGAGCCGGAACCTGCGGGCAAACGCCAGCGTGCGCTCTTCCGCGCCTTGCAGGAAGAACGGGGTGTTGTGAAGGGTCAGCTTGCCTGCCCGCTGGCTCGCCGCCGCATCGATGACCGCCTCGACGCCGTGATTTTCGATGATCGTGTTGTTGAAGCGGAAATTCTCGTTTTCCAGTACCTCGCCCTGGAACAGGAACCGATCCGGAACCATGGCATGCCAGCGGTAAAGCAAGTCGAATTCCAGCGAGATCCGGTTGGTGCGGTACCACAGGCGCTTGTCCGCATCGCCAGGCTCCACGAAGATCTTGAACGGCGAATTGGCAAGGTGGTTGATATAGTCCTCGATAATGACCTTGAGCAGCTTGACGATGTTGATGTTGCGGGCCGTTTCGAAGACGCGGTCCGGACCGAAGTGCGGGTTCCGTTTGCCGATCTCACGCGCGAGACGATTGTGCTCGCGCAGGAAGATCGTGTTGAGTGCGCTGTAGAGGATCGTGGAATTGGCCCGTTCCAGGCCGGCCGCATAGTGGCATTTCCAGCGCTCCGGCGTGACGGCCCAATCCCCGATACCGGCCAGGAGTTCCCGAAGCTTTTTCGCCGCGCCCCATTCCGGATCGGCCCCCAGGAAGGTCGTTGCCCACATGGGCATGAAATGAATGCCGGCAAACTCGGCTTTGACTGCCAGATCCGGGCCCGCGAGCAGCGGCGGCAGCTCGCCGACGGGTGTCTGCCGGGACTTCAGAAAAGCGCCTTCCCGTAAAAACGAGGTCGTTTCCTCGCCAAGACCGTAGATCTGGCAAAGATCGATTTCGTGGTTCGAGGTGTTCAGCCGTTTGTTCAGCGGGTGAGTGCGCAGGAAACTGTCGGTGAACCACTGGGCAAAGAAGCAGAACAGCGTGCTGGTGTCGCTCTCGACCATCGCCTTGCGCCGGTAAAGTTCCGCCACCCTCGGCACTTCCGGCAGGGCATCGACAAAATCCTGATCAACGGGTGGCAGGTGCCGGCCGGTGTAGCGGCGGTCAACCAGACCCGGCCAGCTGGCGAAGGTGCTGGTGGTCTTTTCCGGATCCTTTGGGCCCGCAACCATTTCCAGATGCGTTTCCGGATCATGCGGTGTCCAGAGGGAGAGCGGGAGCGGACGACCGGGTGGCGCGTTCGAGATGCCGTTGATGACAAGACGGTTGATCACCCGGCTGAGCGGACCGCAACGCTTGACCAGCCGGACGAGGGCGGGAAAGGCCTCGGCCAGTTTCAGTGCCTGGCCGCCGATGAAACCGAGGATCCGCTTGTGCACCGGCGGATCCCGCAGAACGTCCCTCTCGGAACGGGCGCCGAGCTGATCCAGAAACGGCACGAACACCAGGGCATAGAGGATATGCGGCCAGACGTGGTGGTGCCAGACATCCTGCAGCACGAATATGAACACAAAGGCGACGACCAAATTGCCGCCGATGAAGATCCAGTAGCCGATGCGCAGTCGCCGGAACATGAGCCAGTTGGCATAGGCGCCGGCCCCCAGCGCCAGCCCGAGGACCATGTGTATCGGATCGAAATCGTAGCGGAAGAATTCCTCGACGCCGCGATAGGCCATGATCGTCCCAACGAGCAGGCAGATGATGTCGAGAAACGTTCCCTTGAAGGATGCGCTAAGCCTCATGACCGCCCCGCATATTGCTTGGATTTGAGATATTCGATCAGTGCGGATTTCTCGCCGTCCGGAAGACCGGTGCCGTAAAGATGTCCACCGTTGCCGTTACCGGTCAGCTGCGTGTCGAACAGGAAGCCACTTTCGCAGGCAAAGCCGACGTCCACCGGATCGAAATCCGTGCAGCCGCGATAGAAGGTCGCCGGACGGTCTTCCGGCGCTGACAAAAGCGCCCGAAGCGTCGGCACGGAACCATTGTGGAGATAAGGCCCGCGTGCCCAGATGGCGTCCAGCGGCGTGTTTGCATAGCCGTCCGTTGCCCGGTAGTGCGAGAACCGCCAGGTGTACCCCTTGCCGACATCGCCGAAGCGGCTGACGAAGGCTTCGTCGAAGAGATCGGACCGTGCCGGGTCTGTCTGAAGGTCTGAAAGCGGCGTGACCTGCCCGAAGCTCTCGCCTCCTGGGTCATGACACGTGCCGCAGCCTTCCCTTTCGTAAATCGCAGCGCCGTCTGCTGCCATCTCTGCATTGACTGGCAAGGGGTAGGCGGGCGGCGGCAGGTCCCGCAGCCATTCCGCCTGGGCATCGATCAGCCCGCGTTGCAGCAGCCATTCCTTGGCGCCGCCCGCAAGGGCGGCGGAATAGTTGCGCTCGATCAGCGAATTGTTGTTGCCGTCCCAGTGGAACCAGCCCCCCTCGCGGATGCCCTGGTTCCAGACCGAGGGAAAGTCGACCGTTCCGACCGCCTCGTCCTTTTCAGGGCCATAGCCCCAGCGCGCGCGCCAGTTGTTGCCCGCGTCCGTGCGCCCGGGGCCATGCTGCGGTTTCACCTTCATCCAGCTGAAAGCAGTCGCCAGTCCATCGGCCTGTTCCTTGATGCCAGGTACAAGAATGGTGCGCACCAGAAGACGGTCGATTGGCCCCAGAGGTCTGCCGGCCTGCGCGGCGCTTTCGATCACCGCATCCGCCGTCAGCTTGTCGCTTGCGGCAACGTAGCCAAGGAACAGGATGTAGGACTGGATATCGAGCTTTTCGGCAGGTGCACCCAGCAACAACATGGTGTTGCCGCCTGCGTTGACTTCCACGCTGTGGCAGGTGGCGCAATTGAAGCCGACCCTCGGCACACCGACGCGCCGAATGCTGAAGCCGATCGGAAGTTCCTGTCCCGGTTCCTCGATGAAGCCGAATGTGCGCCAGCCTTCGGGCAGCTCGTCCTTGAAAATTGCCGGCAGTTCGCGCCAGACCATATAGGGGAAACCGTCCCATTCGGCGCCGATGGAACCGTATTTGAATTCGGCGACCGGATTGTCAAAGGTTTGTGGCGGACCCGGCTTGATGGTGAGGCGCTTGCCTTCCAGGACCAGGCAGGCGATCAGCAGCAGCGCGGCGACAATCGCCAACCAAAGCGGCATGCCGTCGTTTCTGGGCGATATGGAGGGTTGTTGCATCTTGTAGCTTTCCGGAATGCCGGCAAAGACGGGTGGAACAACGCCATTGACTTCATGCCGCTTGCAAGCGGCACTCTCATAGGCTTGTCGCCGGGCAAGGTTGATGGCGCCGACGGGCTCGTGCGCCGGCAGGCTGTTCCAGGGTGAAAAGGCGATGTTCTCCGCCAATGGGGCGTGTTGATCGACGTCCTGCTGAAAGATTTCCAGCGTCGCCAGCTTTTCGTGACGCGCGCCCGGCACCGCCGACCAGGCAATCGACGGATCATCAACCGGCTGCGCGGCCGGATCTATCTGCACTTCGACGCCGAATTCAAAAGTGACCGGGCAACGGATCAGGGTTTCCCTCAGCACGACGGCCAGTTGATCGCGTCCGGATTTGACCTCAGGCGGATCCACCGGCACCGGCCTTGGCGTCGCGGTATATTTCACCAGAAGATCGCCAAGCCGATAAGGCGTGGTGCTGAAATATCGGCTTGCAAGCGGAGACACCGGGCGATGAGAGACAAAGGCCCGGATCCTGCCGAAGAGATAGAAGCCCGTGAACAGAAGCCGGGACAAGGGCTTCAAGCGGGCAAGACCGCGTTTCAGCACCAGGGTGTTGATGTCGTCGTAGTCGCCGAGGTCACCGGTGAAAAAGGTTTCATGGTCGACGAGAATGAAGTCCTGCACCCTGCCGTCCGGGTTTTCAGCCGACAGCCACTCCCTGTCGATGCCCAGCACCTTGATGGCCATGCCGTGGGCATCCCGCTTCCGGTCATCCAGTTGGCGGCCGTTGGAAAACCGGACAAGGGCGTCATATGTGCCCGGCAAGGCGAAGAGACCGTGACGCAAGTCCTCCGGCACTTCGCCGATACTGAAGCGGGCGCGGACACAGCCGTGATGTTTTGGGTGCTGTGGGCGGCGGGCCAGACCGGGAACCGTGCAAATGGCCTCGGCATTGGTACGGGCGATGCTGTCGATCAGCCCTGCGTCTCCACCGGTTTCCGATTTGCCCGGCCGTGCCGGTTCTCTGGAGGCCATTCAGCCCGCCCTCTCGCGTTGGTGGGTCAAACGCATGGTCCGGCTCTTCAACTGCCGATGCGTTTAATTACCTTACGTAAGGCTAGCTTTTATTTTCAGGGAAGGGAAGGTTTCCGGCCGTTGTCCGTCACGGTGGTGTGACGGCATCCTTTTGAAATACAACCTGATTTGGTCGCCGGGTTGTATTTCTTCGTTTCGGCAATCATTTCTGCTCCGTGCCAGACGCTCGGGATGGCAAGGTGGCCCGGGTCAAAACTTTTGATCCGGGCTCTGTTGCTTCACAGGAGTTCAGTTGGAACTGAGGTCGACATTCGTCCCGTAGATCCGGGCGATGTCCCGAAGCATTGCGCGGGCTGCAAGAATGCCCTGCGACGTTGCCCAGACACCGTCATCGACCTTGTGGGCGTTTCCCGCCTTGACGACTTCCAGATTGGCCCAGAGAGGGTCTTTCAGCGTCTCGCCCTCCAGGGCCGTGCCCTCTCCATTGCCGGTGTCATATGTCAGGTAGAACATCCGGTCGGCTTCCATGTTCGGGATGCTTTCCTTGCCGACGGCAAGAGCCAGACCGTCCTGCGCCTGTACCTCGGGCCGCTTGAAACCGATGTCGTTCAGTACAACACCGGAGAAGCTGTCATGGCGATAAACGTAAAGCTGGCCGGGCACGAAACGGACGACGGAAACCGTGTCGTCGACATTCTCGCCGAGGGCGGCGCGCAACCGGGCAACGTCGGCCTCATAGGCACTGACAAGCGCTTCGCCTTCCGCTTCCATGCCGACCGAGCTGGCATAGAGCTTCATGTTGTCCTTGAAATCCGTGGCATTGACCACAAACACCGTGGGCGCAATGGCGGAGAGCTGAGGATAGATTTCCTCGTGCCGCTTCTTGCTGCCGAGGATCAGATCCGGCTCGAGCATGGCCAGCCGTTCCAGGTTGACCGCAAGCTCCGTCCCCACAACTTCAACTCCGGCCATCCGGTCGCCCAGATGCGGGTACCAGGGATCGCCATACCAGGATGACGCAGCCCCAACAGGCGTCTTGCCCAGCATGAGCATTGCCTCGGTGCCTTCGTTGGTGAGAACGACAATCTTCTGCGGAGTGTCCGGCACCTCGGTGGTGCCCATGGCATGGGTAATCTCGGCAGCGGACAGGGCGCCGGGCAACAAGGTTGGCAACAGGGCTGCGAAAAAACAAAGGCTGGATAGAAAACGCAAGGGGTATCTCCGGCATTACAGGTTATCTGGCTTGCCGAACCCCGACTGGCTTGAGGAATTTTTTCCTGGAAATTGCCGTCTTTGTCAAATGAAGAAGCTCAGGCCTGCAGGAACCGTCCGGGTGCAAGCTGGTCCTGTGTGATACCGCAGGCGGAAAGATCACCCGGCAGGTTCCGGCCGGCAACAAGGGCCGCCAGTGCCCTGCCCATCGCCGGGGATGTCAGAACCCCGCATCCGCCCTGGCCTGCGCTGACAAAATAACCCGGATGATCGGGAAATCCGCCGCAGACTGGGTTTCGGTCGGGCGCAAACGTGCGCAGTCCTGCCCAGCTTGCGGATGGACGTGGCACGGCCAGCTCGGTGTCGATGCCGATATGATGGATCGCCTCTGCAAGTCGAAGATCATCTGCATAAACCTCTCCCGGAGAAACTGGATCAGCCTCTGCCGGTGACGCCGTGAAGCCGTGCGGCTGCGGATGGACGTACCAGGTGTAATCAGCCGTCGTGACATGTGGCCAGACACCGGCGTCCTGACGGTGAAGCGGAAACGTGAAGGCCGAACGGCGGAAGGCGTTGAGGCCAAGCGCCGGGACACCGGCAAGATCCGCAATCCGGTCCGCCCAGGCCCCGGTTGCATTGACCAGAACGGGCGCCGACACCGTCCGGTCTCCGGCCGTCACCTGCCATGTGTCGGCAATCCGCCGGATGGAAGTGACCTCCGCCTTGCAGACGAAGCGAGCGCCATTGGCAGCAGCCGCCTTGCGATAGGATTGCAGCAGCAGATCGACATCGATATCCATCGCATCCGCTTCGAAAACTCCCGCATGAACCCGTTCCGGTCGGAGGGCCGGAAACAGGGCCAAAGCCTCTTGTCTGTCGACAAACCGGCAGTCCGACCCGGCCTCCTGCAGCCTTGCCATCAGCCTGTCCAGAACTGGCCGATGCTCCTCACGCCCCACCGTCAGGCAGCCGCGGGGCGCGACAAGCGTCTGCTCGCAAAATCCCGGCGGCGGCGCCTGAAAGAACGCACGGCTTGCCGCGGCCAGTGCGCGCATTGTGTTGGCGGAGATGCCGGCCGTGAATTGCCCTGCCGTGCGGGCTGAAGACTGCGTTGCCAGCGCCGGCTCGCGCTCCAGAAGCGTCACTTGCGCAAACTCGGACAGAAAACAGGCCGCGCTCAGCCCGGCAACACCGCCGCCGATGATGATGACGTCTGCTGTCATTGCGTCAGACAAATCCTCGCGGTCTCACGATCAACGCTGTCACGCCGCCTTGCGGGACATGTCTTCGCCGCGGTAACTCAAGGCCTCCGCCAGGTGAATGCGGCCAACCTGATCCGCACCGTCCAGATCGGCCAGCGTGCGGGCGAGTTTGAGGACACGGTGATATCCGCGCGCACTCAGGGCAAGACGCTCGGCGACATCGCGCAGGAAAGCGAGCCCCTTGTCGTCCGGCCGTGTCATGGTTTCGACAATCGATGCAGGTGCCTGGGCATTTGTGCGGCAGGCAAGGCCAAGTTCCAGGAAACGCTCTGCCTGGATGCTGCGCGCTTCAGCAACCCGAGCAGCCACGACGGCGGACGGCTCGCTGGCCGCAGGGCCGATCAGGTCTGCCGCCGTAACGGCCGGAACCTCGATCCTGACGTCGATCCGGTCAAGCAGCGGCCCGGACACCCGGGCCTGATAGTCGGTGACGCAGCGCTCGCCCCGGCGGCACTGGTGGCCCGGCTCGCCCGCATGGCCGCAGCGGCAGGGGTTCATGGCCGCCACAAGCTGGATGCGAGCCGGATAAGTGACCCGGTGGTTTGCGCGGGCAATTACCGCTTCGCCCGATTCCAGCGGCTGCCGCAGACTGTCGAGAACCTGCGGATTGAACTCGGGAAGCTCGTCGAGGAATAACACTCCGTTATGGGCGAGCGAGACCTCTCCGGGCCGGGCACGCATCCCGCCTCCGACAAGGGCGGCCATGGAAGCGGAGTGATGCGGCGCGCGGAAGGGGCGTCGATCGGTCAATTTGCCTTCGGCCAACTCGCCCGCGAGCGAGGCGATCATGGACACTTCCAGAAGCTCGCGCGGGGTCAGGGCCGGCAGGATGGACGGCAGGCGCTGCGCCAGCATGGACTTGCCGGAGCCGGGAGGACCGGTCATCAACAGGTTGTGCCCGCCGGCAGCGGCGATCTCCAGCGCCCGTCTGGCGCTTTCCTGTCCCTTGACCTCGGCAAGATCCGGCAGCACACCGGCATTGCCGCGCAGCCGGGCCACCGGCCGGGAGAGCACCTGTGTTCCCTTGAAGTGATTGGCGAGCTGGATCAGCGAACGGGGCGCGAGAATGTCCATGTCTGCGTCGGCCCAGGCAGCCTCGCCGCCGCTGGCTTCCGGGCAGATGAGGCCCTTGCCGATGCCGTTGGCGCCCATGGCGGCAGGCAGGACACCGGCAACAGGTGCAAGCGTGCCGTCGAGACCAAGCTCGCCCAGAACAACGTATTTTTCCAGAAATTCAGCCGGTATGGCGCCGATGGCGGCCATCACGCCCAGCGCGATCGGCAGATCGTAATGCGAGCCTTCCTTGGGCAGGTCGGCAGGGGCGAGATTGACTGTGACGCGTTTGGCCGGCAGGGCCAGGCCTGAAGCGGCAAGCGCCGCGCGAACTCGTTCCCGACTTTCTGCAACGGCCTTGTCCGGCAGGCCGACGATGGTGAAGGCAACCATGCCCGGCCCGACATGCACCTGCACGTCTACCGGAACTGCCTCGATGCCCCGAAACGCGACCGTCGTGATCCGGCTGACCATATTCACCTCTACTTACAGATGCAGGTCAACGAAGCATATGTCGATAAAAGACGCAAGAACAAATATGGAACAGACGAGGTCTACCCGATCAGGATACCAGCACGCGCAACTTGCTTCCGCTGGCAACAGTGAAGTTGGCACTGGTCAGAACAGCATCCAGATAAGCGGGCACTTTAAAGTCTTCACTCGGCTGCAAACCGTTGGTTTCCAGCCAGTCGGACACAAGCTCAAGGAGCCGGTCGGGGTCTTTTTCATAGAGGGCCCGACACAGCTCCATGTCGAGCTTGGCCCCGGCGGTGTTGGCGGCGGTGAGTATCATCGATCCAATCGCATTCTGTTCATCAATCATAGCGTGCTGCCAACATGCTTGCAATTTTCGGGAAAGGCCAGCACATAGCGGTTATGTGGGCGTTGGCCACCATAACCCGCTGTTATGGTCTGACCCCTTCGGCCTGCCTTCCCGCCGCAAAGCCCGCCAGGCCGCAGCACAGAAGCCCGGCTGCGAAGAAAAGTGCCGAATGGCCGACAACCGGAATGAGAAAGCCACTCAGCACAGGTCCGACCCCCTGCCCCAGGGAAATCAGGAAGAAGGTAAAGCCGAACCCGATGGACGGTGCCTGCCGGAACAGCCTCATGCTCCACATGCCGAAAAGGGCGGTCATCACGATGAAACCGACGCCGAAACAAGCCGCTGACACGTAGATCCCGAGCCTTGTTTCCACCAGCAGCGGCAGAGTGCCGATTGCGGTCCCGACCAGAACCGCCAGGACACGATAGGCAGCCTGCAAACCCCAGCGATCGACAAGACCACCGGCGAAGCAGCCGGTAACGCCCGAAATGCCCAACACGATCCAGAACAGGATTGCGTCTCGCGGATTGCCCGTCAGCATGGTCAGGAGTTCGACGGCATAGGTCCAGTAGACGGCGGTGACGATGCCGAAAAGAAATGCCGCGACAAACAGTCCGCGCGCAGTCCGATCCATAAGGATCCAGACGGACACCCTGGGCCGGGCATGTTCCAGATGCACGCTGCGCCTGGGCAAGGTGGCTGCGTTCCAGATCGTTACACTGAAGGCGATAACCGCGAAAACCAGCCAGGCGAGCCGCCAGTCACCACCGGCGAAGAGAGCCAGCGGCCCGGCAAAGGCAACGCCGAAACCGGTGCCGGAGTTGATCCAGGCATAGACGCTGTTCTGCCGGCTGAGTTCCGTATGACGCACGATGACATCGGAAAAGGGCGGATAGGAAAGGCCCGGGCTTGCTCCTGCAACGAAGACGCCAAGCGCCAGTATGAACGGCGTCTGTGCCAGGGCGATCATGGCCATGCCTGTTGTGGCGGCGAGGCCGCCGAGCAGGATCGGCAGGCGCGGTTCGAACACCGTCGACAGCCAGGAACCGACGAAAGTCGCCGCCAGATACCCCAGATAGGACAGGCCGGCGATCAGGCCGACCGTCTCCGGCGACAGCGCGAATTCCTGACGGATTTCCGGCAGGAACAGGCCAAAACAATAGCGTGCCAGTCCGTAGGTGACAGCGACGATGGCCAGGCCCGCGGCAGTAAGACCGCGGGTCTGTGCCAAGGTCATCTCAAACCCGGCGGGAGAGCTGGAAGTGAAGTGTTTGGTCATCCGTGTAGCTCTCGCCGAATATTTCGAAATGGCCACCCTCCTGCCGGTACGAGCGATACTGATCGCGCGTGAGTTTCAGGCAGAAGTTGGAAACATGCAAGTTTCTTCCGCTGATTGAATGCGCGAATTCCTCGGCCAGAATGGCCACTTGCGCACTCTGGCCATCCTCGAACACGACAGGCAGCAAAAAGAAGCGATTCAGCGTCGGCAAACTGCGGTCCACCGCCCGTTCGAACGCGATGCGCGAAAACCGCTGCATGGCCGGATGGGCGTAAAAACCGGAGATCTTGTCGGTCTGTTCGATGGTGTAGAGCTGGCTTTCGGACAACAGCAGGTCTCCTGGCCGGGTAATGTCCCGCAGCCAGCCGTTGACCACTGCCGGATCGTCGTTGCCTTCCTGAAAACCGAGCATTGTCACGAGTGCGGGCGGCGCACCGTCTTCGATCATGTCTTCCAGGCGGCAGGCCTCGAAAGGCGCGGTGACAAACTCAAGTGGAGTGTCCGGCAGGATCGCCGCGAGGGCTGCCCGCATCGGCGCAGCCGACATCGGGTTGATGTCGACGGCGATATAACGATCTATGATAACGCCCAGGCCCTGCAGTGTCTTGAGAATGAACCCGGTCTTTACCGGCTCCGGCCCCAGTTCGACATACACCAGCCGCTCGCCTGCAAGCTCGGTTGCAATCCGCCCGCAGCTTTCTTCCAGCGCCGCCCGAAAAGACCTGCCGTCTTCATGAATTCGGCCAAGCGTGTCCGATGCGATACCGGTCTCGTTCAGCTGGCGCATCAGCTGAAACACCTCGTCCAGAGGCCCGGTTGCGGTCTCCGAACTGCCTTCGTTTGTGTATTTCACCCGGTTGTCCTGGGTCAGGATCGTATCGAGACTGAATTCCGTGTGGCAGGCAATTGCCCTGTGAACTCTTTGTTGCAGCGAAAGGGGGCCGGTCGTCTGGTGATCTGGCCCATGCTCCGGCTGGCCATAGGAAAGCGCTAAAGTCATGGCGGATACCTGTTTTGACAAAAGAGACTCTCGGATTACGGGATTTTTTACCGACCCTTAAATTTATAATTGAAGCGCCCCATAATGGAACGTTATGCTTGTGTGGCGCTGGACCGGCGGAAAACCGCATAGGTCGTCTTGCGCTAAAACGGAGGCAGGGACATGACCATAGGCCGTTTTAATATCGAGTTGCTGGAAGCCTTTGTGGCTGTTGCCGAAGCAGGCAACGTCACGCATGCAGGATCTCGTTTGAACCGCACACAACCCTGCGTCAGCACTCAGCTGCGGCGTCTGGAGGAACGGGTCGGCAAGCCGCTGATCGAGCGCAGTGCGCGCACAATGAACCTCACGCCCGCCGGGCGTATCCTCTATCAGCACGCCACGGAAATCCTGCGCTCACACGAGGAAGCCAGGTTGCGCCTGTCTGCGCCGGAACTGACCGGCACCGTGCATGTCGGCCTGCCAGAATGGTATGCGACCGGCCAGCTGCAATCGATCTTCTGCAATTTCGTTCGCATTCACCCAAACGTGAAACTTGAGATGACAGTCGCCGACAGCGCCACACTGCACGAAATGCTGTCCAACAACGAAATCAACCTCGCAATAGCCCTTGTCTCGTCTACCAAGCAGATGCCGGTCGAGATATTCGAGGAACCGCTGCACTGGGCGGTTGGCGACAACTGCCCGCTAACCGATCCGCTGCCATTGATCATGTTTCCCGAACCCTGCCCTTTCCGGGAAATCTCCTTCGGTTCGCTCGCCCGCGCCGGACGGCAGTGGTACGAGCGCATCACCACCACCAGCGTTGCCGCCGCCCAGGTAGCCGTTCTGTCGGGTGCAGGCCTTTGCTGCCTGCCGTCGGGAGCCATTCTGGAAGGCTTCAAGATCCTGAAGGAGCAGGATGGCTTTCCGAAGCTTCCGGCAACACAGCTCGCGATCTACACCCAGTCGACAACGCAATCGCCCATCGTCGATTACCTGGAAGAGCATCTCAACGACCTCCTGCAGAACGCCATCGCGCCGCGCTCGGCGCTGGCGGGCAAGATACAGCCGGATTTGCGGGTGGTCTGACGGCCTGAAGCCTCAGGCCCGTTCTGCCAGGATTTCCAGCAGCTTCCTGTGCGCCTCGACCGGTTTGCGGTCGACGCGCCAGACAAGATAGGTGACGGTTTCGCCGAAAGGGGGCGGGAGCGGGGTCGTCGTCAACTGGTCGGCATTGCGAAAGCCCAGGACAGCGCTTTCCGGAGCAACCGTGAACCCGAGACCGGCCTCCACACAGCCCAGAATTCCCTCCAGCGTGCCCAATTCCGTTACTTCCCTGTCGCTCTGGCCGATACTGCCGAGCCACGCCTGCGCCGCCGCCCTGTAGCTACAGCCATGGCGAAAGGCCAACAGCGGGCCCTGCGCCGAAGTGGCCGGACCACTGGCGCAGACAAGCTGTTCGCTGAAGGCACGAACCGCCTGAAACCTGGCCTTGTCGACAGGCCCGGCGACAAAGGCGGCATCGATCTTCTGATCCCACACCTTTGACAGCAGGTCTGCGGTCGGGCCGGTCGTCAGGGAAAGCGGTGCTGCGCTTTTGTCCCTCAGACGTTTGAGAAGAGCGGGCAGGCGAACAGCTGCCGTTGTTTCCATGGAACCTAGCCTGAGCGGCGCACCTGCTCCGGCAGCTTCCAGAAGATCGCGCTCAGCCGCCGCAAATTGTTGCAGAAGCACGATCGCGCGCGCATGGACCTGTTCACCGAATTCCGTCAGCCGGGCCCCGGCCTTGCTGCGCTCGAAGACCTTCTGGCCGAATTGTTCCTCAAGACGCCGAATACGGGAGGTGACGTTCGACTGCACGCAATTCAACGCCTGGGCAGCCCCCGAAAAGGAGCCTGTCTCGGCGACTGCCATCAGTGTTTTCAAAAGCACGATGTCCATACTATTCAAATTAGAGATATCAAATTCCTTCTTCAATCATTTTTCCTGAAATGATTTTCATGGCAGCGTGTCTGCATGAAACAGCTGCTCGACACGCCCTTTACCCGCCGCTTTGCCGTCTCCCATCCGGTCGTGCTGGCGCCGATGGACAGGATTTCGGACGGCCATCTGGCCGCTGAAGTCAGCCGCGCCGGTGGCTTCGGTATTATCGGCGCTGGTTACGGCGACCTGGACTGGGTCGACGCTGCCTTTGATGCGGCCGGCGACCAGAGGGTCGGTCTTGGTGTCATCACCTGGAGTCTTCTGAAAAAACCGGCCCTCGTGGATCGGATCCTCGACCGCAATCCAGCGGCCCTGTTCGTTTCCTTCGGTGACGCGGAACCGATCGTAAAGGCCGCCAGGGAGCGCGGTATTCCCACCATCTGGCAGGTGCAACGGCTGGACCAGGCCGAACAGGCTCTGAAGGCCGGAACGGACGTCCTCGTCGCCCAAGGCCAGGAAGGTGGCGGTCACGGCATGGACCGCGGCCTGTCCGCCCTTCTTCCTGCGGTTCGCGATGCCGCCGGCAAGGAGACGATCGTGTTGGCGGCCGGCGGGCTTGCGGACGGGCGCGGGCTGGCAGCAGCTCTCATGCTGGGCGCGGACGGTGTCATGATGGGAACCCGTTTCTGGGCAAGCGTCGAGGCGAACGGATCGGAAAAGGCCAAGGTTGCTCTGACCAAGGCGCACGGGGACGACACGGCCCGGTCGAGTGTGTTCGACGTTGCTCGCGGACTAGATTGGCCGTCGCAATTCACAGGGCGGGTTGTTCAGAATGCGTTTTCCCGCCCCTGGTTGGAAGACCCGGCAGGCTTGTCCGGCGCGGCTCACAAGATCCAGAAAACCTATGAGGCTGCCGATCCGGACGACTATTCCGTTCGCGCCCTGATTGCCGGAGAATCCCTCGATCTTGTGAAAACCGTTCAACCGGCGGCAAGGATCGTG
Source organism: Roseibium sp. ROS1 (assembly GCF_054658215.1). Taxonomy (NCBI): domain Bacteria; kingdom Pseudomonadati; phylum Pseudomonadota; class Alphaproteobacteria; order Hyphomicrobiales; family Stappiaceae; genus Roseibium; species Roseibium sp. ROS1. The sequence goes on from NZ_BAAGIG010000004.1 coordinate 84,827, forward strand.
GAGACCACTGTTCGAGAGGCGGCAGCGCTTCTTGCTCGCGCCCCGGATTTCGTTATCGGGTGAATTCGCACCGCGTCCTCAAGACCTCCCTGTCACCCGCTCTTGTCACTATCGACGCCTTTTCCGTCCAGCCGGTGGTGCGGCAAATTGTATGCGGCTTGGGACACGCCTGAGGGTTTTGGCACCGGGACCTGATGTGGACTCCCGGAAACCCTGGGCTTTTGAGCTGCTGACGGAAATCACTTGGCGCCCGGTTCTTCGCGGTGGCGACAACTGGTTACAAATTCTCGGCCAAACATCCTGCTGTTGCCTTTGACGCAGCGAGATCTTCGGCTTAGGCCTGTTGAAGCCGGTGGAGGAGGACCCGGCAACCGTCAAATCCGGTCTGAAACGGGCAGCAGCACCATGTCTTTCAAACGCATCATTTTCTGGGCGCATCTCGTCGTCGGGGTCGCCTTCGGTCTCGTTATCCTCCTGATGTCAGCCACCGGCGTGGTCCTGACCTACGAGCGCCAGATCATCTCCTACATGGAAAGCCGCGCGGTCGAAAAACCGGCCGATGCGCAGCTCCTCTCTGTCGACGAACTGGCAACTGCCGTTCTGGCCAACGGCGGTCAACCCGGCAATTCGCTGGTCCTGCCAAGTCAGGACGGCGCCCCGGCCACACTTTCGGTCAGCCGCCGCGAGAACCATTTGCTCAACCCTTATACCGGGGAGCGGATCGACAATGCCGCGGAGGGCACAAAATCCTTTTTTGGCACGGTGACCGCGCTGCACCGCTGGTTTGCCCTTACAGGTGAAAACCGCAGCCTAGGGCGGGCCGTGACCGGTGCTGCCAATCTCGGCTTCCTGTTCATTCTGGTGTCCGGAATTTATCTCTGGTGGCCGAAGAAATGGACCTGGCGGATCGTCAAGCTGAACCTTTTCTTCCGCAGAAACCTGCCGACCGCGAAGGCACGCGACTACAACTGGCACCATGTCTTCGGCATCTGGTCGCTCGTACCGCTGTTTGCCGTTGTGGTCTCCGGCGTCGTCATTTCCTATCCCTGGGCCAGCAACATGGTAGCCGCCGTCTTCGGGCCGGTTTCGCCCGCAGCAACCGGCCAGGCTGCCAGTGAAGAACGCCAGGGTCAGAACCGCGCTCAGGGTGAAGCCGTCAGCCTGCAGGCCATTGCCGAAACGCTGAAACAAGCCGAACCGGACTGGCAGACACTTTCGGTCAAATTGCCCAACGGACAGGCTGCACGTGTGGTGATGACCGTCGATACAGGCAACGGCACCCAGCTTTCCCGCCAGACGACCTATACGGTCTCCAGGGTTTCAGGCGAGGTTCTGGGCGTCAGCGGCGCTGAAGACCAGCCGGCAGGCCGGCGCGCCAGGGTCTTCCTGAGATTTCTGCACACCGGCGAGGTCTATGGCTTCATCGGTCAATCGCTCGCGGGACTTGCCTCGCTGGCGTCGGTGTTTCTCTTCTACACAGGCTTTGCGCTTGCCTATCGCCGGCTGATCCAGCCGCTGTTCCGGCGCCGTGCCCAGCAGGCCTGAGGCATGCTCTCTTGTCGGGACTGAACCACCCAGAGTAAATCGCGTTTTGTCAGCATCGCTTTTCGCAGTCTGAAATCAGAGATTTCAACGCAAAAAGCGATGCAGGATTTTTTCAGGTTAAACACAATGCGCTCTAATGCGCTTCGTCCCAATTGTCGGCGGCGCGGGCGTCGACCTGAAGCGGTACGGAAAGCTTCAGCGCCGGATCGCAGGCATTTTCCATCACGTCCCTGATCACCGGAATGGTTGCTTCCACCTGCGCGTCCGGCACTTCGAAGATCAGTTCGTCATGCACCTGAAGCAGCATCTGCGCATCCAGCTTTGATCCTTCCAGCCGGTTTTCCATACGCACCATTGCCCGGCGCAGGATATCCGCGGCAGACCCCTGGATCGGGGCGTTGATAGCGGCGCGTTCATAGAAGGCGCGCATGTTCGGGTTCTTGGTGTTCACTTCCGGATAATGCGCCTTGCGGCCGAAGATCGTGGTCACGTAGCCGTTCGCATGAACCTGCTTCTTGGTCGCTTCCATGTAGTCCTTGATGCCCGGGAAACGCTCGAAATAGGTCTTGATATAGTCGCCCGCTTCGCCGCGCGAGATGCCAAGCTGGTTGGCGAGGCCGAATGCGGAAATGCCGTAGATGATGCCGAAGTTGATCGCCTTCGCCCGGCGACGGACCATCGGATCCATGCCTTCGATCGGCGTGCCGAACATTTCGCTTGCCGTCATGGCGTGAATGTCCAGCCCGTCGTCGAACGCCTTCTTCAACTGAGGAATATCGGCCATATGCGCCAGGACGCGCAGCTCGATCTGGCTGTAGTCGGCCGAGATCAGCTTGTGACCCTTTTCGGCAATGAAGGCCTTGCGGATCTTGCGGCCTTCCTCGGTCCGGACCGGAATGTTCTGCAGGTTCGGTTCCGACGAGGACAGACGCCCGGTGGTGGTTGCCGCCAGCGCGTAGGATGTGTGCACACGCCCCGTTTCCGGATTGATGTAACCGGGCAGGGCGTCGGTGTAGGTGGATTTCAGCTTGGAGAGCTGGCGCCAGGAAACGATCCGCGACGGCAGTTCGTGCCCTTCCGCGGCCAGATCTTCCAGAACCTGCGCCGAGGTCGACCAGGCGCCGGTCTTTGTCTTCTTGCCGCCGGGAAGACCCATCTTGCCGAACAGGATATCACCCAGCTGCTTGGGCGAACCGATGTTGAAGCTTTCACCGGCCAGCTCGTAAATCTCGGCTTCCTTGCCCGCCATGCCTTGCGCGAATTCACCCGAAAGACGCGACAGCATCTGCCGGTCGACGGAGATGCCCCGCTTTTCCATGCGCGCAAGCACCGGCACCATCGGCCGTTCCAGCGTCTCGTAGGCGGTCGCCATATGCTCGGAAGCGAGCCTCGGCTTCAGGATCAGCCAGAGACGAAGCGTCACATCGGCGTCTTCCGCCGCATAGGCGGTTGCCTTGTCGATGGCGACCTTGTCGAAGGTGATCATCGACTTGCCGGAGCCGCAGATTTCCTTGAACGGGATCGGCTTGTGATCGAGCCAGCGCTCGGACAATTCGTCCATGCCGTTGCCGCCCTTGCCGGCATCAACCGTGTAGGACAGCAGCATCGTGTCGTCGTAAGGCGTGATGTCGACACCGTACCGTGTCATCACCAGCCAGTCGTACTTGAGGTTCTGCGCGATCTTGAGAACCGAACGGTCCTCCAGCATCGGCTTCAGCACTTCCAGCGCGTCTTTCAGCGGGATCTGGCCTTCGACAAGACCGCCACCGCCAAGAAGATCACCCTCGCCGTCGACGTGGCCAAGCGGCACATAACAGGCCTTGCCGGGCTCGGTGGACAGCGAAACACCGACAAGCTCTGCCTGCATGGCGTCCAGCGATGTCGTTTCGGTATCGAAGGCGACGTAGCCCTTTTCAAAGGCCGCGTCGCACCATTCCTTCAAGCGGTCGAGGCTGGTGACGGTTTCATAGGCGCTGCTGTCGACCGGGATCGCCCGGATCGTCTGGGCGCGTGCATCGGCAACCGTCTGCGGTACCAGAAGGCCGGAATTGTCCGGATCGGCGTCGCCCGGGGTTTTTGCAGCTTCCGAACCTGCGCTGTCACTGCCGGCTGCGCGCTCCATCATCCGGCCCTTGTGGTCCGGAACATCCCATCCCGGAACCTTGAGGTCCGATGCATCGACCGTATCCAGATCGGCACCGGTCACATCCGCAACGCGCCGGGTGAGGGTGGTGAACCCCATCGCCTTCAGGAATCCGAGCGCCTTGGGCCCGTCAACATCGGTTACCGACAATTCGCCCACCGGCACCTTGACCGGCACATCCTGCTTGAGAGTGACGAGCTGCCTGGAAATTCGCGCCTGATCGGCAAATTCGATCAGGTTTTCCCGGCGCTTGTTCTGTTTGATCGTATCGGCCTTGGCGAGCAGCGTTTCCAGATCGCCAAATTCGTTGATCAAAAGGGCCGCGGTCTTCAGGCCGATACCCGGCACGCCGGGCACGTTATCGACGCTGTCGCCCGCCAGCGATTGCACCTCGATGACCTTGTCGGGACCGACGCCGAATTTCTCGAACACCTCGGCTTCGCCGAAGGTCTTGTTCTTCATGGTGTCGATCATGCCCACCTTCGGGCCGATCAGCTGCATCAGGTCCTTGTCGCCTGAAACGATGGTGACGCGCGCGCCCTGTTCGGCAGCCTCACGGGCATAGGTCGCGATCAGGTCGTCCGCCTCGAAGCCTTCCTGCTCGATGCAGTGAACCGAAAAGGCGCGTGTCGCTTCGCGGATAAGGCCGAACTGCGGCACCAGATCTTCCGGCGGGTCCGGCCGGTGGGCCTTGTATTCCGGATAAATCTCGTTCCGGAACGTCTGCGCGGAATGGTCGAAAATCACCGCGAAATGGGTGGGCTCGTCGCCTTCCTCCGGTGTCAGACCTTCCTGCAGCAGCTTCCACAGCATGTTGCAGAAGCCAGAAACCGCCCCGACAGGAAGCCCGTCCGGCTTGCGTGTCAGCGGCGGCAGCGCGTGATAGGCGCGAAAAATGAACGTGGACCCGTCGACCAGGATAAGATGGTCATCGGCGGTGAGGGCGGAGGAGGTGCTTTGCGTCGACATGGCGCGGATCATGCCCGCAGCCTGTTCTGGAGAAAAGTCCTAAAGTTAAAAATTCCAAGCTTGCCGATCACTCAGCTGCCTGTGCCTGACGTTTCCCGCTGAAAGTACCGCTGAGATAGGCCCAGGCGGGCCTGCGGAACAGGAACCAGCCGATGTTCGTGCGGCGGATCAGCCAGAACAGGATCATCGGACTGACCGACGCCACCAGCGTCACGATCAACGACGTTGTGCCGATATCAAGGATGCCCAGCTTCAGCAGAATCACCCGCGTCACGCCCATGGGGAAGAAGAAGGCGAGATAGATGACGATCGAGTTTTCGCCGAAATGCTGCAGGAAACCGAGCCGCCCCCATTTCACGATCAACGCGCTGGTGAGGATGATGGCACCTGCACCGGCCGCGCCAAGAACAAGGGCAATGACCGGCAGATGCGCCCAGCCGGCATAGACCAGCGTGCCGTTCACCAGGCCCCAGACCAGCAGACACGCGAGACTGATCCCGATCCGCTCGCGCGCCCAGTCGGCCAGGGCGAAGATCTGCGGAGCAAAAACGAAGCCGGCATAGAAGAAAACGAAACGGGCCGCGAATTCATCGACCAACAGCCAGCCGGTGTGGATCGGCGCGATCTGCAGAAGTGCGCCGACGGCCAGAACCAGTTGCCACGGCACACCCTTGTCGTGGGCGACCTTTGACACGACGAAGAAGACCGGCAGCATGTAGATGAACCACAAGGTACCGAAGGGCTCGATGAAACTCAGAAAATAGAGTTCCACCGTTGCGCGAACGCTGGTTTCCTCGATGAAGACGGGCGCCTTCACCAGAAACTGGATCGTCATCCACAGCACATAAAAGTAGGCAAAGTGGACGACCTTGCGATCAAGATAGAGTTTCCAGTCGCGGGTAATGACATTCGACAGGAACAGGCCGGAGATCAGGAAAAAATCCGGCATGCGGAAGGGGGCTGCAAAGGCGACGACCACATGCATCCAGCCTGTCTGGCCAGCGGCGGCTTCCACGCCGAGCACCGAATGCATCATCACGACGAAGATGATGCAGATGCCCTTGGCGGTATCCACCCAATCTACACGCCTGGCGCTCATTCTGCCGCTGCCTGCTCCGCTTCAGTCCGGTTTCGGGTCCAATTCAGGGCAGACATAACCTTGACTGGTAAATTATACGCATACACCAGCAGTCACGTTTTAGTGAGCGTTTGGAAAATCAGGGCTTCGCGTTGTCCGAGCCATCCTGCCAGGGGCTGAGCTTCGGCTGGCCGGAGCCACCACCCGTGCCGCTGTTTTTTTCGCTCCAGTCGCCTTCGTCCAGATCCACGACGCCGTCATCCGGCCGGCGCATACCACCGCCGCCATCGACGATAACGACGTTCGATCGGGCAATGATGAACCGTGCCAGCGCTTCGCGCACCGGCGGTATGAACAGGAGCAGGCCGATGGCATCCGTGACGAAACCCGGGATCAGCAGCAGAATGCTGGCAAGAACGATCATTGCACCCTGCATCACCTCGTTTCCGGGTGTGCGGCCGGCATCCAGCTCCGTTTGCATGCGCATCAGCAGTGACAGGCCCTGCTGGCGCAGCATCACTGTCCCGGCCAACGCGGTGATCACCGTCAGCAGGATTGTCGGGAACACACCGATCAAGCCTCCCACCCAGATGAACATCGCAATCTCGATCAGGGGCAGAAGAAGAATTGCGGCAATGATATAAAGTCCCACGGGAGCTCCATCGTCTGATAAGCTATTCGGACCTAAGGTAGACATTCACTCGCAAAAATGCGAGCAGGCAGTCACGAAATGGCTATGAATGCAAAGATTCAGTCTTGCTCTTGGGTCTGGATGCTGGTTCAAGGACCCCCTAAATAGGAAGCAGACAGGCCTTGCGTACGAGGCTGCGCTCACCTGGCAGTTAGAGCAGGCGGCTCTAGGGCCTCAAAAAGGGTAACCGGAAGTTACGATGAACGAGATTTTTGACCCGTTGAACCTCCTCCTGATGGGACTTGCGGTTTTCATTCTGTTCAGACTGCGATCGGTGCTGGGCAAACGCACCGGCAATGAGCGCCCGCCATTCGACCCCTATTCCAAGCCCGATCAGCCGCGCGAACGCAAAAACGGCAACGATCAGGACAATGTCATCCCGATGCCGAACCAGACCACGCTGGAGGCCGAGCCGGTCGAGGAGAGCGGTCGTGGTGGCGACGTCGTGATCGACAAGGTTGCCCCGGCGGGCTCCGCATTGAACAGCGCCCTGAAGCAGATCCTGTCCGTCGACCGCAGCTTCGAGCCGGAACCTTTCCTGGAAGGCGCACGCGCCGCCTACGAGATGATCGTGATGGCTTTTGCGGACGGCGACAAGAAAGCGCTGAAGAACCTTCTGTCCCGCGAAGTCTATGAAGGCTTCGTCACCGCAATCGACGATCGCGAAAAGCGTGGCGAGACCATCGAATCGACCTTTGTCGGCATCGACAAGGCCGAAATCGTCGAAGCTGCACTGAAGAATTCGACCGCCCAGGTAACCGTGAAGATCCACAGCCAGCTGATTTCCGCCACCCGCGACAAGGCCGGTGAAGTGGTCGACGGCGATCCGGCCAAGGTAAGCGAAGTGATCGACATCTGGACCTTCGCCCGGGACACCACGTCCCGCGATCCGAACTGGAAGCTGGTCGCGACCGAATCCGCAGAGTAATCACGATGCAGGGCAAGCGGAACTCGCGGCCCCGGCCGGGCTTCCGGCTTGTCCCACTGCTAAAGGGCGCGGTTCTGGCCGCGCCGCTTTTCTTTTCAGGAGCTGCCTCAGCCATGGTACCAGGCCAACGGATCCCGGACCGGTTCGAGGCAATCTCCTTCACCAGTCTGCCGGGCTGGCAGAACGACGATCATGCCGCCGCCCTTGCCGGTTTTCTGCGCCTGTGCCGCAAACCGGAAATCCTGAGCCAGGACACCGTTTTTCCCTCCATCGCCACAGCAGACCTGCAAAAGCTCTGTAACGACGCCGAAAAGGCCGCAAAGTCCGGTGATGAAGCACCGCGAGACTTTTTCGAAAGCCGGTTCACGCCGCACCGAATTGCCCAGAGCGGATTTGTGACGGGCTATTTCGAGCCGGAACTGGCCGCCTCGCGGGTCAGAACCGAGATATTCCGGTATCCCTTGCTCAAAAAGCCGGAAGGCCTGGAGGCGATCACGCCGGAAAACCGGCCACAGGACTGGCCCGAAACGCTCAGCCATGGACGGCGGGTTGAGGGACGCGTCACCGAAATGCCGGATCGGAGCGCCATCATGGATGGCAAGCTCGACCCGGAAAATCTCGAACTCGTCTGGCTTGCCGATCCGATCGACGCCTATTTCGTACATGTTCAGGGCTCGGCAAGGCTGCGTCTTGCGGACGGAAGCGCGATGCGGGTCGGTTATGCGGGCAAGACAGGCCACCCCTACACCGGCATTGCCCGGTTGCTGGTAACGCGCGGAGAAGGCACGCCGGAGGACTTCACGGCTGCCGGACTTCGTGCCTGGCTGGAAGCGCATCCGGAAGAGCGCGATCAGCTGTTCCGGCAAAACCGGTCTTTCATCTTCTTCCGGGAAGTCGATGAAATCGGCGTGAACGACGGGCCCGTCGGGGCCGCGGGCCTTCCCCTTGTGGCAGGCCGCAGCCTTGCGGTCGATCCGAGTTTCATTCCCTATGGATCCCTGGTTTTCGTTGCCTCCGCGCTGAAGGATCACGACAGCGACGACGGCCCTTTCCAGCGGCTGATGGTGGCAGATGACACCGGATCGGCAATCAAGGGCCCGGCGCGGGGTGATATCTTCGTCGGATCCGGGCAGACGGCAGGCGCTATTGCCGGAGAAATCCGCCACAAGGCCGACTTCACGATCCTGGTGCCGAACATCCGTCTTGGTCCCGCTGGTGTGGCGGCGGACTGAGACATGGCAAGACGGGGCAAAAAAGGGACACTGTCGCCGGAGGACAGGGAACTGTGGGGCAAGGTTGCCAAAACCCTGACGCCGCTGCATCCGGACAGGGCTCAGGACCTCAAGGCCGAGCTTGAGAAAATCGCCGAAACCGAACCGGCGGCACCCGCAAAGGCGCTGAAAACCGCGACCGCGATCCAGGCTCCCGCTGTAGCCAAGGCGCCGCCAACACCGCTACCGCTGCATCAGCTGGAACACCGCTACCGCCGCAAGCTGGTGCGCGGCGTGAAGGCCATCGATGCGCGGATAGACCTGCACGGCCTGACCCAGCATCAGGCGCATGACCGGCTGCGCGGCTTTCTCTACCAGGCGCAGGCGAGAAGTCATAAGGTTGTGCTGGTAATCACGGGCAAGGGCAGCGGTGACGCACGCGCCTATATGGACGAGCGCGGCGTTTTGCGCAGAATGGTGCCCCAGTGGCTGTCGATGCCCGACTTGCGATCCGTGGTACTTGGCTACGAGGAAGCCCACGCGAACCACGGCGGCGGCGGCGCACTGTACGTTCGCATTCGAAAAAGAAGGTAGGGCCGTGACCCCACTTGGCGCAAAAATCCGGGAACTCAGGATAAAACGGGATGTGTCGCTGAAGGAAATGGCAGCGGCCTTGTCGGTATCCAGTGCCTATCTGTCCGCGCTGGAACATGGCAAGCGCGGCAAGCCAACCTGGTTTCTGGTGCAGCGAATCATCACCTATTTCAACGTCATCTGGGATGAAGCGGAAGAAATCCAGCGCCTGGCCGAACTGTCCGACCCGCGCGTCACCATCGACACGGCCGGCATGGACCCGAAGGCCACCGAACTTGCCAACCAGCTTGCGTTGAAGATCGGAGGCCTTTCCGAAGAGTCTCTTGCAGCCCTCCTGCACCAACTCCGGGTTGCCGCCGTGAAGGACGGTGTGTGACGACGCATACCCTCGCCAGGTTCAAACCATGGCATGGCGGTGCATTGCTGTTTCTGTACCGCTTGGAACGCAGCCTCTTACGGGTCAGTTCAGGATTTACGTGTCCTTCAACCCCATCCTCTATATAACCTCCAGCAAACCTGCGCCTGCTGAACGGAACACTGGACCAGTATGAAACTCTCCCAGGAAGACCTTGCCGGACTGATCGATGCCGACGACCTGAGAAATCGCCTCACCGCGCTGACCGCCGGCAATGACGGCGACGGTTCGGACATGAAGACCCGCTCGGCTGTTCTTGCGATGCTGAAGCAGGTGGTGAAAGACGCTCGCGGCAAGGCCCAGGCGATGCTGGACGAGGACGGAGGCGGGCTGCTGTGCGCCGGGCGGCTGTCCTATATCCAGGACGAGCTGATCCGCGTGATCTACGATTTCGCCCTGCACCACGTCTACCGGATCAAGAACCCGTCCGCCGCGGAGCGCATGGCCATTGCCGCCGTTGGCGGTTACGGCCGAGGCACACTGGCGCCGGGGTCCGACATCGATCTCCTGTTCGTGCTGCCGTACAAGCAGACCCCCTGGGGCGAACAGGTGGTGGAATATATCCTCTACATGCTCTGGGACCTGGGCTTCAAGGTAGGCCACGCGACCCGCAATATCGATGAATGCATCCGCCTGTCCAAGGCGGACATGACCATCCGCACCGCCATTCTGGAAGCCCGCTACATCTGGGGCGACGAGGCCCTTTTCGAGGAACTCGTCCAGCGTTTCGACAAGGAAGTGGTCGAAGGCACCAGCTCGGAATTCATCGCCGCCAAGCTGCTGGAACGCGATGACCGCCACAAGCGCCAGGGCGCCTCGCGCTACCTGGTCGAGCCGAACATCAAGGAAGGCAAGGGCGGTCTGCGCGATCTCAATACCCTGTTCTGGATCGCCAAGTACCATTACCGGGTCAACAGACAGTCGGAACTGGTCAAGAAAGGCGTTCTGACCCGCTCGGAATATGCGCGGTTCAAGAAGTCTGACGACTTCCTGTGGGCGGTCCGCTGCCACCTGCATTTCCTGACGGGACGGCCGGAAGAGCGCCTGTCCTTCGATGTCCAGCGCGAGATCGCGATCCGGCTCGGCTACACCCAGCACCCGGGCATGAAGGATGTCGAGCGTTTCATGAAGCACTACTTCCTGGTGGCCAAGGATGTCGGCGATCTGACCCGCATCATCTGCGCCGCGCTGGAGGAAGAGCACGTCAAGGAGCCGCGCGGCAAGGGCCTGACCGGCATGATGCGCCGCCTGCGCGCAGGCCGCGTTTCGGCAACCGCCAAGCCCGTTGAAGGGGCGACCGGCTTCGTTGTGGAGAACAACCGCCTGAATGCGGTATCCGACACCGTGTTCGAAACCGATCCGACCAACCTCCTGCGGGTGTTTCAGATCGCGGACAAGCATGACTACAACATGCATCCGCAGCTGACCCGCCTGATGCGGCATTCGCTTAAGCTGGTCGATGGAAGCCTGCGCGCCGACCCTGAAGCGAACCGGCTTTTCCTGTCGATCCTGACCTCCCGGCACGCGCCGGAAAAGACCTTGCGCAAGATGAACGAAACCGGCGTGCTCGGCCGCTTCGTGCCCGAGTTCGGCAAGGTCGTGGCGATGATGCAGTTCAACATGTATCACCACTACACGGTCGACGAGCACCTGATCCGCTCTATCGGTGTGCTGGCCGATATCGAGCGCGGCAACTCCGGCGACGACCATCCGCTGGCAACCGACCTGATCCTGACGTTGCAGAACCGCAAGGTCCTGTTTGTCGCCATGTTCCTGCACGACATCGCCAAGGGCAGGCCGGAAGATCATTCGATCGCCGGCGCCCGGGTCGCGCGCAAGCTGTGCCCGCGTTTCGGACTGAACGACGCGGAAACCGAGACGGTTGCCTGGCTGATCGAGCATCACCTGGACATGAGCACCATTGCCCAGTCGCGCGACCTGTCGGACCGCAAGACGATCACGGATTTCGCCAACACGGTGCAGTCGCTCGAAAGGCTGAAACTGCTCCTGATCCTGACCGTGGCCGACATTCGCGCCGTCGGGCCCGGCGTCTTCAACGGCTGGAAAGGCCAGCTGCTGCGCACGCTGTACTATGCCACCGAACCGCATCTGTCCGGCGGCCACACGAAGATGTCGCATCGCCAGACCATCGACAAGGCCAAGGAAGAGCTCGGCAGCAAGCTGGAGCACTGGTCCGCCAAGGACCGTAATGCCTATCTGAACCGGCATTATCCGGCCTACTGGCTGCGTACGGAGCCGGAGCGGCTGGTCTCCCATGCCGAACTTCTGCACAAGGCCGACAAGGACAAGAGGCAGCTTGCCTTCCAGGTCATCCCACGCGCCTTCGAGGGTGTGACCGAGCTGACGATCATGGCGCCGGACCATCCGCGCCTGCTGTCGATCATTGCCGGGGCCTGCTACACGACCGGTGCCAATATCGTTGACGCACAGATCGACACCACCACGGACGGCTACGCGCTGGACACGATCTTCATCGGCCGGGAACTGCCGGACGACGAAGACGAAAAGCGCCGCGGCGAGCGGATTGCCAAGCTGATCGAGACCACGCTGCGCGGCGAAGAGCGGCTTCCGGAGCCCGTTTCCAAGAAGACCGGCGTCAAGGGCCGCATGAAGGCCTTCAAGGTGGCGAGCGAAGTGCTGGTCAACAACGCGCTGTCTGACGATTACACGGTTCTGGAAATTTCCGGTCTCGACCGGCCAGGCCTGCTCTACGACCTGACGCGCTCCATCGCGACGCTCAATCTGAACATCGGTTCGGCCCATATCTCGACCTTCGGCGAGAAAGTGGTCGACGTTTTCTACGTCACCGATCTCACCGGACAGAAAATTGCCAACATCGGGCGTCAGGAAATCATCCGTGAGCGCCTTGCCAATGCGGTCGACGGCCATGTGGAACTCGATCCGGCAGCTCCGGCAACCCGCAAGGTTCAGCGGCAGGCTTCATAAGTGCATACCTTCCTCTTCGGAGTCCTTCCGGCATGAGTCTCGTCCGCAATTTCGCAACCGTCGGCAGCGCGACCCTGCTGAGCCGCCTGCTCGGCTTCGTTCGCGACGTGCTTCTGGCCGCCGTCGTCGGGGCCGGTCCGGTTGCCGATGCCTTTGTGGTGGCCTTCCGTCTGCCCAACCTGTTCCGCCGGCTGTTTGCCGAAGGCGCCTTCAACTCCGCCTTCATCCCGCTGTTCGGGCGAACGGTCGAGGAAGAGGGCGATGCGGGCGCCAAGCGGTTCGCCGGGGAAATTGGCGCAGCGCTGCTGTTCTGCCTGCTGGTGCTGACTGCTTTTGCACAAATCTTCATGCCGCTGGTGGTGTGGGCACTGGCACCGGGTTTCGTGGAAGACCCTACCAAGTACGACCTGACAGTTCTGATGTCGCGGATCGCGTTTCCCTATCTGATCTTCATGTCGATGCTTGCCTTCATCGGCGGCATTCTCAACACCTATCAGCGCTTTGCCGCCGCTGCCTTCGCACCGGTGATGCTGAACGTGGTGATGAGCGCCGTTCTGGGTGCCGTGCTTTATCTCGGTATCAAGGACGACACGGCGCTCGGGGTCATTCTGGCCATCGGCGTCACCGTTGGCGGGATCGTGCAGTTGATCGTCGTCCTCATCGACCTGAAGCGCCTCGGCTTCAAGATCCCCGTCTTCCGCCCGCGCTATACCAAATCGGCCAAACGCCTGCTGATGCTTGGCATTCCGGGCGTCGTTGCCGGCGGCGTCACCCAGATCAACATTGCCGTCGGCCAGATCATCGCCTCCATGCAGGAAGGCGCCAATGCGCTGCTCTATTTCGCTGACCGGCTCTACCAGTTGCCGCTCGGGGTGATCGGTATCGCCATTGGCGTGGTGCTTTTACCCAGCCTGACGCGGCAACTGCGCGCCGGGCAGATGGGCGCTTACCAGCATAGCCTCAACCGCGCACTGGAGTTCTCACTGGTGCTGACCCTGCCGGCCGCGGTTGCCCTGGCGGTCATACCGCAGGAAATCGTCTCGGTGCTGTTCCAGCGGGTCCGCTTCGATGCCGCCGCCGTGGAAGGCACGGCTGCAGCCCTGACGGCATTTGCCTTTGGCCTGCCCGCCTTTGTGCTCAACAAGGTGTTTTCGCCCGGTTATTTCGCGCGGGAAGACACCAAGACGCCGATGATCTTTGCCGTTGTCGGCATGGTCGTGAACGTCGGCCTCTCGATCGCGCTGTTTCCCATGCTCCAGCATGTGGGCATCGCGCTGGCCACAACGCTGGCTGGCTGGGTGAACACCGGCCTCCTGATCATCGTTCTGTGGCGACGGGGCCATTTCCAGCCCGATTTCAAGCTTCTCCGGCGGCTGTCGCTGGTGGTGCTCGCCAGCCTGCTGATGGGGGTCGCGGTGCATTTTGCTGCCATCTACATGGCCTCCTGGCTATCGGCGCCGTGGCTGGCGGTGCGTGCGGGCAGTCTCGTTCTGCTCGTGCTCGTCGGCATGGTCACCTTTGCCGTCTTCACCCAGCTCAGCGGCGGATCCGACCTTGTCGGCATGCTGAAAGCGTTGAGACGGCGCAACACCTGACCGCGAAACGCCGGCGCACGCCGTTTCCAGCTTGCATGCATAACGGACCGGGCTTAAACCCGGCCCGCCCAAACATTCATAGCGCCCTTCCAACCGGCCGCACCATCAAAGGGATTTGAAATGGCGGAGTTCCAGCCCCGTGTCTTTTCCGGCGTCCAGCCGACAGGCAACCTGCATCTTGGCAACTACCTGGGCGCCGTTTCGCGCTGGGTTCCGTTGCAGGATCAGATGCCGACGATCTTCTGCGTCGTCGACAGCCATGCCATCACGGCAGGGTTTCCGGATCCGCACGAGCTTGCCCAGGCAACCCGTGAAGTGACCGCTGCCTATATGGCCGCCGGCATCGATCCGAAGAAATCGATCATCTTCAACCAGAGCCAGGTTCGCGAACACACCGAACTTGCCTGGATCTTCAACTGCGTGGCGCGCATGGGCTGGCTCAATCGCATGACCCAGTTCAAGGAAAAGGCCGGCAAGAACAAGGAAAACGCTTCCGTTGGCCTGTTCGCCTATCCGAACCTGATGGCTGCCGACATCCTGGCTTACCGTGCGACCCATGTTCCGGTCGGCGACGACCAGAAGCAGCACCTGGAACTGACCCGCGACATCGCCGCCAAGTTCAACAACGACTTTGCGGACCGGATCAAGGAACTGGATATCGGCATCGAGAACCCGACGCCGTCTCCGGAACTGCCGGAATATCTCTATTTCCCGATGACCGAGCCGATGATCGCCGGCCCGGCTACCCGGATCATGTCGCTGCGCGACGGCACCAAGAAGATGTCGAAGTCCGATCCGTCGGACCTGTCGCGCATCAACCTGACGGACGACGCGGACTCGATCTCCAAGAAGATCAAGAAAGCCAAGACCGATCCAGACGCGCTGCCGAGCGAAACCGGCGGCCTGGAAGGCCGTCCGGAAGCAGACAACCTGGTCGGCATCTATGCCGCCCTGAGCGGCGCGACCAAGGCCGACGTCCTGAAGGAATACGGCGGTCAGCAGTTCTCGGCCTTCAAGCCGGCCCTGTCCGACCTGGCGGTGGCGAAACTCTCGCCGATGACCGACGAAATGCGCCGCCTGATGGACGACAAGGCGCAGATCGACGCCATCCTGAAGGAAGGCGCCGAAAAGGCCTCCGCCATCGCCGAACCGGTGCTGAAGGACGTTCGCAAGATCATCGGTTTCCTCGACGTCCGGTAAACAGACGCGACAACAACCTGATCCTGAAAGCCCGGCAGGTTTCTGCCGGGTTTTTTGTTTGGGTAACCGCAATCCGCAACGTTCCACCTTACACCGTTGCGCCTTGCCCGGAAAAAAGCGGAGATCCGTCTCATCCCCTGGCAGGTCGTCATCCCATGGCTCGACCATGGGATCCATGCCGATACGCCGCAAAGAGAAAAGGCCTTGCCGTGAGCAAAGGTTACGGCAAGGCAACTTGTCATCCCCGCACAGGCAGGGATCCAGTATCCAGCTGATTTGCGATTATTCGCCTCGGACGACACGGCGTAATGGATCCCGGTCTTGCCGCGTTGCGTCAAACCGGGATGACAAATCATGGAAGCTCGTGGGAGCCGGTCCTGACGACAGCAAATGCTGAATCCCGCGCTTCGCTACGCATTGCCCGGGATGAAAAGACAGGCCTTTTTCCCCTTCCTCAATTCCGTCATCCCATGGCTCGACCATGGGATCCATGCCGATACGCCGCAAATCGGCAAAGCTTTGCGGTGGGCGAAGGTCAGGGGATGGATCGCAGGGTCAAGCCCTGCAATGACGAGCGAGCGGCGAGGACGAGACTGTTCGATGATCTACCCACGCGGCCGGCAGGAACTTGCCAGCTGAGTCAGGCAGCAGGCTTGCTCCCGCCGCCCGGTTCCGTGATCTACACTGTCAAACGCTATCCTTGCGCTCGACAACGAGCACTCTTGCCTCTCCGACCGGGTGGGCCACATGGGCATCGCCGTCGCTGGCGAAGAAGATCTGTCCTTCGGTCAGGCGTTGAACCTTCTCGGTTTCGGCCTCGCGGTAGTGCATGTCGACAGTGCCCGACAGAACCACGAAGACTTCCGGACCGTCGTTGACGTGCCATTTGTAGGGCTTGTCCGTCCAGTGCAGGCGGACCGTGATGCCGTCCAGTTCACCGATCAGACGTGACCCCCAGGCTCTTTCCGCCGTAAAGCTGCTTGTATCGAGATGGAAATCCATGAAACTCTCCCGCTGCAAAATCACTCAAGGGTGGTATCGCGGACAGGCTCTCGTTTCTTCCGGCATTTTGACCGGTTCGGCCGGTCAATTGCCGGTGAACGCAGGCAGTTCGACACACAGGACAATGACAGAAGACCCATGGATTCAATCGACCGGACCTTGCTGCAACTGCTGGAAGCCGACAGCCGGACACCTGTGAAAACGCTGGCAGCCCATGTCGGCCTGGCCCGGTCGAGCGTTCAGGCCCGGGTCCGGAAGCTGGAAGAAACCGGCGTCATTCGCGCCTACACTATCCGGATCAGCGATCCGGAGCCGGCCGAAATCGAAGCCTATCTGTGGATCCGGACGGGTTCGGCGACCTGTGCGGCGATTGCGCCGGTGGTTTCGAAATTCGAGGAGGTTCTCCAGTGCCGCTCGATTTCCGGTGACAGGGACATGGTTCTGCTGGTGCGCGCCCGGACGCTGGAGAGCCTCGCCGAGCTTCGCAACCGTATTGCTGCCCTTGATGGAATTGCCAATGTCGAGACCCATCCGGTGCTGAAAGACTGGATATGAACGCGGCGCGAAATTCCCGATTTACTTTTTTTGTCAGGCAATGAAACGGTTTCTCAAAGTTTACAACGCACTCTCAAGGCAACAGGATCTTGTAGAGAGTAGTTATCTTGGTCAGTCAAAACAGCGAACGCGCCGTCAATGCCGCGCCAGAAGCCGATGACACGCAGGACAAATTCTTTGCCGAAGAGCAAAAGCTTTCCTCTGCGGACACCGTAACTACAGACGAATATTCTTCCAGCGTCACGAAACCCCTCGACGAGGAGGACGTCGGTCCCGAAGTCGGCCCAGGCCGCCGGGCCACCGACGCGCCCGTCTCCGCGCCTGCCAAATCGCTGCAGCATCTTGCCCTGGCGGGCATGATCATCGGCCTTGCCGCCGGTTTCATCATGGTTTCCAGCGACAGCCTGAACCGGTTTCTCGGTCTTGGTCTGACCTTCTTTGCCGGCGGGCTGGCTGTCTGGCGGCTGTTTGCCGACGACATGCAGCGCTCGGTGCAGGCGTTACAGGTGAAGGATGACAAGATCCGCCGCCTGATGGCACGCTGCGAGGAACTGGAAGACCGCGCCTGGGAACTTGGCGAATCCGACGAACGTCACGCCAGCATCCTGGCAACGCTTGGCGATGTCGTCGTCCGGCGCGACCAGGACGGCACCATCACCTATGTGAACTCGGCTGCAGACGATGTGTTCGGGCTCGGACATGCCTTGCAGCCGGGCGCAACCCTGCATCTGCCGCTGCTTGAGGAAGTGGGCTTTGAAAGCGCCGTCACGCAGGCCCTGGACAAGACGACCCCGGGCATGGGCTTTCAGGATCTCCACATCGACACCGCACAGGGCCCGCGCTGGTTCTCACGTATCGACATTCCGGTGCGCGACACCACGACGGATCGCCAGCTGGTGCAGACCGTTCTGCGCGACGTGACCGAGCGGCGCCTGATCGAAGAAGAACTGCTGGCTGCCCGTCATTCCGCCGAAAGCTCCAACGAGGCGAAGTCCCGCTTTCTCGCGACCGTCAGCCACGAGATCCGTACGCCGCTCAACGGCGTGCTCGGCATGGCCGCGCTCCTGCGCGACACCCGCCTGACCAAGGAACAGAGCGCCTATATCGAGGCGCTGGAAACCTCCGGCGAAACATTGCTGCTCCTGATCGATGAAGTGCTCGACTTTTCCAAGGTGGAGGCCGGCAAGCTCGACATTCAGGCTGCCCCGGTTCGGGTTGGCGCCCTGGTGGAAAGCGTCGTTGAACTGCTTGCCCCGAAAGCCCACGCCAAGTCGCTTGAAATCGGCTCCATGCTTGACCCGAACCTGCCGGAAGAGGTGACGCTGGACGCCACCCGTGTCCGCCAGATCCTCTACAATCTCATCGGCAACGGCATCAAGTTCACCGATGAGGGCGGCGTTGCCGTCGAACTGACAGGGCGCCCCAATCCGGACGGTGGCGGTTTTCTGGATATCGACGTGCGCGACAGTGGCATCGGCTTTGACGAACAGGAGGCCGAGCGGCTGTTTCAGGAATTCGAGCAGGTCGACCATGGCCCGGCGCGCAAGTTCGGCGGCACCGGCCTCGGTCTGGCCATCGCCCAGCGGCTTGCCGGCCTGATGGGTGGCGAAATTGCCGCGCAGCCCTCCGAAGACGGCGGCGCGCAGTTCCGCGTGTCCTTGCCGATCCCCGAATCCCTTGTTGCCGACACGGATCCACGCCTGGCCAAGCTTGAGGGCCGCAGGATCGTGTTCGTCAGCACCAGCCAGATCGAATGCCCGCTGCTGGCCAGACGGCTGCAATATCACGCTGCCAATGTTTCCGTGCATGCACCGGGCAGTTCGGATCTCGATGCCGCGCTGGCCGAGGCCGATCTACTTGTTGTCGACAACGGCGCCCTGTCCGACAGCGGCGGCTGGCTGGCCTCTGCCCGCCTGACCGGATGCAAGGCTCCTGCCGTCGTTATGATCGCCCCGCCGGAGCGCGAGCGCCTGGAACATCTGCGCGAAGCCGGGTATGCCGCCTATCTGATCCGCCCGGTGCGGATCGAGACCCTGGTCCAGATCTTTTCCGGCCTGCTGGACGACGACGGCATGGAACACGCCTGGGACGCAAGCGCGGAGCCCGTCAGCAACGGCTTCCTGCCGAACCGCTACAAGGTTCCGGCCCGGCCGCTGCGCCTGCTCGTGGCCGAAGACAACGACATCAACCGCCTTTTGAGCGAAGCCATGCTGCGCAAGCTCGGCCATGTGCCGGTGATGGTGATCGACGGCGAAAAGGCCGTCGAGGAAGCCGCCAGCGGCGCTTATGACGCAATTCTTATGGACCTGCACATGCCAGGCCTCGACGGGTTCCAGGCCATTCGCCAGATCCGGTCCGACGAACAGGCCGCCGGCCGGGCCAATGTACCGGTGCTGATCGTGACCGCCGATGTCATGAAGGATGCAAGGGACAAGGCGACCGAAGTGGGCGCTGCCGGCTATCTGACGAAACCGCTTTCCGTGGAAGCGATTTCCGACGCATTGGCCGAAATCAGCCGCGCCTGACGCAGCGAACTTTCCCTGTCGCGACAGCCGGAAGTGGAAACGCTTCCACCGGCGCTCGTAGAAATTCACAAAGCCGCAAGAGTGGGCTAAGCTTGCACGTGGAAAACACGGCGCAAAAAACCGAGTGTCATCCAGCTGTCGGAATAGTATGTTCTACGGCAGGCTTGAAGCACACTGACCGGGTTCGGACGTAATGTTCCGGCGAAGGTAATTCGGCAAGTGAAACAGACGAGAACCTGTGAAACATGTCAGTGCGCCATAAGGAATACACGAGGGTGGAATGTCCATAATGCGCCAAGGGCTTTTTTCTCCCAGGAAACTGGTCAGGAAATTCACACCGGCAATGCGTCCGGACGCCAACCTCCCCAACGCGCAGCGCATCGGGCCAGCGCTGCAGACCCCGGTCAAGACCGGCGAAACGCTCGGCCGGATCGGATCCCTGGAAGTGCGGATGGCCCGCAACTTCAAGGAAGTTAAAAAGGCACAACGCCTGCGCTATGACGTTTTCTACGAGGAAATGTCAGCCATTGCCGATGCGCATACGCTGGCAACCCGCCGTGATGCCGACCCCTTCGACGCCTATTGCGATCACCTGCTCGTGGTCGACCACGACTTGCAGAAGCGCAACAAGCTGGGCCGCCTGAAGCCTGAAATCGTCGGCACCTACCGGATCCTGCGCCAGGAAATCGCCGATCAGCATGCCGGTTTCTATACCGCCGCCGAATACGACATCCAGTCGCTGATCGACGCAAACCCGGGCAAGCGCTTCATGGAACTCGGCCGGTCCTGCGTTCTGAAGCCTTACCGCAACAAGAAGACCGTCGAGCTCCTGTGGCATGGCATCTGGTCCTATGTTCTGCGCCACAACATCGATGTCATGCTCGGCTGTGCCTCGATCGAAGGCACCAATCCGGATGCCATCGCCGGCCAGCTCGCCTTCCTGCATCACAATGCCCGCGCCCCGGAAGAATGGCGCGTGCGCGCGGTGGAAGACAGATACGTCGAAATGAACCGCATGCCGGCCGATGAACTCAATTCCAAGGAAGCGCTGCGGGCCCTGCCCCCGCTTGTGAAGGGCTATCTGCGCCTCGGCGCGTTCATCGGCGACGGGGCGGTGATCGATCACCAGTTCGGCACGACGGATGTACTGATCATCATGCCGGTGTCCGAACTGAACACGCGCTACGTCAATTATTACGGCGCCGACGCAAGCCGCTATTCCAGCTAGCTCCGGCGATTGCTGCCAAGCTTTCCTTCGTCCTCCCGGCCAGGCGTGACCCCTAGCCGGGATCGCGGAGGCACAAGCCTTTGCATTTTTCCTGCGTTTGAGCGGCTATCAGTTCCCGATGCTGCGGGTTTGCTGCCTTTTGTGCGGGATGGATATCGAGCTAGTGCGCGCCGCCTGTAGCTGATCATCCCGTCGTCTTGCCCGTGCAAAAGCCCGTAGCCTTAACGCCCCCTTAAATCGCCGCAATTTAAGCTCATCTCCGGGGAAACCGGCGTTTGCCGGATAACGCCAACCCTGGTTGGTACGGAGTTAGGGGACGAAGGATCAATGGCGCCTCGGGCGAAACGCCAGCCGCGTGTTGAACCGACATTCGGAGATTCAGGCAGCAGCCTGCTCGACCTGCGCTTGAGCCCGCAGGACCGTCCCGCTGCGCCTTCTTCCAAGTCGTCCGGCAAGGGCAAGACCCGCAAGGCTCCGGCCAAGAAAAAACCCGCTTCCTCCACCCGCAAGACGGCCAAGAACGGCAATGGCCGAGGCAACGGAAGGGGCGGCGGCCGGTCCGGCGCCAAGCGGCGCAAGGCCAAACGCAAGAACAGGTTCCAGGCACCGACTGCCTTCGGCCGCCTTCTCAAGCGCGGCTTCTACTGGAGCATGGTGCTCGGCATCTGGGGCACCATCGCCGTTGTCTGCCTGGTCGGCTATTACGCCGCCTTTCTGCCGCCGACCTCCGAATGGCAGGTTCCGGCGCGACCGCCCAACGTCAAGATTGTCGCCGCCAATGGCGAATTGCTGGCAAACCGCGGAGACACCGGCGGCGAGGCCGTGCGCCTGGAGCAATTGCCGCCCTATCTGCCCAATGCCGTCATCGCCATCGAGGACCGGCGCTTCCGCTCCCATTTCGGTGTCGACCCGGTCGGTCTTGCCCGCGCCGTCTACACCAACTTCACCTCCGGCCGCCTGCAGCAGGGCGGCTCGACGCTGACCCAGCAGCTTGCCAAGAACCTGTTCCTGGAACAGGACCGGACGATCAAGCGCAAGATCCAGGAACTGGTGCTCGCCTTCTGGCTGGAGGCCGAATATTCCAAGGACGAGATCCTGGAAATGTACCTGAACCGGGTCTATCTCGGCTCCGGCGCCTATGGCGTGGATGCAGCTGCCCGCAGGTACTTCGGCAAATCGGCACGGCTTCTGACCATTCCGGAAGCTGCCACCATCGCAGGCCTGCTCAAGGCGCCATCGCGCTATTCGCCCGCCCGCAATCCGGACCTCGCAGAAGACCGCGCCCAGCTTGTGCTCGCTGCCATGAACGAGGAAGGCTACATCACGGGCGATGAAGCCAAGAACGCCCTGGCCGCGCCCGCCAAGGTGGTGCGCCGCTACACCACCGCCAGCGAGAACTATGCCGCCGACTGGGTGATGGACGTGCTGCCGCATTTCATCGGCTCGATCGAAACCGACATCGTGGTCGACACCACCATCGACCCGAAGATGCAGCGGGCTGCCGAACAGGCGCTGCGCAGCGCCCTGAAGGAAAACCGAGAGAAATACGGCGTTTCCCAGGGAGCTGTCGTGACGCTGGACACCGCGGGCGCCGTGAAGGCGCTGGTTGGCGGGGCCGATTATTCCAAGAGCCAGTTCAACCGCGCAGCCTATGCCAAGCGGCAGCCGGGCTCGTCCTTCAAGCCGTTCGTCTATCTGGCCGCGCTTGAAAACGGCCTTTCACCCCAGACGATCCGCCAAGACCAGCCGGTCCGGTTCGGCAACTGGTCGCCCCAGAACTATTCCAAGGACTACTACGGCCCGGTGACGCTGACACGAGCGCTCAGCCTGTCGCTGAACACAGTGGCCGCGCAGCTGACTTACGAGGTTGGCGCGGGAACCGTTGCCGACACGGCCAAACGGCTGGGTGTCACCTCGGAAATGAAGAACAACCTGTCGATCGCGCTCGGCACCTCCGAAGTCACGCCGCTGGAAATCGCCGGTGCCTATGTGCCGTTCTCCAACGGAGGCTATGGCGTGCTCCCCCATGTGATCCGGCGGATCAAGACCGTGGACGGCAAGACGCTCTATTCCCGCTCCGGCGATGGCCGCGGCCGCGTCATTGACCGCCGTCTGGTCGGCGAAATGAACATGATGATGTCGGAAACCCTGGTAACCGGCACGGGCCGCAAGGCACGGCTGGAAAGCGGGCGTCCCGCCGGGGGCAAGACCGGCACCAGCCAGGATTTCCGTGACGCCTGGTTCATCGGCTATACGGGCAATCTGACCACCGCCGTCTGGTTCGGCAATGACGACAACTCACCGACGCGCAAGGCGTCCGGCGGGGGGCTACCCGCCACTGTCTGGAAAGAGGTTATGGATGCCTCCCACGAGGGCCTGCCCGTGGCAGACCTGCCAGGCGTGCCGGATGTACCGGCAACCGTCTCCGCCCCGCGCAAGCCCGGCCCGGTGGAGACCGTCGGCTCCGGCAGTGAGCCTATACCGCCAGCCCCCATTGGTGGCGGCGGCGAAGGCAACGGCGAACGCCGCGGCCCGTTGAACCTGCTGCGCAATCTGTTTGGTGGCGGCTGATCCGGGCACTGCTGTTCACGGCTCATAAGGCCGTGTTTGAGGCTTCAGCCGGTGGAACTGCGCGTTCCGACCGTGTGTGTGCAGCCCATCCTTCGAGACAGGCTTTCAGCCTTCCTCAGGATGAGGTTCACTATGTTGATCTTCCCTGGCCTTCAACACACATCTTTCTCATCCTGAGGAAGGCCAGAGGCCTGTCTCGAAGGATGGGCCACTTGCTCCATTTCTCAGAAATACCTGCGACACATATCCGTTAATTCCACCTCAGCACTGATGGCTGTAGGTGAATACCAGCGTGTCGGTAGTGTAGCGGCCGGTAGGGCGGCACTGGTTGAAGACTTCACGGGTGCCGGTGACAGTGACCTGAAGCTGGTCGCCGCGCACCGGGCCTTCGACGAAATATTCCAGCGGTGAACCCGGACAGTATTTGGAAAACACCCGGGCGGTGCCGGAATACCAGTTGCCGTTCTTGGCGCCGTTGAAGAGCAGCGTGCCGCGCTGGACACCAGCGTTGCGCAGGACCGGTTTCGGCACTTCATAGGACAGCCATCGCTGATTGCCCTGCGCCTGCAGCCGCATGAGCGAGCCATTGTGGTTCCAGCAGCTGTCGGCCATCGCCTGACCGGAGAATGTCAGTCCCGGCAGGGTAAGGCCCAGCAAGGCTGGCGCCACGACTTTGATCGGATATCTCAAGCTTTTCATGCTGCATCTCCCAGCTTCCCCTGGGGAATCGAAGCAGATTCTCCCGTGTTTGCAACTGGTTTTGCCCAGCCGCTTATCCTTTTGCCTCCAGAAGCTCCTGCAGGCCTTCGCGCACATAAGGCAGGTATGTTTCCCCCACCGGCGTTCCGGCGACGATGCGAAGTTCCAGGTGTGGCAGGGCAGGCAGCGAGGTGACTGTGGGCAGGTCGGCGGCATGGAACCCGGCGAGGGCCGGAGCCACGGCGATGCCGGCACGGACAGCCGCCTCGATGACGACAAGGCCGGACACGGTGGCCTTGGTCGTCCATTTCACGGCGCTCGTGTCCAGCGCGGCAATGGCGGCATCGCGCATGGCGCATCTGTCGGCATAGACCGCAAGCGGCAGGGCATTTTTCGATGTTGAAAGCGGCGCGCTGCCGAGCCAGACAAGCGGCACGCTGGCAACAAGGTCACCGGTCCGGGACCGCTGGGGCGACACCACGATGACAAGATCGTACCGGGAGCCGAGACTTGCCAGAAGCATCTGCGAGGAGTGGGTTTCCAGATCGAGAGAGCAGGGCTCCGGGCCGTCTTCCAGCGCTCTCAAGACAGGCACGAGGCCATAAGCGGCAATGTCGTCCGTTGCGCCAATGCGCAGGTATGGCAGCACCGAAGCCCCGCGCGCGGCAGATACCGCCTCGCGGTGCCGGGCCAGCAGGCTGCAGGCATGGCTGTAGAAGGTCTGTCCTGCCGGAGTCATCTCGACCGAACGGGTGGAGCGGTTGAACAATTGAACACCGAGTTCGGCTTCCAGGCCCTTTATCTGCTGGCTGACGGCAGACTGGGTGCGTCCGACATCCTCGCCGGCGGCACGGAAACTCTGCCGGTCACAGACGGCGACGAAGGTACGCAGGACATGCTCATCCATTGAGTAATTTTTCTTTTCAATAAGTCCAGAACAATTAATTTCACAATAGGATCAATGGCTGGCTATGTCCATTTGAGGAGACAAGCCATGACACACATCCAGACAAATGACGAAAAACGGGTCTGCTTCGATTTCGAGATCGATTTCTCGAACGGTGGCGGCATTCAGGGGCAGGGCTTCCGGCTCGATATCCCCGGAGAGACCATCTCGGACGACGAACTTGCAGACTACATTGTGCGCGACATGCGCCTGTTGATGGTCGGCGAGGTGCGTATCCTCAACAAGACGATCATTACCGAAGCGCACAAGCGCCAAGCAGCGGCGGAAGGCCGGAGGGAGACCCGGCCTTGAAGGGACGAGACATTTTGCTCGCGCTTGTTGTGGTGTCGGTCTGGGGGTTCAATTTCGTGGTGATCAAGATCGGTCTGCAGGAACTGCCGCCAATCCTGTTTGCCGCGTTGCGCTTTGCCCTGGCAGCTTTTCCGGCCGTCCTTTTCCTGAAGCGGCCGCGCACGTCGATGAAGCTGGTCGTCCTGTTCGGCCTGTTCATGTTCGCGCTGCAGTTCGGACTTCTGTTTGCCGGCATGCACCTTGGAATACCAGCAGGACTGGCCTCGCTTGTGCTGCAGGTTCATGTGTTCATCACGATAGCACTGGCCGTTGCCTTTCTGGGTGAAACGGCCAGTCCGGCGCAGATTGCCGGAGCCACGCTGGCGACCGCAGGCCTTGGCCTGGTGGCATTCAACCTGACGGGCAGCACAACACTGACCGGGCTTGGTCTGGTCGTTCTGGCCGCCTGTTCCTGGGCTATCGCCAATCTCGTTACCAAGCGCATCGGCACCGTTGATCTGCTGTCGCTGGTTGCCTGGGGCAGCCTTGTGGCCCCGCTGCCGCTGTTGCTGCTATCGGCCTTCGTCGAGGGTCTCGACGTCTACCGGCAGGTCCATGAAACCGTTTCGTGGCAGGGGCTGTTTGCTCTGTTCTACATCGTCTACCCGACGACCTTGCTGGGCTTTTCGGTGTGGAGCGGCCTTCTGGCAAGATATCCGGCGGCGACCGTGGCGCCCTTCACCCTGCTGGTACCGATCGTAGGCATGCTCGCAGCCGCCCTTGTTCTGGGCGAACCCCTGGAGCCGTGGAAACTGGGCGCGGCTGCGCTGGTGGTGTCGGGTCTTTGCGTCAACCTGTTCGGTTGGCCGTCTGCAGCGCGCCTGCGTCGGACGGGTGGCTAGGAAGGCAATTTCAGCCGTATCCGTGCAGGCGAACCCCGTTCTGCTTCAGCCAGACGCGAGCCTTCGGTGTTTGCGGGGCAAGCTGTTCGCACAGGCGCCAGAAGCGCGCCGAATGGTTCATTTCCTTCAGGTGCGCCACCTCGTGGGCCGCGACATAATCGAGGATTTCCGTTGGTGCCAGAATGAGCCGCCAGGAAAAGGAAAGTCGTCCGTTGGAGGCGCAGGACCCCCAGCGGCTGGTGGTGTCGCGAATGCTGATGGCCGCGACCTTCTTGCCGATGGTTGCGGCGTGGAGTGTTGTGCGGGCCGAGAGGTCCGCCCGGGCCTGTTCCTTCAGCCAGGTGGTGACCTTGCGCGGGATGTGGTCTTCAGCCCCCGGCACGAACAGCGCCGGCAAACCAGCGTCGTTCCGGCCAAGGGTAATCAACCCGCGCAGCTTGCCGGTTGGCACGATGACGTGATCCTCACCGCGCAGGGGCACGATTTCCCCGGGCAGAAACGTGACGTGGTCCGCCCTGTCCTGCAGACGCTCTATCAGCCAGTCGATGTGCTGGCGCGCGAACCGCTCGGCACGGGCAAGATCGCCGCCCTTGGGGACGGTCAGCACCGGACCGGACCTGTCGGCCGGCAGACGCAGAAGATACCGCTGCGCGCGCGGATTGGCCTTGAGGCGGATGCGCACGGCACTGGCACCGGTCTGGATCTCGATATGGTCGGGCAGCGTTTTCTTGCCGGCGCGGAGAAACATCAAGGGCGAAGGTCCATCGAATCAGTTGTTCCGATTTTAGCGAATTTGCGAGCGATTTCGCGGCAATTCTAAAGGGGGGAGATTGATTGAGATTCCGGCTTTCTGAAGGCCGGCTGCAATTCTGGCTGTTCTGAAACGGACAAGAGCGGCGCCTTTTCAGGCGCCGCTCTTGGTCTGGCCGTCGGGGAACGGGTCCGGGAGGAGGAGACTTTACAGCGGTGTGGCTTCGTCGCCAGTGCTGCGGCCCCGGTTGGCCATGAAGCGGTCGAATTCTTCCTGATCGCGCGCGCGGCGCAATTCACGAAGGAAATCATCGAACTCGGCGCGCATGGTGTCGAGCTTGGCACGCTCTTCTTCCAGTCGCTTCAGTTCGCGCTCGCGATAGTCGTCAAATGCGACGTTGCCCGTGCGGGCATAGGCAGTCGTATTCATCTGCTCGAAGGCTCCCTTCAGCGGGCTGCCCCGCCACTGATCTTTCGCATCGCGGAGCATGCCTTCAAAGCGGTCGCCCCACAAAATGTAGGCAAGCATGGCAAGGCCAAGCGGCCAGAATGCCACGAAACCCAGCACCATCAGGCCGATAGTTACCGGCGTCCAGGCAGGTTTGATCATGCAACTTTTGGCTGTTGTCATCGTCCTATCCATTTCAGACATCCACGACTTTCCAAGTGGGGACGATTGCAGGCTCCTTCAAGGATTCGTGACAGGGATCACAGAATTCCCACAACGAAAAACCCGGCCTGCAAAGTTGCGGACCGGGCCTACTTCATTGATTTATATGTAAAATGCGAAACGGATCAGTCAAATGGGCCGTCGATCACATGTTGCGCCGAATAGTTCGCCAGGAGCTTCTCGCGGTGCCATTCAGCCGCCATCGGCGCGTTGGCGTATTCGTGGAAGCAGGGCGTGCCGAGCGTGAAGTGAAGAAGTTTCGCGTCGGGGTTGGGCCCGAATTCATCCGGCAGCCAGTTCCATTCCTTCGGCAGCTCGCCAACAAGCTCGTCGTCCAGCCAGGTGAACCGGTGCAGTTGCGCACCGGTGGCATTCATCACGAAGTCGGGCGTTACCACCTTGTTGGCCGGGTGACCGCAGTTCCACAACACCACGCTGGACCAGTTCTTGCGCGGGTAGTTCTCGTTTTTCGAGCCGAGATACTTGGTGGTCTGCCGGGTCTGATAGTCATGGTGGACACACATGACCGCCTTGCTCTCGTCGCGCATGGCGAACAGCTTGGCAATGTCGTCCCGCACGATCATGTCGCCGTCCATGAACAGTGCCCAGCCGTTGTAGTTCATCAGGCTCGGGATCAGGAAGCGGGTGTAGATGAAGTGATTGGACCCGTCGGTATGCGTCTCGTTGTAGGTCTTCAAATTGTGCAGCGACAGCGGCGTAATCGCCAGCACGTCGCTCGAAAGCCGGGTCAGGCTGTTGGCGCAAACATGATAGGCAATCGCTTCACGCGGATCGAAACCAATAAAAATATTGAGCACTACTGAAACCTCCGGCCTCGCTGTCTGACCGGCACTTGTATTGGGCCGAAAGGCCAGAATCAATAGCAGCAGGCTGCCTGCCGCCAGAAACCGGACTTTTTGGGACAAGTTAAAGGCACGCGGCCAAAGGCACCCATGGTGGGTGCCTTCACCGATGCTTGTTTCAGCTCACCGTTTCGGAAAGCTGGCGAGCCTGCTCGATCCAGTTGTCCCGGGCGATACGGCCACGGAAATCCAGCTTGGTGTCCAGGGCCTCGATCTGCTCTTCCGTCAGGCCGGCGATTTGCCAGAAGTGGAAGATACCGGCTTCGTTGAGAGCCGATTCCAGTTTCGGGCCGACACCGCTAATCGATTTCAGATCATCCGCGGCACCGTCCGGCTTGGTCAGCAGGATGCTCTCCAGCGAATTGCCGCTGCTCTTTGCAGCCGGTTTGGCCTTGGCAGGCGCAGGCGCTGCTTTCACGGCCGGTGCGGCAGCTGCTTTCGCAGCCGGTGCGGCGGCAGCCGCAGGAGCCGGAGCAGCGGCCTTGGCGACCGGAGCCTTGGCGGCAGACTTGCGCAGGTCCGTACGGTTGGAGCGGATGAAATCCATGACCCGCGGCGCGATCTCGGACCGCCAGCGCGATCCGTTGAAAACGCCGTAGTGGCCGACATTCGGCTGCTCGTAATGCGCTTTCATGTCGTCGTCCAGACTGGTGCAGAGCTTATGCGCCGCCTTGGTCTGGCCCCGGCCGGTGATGTCGTCCTTCTCGCCTTCAACGGTCAGAAGGGCCGTACGGGTAATCTTGCCGCAATCGACCAGACGGCCATTGTGCATCATGGTGCCGTTCGGCAGCGCGTGCTCGATAAACACCGTTTCGACGGTCTGCAGATAGAATTCGGCCGTCAGGTCCATGACGGCGAGATATTCGTCATAGAAGTCGCGGTGTTTTTCGGCGTTGTCGCCGTCGCCTTCCACCAGATGCTGGAAGAAGTCCCTATGCGCGGTCACGTGACGGTCGAGGTTCATGCTCATGAACCCGGAAAGCTGCAGGAAGCCCGGATAAACGTCCCGCATGAAACCCGGATGCGGGAAGGGAACCTTCATGACGACGTTGTTCTTGAACCAGTCGATACCCTTGGAAACCGCCAGGTCGTTGACCGCCGTCGGCGCCACGCGGGTGTCGATCGGTCCGCCCATCAGCGTCATCGTGGAGGGTACATAGGGGTCTTCGCGGTCTTCCATGACAGCGACGGCTGCCAGCACCGGCACGGACGGCTGGCACACGCCCAGAATGTGCGTGTCCGGCCCGAGGAAGTGCAGCATCGAGATGATATAATCGATATAATCATCAAGATCGAACTTGCCTTCCTGCACGGGAACCATGCGGGCATCGATCCAGTCGGTGATGTAGACATCCGCATTCGGCATCAGTGCTTCCACCGTACCGCGGAGCAACGTGGCGTAGTGGCCGGACATCGGCGCGACGATCAGGATCTTCGGATCGTTGCGGTGCGTCGTGACCCCGCGTTCGAAGTGGATCAGGTCGCAGAACGGACGGCTCCAGACGCTGACTTCACGTACAGGAACGCGCACACCGCTTACGGTGGTTTCCTTGAGACCGAACTCCGGCTTGCCGTAGCGGCGCGTCGTGCGTTCAAGCACCTCGCAGCCGGCAGCGATCGAACGGCCATAGCTGGTATGAGTCAGCGGATTCAGCGGGTTCTGGAAGTAGAGCCGGGTCATGTCGGCCAAAGCTCTGAAGGGCGCCATCGCGGCGTGGTTCAGTTCGTAAAGGTGGTAAAACGGCAAAGACGTCTCTCCTTTGCTGAACCAATTGGTGCCGGCCCCATTGGCATTGTTCGTAAACATTTTTTTCGGCCCGTCTCTTCTTACACCATCTATTGCATTGCAACAGGATAGCTATGCCTGTTGCAGCCCGCAATACTTCTAATTGGTATGTGAATACGCGCCTAAGTGCTCAGGATCGCGGCGAAAGACATTTTCGCACCAAATCACTGTGCAATGCAAAAGACCCAATAGAACATTTAAATCAATTTGGTAGCATTATATTAACGGCGTTCCAGAACGGCTCAGGCGGCCAGATCTGCGACCACTGCATCGAGCACGAAAAAACCTTCACGGGTTGCGCGAATGCGGTTTTCCCCGATTTCTTCCACCATGCCATGCTCGATCAAGGCTGCCAGACGAAGCGGATCAATGGAGCGGCTCGCATAACGCTCGTAGCGTTTCAGGTCGATCCCCTCGGTCAGCCGTAGTCCCATGAGCAGGAATTCGTCGCCCTGCTCCTCTTCGGAAAGACCGGCGTTTTCGGTCAATGCATGACCGTGGCTTTCGACATTTTCCAGCCAGGTTTCCGGATGGCGCTCGGTCGCGGTCGCAAGCTTGCTGACACCCACCGTGATGCGCCCATGGGCACCGGGCCCGACGCCAACATAATCGCCGTAGCGCCAGTAGACGAGGTTATGCCGGCATTCGGCGCCCGGACGGGCGTGGTTGGAGACTTCATATGCGGGCAGACCGGCAGCAGCGGTGACATCCTGCGTCAGTTCATAGAATTCGGCGCCGAGATCCTGATCCGGCATCTTCAGCTTGCCGGCGTGAAACAGCGTGTGGAAGGGCGTGCCTTCCTCGATCGTGAGCTGGTAGAGTGACAGGTGATCGGCGGCGAGCGCGATGGCCTCGTTCAGTTCCTGTTCCCAACCGGCCAGTGTCTGACCCGGCCGGGCATAGATAAGGTCGAACGACAGGCGCGGGAAGGTTGCCCGCGCGGTTTCGATGGCGGTGCGGGCCGTGCGCGCATCATGCAGGCGGCCAAGCAGTCTCAGATCCGTATCGATGAGCGACTGCACACCCAGCGAGACCCGGTTGACACCTGCTGCCCGGTAACCGCGAAAGCGCTCGGCCTCGACCGACGAAGGATTGGCCTCCAGCGAGATTTCGACGTTCTCATCCATCGACCAGCGATCGGAAACCGCCTTCAGGATACGGTCGACCGTCGCCGGTTCCATGAGCGAAGGCGTGCCGCCGCCCAGGAACACGGATTGAACCGTCCTGCCCTTCGTCAAATCGGCGAAATGAGAGAGTTCCCGTTCGAACGCGGCCGCGAAACGGGCCTGGTCGACCGGCTGGTGACGGACATGGGAGTTGAAGTCGCAATAAGGGCATTTGGCTGCGCAGAACGGCCAATGAATATAAATGCCGAAGCCTCCTTCGGCTGCCCCCACACCTGTCACGTCTTTTTATCCTTCCAGGCAGCCGGCAGAAAAGAGCTGGAATGCCCGCGCCCTGTGTGAAAGGGCGGATCCGTCCTTCGACCAGCCGTGTTTTTCTTCCGAGGTCATTTCGCCGAAGGTCCGCTCATGGCCATCCGGCTGGAAAACCGGGTCGTAGCCGAAGCCCTGCGTACCGCGCGGCGGCCAGACGATCTGTCCCTCGACCTCGCCGCGGAAGAACTCTTCGCTGCCGTCCGGCCAGGCCAGGCACAACACGGCAACAAAAGATCCCCGGCGCTTGTCGTCCGTCGTTGCGCCCAGGGTCTGAAGCTTTTCCTCGATCGTGCGCATGGCCATTGCGAAGTCCTTGTCCGGACCTGCCCAGCGCGCGGAATAGATGCCCGGATCGCCGTTCAGTGCCGCAACGCAGAAGCCGCTGTCATCAGCCAGGGCCGGCAAGCGGGAAGCCTTGGCCGCCGCATGGGCCTTGATGGCTGCGTTTTCCTCGAACGTGACACCCGTCTCGTCCGGTTCCGGCAGGTCCAGCTCTCCGGCGGAGATCACTTCGAAGCCATAAGGCTGAAGCAGTTCGTTGATCTCGCGGATCTTGCCCTTGTTGTGGCTTGCGACAACCAGTTTGCCCGGTTCCAGCTTGCGATGGCTCATGGTTTGCGCCCTTAGAGAATGGCCATTTTCTGAAGATCGACCAGCTTGCCGATGCCCAGCTTGGCCAGGCCCATGAGCTTGCCGAATTCTTCTTCGGAGAACGGTGCACCTTCGGCCGTTCCCTGGATTTCGACGATACCGCCGGACCCGGTCAGAACGAAGTTGGCGTCGGTCTCGGCGGTGCTGTCCTCGGCGTAGTCGAGGTCGAGCACCGGAGCACCTTCGTAGATGCCGCAGGAAATGGCGGCAATGTGATCCTTCAGGACCTCGCCGGAGACCATGTCACGGGCCTTCATCCACTCGATGCAGTCGCGCAGGGCAACCCAGGCACCGGTGATGGACGCCGTGCGGGTGCCGCCATCGGCCTGGATGACGTCGCAGTCCACAGTGATCTGGTTTTCGCCGAGGGCTTCCAGATTGACGACGGCGCGCAGTGATCGGCCGATGAGACGCTGGATTTCCTGGGTCCGGCCGGATTGCTTGCCGGCACTGGCTTCGCGGCGCATGCGGTCGCCCGTGGCGCGCGGCAGCATGCCGTATTCAGCCGTCACCCAGCCGCGGTTCTGTCCGCGCAACCAGGGCGGAACCCGCTCTTCCAGGCTGGCGGTGCACAAAACGTGGGTGTCGCCGAACTTGACGAGGCAGGACCCCTCGGCATGTTTGGAGACCCCGCGCTCCAGTGTGACCGCACGGAGTTCATCGGCTGCGCGTTTGGACGGACGCATGCATATCCCTTTCGACTTTCGTTCCGGAAAAACCGCCGTTTCTCCAGTGTATTCGTTGAGGCCTTGTAGACCCCAACTTCCTTCGCCGTAAAGGCCTTGCGTTGTGATACTTCACGCAAGCCCCCTTTTGCGCCTATATCTTTTTGATGAAAGCCCGGTCGACCCCGGTGAGTGGTCACATTCGGAGAACAAGCCTTGAGCCTCAGCGACCTCGACAAGAGATCCCGTGAAATCTTCCGTTCGATCGTGGAAACCTATCTGGAGACCGGCGAACCCGTCGGGTCCCGGAACGTTTCGCGCAAGCTCGGCATTTCGCTGTCCCCTGCCTCGATCCGCAACGTGATGTCTGATCTGGAGCATATGGGCCTCCTGCATTCGCCGCATACCAGCGCAGGCCGGCTGCCGACCGAAATCGGGCTTCGGTTCTTCGTCGATGCCCTTCTGGAAGTGGGCGACCTGACCCAGGACGAGCGCCGGGCGATCGATGCCCAGGTGCGGGCGTCGCAAAAGGCGAATTCGGCCGAGCAGGTGCTGACGGAAGCCAGTCAGATGCTGTCCGGCCTGTCCATGGGCGCCGGCGTTGTCTTGACCCACAAGTCGGACATGCGGTTGAAACACATCGAGTTCGTGCGCATCGAACCGCTGAAGGCCTTGGCGATCCTCGTCAGTGAAGACGGGTCCGTCGAGAACCGTGTTGTCGATCTGCCGGGCGACCTGCCGTCATCGGCTCTTGTGGAGGCAAGTAACTACCTGAATGCCCAGATCAAGGGCCGGACCCTGTCGGAAATTCGCTCCGAACTGGAAAAGGTCCGCGATGCGGACCAGGCCGAACTGGATCTCTTGAGCCAGAAGGTCATTGATGCGGGTCTTGCGGTCTGGGGCGGCGAAAGCGCCACCGATCCGGGCACGCTGATCGTGCGGGGCCGGTCCAATCTCCTGACCGATCTGGACGCCGTTGAGGATCTGGAGCGCATTCGCCTGCTGTTCGACGATCTTGAAAGCAAGAAGGATCTTATCCAGTTGCTGGGTCTTGCCGAACAGGGCGACGGGGTGCGCATTTTCATCGGCTCGGAGAACAACCTGTTCTCGCTGTCCGGATCCTCCCTGGTAGTGTCGCCCTACAGGGACAGCAACCAGCGCATCGTCGGTGTTCTCGGCGTGATCGGACCGACCCGGCTGAATTATGCAAGGGTGATCCCGATGGTCGACTACACCGCCCGGCTGGTGAGCCGGATACTCGGATAAACCTGCGGGAGACCGGATTTCCCGAGCGGGCGCGGGCTTGACCTGCCGCCGCCACCACCCCCATGTGTACCCGAGACCAGCCAGACAGGACCTGACATGCTTTCGCCCGCCGAACTGGAACGCTACGCCCGCCACATCGTGCTGCAGGAGATCGGCGGCGCCGGCCAGCAGAAGCTGAAAAATGCACGCGTGCTGGTGATCGGTGCCGGCGGCCTCGGCGCGCCGGTGCTGCAATATCTGGCAGCCGCCGGTGTCGGCACGCTCGGCGTTGCCGACGACGACACGGTGTCTCTTTCCAACCTGCAGCGGCAGGTGATCCACGATACCGACCAGCTGGGCGAGCCCAAGGTTGCCAGTGCGGCAGAAGCGATTGCGCGGCTAAACCCCAATGTGAAGGTCGAGCCGCACCCCACCCGCCTTGCCGGCCACAATGCCATGCAGCTCGTTTCCCGCTACGATCTGGTGGTGGACGGATCGGACAATTTCGACACCCGCTACCTGGTGTCCGATGCCTGTTTCTTTGCGCAAAAACCGCTGGTGACGGCCGCCGTCGGCCAGTTCGACGGATCGTTGACCACCTTGAAGCCCTTTGAAACCGGCCCGGACGGCACGGCCAACCCGACCTACCGTTGCCTCTTCCCGCAAAAGCCGCGCGACGGCCTGCTGCCGACCTGTGCCCAGGCCGGCATTCTGGGTGCGCTGACGGGCATCATTGGCGCCATGCAGGCCATGGAAGTTCTGAAGGAACTGACCGGAACGGGCGAAGGACTGGTCGGCCGGATGATCCTCTTCGACGCCAGAACCGTGCGCATGGAAACCATTCGCTACAAGCGTTCCGCGAAGAACCCACTCAACGGCGACACTCCGAAAACCTGGGCGGAGCTGCTGGAGGAGGCGTGACACGAGATTGCCCTCCCGCAGGGAGTGAGAAACCTGCTGTTGGCCGCTTCCCTCAAGTCTGACCGAACAGTCTTTCGGGCAAACAAAAACCCGCCCCGGTTTGCCGGGACGGGTTCTGTAAAACTGTGGTCTGACTGACCTTAGTTCGGCTTCTGCTCGCCTGCCTGCTGGGCGGCGGCCTGCTGGGCCATGTTCTGGCGGTAGAGCTGAGCGAAATCGATCGGGTCGAGCATCAGCGGCGGGAAGCCGCCGTTACGCGTGGCTTCGGAAAGGATGTTGCGGGCGAACGGGAAGATCATGCGCGGGCACTCGATCATCACGAACGGATGCATGTGCTCTTTCGGCACGCCGGTGATCTTGAACAGGCCTGCGTAGACCAGCTCGACGTTGAACATCACCATGTCCGGGCGTTCTGCCTTGGCGGTCAGGGTCAGGACGACTTCAAACTGATCGTCACCGATCTGCTGGGCACCGACGTTGACGTTGATATCGAGCTTCGGCTGGTCGCCCTGTGCCAGGGAGCGCGGCGCATTCGGGTTTTCGAAAGACAGGTCCTTGATGTACTGGCCAAGGATGTGCATGCCCGGCGCTGCTGCGCTCTCCGCCTGCGGCTGCGCGCCGCCGTCATTGGTGTCGGTCATCATCTCATTCCGTTGCGCGGTGCTGATCTGAAATGAAGAGCTATTAAATCCCTCCGGCTGGCCGCCGGCCCGCGTGATCCGGACAGCCGTGTTAGCGGGTGGCTACCACTTACGCCTTGTCGGCACAAGAGCCCCGGCCTTGCCAGCCGCCGGAATCCGCTTCAAAAGAGGGAAGTTGCCGTTCTCCAAGAAGTCCAGATGCACGAACAACCGACATCCAATATCACCCTGCCGCACCGGCGCCTGAAACTCGACACGCTGGTGCGCCTGCGCTGGCTTGCCGTGGGCGGCCAGTCCGCAGCGCTCCTGGTCGTGCATGTCGGTCTGGGCTATCCGACGCCGGCCGGACCTGCCTTTGCCATGGTGGCCCTGTCCGCCTGGCTCAACATCTTCCTGAAGATCCGCTGGCCCTCGGCCATGCGCCTGTCGGAACGCGCCGCAGCCCTGCAGCTTGCCTATGACATCCTGCAGATGAGCGGGCTTCTGTTCCTGACCGGCGGTCTGGGCAATCCATTCGCGTTCCTGCTGATGGCACCGGTGATGGTGTCCGCGACGGGCCTGTCAGCCCGTTACACGGTGATCCTCGGTATTCTAGCCACGGTTTGCGCCAGTCTGGTTGCGGTTTTCCACCTGCCTCTGCCATGGCCGGTGGGTGACGACTTCTCGCTTCCGATCGTCTACTCCGTCGGCATCTGGACCGCGCTCGTCTCAACGCTCGGGTTCATGGCGATCTATGCGTTCCGGGTGGCCGAAGAGGCCCGCCAGATGGCGGACGCGCTTGCGGCAACCGAACTCGTGCTTGCCCGTGAGCAGCATCTCAACGCGCTTGACGGGCTGGCAACCGCGGCCGCGCATGAGCTCGGCACACCGCTTGCCACCATCTACCTGGTGGCCAAGGAACTGACGGACGAATTCGAGGCGAGCGACCCCAGGGCCGAGGACGTGGACCTGATCCGCTCACAGGCCGAGCGCTGCCGGTCGATCCTGCGTCAGCTCACAAGCCTGTCGAGCGAGGAAGACCGGACCTACCAGCGCATGCCGGTGTCGCAACTGCTGGAAGATGTGGTCGACCCGCACCGGGGCACGGGCGTTGCGATCCACTCCACCGGGTCCGGTACCGGCGCCGAGCCGGTGGGTACACGAAACGCGGCAATCCGTTACGGACTTGGCAACCTGCTGGAAAATGCCGTCGACTTCGCCAAGACCCGCGTCGATGTGTCCGCCAGCTGGGACGAAACGACACTCTCGATTTCCATCAAGGACGACGGCCCCGGTTTTTCGGTCGAAATTCTGGGCAAGATCGGCGACCCCTACGTTTCCGTGCGCGGCGGAAAGTCGCCGCAACGCGGCACCGGCGGGGGGCTTGGTCTTGGCATCTTCATTGCCAAAACACTGCTGGAACGCACGGGTGCCAAGCTGCATCTGGAAAATTCGGCCCCACCCCAGACAGGGGCTCACATCCGCGTAAGCTGGCCGCGCAAGGTGTTTGAACAGGACGGCAGAGTGGACGAAACGGCTTTTTCACCCCATAACGGCACTAAAGCGCAAACAATGCATGCTGTGCCCGTGAATCCATCCGGGGTGCAGGAGAAGACGCAAGAATAAGACCGGTAGAGCCAAATGACGGACCAGACACCTGCCCTGAACAGTTCGGAGGACATGACCCTCCTGATCGTTGACGACGACAAGCCTTTTCAGCAGCGCCTCGCACGCGCCATGGAAAAACGCGGCTTTACGACGGAAACAGCCGACAGTGTTCAGGACGCAGCCGGCAAGATTGCCCAGAACGCCCCGGCCTTCGCCATTGTCGACATGCGGCTTGAAGACGGCAACGGTCTTGATGTCATCGAACAGCTTCGCCAGCGCCGTCCGGATGCCCGCGCCATCGTGCTGACCGGATACGGCAACATTGCCACTGCGGTCACGGCGGTCAAACTGGGGGCCATCGACTATCTCGCAAAGCCCGCCGATCCGGACGATATCGTTGCCGCGCTTGCGCGCAAGCCCGAAGACAAGGCGCAACCGCCGGAAAATCCGATGTCGGCCGACCGGGTCCGCTGGGAGCATATCCAGCGGGTGTACGAGCTTTGCGACCGCAATGTTTCGGAGACCGCACGCCGGCTGAACATGCACCGCCGAACCCTGCAAAGGATCCTGGCAAAGCGCGCGCCGCGCTGAGAAAGCCGGGGCTTCCCGCCATTGCGGGCTTGCCCTTAGACTGCCACTTTGCCTAAGTATTCCCAAACGGTGCTAACCTGCGCTCCCACGGAGATCGCTTATGCGGCTTGATGCTGCCCATGTTCTTGTTACCCCCGCGCTGAAATCCGGCCTGCTGGCCGCGTGCAGTGTGGTTCTTTTGATGTCGGCTTTGCCTGCACAGGCTCAATCGGTTCCCGAAACCGTGCGCATCAACGTGGAACCGCCGCAGCCCGGCATCCGGTCCATCACCGTGAACAAGAAATACCGGCCGATCATCAGCCGCGACGACAAGGGTGTGGTCATCGACACGATGGGCAGCGACAACAAGTTGCCGCCCTGTGACGTCAAGCTTGAAGTCACTCTGGAAAACAGCCGCGTCCTGCATCGGGATGCCAGCTTCTGCTCCGGCGGCACGCTTGTGGTAGACGTCTCGAACGACGGCAAGCCGGGCGCGGTCGCCCGCATCGTCGGCACAACTTCCGGCACGGCCGCCGGCCCGGTTTCCAATGCTCCGGCGGCAACACAGTCTTCCCAGCAGGATCGACCTGCCGAAGGACAGCAGACCGCTTCCAACTCCAACGGATCATCAACCCCATCCGTTGAGGAAATCAAACCGCCTGCCGAAGAGGGCGGACTGAAGCCTCTCGACCAGGTCGATACGCCGATTTCCGCACCCGGCACCGAAACGGCCTCCCTGCCTGATGACATCGACACGGTAACCGGTGACGGTTATCCGGGTGCCGCCAATTCTGAACCGGTTCTGGTGAGCCCGAACGAGGCGCGCGAGTGGCTGGCCGAACCGGGTACGCAGCCCGGAACACCGTCGCTGCTTCAGCACGCCGTAGCGCAAACCGACGACCGGGATTTCCGGGCCGATTGCACCACCCAGTCCGGGTTTGCCAAGATCACGTTCCAGCAGGCTCCCGCCGGGCTTCTGGAAGGCATGCCGCAGGCAGTGCGCATTTCCGCAGGTGAATTCGACAGCGTCTACAATGCTTTCGGCTCCTCCAGCGCCAATGAAGCCGGCACGTCGCTGCCCGAAGTCAACATTGAAATGACCGACCCGCTGTGGGAGGCCATGATCAAGCAGTCTGCCCTGTCGATCGCGGTCGAAGGCCTGCCTGCACACGAAGTTTCCCTGAAAGGCAGCGCCAACCCGGTGCGCCTGTTCGTTGCCACCTGCGCCCAGCCTCAGCAGATCGTTTCAGACGATGCCTACGGCAGCGGTGCGGAAGAAGCGAACTCGGATCTTTCCTGCTCCGAGGCCGGCCGGGTGCGGTCGGTCGAAGCCGTCCGGCCTGGTCAGATCGTGTTCCGCAACGCCAGCCGTCAGCCCATTGAAGTGAGCTGGGTGGATTACCGCGGTGGCGAGCGGCCCTACGCGCGCCTTGAGCCGGGGCAGATCCTGGAACAGCAGACCTATGTTTCCCACGCCTGGACCGTGCGCGGCTCGAGTGGCGAATGCCGGGGTATTTACGTCACCAAGACCCCCTACAGGGAAGTCGTGATCAACGGACCGGCGAACTTCGGTGCCCCCGGTAACAACGGCTTTGGTAACAACGGGTTCGGCAACAACGGCTTTGACA
Organism: Roseibium sp. ROS1; assembly: GCF_054658215.1. Classification (NCBI taxonomy): domain Bacteria; kingdom Pseudomonadati; phylum Pseudomonadota; class Alphaproteobacteria; order Hyphomicrobiales; family Stappiaceae; genus Roseibium; species Roseibium sp. ROS1. The sequence goes on from NZ_BAAGIG010000004.1 coordinate 124,298, forward strand.
ATAATGGCGGCACCTGGGGTGCCCCCAACGGTGGCGGTTTCGACGGTCAGCCCGGCAACGATTTCCCGTCCGGCCCTGTCCCCCCGGGATCCATCGAAGGCTCAAACCAGCCGAATTTCCAGCAACAGCAGACGGCTCGCGCCAATGTGGCCGACTACCTTTGCACCGCCGGCATAGATCTGAATGTCGTGTTCTCGCCGGACATGCAGTCCGCGACCGTTGCCGAAATGGGCTATGGCGCAGTCACCCTGCAGAGACAGGGCAGCGCCAACACGTTCTATTACGAATCCCAGGGGCATGTGCTGAAGGGCCAGGTTCAGAATGCCACCTGGTCCCGTCCCGGATTGCGGGACGTGTTCTGCGCCCGCAGATAAATTTCAGACACACCTGTAAAAAACGACAGGTTTAATACTTGGTAGAAATCCGGACTGTCTGACAGTTTTCGGAGCCTTAATCGTTTTAACGGCATAAATCTTCTGTCTTCTTAAGCATTTGGTCAATTATTGAGAGGAAATCTTGTCGGACAGAGTTCGATAGGAATCACTTAACCATGTCCTTCGCCCGTTGGCCCATTACCTGGAAGATCAGCCTCCCGATCGCGACCATTCTGCTGTTCACAGCCGCGATCTGTGTGGTCAGTCTCAACAGTCTTTATTCGGCGATGTTCGCGGAACGCCTCAAAAAGATTGAAGAAATCACCGAAGGCGCGGTTTCGATCGCCGCCTATTACCATGGCCTGGAAGCAAGCGGGAAAATGACCCGCGAAGAGGCCCAGGCCTCAGCCCGGGAAGCCATTGGCGCCATCCGGTTCGAAGGCGACAACTATGTCTTCGCCTATGACTACCAGGGCATGAACCTGGTTCATCCGAACGCAAAGCTCGTTGGCACCAACATGATCGGCTTCTCCGACAAGACGGGTGTGAAGATCGTTGCCGAACTGATCAAGGATGCCAAGGCCGGCGGCGGTTCGCTGCTCTATTACTGGCCGCGCACAGCCGGCGAAGAACCGATTGAAAAATATAGCTGGGGTTCCGGTTTCGAGCCCTGGGGCTGGATGATCGGCACCGGGGTTTACGTTGACGATCTCGAAGCTGCCTACTGGAGCGCTGCCACTTCGATCATCGCTCTGGCGCTTGTTGGTGCCCTGATTGCGACCGGCATTGCCTTTGTCGCCGTCCGAAACACGGTTCGCCCGCTGCGCGCGCTGACCGACAACATGAGCCTGCTGGCCGATGGCAACACCAGCATCACCATTGACGGCACCGACCGCGGCGACGAAATCGGCCAGATGGCAAGCGCCATGGAGGTTTTCGTCCGGAACGAAGCTGCACGGCGCGAACTTGAAGAGCAGCAGAATTCCAGCCAGGAAGACGCTGCCCGCAAGGGAGCCGAAATCCAGCAGCTCAGCGGCGACTTCGATCGTCAGATCATGGAAATGCTCAACATCATCGACAGCTCCGTGCAGAACCTGCAGGCTGCTTCCGCCGACATGACCGGCGTCGCGGCACAGACCACGGAACAGAGCGGCCGCGTTTCCAACGCCTCCTCCCAGGCAGCCCATAACGTTGAAACCGTTGCTGCGGCGGCGGAAGAACTGTCGGCCTCGGTCAACGAAATCCGCCGTCAGGTGCAGTCTTCCAGCGAGATTGCGGCCCGCGCTGCCGGAGAAGCCCAGGCAACCAACCAGCGCATGCATGGCCTTTCCGAAAGCGCCAGCCGCATCGGCGAGGTCGTGAACCTGATCCAGGCGATCGCCGAGCAGACCAACCTCCTGGCGCTTAACGCGACCATCGAGGCGGCACGCGCAGGCGAAGCCGGCAGGGGATTTGCGGTCGTTGCGGCGGAAGTCAAGGAGCTGGCCACCCAGACTTCCAAGGCGACCGAGGAAATTTCCAGCCAGATCACGGCGATCCAGGATGAGACCGGTCATGCGGCCAGTGCCATCTCCTCGGTTACCGAGATCATCAACAACATGAACGAAATCGCCTCCTCCATTGCCTCTTCCGTGGAAGAGCAGGGCGTCGCGACGCAGGAAATCGCCAGCAACGCGACCGAAGCCTCGCGTAGCACGGTTGAAGTGACCACGAACATCGAGACCGTTGCAGCGGCTGCCGAAAACACCCGCGACACCGCGGAAAAGGTCGATAGCTCGGCCCAGCAGCTGAAGGAAAACGCCTCGATGCTGCGCAATCAGGTCGGCACCTTCCTGCAGGAAGTCCGCAAGCGCTCCGTGGCCTAAGGTCCGGACACCAGACGCAAAAAGCCCGCAGTCCCTCAAAGACTGCGGGCTTTTTCGTGTCTGCTTCCAAGTTGTATGTCAGCCCGGCGGGGTCGTCAGAAGGCCTTCTCCAAGAACCTTGAAAGCGTCGATCACCTTCTTCAGGTCCGCTTGCGGGTCATCGCTTGCCGCAATCCAGAGCGCTGCATTGAAGGCAGCGCCGTTCAGAAGCCGTGCAGCGGCTTCCGCGTCAACGGGTTTTACCAGGCCTTCGGCGATCAGACGTTCAAGCGCACTTGTCGTTGTCTGCAGGCAAACATTCTGGCTCGGCCACTGTGACGGATCGCCAAGTACGGATGGTCCGTCCAGCAGCACGATACGCTGCACTTCCGGTTTCAGAGCCATCTCGATATAGGCGATGCCTTCTGCCATGAGCGACTCCCATTCGCTCCCGCCAAGCCGGCTGGCGGCTTCCTTGGCTTCGGCTGCAATTTCGCCATCGAGCTGATTGACCACCGCCTGCAGCAGGCCCTTCTTGTCTCCGAAATTGTGATAAAGCGCGCCGCGCGTCAGGCCGACAGAAGCGGTCAGTTCATCCATGGACGCAGCCGCGTAGCCCTGTTCGGCAAAGGCTTTTCGCCCTGCCGCTATCAGCTTTGCCCGCGTTTCCTCCATCATTTCGGCTCGTTTTCCAGGCGCCATCCTTACCTCGCAAATTCGCATACGCTGCGTATGCCAATTGACATACGGCGCGTATGTGAGTTATTCACATACGCAGCGTATCTCAATAAGCGCTCCCCGTTAAGCCCGGTTTCACACCGAAGCTCCAGCCTTGAAAGGACTGAACATGACCAAGAGCCAACCCGTTTTTCCGGAAGGCCGCCACGCCCTTTATGACACGCATAAATATTCGGCCGCTCTTCGCTCCGGCGACCTTCTTTTTGTATCCGGTCAGGTCGGCAGCCGCGCAGATGGCACGCCTGAACCAAACTACGAAGATCAGGTGCGCCTGGCCTTTGAAAACCTGCAAGCCGTGCTCAAAGCGGCCGGCTGCGGACTGGACGACATCATCGACGTCACGACCTTCCACACGGACCCGGAAAACCAGTTCGAGAGCCTGATGAAGGTGAAGGACGAGGTTTTCGAAGAAGCGCCTTATCCGAACTGGACGGCTGTCGGCGTCAACTGGCTGGCCGGTTTCGATTTTGAAATCAAGGTCATCGCACGAATTCCCGACGGTGCCTGACACCTTTTCGGCAAACCTGCCTTCCGGTTTCATCGAGCCTGAAGGCAGGCCGGACCGAAACCAGCCCTTCAACGGTTGCAAGCAGCGAAGGGGCACACCACGTGCGGAAGGCGCTGGGAGACGGGCACTGACCTTCTCCAGCGCATGTCTGCCGATCTATGTTCAATGGAGACCAGGTTATGAACGACGCCACGAATTGGCACCTTTCCGAAGAAATCCGGACATCTGCCGGTGTCGTCATGGCGGGCCGGGCGGGTGAAGGGCCGTCGCTGGTGCTCGCACACGGCTGGCCGTGGTCGTCCTGGTCCTGGCATCGGCTCATTCCGGTACTCTCCAGGAAGTTCCGCGTCCACTGGTACGACATGCCTGGATACGGCCAGTCGGCAAAGTCACCTGATCAACGCACATCCCTCGACATTCAGGGCAAGGTCTTTGCCGAAATGCTCGATCATTGGCAACTCGAACGACCCTCGGTCGTGGCCCATGACTTTGGCGGGGCAACAACGTTGCGGGCGCATCTTCTGCACGGCTGCGATTTCGAGAAATACGTCTTGATGAACGTCGTTGCCCTCAGCCCCTGGGGGTCGGAGTTCTTCGATCACGTCGGCCGCCATGTGGAAGCCTTTGTCGGGCTCCCGCCGCATATCCACCGCGCGGTTGTCGATGCCTATATCGGCGGCGCCCTTGTCAACGAAATCGGGGCCGAGGCCCGCGCGGCACTGGCTGACCCCTGGCTGACCGAAGAAGGCCGCGGCAGCTTCTATCGCCAGTTCGCCCAGGCAGACGAAGCCTATACCAACGAGATCGAACCGCTTTACGGCGACATTCGGTGCCCGGTGAAGATCCTTTGGGGAGAGGACGATCCGTGGATCCCGATCGACCGGGGCCGGGCTCTGCATGAAGCCATTCCGCAGTCGACATTCGAAGCGCTGCCGAACGCCGGCCACCTGCCGCAACTCGAGGTGCCGGATCTTGTTCTGGCCAAGCTGGGTGCCTTCCTCTGAGGGACAGGCGTCAGCTGCAGCTCAGATCTTGCGCAGCGCGACCTTGGCAATCTTGTGACTGGAATCCTTGGTCAGGATCAGGTCGGCGCGAGGCCGCGTCGGCAGGATGTTTTCGCGCAGGTTGACCAGGTTGATGTCGTTCCAGATGCGATTGGCGGTCGTGACGGCTTCCTGATCCGTGATCCGCGAATACTTATGGAAATAGGATCCCGGATCGCGGAAGGCTGTCTCGCGCAGGCGCATGAAGCGGTCGACATACCAGTTCAGCAGCAGGGTTTCATCGGCGTCGATATAGACCGAGAAGTCGAAGAAATCCGAAACGAACGGCACAGCCCGCCCGTCCTTGGGCAATTCGCGCGTCTGCAGCACGTTGAGGCCTTCGACAATCAGAATATCGGGCCGGTCGACCGTCACCGTGTGGCCGGGCATGACATCGTAGTAGAAGTGCGAATAAACCGGTGCCCGGACGAACCGCTTGCCTGCCTTGATGTCCGACAGGAATTTCAGCAGACGTGGCCTGTCGAAACTTTCCGGAAAGCCCTTCTTGGACATCAGCCCTTCGGCTTCCAGCACCGCGTTTGGATACAGGAACCCGTCGGTTGTGATCAGGTCGACCTTGGGGCTGGCCGGCCAGCGGGCAAGTAGCTCACGCAGCACGCGCGAGGTGGTCGACTTGCCGACGGACACCGACCCGGCAACACCGATGATGAACGGCGTCTTGCCGTCGCGGGTGCCGAGGAAGTTCTGCGTTGCCTGAAAGATGCTGATGGTTGCTTCGGCATAGAAGGCAAGCAGACGGGAGAGCGGCAGGTAGATTGTCTCGACCTGCTCGATCGAGACCGGCGCATTGAGGCCCTGCAACTGGGCCACCTCATGCGCATCCAGCGTCATGGGCGTGTCCGCACGCAGTCTTGCCCACTCGCGCTCGGTGAACACCTGGTAGGGGGACAGATCCATGTCCAGGGCCGTGGCGACTTTCTGATCCATTACTTCGCAGTTCCTGCTGCGCGGCTGAACGCCGGATCCGGTACAGAGCCTGCAGGCCCTGGATTATTCCTGAGGCCGGGACGCCTTTTCTTCCAGTCCGGTCTGTCCCGTACGGCTCGCAAGCTCCTTCATAACATCCCCGAGGGGGACATTGGAGACATTGAGAACCACCAACAAGTGATAAAGCACATCGGCGGCCTCGGCCGTCAATTCCTGCCGGTCCTTCTGAACGGCGGCAATCGCCGCCTCAACCGCTTCTTCCCCCAGCTTCTGGGCGCATTTGGCAACGCCCTTGTTGACGAGCTTGCGCGTATAGGACTTGTCGTCCGCGCTATTCGCACGTGCAGCAATAATGGCGTCCAGATCTTCCAAAGTGAAGTCGGTCATTCGGCTAGTTCCCTTGAGGCCGTTTCAGGCGTCGAGGCGCATCGGTACGCCGGCGTCGTTCATGTAGTGCTTGGCTTCCTGAATGGTATATTCGCCAAAGTGGAAGATCGAGGCGGCCAGCACCGCAGTGGCATGGCCATCACGGATACCTTCCACCATGTGATCCAGATTGCCGACACCGCCCGAGGCGATCACCGGCACCGGCACCGCATCGGCAATCGCCCGGGTGAGGGCGATATTGTAGCCGGACTTGGTGCCATCCCGGTCCATGGACGTGACCAGCAGTTCACCGGCGCCCAGTGCGACAACCTTCCTGGCGAACTCAACAGCATCGATGCCGGTGGCATTGCGGCCGCCATGGGTGAAGATCTCGAATTTTTCCGGTTCGCCCGGAGCGTTGACCTGCTTGGCATCGATGGAAACGACAATGCATTGCGCGCCGAATTTTTCCGCCGCTTCGCGCACGAAATCCGGATTGGTAACGGCCGCCGTGTTGATCGACACCTTGTCGGCTCCGGCAATCAGCAGCTTGCGGATGTCTTCCACCGTGCGCACGCCGCCACCAACGGTCACCGGCATGAAACAGGCCTCGGCCGTGCGCCGGACAACGTCGTAGATCGTGTCCCGGCCCTCGTGACTGGCGGTGATGTCGAGAAAGCAGAGCTCGTCCGCCCCGGCCGCGTCATAGGCCTTGGCGGCTTCCACCGGATCACCGGCATCAACCAGATCCACGAAGTTGACGCCCTTGACGACACGGCCGTCCTTGACGTCGAGACAGGGAATGACACGGGCTTTCAAGGTCATGATGCTTTGCTCCGCGCGGCCAGGATCAATTCCATGGCTTCTTTCGGATCGAGACGGCCGTCGTAGAGCGCACGGCCCGAGATTGCCCCTTCCAGGATGGCGCAGTCCGGCTCCAGCAGGCGGTGAATGTCGTCGATCGACGCAAGGCCGCCCGAGGCAATGACCGGAATGGAGACGGCGCGGGCAAGGTCCAGCGTCGAGGGAATATTGAGGCCTTTCAGGACGCCGTCGCGATCGATATCGGTGTAGATGATCGCCGCAACGCCTGCATCCTCGAACTGCCGGGCAAGATCGACTGCGGTAAGTTCGGACGTTTCCGCCCAGCCCTCGACCGCGACATGGCCGCCCTTGGCATCAATGCCGACGGCAACCTTGCCCGGGAACTTGCGGCAGGCTTCCTTCACCAGGTCCGGATCGCGCACCGCAACAGTGCCCAGGATGACGCGGCTGATGCCCTTGTCCAGCCAGGTTTCGATATGTTCCAGCGTCCTGATCCCGCCACCCAGCTGCACCGGGTTCTTCGTTGCCCCCAGAATGGCATCGACAGCCGCGCCGTTGACGCTCTCGCCGGCGAACGCGCCATTGAGATCGACCACATGGAGCCATTCGAAGCCCTGATCCTCGAATGCCCGGGCTTGCGCGCCCGGGTTGTCGTTGAACACGGTTGCCTGGTCCATGTCGCCCAGTTTCAGGCGAACGCACTGGCCATCCTTCAGATCGATGGCGGGAAAGAGGATCATGTCGCTTTAAATTCCTTCAACGATGACGATTTCGCCATCGGCTACTTTCTGGCGGATTTTCACCGCTTCCTGATATTCCGGCGAATTATAGCAATCCACCGCGTGCTGGAAGCTCGGAAATTCGATGATGACGTTGCGCGCCCGGCCCGGGCCTTCGATGGCATCGGTCTTGCCGCCGCGGGCAAGGAAATTGGCGCCGAACCGCTCGAAGGCGGGCTTTGCCGTTTCCACGTATGCCGGATATCCGTCGGCGTCATGCACGTCGACACGGGCGATCCAGTAACCTTTGCTCATTTTGGCCTCCCAGGCGCTTTTGGATTAAGGGGTCCAGTCCAGGAAATTGGCGATCAGCTCCAGACCGAGCCGCTGGCTTTTTTCCGGGTGGAACTGGGTGCCGATCATGTTGTCCTTCGCCACCATGGCAGTGAAGGTGCCGGCATAATCGAACGTTGCCAGGCGGTCTTCCGCCCTGGCGCAGGCAAAGTGGAACGAGTGCACGAAATAGGCGTGCAGGCCATCCGGCCCCGTTTCCAACCCCTTGAAAACCGGGTGGCTTTCCGGGCGGACCTCAATGGTGTTCCAGCCCATGTGGGGGATTTTCAGCGTCTTGTCTGCCGGTTCCATGGCGGTAACGTCGCCTTCGACCCAGCCAAGGCCTTCCACGGTCTCGAATTCCAGGCCGCGGCTTGCCATCAGCTGCATGCCGACGCAGATACCGAAGAACGGCTTGCCGTCCTTGCGTACGACCTGTTCCAGCGCCTCGGGCATGCCTTCGACAGCCCACAGGCCGCGCTTGCAGTCGGCAAAGGCGCCGACACCCGGCAGCACGACACGGTCGGCCTTCAGTACCCTTTCGGGGTCGGACGTCACGATAACGTCGGGCGTGTGGGCGTGGGCGCGGGCCGCGCGCTCAAACGCCTTTTCGGCCGAGCGCAGGTTGCCCGAGCCGTAATCGATAATCGCAATTGTCATTGACGGGTCTCCGGACCGAGGGTCAGGCCCACCACCTGCTCGCTACCGATCCTCGGGATGATCGGTTGGGAGGCGGGGCGCTGTTGCCGGTCGATTTGAGGTCTGGGCGGCGACACTCGGTCAGCCGCCTTGTGGAGAAATCGGAGTTCGGCTTCGCTCTTGTTGTGCGCGTCGACGATGCCGACAACGCGCCAACCCTTGCGCTCCAGCGACCAGCGGCGCAGTGCCTGGGCCTCGAGGCCGAACAGGATGGAGGTGAAGAGGGCAACGACGGCCATGGCTTCCTGACTGACTGACAGGGCCAGCAACTCAATCACCAGCGTCGCGGCGAGATAGCCAAGCAGCACCAGCCACATGCGGTTGACCAGCAGCCAGATGACGGCAAACAGGAACGCAAGCGTCGAGAAGCCGTCCGGAACGAAGGCGAGCCTGTCGGTCTGGCGAGGATCGCCAGCCACGTCTTCGAATTCTGGCGGAGCCATCACAACATATGTGCTCATGCGCCGTTTCCTGCCCTAGCTGCCGAGCTGGCCCTTGGTGGTCGGAATGCGGTCTGCCTGCCGCGGATCGATCTCCACCGCCTTGCGCAAGGAGCGCGCAACCGCCTTGAAGCAGGTTTCGGCGATGTGATGGCAATTGGAGCCATAAAGGTTGGCAATATGAAGGGTAATCCCGGAATTCATCGCAAATGCCCGGAAAAACTCCTCGAACAGCTCCGTGTCGAATTCACCGATCTTGTCCCGGTCGAAGGTGACGTCCCAGACCAGGAAGGGACGGCCGGACACATCCAGCGCGCAGCGGGTCAGTGCTTCATCCATGGCAAGATGGGTATCGGCGTAACGGGTGATGCCCGCCATGTCGCCCAGCGCTTCGGAAATTGCCTGGCCCAGCGCTATGCCGGTATCCTCGACCGTGTGGTGAAAGTCGATATGAGTGTCGCCATCGGCACGGGCCTTGATGTCGATCAGCGAATGTCGCGACAATTGCTCCAGCATATGGTCGAAGAACCCGACGCCGGTCTGGACGTCGTATGCGCCCGTGCCGTCCAGGTTGATCTCGACCGCGATGCGGGTTTCCTTGGTGTCGCGCGATACACTCGCTGTGCGCATGTGCTGATGCCCCGTGGGTAATGGGAAAGAAGAACCGCGGTGTTGTAGCAGCCTGAACCGTCTAAGAAAATAGCGGTTTCATAGTGAAAGGGTTCTGTGGCCGGACTATCTTGCAGACAGGCAAATCGGCATTCGTCTGTCGCCGCGTTCCTGAAATCCATTTTGGGGGAAATCCATCATGTACAAAAAAGCCATTTCAGAAGGCGGGATTGCCGTCGTTACCGGTGCTGCCAGCGGCGTCGGACTGGCCGCTGCCACCCGCTTCGCCCAGGCAGGACTGGGCGTCATTCTTGCCGATCTGCCCGGTCCGGCCCTTGAAGAGGCAACGGAAAAGGTGCGTGCCGCCGGTACGGTCGGTGTCGATATTTTCGCGGTTCCGACCGATGTCGGTGACATGGCGCAGGTGGAAGCCCTGGCCGAGAAGGCTTTTCAGACCGGGCCCGTCGCGGTCCTGATGAACAACGCCGGCATCAGCCTGCCGACCTCTGCCTGGGAGGACTTCGACAATTGGGTCCGCCTGATGGACATCAATTTCTACGGCGTCCTGCGCGGTGTCCATGCCTTCACGCCGCGCCTGATCGAGGCTGCCCGCCCGGCGGTCATCGTCAACACCGGATCGAAGCAGGGCATCACGACACCTCCGGGAAACCCCGGCTACAACACCACCAAGGCAGCCGTGAAAGTGCTCAGCGAACAGCTTGCTCATGAACTGCGGCAGGCCGGAGCGCCCATTTCGGTGCATCTGTTCGTGCCGGGGTTCACCTACACGGGCATGACCGCAAGCCACTTTCCGGAGAAGCCGGACGCGGCCTGGACCAGCGAGCAGACCGTCGATCATTTCATCGAACGGATGTCAGCGGGCGATTTCTACATCCTGTGCCCGGACAATGACGTCGACAGCACCAGGGACAATCGCCGGGCAGAATGGGCCATCGGCGATATCATTGAAAACCGGCCGCCGCTGTCGCGCTGGCATGACGACTACAAGGATGCCTTCGCGGAATTCGAGCGCACAGGCAAGGCGTAGTTCTGGGTAGTTCTGGCGCTGGGCGATCCTTGGTGCTATGCACTGGCACCTGCCCCAAAATCCGAGGATCTGCCCATGCCGACCAGCCCTTTCTCCCCGAAAACCGCTCTGGACCGCCTGATGCTGCCTGTCGACGTGCCGACGGTTGCCGAGGCCGAGAAGCTGGTGAAACAGACTGAAGGCAAGGTCGGTGTCTACAAGATCGGCATGGAACTTCAGTTTGCCGGCGGGCTGGAATTCGCCCGTGACCTGGCGCGTGACGGCAAGAAGATCTTTCTGGACGTCAAGCTGCACGATATCGACAACACCATCGAAAAGGCCGTACGCAATGTCGCCAAGATGGGCATGACCTTCATGACCCTGCATGGCTACCCGAAAACCATGCGCGCTGCCGTGAAAGGCCTGCGGGAAGAGGGTAATCCCGATCTGTGCCTGCTCGGGGTGACGGTGCTGACCTCCATGGACGAGCAGGACCTGGTTGATGCAGGGTATCGCGGCCCGATTGCCGATGTGGTGGAAGCGCGGGCGAAGGACGCCCGTGTGGCTGGCATGGGCGGCATCGTCTGCGCCGCCACCGAAGCCACAAAAATGCGCGCCATCCTTGGAGACGAGCTTGTGATCGTCACTCCCGGCATCCGCCCTGCCGGCAGCGACGCCGGAGACCAGCGCCGGGTGATGACCCCGGCGGACGCGATTCAGGCTGGTAGTGACTACCTGGTGGTCGGCCGCCCGATCAGCCGGGCCGAAGATCCGGGTGCGGCGGCCGATGCCGTGGTTGCCGAAATAGAAGAGGCGCTGAACCTGCCGCCGCTAGTCGATAACACCGGTAACCGGAAAGCCGCATCCTTCGGCAACTTTTCGATATGACGCGGTAAATCCGCTCAGGGAAGCGGTATAGATGAGGCCGCTCGGTCCGACGATATCGATCTGCCCGTTCCGTTGCATCGCCTGAAGGACGCGCTGAGCGTCCTCAATCGGGAAATAGGTCTGGGCGACTGCGAAACCGTCTTCATCGAAATAGGCTTGGACCGTTGCCTGCGCACTGTCGCCGTCATCAAAGACGAAATTGACCTTCTGGTCATTCTGAAGAACCGTCGCATGGCCGCGGACGGCACGTTCCGTCAGCTGGACACCGGGGAAGAAGTCCGGCGGCAATGCATCGCTGTTGGACGTCGCGAAGCCTACGGTGGGCAGGCCGTCGCCGCCGGTCCACATGGTGCAGTTGATACGAAAGTCTTCGCCCGTATCAAACGACTGAATCTCTACATTCCAGTCCTTGTAGGAAAAATACTGTTCCTTGGCCTGAACAGCGGAAGCGGCAAGCAGGCCGAGTCCGAGGCCGGTCAAAATTCTGAATGTCATCAAAAAGTCCCCGAAAAGGTAGGATGACGCCAACTCAACACCGAAAACCCTAAAATAAGTGACTGATGTCAGGCGTTTTTTGGCATCACCCTTGTCGGGTCCCACTTCCTCTCCTGAACCACGCGAACCGGGTTCCGCTATGCTTTCCCGGGATGACACAAGTGCTTGCCGGAACCGTTTCTTTCCCTGGAGAGCAAGGGTAGCGGCCGGTTGACCAAGGCCAGAAGAAAAAAACCACCGCCGAAGCGGTGGTCCAGTTTGCTACAATCACGTGATCTCAGGTCACGCTGCCTGGTTGTCTCCATTGGCCGCAGACCGGAGAACCATGCCGTAGAGGTCACGCGGGTCGTCCGGGTCAGCCAGGAGGTCGAGCTTCTCGAAGTGACCGGTTCTGGGCAGAAGATCGCGGACATAGCGCAGGGCGGCAAAGTCCTCGATGGCAAAGCCGACGCTGTCGAACAGCGTAATCTGGTCCTGCGAAGTGCGGCCTTCGGCCTTGCCGGCGTAGACCTGCCAGAGTTCGGTAACCGGATGGTCGCGGTCGAGCTGCTGGAATTCACCCTCGATATGAGTCTGGTCCGGGAACTCGACAAAGATATCGGACCGCAGCAGGATATCGCGATGTAGCTCGGTCTTGCCCGGGCAGTCGCCGCCGACTGCGTTGATGTGAACGCCGGTGCCGACCATGTTGTCGGTCAGGATCGTCGCCGATTTCTTGTCCGCGGTTACGGTGGTGATGATCTGCGCGCCTTCGATCGCATCTTCCGGCGTCTTGCAGATGGTCACGTTCAGTCCGGAATTGGCGAGGTTGCGGGCAAGGCGCAAGCTGGCGGCGCTATCAATGTCGTAGGCGCGGATGTCGGTGATCCCGAGCATGTCCTTGAACGCCAGGCACTGGAAGTCGGACTGTGCGCCATTGCCGATGATCGCCATCGTGGTGGACCCCTTGGGTGCCAGGTATTTGGCGGCAAGCGCCGAGTTGGCTGCCGTGCGCAGGGCCGTCAGGATGGTCATCTCGGTGAACAGCACCGGATAGCCGGTCGTCAGGTTCGACAGAACACCGAAGCCGGTAACAGTCTGCAGACCATCACGGGTGTTGCCGGGATGACCGTTGACATACTTGAAGCCGAAGGTCTTGCCGTCACTGGTCGGCATCAGCTCGATGACACCCTGAGGCGCATGCGCCGGAATACGCGGTTTCTTGTCGAAGCTTTCCCATCGCAGGAAATCCTGCTCGATATATTCGGCGATGCCACGCATGAAGGTTTCGACGCCAATCGCGCGGACATTGCGCATCATGTTGTCGACACTGACGAAGGGCACATAGGCCAGATCCGACGGCAGGAGATTGATGGGGCTGTTTGACATTGTTCGGTCCTCTAGAAGCTTCTTGTCGGCCGGTCGAAGACCCGGCGGCCAAACAGGCTGCCGGTCAGTTCGACCATCAGACGCGCGGTTTTTCCGCGTTCGTCCAGGAAGGGATTGAGCTCGACCAGGTCGAGAGAGGTGACGAGGCCACTATCATGCAGCATCTCCATCACCAGATGGGCTTCGCGGAAGGTCGCGCCGCCCGGAACGGTGGTGCCGACGGCCGGGGCGATTGACGGATCCAGAAAATCGACATCCAGGCTGACATGCAGAAGGCCGTTTTCGGCCTTTACGCGCTCCAGAAACGGCTTCAGAAGAGTGCCGATGCCTTCCTCGTCGATCCGGCGCATGTCGCTGACACCGACGCCGTGGCTGACCAGCAGGTTGCGCTCGGCATCATCGATCGAGCGAACGCCGAGGATCTCGACATTCTGCGGCTTCAGGGTGTGTTCCAGCGGGCTGCCGAGCAGATCGTCAAATCCGGGCAGGCCGCACAGAAACGCGAGCGGCGTGCCGTGAAGGTTGCCGCTGGCGGTGCTGTCCAGCGTGTGAAAATCCGAATGCGCATCGAGCCAAAGCACGAACAACGGGCGCCCGAGTGCGGCTGCCGCCCTTGCCTGACCCGAAACGGTGCCCGCCGCCATGGCGTGATCGCCGCCAAGATAGATCGGAAAACCCGGTCCTTCGCCAAGTTCCGCCGCCTTCTGGTGGAGCGCCCGGGTCCAGGCAACATAGGAGCGGTAATTCCGCAGTATCCTGTTGGGAGGGGTGAGGCTGCCAACCTCCGCCGGGCTCAGATTTCCGTGGTCGACGACCGAATGGCCGAGTTCCTGCAGCGTTTCCTGCAGGCCGGCGGTTCGATAGGCGTCCGGTCCCATGAGGCAGCCGCGCTGACCGGCGCCTTCATCCACCGGAGCTCCAACCAGCACAATCTGTTTCTCAACGACGTTCACGTCCTGCTCCGCCCCAAAATTCAACTGTCAAAAGTGTGCTGAAACGCCGCGGCGGAGTAAATCCGGACACTTGATCAAAAGAGCAGCCAGATTTATCATTTTGATAAGCTCAATTTATCGGAATGGAAAAATGGACGATCTGGATCTTCGATTGATCTCGCTTCTGCGCCATGACGGGCGAAGGTCAGTGTCCGAATTGGCAGGTGATCTGAAGGTCTCACGTGCCACCGTGCGCTCTCGCATGGAGAAGCTGGTCGACACGGGAGAAATCCTGGGATTTACCGCCGTCCTGCGCGACGACTGGCGCGATCTGCCGATCCGCGCGGTGACGCTGGTGGTCGTAGACGGCCACAACACCGAACCGGTGATCCGCTCGCTCAGCGCCATGACGGAGGTTCGCGCGATCCATTCAACAAATGGCAAGTGGGATCTGGTACTGGACGTCGCCACGCGCGATCTTGCTGCCTTTGACGATGCACTCAATCGCATTCGCCTGATCGAGGGTATTACCGGCACGGAGACGAGCCTGCTTCTGACCACCCGCAAGGGACCTGCGGTTTCGGCCAGCGAATTCAAGGATGTTCTGGGGTAGCAACGCCAGTCCCGGTTTCTGTGCCGTCATTCCGGCCGAGTGAAGCGGAAACTGGTACCAAAGCGCCAAGGATCATGAGGCGGATCGCAAATCGGGTCGATCCCCTGTTGTTCGCCGACTAAGATCGGAGCAGACTTCAAGTTCAGCATGAAGAAACCGCCATGACCAAAGCGCTCGACCTTACCAGCCTGACGTCCGAACCGACCCCGATCTCCATCGGCGAGGAGGCTGCGCAGCACTACGACGTCGTTCGCCGCACCTTGAAGCGGATCACCGAAGACTGGCGCGAGCAGCCCACGCTGGACCAGCTGGCCAGGGAAGCCGGTCTTCAACCCATCCAGCTGCAACGCGTGTTTTCGCGCTGGGCCGGACTGACGCCGAAGCAGTTCCTGCAGGCAATCACGCTGGATCACGCCAAGGCGCTGCTGCGCGAGTCCGCCAGTGTTCTCGACGCGACCTACGAAGTGGGCTTGTCCGGATCCGGCCGGCTGCACGACCTTTTCGTCACCCATGAAGCCATGACGCCTGGCGATTACCGCAATCGTGGCGCAGGTCTTTCAATTGCCTACGGCTTTCATCCTTCCCCTTTCGGCCAGGTTCTGGTGATGGCCACCGACAAGGGTTTGGCCGGTCTGGGATTTGCCGATCCGGGCGAAGAAACCTCTGCCCTGGAAGACATGTGCGAGCGCTGGCCCGCAGCCGTTTTCGTCCAGGATCAGGATGCGACGGCGCAATTTGCCCGGCGCGTCTTCGATCCGAAAAAGTGGCAAGAGGATCAACCGCTCAACATCGTTATGATTGGTACCGATTTTGAAATCAGGGTCTGGCAAACCCTGCTGAAGATCCCGATGGGCAAGGCCACCACCTATTCCGACATTGCCGCCTGCCTCGGCAACCCGAAGGCATCCCGCGCTGTCGGCACCGCAGTCGGCCGCAACCCGCTCTCCTTCGTCGTACCCTGCCACAGGGTGCTCGCAAAAGGCGGCAAACTCGGCGGCTACCACTGGGGCCTCACCCGCAAACGCGCCATCCTCGGCTGGGAAAGCGGCTTGTCCGGGCCGGTTCTGGAGTGTCTTTGAGGGGGCAAATTACTCCGCCCAGTGAACAATGAACCTCACATTCACCCGAATGACATCAAGCAGAACCCCCACCCCTAACCCCTCCCCACAAGGGGGAGGGGGATACCGCTGACGACGTTGCAATTTCCGAACTAACCCAGCCGAAATTATTTGGAATTTCCTCAAATGATCGCCTGGTTCCCTTCCCCCTTGTGGGGAAGGGTTAGGGATGGGGGTAAACGGCGAAGCCGTAATCTCACTTCTCAGTCCAGACCCAACCACTTCCGGATGTCGAGTACTACTCCTTCCAGATTTTCATCAACTTCCAAGGACGAATAGCGCAGGATCTGAAATCCTTCCGCGTCCAGCCAAGCGGCGCGTCGTTGATCATGTTGCAATTGGTCTGGCTGATCGTGAATATCGCCATCAATCTCGATCACGACCTTGCGTGAGAAAATGACAAAGTCTGCCACATACGGCCCGATCGGCGCCTGGCGCCGGATGTGGATGTTGTCGGCCTTCAGTTCCCGTAATACACGCCACAATGCTTTTTCGCCCTTCGTCTGATCAAGACGAAGCTTCCTGGCAAGCTTTCTCGTGCTTGCGTCAATCTGTGTCGGTGCCAAGTTAGCCGACCCTAAAACACCGGCCCCTTCGGCATCGGATAGTTGCCGGTGATTTCCCAGCCGAATGCGGCGATGCGTTCGGCGGCCATGGGTGTGACGTCGCCGGTGATCAGGAAGTCGACGCCCGTTGGCGGGAAGGGCAAGGTGCCGAGGCCTTCGTGCATGGCGGAGAAGGTCTGCGCCACGGTCTGGGTCCAGGCCACATGATCGAAAGGCATGACGATGGCGGCGATGCCGTCACGGCGCAGGGCGACGGGGATGCCGGACACCAGCTTGATGTCTCCCAGCGGCGAAACCGTGCTGTTGTAGGTTTCCATGAGAACGACACGACGAAGCTGAAAATAGGCAAGATCCCGGCTGTCGGCATCAGCCGCCTTTTCGGCAATCAGGTAAAGGTCCTTCACACTGGACATTGCCTGCATCTGATAGGCGATCGCGGCCTTTTCCGAAGCCGTGTAGAACGGATTGCCCATGAGCTTGGCGTTCGTCACCTCGGGCACGCCCACGGCGCGCAGGACACTGGAGGTGCGTTCCTGCAGCTCGGTAGTCGTGCTGTCGACGATGAGATTGCGGAAATTGTCTGCCTGCCGCGCGGCGTTGACGATGATACCTCCGGGCAGGAGGCTGGTAATTGCGCTCACCGTCCAGTTGCCTGCCGTGGTCACGCTGGCAGTTTCGTCGAGCTTTTCCGATAGCGGCCGGTAGAACGTATAGGGATCGACACCCACATCGACCGCAAGTTCGCGCCGGGCCTTGGCCTGGCCGGTGATCGACTTGGCAAGTTCCGCCGGAGATCCGCCCTTGCCGCTGACAGCGGCCTCGACGCCCTTGGTGAGGCGGCCGAACATGCGGCCGACACCGGAAACGGTGTTCTTTGCGGTTCCCACAGGGTCGGTCACCGTGCTTTCGACAAACTCGACCGGCTTCATGGCCGCCTGCTTGAGGCCGTCGACGAAGCTGGCGTCGTTTTTCAGACTGTCGAGGGCAATCAGCACCTGGATTTCGTGCAGGCGCAGCTTGAGCATGCCGTCGCCTTCGATCTGCTCGACGCCGAGATCGGTCTGAACCTGGTAAATCCGCAGGAAACCGTCGCCGCGCACCGGCGAGAGTACCGCATAGCCGGGGCCGAGTTCCTTGCCGTCGAGAAGTGTGGCCGGATCCTGCTCCGGTGGCGTCTCATATTGTTCGGTGAGCGCGTTTGCAGGCACGCTCAAAAGCAGAGCGCCCAGGAAAGCGCCTGCAAGCTTTGGGCGACAGGTTTCAAAACCGAACATTCAGGGCCTCCTCGGGCAGAGGCCGGTGACGCCTCAGACCGGCGCCAGACCGCTGCGCGCCAGAACTTCACCAGCCAGATAGAGCGACCCGCAAATCAGAATCCGGGGCGGCTCGCCATCTTTTGCCGCACAAGCTGCCACATCTGCCAGCGCTGCGTCCAGTGATTGAAACGGCGTCGCTTCAAGTCCCGCACAGCGGGCAAGATCGGCCAGGTCTTCCGGCTCCCTTGCGGTGGGTGTCGTGGTGATCGGCACGGTGCCGACGTGGCGTGCCAGTCCGTGGAACGGACGGAAGAATCCGACGGGATCCTTTGTCGTCAGCATGCCGGACACGAGGTAAAGCGGCCGGGGTGAGCGCTCTTCCTGTTCGCCCATGAACTGGGCGATCGAAATGCCCGCGCCGGGATTGTGGCCACCATCGACCCATACTTCCGACCCTTCCGGACACAGGTCATGCAACGGTCCGCTGGTGATCGGCTGCAGCCGTCCGGGCCAGTTGACCGTTTTCAGGCCGTGGGCAATCGTATCGCCGTCCGGCAACATGCCCGCCGCCTTCAATGCCGCAATGGCGACAGCCGCATTGGAGAACTGGTGACGGCCACCAAGCACGGGCACAGGCAGGTCGATCAATTCGTCCTCGTCCTGAAACGCCATGCGGCCCTGGTCTTCCTGGGCTGCGAAATCCTGCCCGAACACTTCGATCGGCGCCTTGTTGCGCGCTGCCTGACGCGCAATCGTTGCCATGGCGCTGTCTTCCTGCGCAGCGCAGATGACCGGCACGCCCGGCTTGATGATACCGGCCTTTTCGGCAGCGATCACCGACAGGTCGTCACCCAGAAACTTCTCGTGGTCCATCGAAACCTGGGTAATCACCGTGGCAAGCGGCCGGTCGATCACGTTGGTCGCGTCAAGACGGCCTCCGAGACCGACTTCAAGCAGCAGCACATCTGCGGGATTTTCCGCGAACAGGAGCAAGGCAGCAGCGGTGGTGATCTCGAAAAAGGTGATTTCCTCACCGCCATTGGCTTCTTCGCAGCGGTGCAGGGCCTCATAGAGGACCGGATCGGAGACGAATTTGCCATCCGAGCCGAGCCGAATGCGCTCGTTGAAGGAAACCAGGTGCGGCGAGGTGTAGACGTGGCAGCGTTTTCCGGAAGCTTCCAGGATCGCCCGCATGGTGGCGGTAACCGAGCCCTTGCCGTTGGTACCGGCGACGTGAATCACCGGCGGCAGGCGCTGTTCGGGATGCCCGAGCGCTTCCAGCAGGCGGCACATGCGACCGAGCGAGAGATCTATCTCCTTCGGATGCAGCGCCAGCAAACGGTCCAGAATTTTCGTGATTTGATCCAAGGCGCCCTCCGCAGGGTCCCTTTTTCCCGGTTGCGTTTGACTAACGCCTTTACGGGAAGGCCGCCCGCGAGACAAGCGGACAGCCCGGAAATGTCGTGTCAGGCCGCTTTCGCGACGTATTCGTGTAACGAAGCCACCTAGCTGGCCGCTTCCGCGCCCTTGGCAGGCTCTGCAGCCGTTTCGGCAGGCTTGGCTTCGGCTTCCGGTGCCGGATCCTTCGGCGCTTCAAGCTTCGGCAGTTCGACTTCCCGCTTCATCAGGATACCGCAGATGCGTGCCAGTGTTTCCTTCATCTTCTGGCGCGGCACCACCATGTCGATCATGCCGTGGTCGAGAAGATATTCGGCAGTCTGGAAATCGTCCGGCAACTTTTCGCGCACGGTCTGTTCGATCACGCGGCGGCCTGCGAAGCCGATCTGGGCACCCGGTTCGGCAATGTGCACGTCGCCAAGCATGGCGTAGGAGGCCGAGACGCCGCCAGTGGTCGGGTTGGTCAAGACGACGATATAGGGCAGTCCCGCTTCGCGCAGCATCTGCACGCCGACCGTGGTGCGTGGCATCTGCATCAGCGACAGAATGCCTTCCTGCATGCGTGCACCGCCGGAAGCGGCAAACATGACGAAAGGCGTCTTGTCATCGACCGCTTTCAGCATGCCGGCAAGGATCGCTTCACCCGCGGCCATGCCGAGCGAGCCGGCGATGAAATCGAAGTTCTGCACGGCAATGGTCAGCGGCATGCCGTTGACCAGGCCCTGGGCCACGATCACAGCTTCGTCTTCGCCGGATTTGGTGCGGGCTTCCTTCAGGCGGTCGGTGTAGCGCTTGCTGTCGCGGAATTTGTGCGGATCGGCATGCACTTCCGGGGTATCGACCTCGGTGTATTTGCCGCCGTCAAACAAAGCCTCAACGCGTTTGCGCGCCGGGATGCGCATGTGATGACCGGAATTCGGGATCACCCAGAGATTGGCTTCCAGGTCCCGGTGAAACACCATTTCACCGGTTTCCGGACACTTGATCCAAAGGTTTTCCGGAACTTCGCGCTTCTTCCAAAGATCACGGATCTTGGGGCGTACGATAGAATTGATCCAGTTCACGTCAAACGCGTCCCGCTACTCGAGTTACCATTGGACGGAGATATGGGGTCCGTCCGAAATCCTTCAATTCAGACCAGCCGATGGCTGACCAGTCAGGCTGTTCTTGACCGGGCGCATCCGGAGGCCAGGTCGGACACCAGGTCGACGACGGTCTGAACGGTTTTGTCAGTCGCCTTGCCGGCCTCATCGAGGCTGTCACGGATGGCATTGACCAGAACCGACCCGACCACGACACCGTCGGCGTCCTTGCCGATTTCCGCTGCCTGGTCTGCGGTCTTCACGCCAAAACCGACGGCAACCGGCAGGTCCGTATGGCCCTTGATCCGCTTGACCGCGGTGGTCACCCGACCGGTATCGGCGATATTGGCGCCGGTGATGCCGGTCACGGAGACGTAATAAACGAAACCGGAGGTGTTGGCCAGAACGGCAGGCAGACGCTTGTCGTCAGTGGTGGGTGTTGCCAGGCGAATGAAATTGAGACCTGCTTCCAGGGCCGGAATGCAGAGTTCGTCATCTGCTTCTGCCGGAATATCGACAATGATGAAGCCGTCTACACCAGCGTCCTTGGCTACTTGCACGAAAACCTTCGGGTCCCGCACGTAGATCGGATTGTAATACCCCATCAGGATGATCGGCGTATCCTGGTCCTGCTTGCGGAACTCACGAACCATGTCCAGGGTCTTGTCCATGGTGTGCCCCGCAGCCAGCGCACGCTGGTTGCCAAGCTGAATCGGGATGCCTTCGGCCATCGGGTCGGAAAACGGCATGCCGAGTTCGATAACGTCGGCACCTGCTGCCGGAAGGGCGTTCAGGAGGGCTTGCGAGGTCTGCAGATCCGGATCGCCTGCGGTGATAAAGGTGACCAAGGCCGGCCGGCCGGCATCCGCACAGGCTTTAAAACGGCGGTCGATACGCGTATCCGTCATTCACTGCTACCCTTTTTCGCGCCATCCGGGACCCTCCGGGGCGTTTCCGTTTCAGCGATGTACGGGGGCAGTGCGTGCAATGTCAATTGTCTCATGCAGATTCGGAGCGTTGAAACAGGCTCCGAACCCAGACCGGTCAGCGGCTTGGATAGTCGATCAGGCCGATAGCGCGCAGGGCGGCATCCGCCCGGTAGACATGTTCGCTGCCCATGGGCTTCGCCCGGCCGGAGCGCGTGAACGGGTTTCCGGCACCGCGAAACACGGTGGCGAGGGGCGCTGCCGATGGCGCGCTGATATGGAGGGCCTGCAAGGTGCTCATCTCAAAAACCAAAAAAGATTGATGCCGCGATCCGGAATCGCAACCGGGCCGCACCTTATGGCTTTTTTGCAGTGCAGCAAGCTGTGGAAGCGCAGGTCAGACCCGCGAAAAATGCATGGCTGATAGGCGAAATGTGCACAAATTGCGCCTAGAAAAATGCACTGTGTGCACCTATTGTAAAGCGAACCACTGAGCCACCAAACAAATAAGGAGCTGAAAATGGCCCATTCCCTGTTCGAACCCGCTCCTCAGCCTTTCACTGAAAAGCTGTGGCGCCGGATGAGGGATTTTCACCTGGGTTTTGCCCAGCGCAAGGGTGTTGCCGAAGTTTCTTCCGCGCAATCAGACCCGGTGCTGGCACAACAGGCGACCGGTCTGGACGCCCGGGGCCGCCAGCAGTTGCTGGAAGCCATGTTGACGGCAAAACCCATAGCCGTGCCACCGCGCGCTGCTTTCAAACGCAGCGCCTGACCGGCTGCAGCCTTAGCGCCGTTTGAAATGACGGGCGAAGGCGCGGCTGGTGATTTCGCTGCGTTCCAGGCCGAGATCGGCAAGCTGGGCGTCGTTCAGGTGGTTCATGCGTGCGATTTCGCCGGCAACCTTGCGGGAAGCGCGAAAGTCGCGGACGAAGCCGGTCAGAAGATCGAAAGCCATTTCGGGGTTTCCTCAAGCGGCCGGCAATAGCGCCGACCCTGTTTCATTCGCGGCTGATTTAGTCTTTCCCGGCGGATTCACAACGCACAAGTTTGCATTGCAGCATTTCCAAACTGGCGGGGCTGGTTAACCGGCGTTAGGGGCCGGTGGTAAGCCGCGTTGTCATCGCGGTCAAAGCGGAACGTCGGCCTTATCCAAAACCCGCATTGATGACCAGCAGGCACCAGGTCTTTCTCTTGGCGAAGGGGATGACACTCCGGAGCTGCCAAAAGAAAAACCGCGCACCTTTCGATACGCGGTTTTCCAGGGTTCCGTTCGAAGCGGGCTATCAGAGATCGAAGCCCAGCATCTGGCCAACGGCAAAGACGTCCTTGTCGCCCCGGCCGCACAGGTTCATGACGATGATCTGGTCCTTGTCCATTTGCGGGGCCAGTTTCACGACATGGGCCAGCGCGTGGGCCGGCTCCAGCGCCGGGATGATGCCTTCAACGCGTGTGAGCATCTGGAAAGCTTCCAAGGCCTCGTCGTCCATGACCGGTACATAGTCCACACGGCCGATTTCCTTCAGCCAGGAATGCTCCGGCCCAATGCCCGGATAATCGAGACCGGCGGAAATCGAGTGACCTTCCAGGATCTGGCCGTCGTCGTCCTGCAGCAGGTAGGTGCGGTTGCCGTGCAGAACGCCCGGCTTGCCTGCGGTCAGGGAAGCGCAGTGTTCTTCCCCCTGAAGGCCACGGCCACCAGCTTCGACGCCGTAAATCTTGACGTCCTTGTCGTCCAGGAACGGATGGAACAGGCCAATGGCATTGGAACCACCACCGACGGCGGCAACCAGCGCATCCGGCAGCCGGCCTTCGGCTTCCATCATCTGTTCGCGCAGTTCCTTGCCGATCACCGACTGGAAGTCGCGCACCATTTCCGGATAGGGATGCGGGCCCGCAGCGGTACCGATCAGGTAGTAGGTGTCCTCGACATTGGTCACCCAGTCGCGCAGCGCCTCGTTCATGGCATCCTTCAAGGTGCCCGCACCGGCAGTCACCGGCACGATTTCCGCACCCAGAAGTTTCATGCGGAAGACGTTCGGCTTCTGCCGTTCCACGTCGGTCTTGCCCATGTAGACAACGCAGGGCAGGCCGAAGCGGGCACAGACTGTCGCTGTCGCGACACCGTGCTGACCGGCGCCGGTTTCCGCGATGATGCGGGTCTTGCCCATGCGCTTGGCGAGCAGGATCTGACCGACGCAATTGTTGATCTTGTGCGATCCGGTGTGGTTCAGCTCATCACGCTTGAAATAGACCTTGGCACCGCCGAGTTCCTTCGTCAGACGCTCGGCAAAATAAAGCGGCGACGGACGGCCGGTGTAGTGCTTGTTCAACGTCTCGATCTCGGCCTTGAAAGCCGGATCGTTCTTGGCGTCCTTGTAGTGCTGTTCCAGGTCCAGGATCAGCGGCATCAGCGTTTCGGCAACATAGCGGCCGCCAAAAATACCGAAATGCCCGCGATCGTCCGGACCGGTCCGGATGCTGTTAGCCATATCGTTCACGCGTTTACTCCTTCACCCGGGGTTCAGCCCGGAACCTTGACGCCCTTGGCCGCCGCCAAGAATGCGCGAATGAGACCACTGTCCTTGACGCCCTTTTCCCGCTCGACGCCGGAGGAAACATCCACCTCGCTGACGCCGCTCAAACGGATCGCCTCGGCGACGTTCTCCGGATCAAGTCCTCCGGAAAGCATGAAGGGCTTCTTCAGGTCAAGGTCTTTCAGGATCGTCCAGTCGTAGGAGACGCCGTTGCCGCCGGGCAGTTCGGACCCTTTCGGCGGCTTGGCAT
Organism: Roseibium sp. ROS1; assembly: GCF_054658215.1. NCBI lineage: Bacteria > Pseudomonadati > Pseudomonadota > Alphaproteobacteria > Hyphomicrobiales > Stappiaceae > Roseibium > Roseibium sp. ROS1. Next base: position 148,197 of record NZ_BAAGIG010000004.1, read on the forward strand.
CGAACAGGAGACGATCTGCCACAACAGCATAATAGTGCGCCTGCTCCAGATCTGAACGGTCGGAAATCGAAATCGCCTTCATGACCTTGGTGCCCTGCATCACCTTGGCCGCTGCCAGGGCTTCCGGAGCTTCCTCGCCATGAAACTGGAACGTATCGGGCTTCACCAGCTCGTTGATACGGGACAGGCCGTCGAGATCCATGTTGACGGTTACCGCCACGATCTCCGCCCGGCCGCGCGCCATATCGGCCAGCCGGCAGGCCTGGCTGAGCGACACATGACGCGGGCTCTTCGGGAAGAACATCAACCCGACCATATCCGCACCGGCATCCAGCGCCGCCGCCATGGTGTCCTCGGTCGAAAGACCGCAGATTTTGACTTTAATATCCGACATGGTTTCGAGGTATCGCCGTTGGGGCAGGGTTTGTCAAAAAAGATTAGCTGTCGCGAAGCGAAAAGGCGCAATTGCACGCTATCGCCCCTCTATCGAGTGACTTGCAGCTTGAGTACGACGAGACACCGGACTTTGGATTTCCATGTGTGTTGCCGCAGCGCTTCGGGGCTCCCCGATCCCGGATCTTCGCTGCGCTATGTCCGGGATGACGACGATAGGTGTCCGGACAATGATTACCGATTGAGCTCCAGATAGAGATCCTGCCAGCCCGGATTCATCTCCTCGATCAGATCGAATTTCCATTGCCGGCGCCAACGCTTGATCTGTTTTTCGCGAGCAATCGCAGCCCCGGTCTCTTCGTGCTGTTCGTACCAGACAAGGGATTTCGTACCGTATCGGTTGGAAAAACCCTCAATCAGACCTTCGCGGTGCTCGTAAACCCGGCGGGTCAAGTCCGTCGTCACGCCCGTGTAAAGAGTTTCGAACGGTCGCGAGGCAAGGATGTAGACCCAGGCTGTCAAACGATGGTCACTCCGGGTTTCGAGAGGTTTTGGGGTGGCTCCCCGATCCCGGGTCGCGCTTTGCTTGCCCGGGATGACGACTGAAAGGTTTTACCAGACCTATCTTCGTCATCCCGGACGCAGCGCAGCGGAGATCCGGGATCGGAGCGCCCCTAATTCAGCGGAATAATCACCACCTCACGTCACATTGAACGCCGCGATGGCGGCCATGTTGACGATATCGCTGTCCTTGGCACCCAGGGGAACGATCTGGATCGACTTGTCAAAGCCGACGAGCAGCGGGCCGATGACCGTGGCGCCGCCCAGTTCCTGCAACATCTTGGTGGAGATGGATGCCGAGTGGAACGCCGGCATGACCAGAACGTTGGCCGGACCGGACAGGCGGCAGAACGGATAGGCGGCCATTCGGTCCATGTTGAGCGCGATGTCCGCGGCCATTTCGCCGTCGAATTCGAAATCGACCCGGCGGCGTTCGAGGATCTTGACCGCCTCGATGACCTTTTCCGAGCGTTCGCCCTTTGGATGGCCGAAGGTGGAATAGGCCAGCATGGCAACACGCGGTTCGTAGCCGAACTTGCGTGCGACATGCGCCGCTTCCTCGGCGATGTCCGCCAGTTCTTCCGATGTCGGCATGTCGATCACCGCCGTATCGGCGATCAGCACGGTACGGCCGCGAGCCAGTGCCAGCGACACGCCGATGACCCGGTGACCGGGCTTCGGATCGATGGTGGCCTTCACCGTATCGAGGGCGACGGAGTAGTTCCGGGTCAGACCGGTCACCATGGCATCGGCGTCGCCGCGCGCGACCATGATCGCGCCCCAGTAATTGCGGTCGTTGTTGACCATGCGCTGGCAGTCGCGCAGCAGGTAGCCCCGGCGCTGCAGGCGGCCGTAGAGATACTGCGCGTAGTCGCTGTTGCGGTTGGAAAGCCGCGCGTTCTGGATGGAAATGCCCGGCCGGTCGATGTCGATGCCGGCGCGTTCGGCCATGGATTTGATCTCGTCTTCGCGGCCGATCAGGATGGCTTCACCCAGGCCCTGCGACACGAAGCTTGTCGCTGCGCGGATGACCGGTTCTTCCTCGCCCTCGGCGAAGACGACCCGCTTGGGCTGCTGGCGCACCTTGGAGAAGATCCGCTGCAAGGTGCCGGCGACAGGATCGCGGCGGGCGGAGAGCTGGTGCTTGTAGGCCTCCATATCGACAATCGGCTTGCGGGCGACGCCGGACTCCATCGCAGCCTGGGCGACCGCGGGCGGAATGGTGTGGATCAGGCGCGGATCGAAGGGCACCGGAATGATGTATTCCGGACCGAACTTCGGCCGGTTGCCCCGATAGGCCGCGGCAACTTCGTCCGGCACTTCCTCCCGCGCCAGTTCCGCCAGTGCGTGAGCGCAGGCAACTTTCATGGCGTCGTTGATCGTGGTGGCCTGAACATCAAGCGCGCCGCGGAAAATATAGGGAAAGCCGAGCACGTTGTTGACCTGGTTCGGATAGTCCGAACGCCCGGTCGCGACAATTGCATCGTCGCGCACTTCCGCCGCCTCTTCCGGCGTGATTTCCGGGTCCGGGTTGGCCATGGCGAAAATGATCGGGTTCGGTGCCATGACCCGCAGCATGTCGGGCGTCAACGCGCCCTTTGCAGAAACGCCGAAGAAGACGTCAGCGCCCTTGAGGGCGTCATAGAGCGAGCGTGCCTTGGTTTCGACCGCATGGGCGGACTTCCATTGGTTCATGCCCTCTTCGCGGCCCTTGTAGATGACACCCTTGGTGTCGCACAAAGTGACGTTCTCGTTCGGAATGCCCATTGCCTTCACGAGTTCGATGCAGGCAATGCCGGCCGCGCCCGCGCCATTGCAGACCACCTTGGTGTCCTTCATGTCGCGACCGGTCAGGTGAAGGGCGTTGATGAGACCCGCCGCCGCGATAATGGCCGTGCCATGCTGGTCGTCGTGAAAGACGGGAATGTTCATCAGTTCGCGCAGACGCTGTTCGATGATGAAACAGTCCGGCGCCTTGATGTCCTCCAGGTTGATCCCGCCGAAGGAAGGACCGAGATAGCGGACCGCATTGATGAATTCATCGACCTCTTCGGTATCGACTTCCAGATCGATGGAATCGACGTCGGCAAAGCGCTTGAACAGGACAGACTTGCCTTCCATCACCGGCTTTGAGGCAAGCGCACCCAGATTGCCGAGGCCCAGAATGGCCGTGCCGTTGGAAATCACCGCAACCATGTTGCCCTTGGTGGTGTAGTCGTAGGCACGGCTGGGGTCTTCCGCGATCGACCGCACCGGCACCGCCACGCCGGGCGAATAGGCCAGCGACAGGTCGCGCTGGGTCGCCATCGGTTTGGTGGGCGCAATTTCCAGCTTCCCGGGGCGGCCTTCCTGGTGGAATTGCAGCGCTTCCTGGTCGGTGAAGCTGACATTGGTCTTGGTCGGTTTCTTGTCGGCGGACATGGTTTGGGCGTTTCCTCTTGCGCGCTCTCTTTACGGGGCGGGAGCCCGACCTTATCCCCTGGAAAATGAAGCCTCAAGCCAAGATGGAATAGGCCCTTGGTGGAATGGTCCGCTCAGTTTGCTAGGTATCAGGCATGAGTGGACAGAGCGCGCAAGAAATCACCCCGGCGGACAGCAAGGTCACGCCAATGATGGCCCAGTTCCTGGAGATCAAGGCTGCCAATCCGGATAGCCTTCTGTTCTACCGGATGGGCGATTTCTACGAACTGTTTTTCGAAGACGCCGAGGTTGCCTCCGCCGCGCTCGGCATCACGCTGACCAAGCGTGGCAAGCACCAGGGTGCCGACATACCGATGTGCGGCGTGCCGGTGCATGCAGCCGACGACTATCTCAACAAGCTGATTGCCAAGGGGCACCGGGTATCGGTCTGCGAACAGACGGAAGATCCGGCCGAGGCCAAGAAACGCGGCTCCAAATCCGTCGTCCGGCGCGATGTCGTGCGTCTCGTCACCCCCGGAACGCTGACGGAAGAGCGGCTGCTGGATGCCGGTGCCAACAACTACCTGATGGCGCTGACCCGGTTGAAGGGCGGCTCGCTGGAAGGCAGCGCGGTCTATGGCCTTGCCTGGATCGACATGTCCACCGGCTCCTTCCAGGTGTCGGAAACCGATCATCAGCGCCTTGCCGCCGACCTTGCCCAGGTTTCCCCGCGCGAACTGATCCTGTCGGACAATCTGCTGCAGGAAAGCGAGTTGCGCCTGACTGCCGAACAGGCGGGCGGTGCGCTGTCACCGGTGCCGCGTGCCTTTTTCGACAGTTCCACCGCCACGGACCGGCTTGCGCATTACTTTGGTGTGAAGACCCTCGACGGCTTCGGCACCTTCAGCCGGGCGGAGCTTTCCGCCGCCGCCGGCATTCTTGCCTACATCGAGAAGACCCAGCTCGGCGAACGCCCTCCGCTGGATCCGCCCGTGCGCGAGGCCGGCGCCGGGCGCATGCTGATCGATCCGGCAACCCGGGCCAATCTCGAGCTGTCCCGCACGCTTTCCGGCGAAAAGCAGGGCTCGCTGCTGGCGACGATCGACCGGACAGTGACAGGCGGCGGCTCGCGCCTGCTCGCCAGCCGCCTGGCCGGACCGCTGGTCAATGTCGATGCGATCCAGCACAGGCTCGACGGCGTTGCCTTCTTTCTTGAAAACGAAATCATGCGCGAAGGCCTGCGCCAGACGCTGAAAGGCGCCCCGGACATGGCCCGGGCCCTGTCGCGGATCGCGCTCAACCGCGGCGGGCCGCGCGATATCCTGTCGGTTGCCCAGGGGCTTGAGGCCGCGCGGGCAGTGCTCGACCAGACCAGTGCGACGGCGGGAACGATCCCGGCGGAAATCGCTGCTGCGCGCGCCAGTCTGGAACAGGCCCCGCACGATCTCGGCAGCGAATTGACGACGGCACTGAAAGAAGAGCCGCCGCTTCTGAAACGCGACGGCGGTTTCATCGCCACCGGTTACAACGCCGATCTGGACGAACTTCGCTCCCTGCGCGACGAAAGCCGAAAGGTCATCGCAAAGCTCCAGGCAGACTATTCGGAAGAACTCGGCCTGAGGTCGCTGAAGATCAAGCACAACAATGTGCTCGGCTGGTTCATCGAGGCGCCTTCCGCGCAGACGGAAAAGCTGACCGCAGATCCCGGCCGGTTCATCCACCGCCAGACCATGGCCGGCGCCATGCGCTTCACCACCACGGAGCTGGCGGATCTGGAATCGAAGATCGCCAGTGCCGGCGAACGCTCGCTTGCCATCGAGCTGGAAATCTTCGACCGGCTTGCCAAGGCGATCATCGACGCAGGGGAAGCAATCAAGGCCGCCGCCCACGGCCTCAGCATTCTGGATGTTTCGGCCGCGCTTGCGAAACTTGCCCAGGAAGAAAGCTATGTCCGGCCCGTGGTCGATGACAGCCGCGCCTTCGACATCAAGGGTGGACGTCATCCGGTGGTCGAAAAGGCGCTGAAGAAATCCGGCGGCGACAGTTTTGTTGCCAATGATGCCAATCTCGGTCCGGAAGCGGACGAGGATATCGGCCATATCTGGCTGATAACCGGTCCGAACATGGCCGGTAAATCGACTTTCCTACGCCAGAACGCACTGATTGCCGTGATGGCCCAGATGGGCGGATATGTGCCGGCAGCAGCAGCCCATATCGGCGTGGTCGACAGGTTGTTCTCCCGCGTCGGCGCGGCAGACGATCTTGCACGCGGCCGTTCCACCTTCATGGTGGAGATGGTCGAGACCGCTGCAATCCTCAATCAGGCCGGTGACCGCTCACTCGTGATCCTGGACGAGATCGGCCGTGGCACTGCGACGTTCGACGGCCTGTCCATTGCCTGGGCGACGATCGAACATCTTCATGAGGTCAACAGGTCCCGTGCCTTGTTTGCGACCCACTACCACGAACTGACTGCCCTTTCCGCCAAGCTGGCCCGGCTTTCAAATGCCACCGTCTCGGTGAAGGAATGGAAAGGCGACGTTATCTTCCTGCACGAGATCGTTCCCGGTGCAGCCGACCGGTCCTACGGCATTCAGGTGGCCAAGCTGGCGGGTCTGCCGGTATCCGTCGTCGAACGCTCCAAGCAGGTGCTCAGCCAGCTGGAAGAGCAGGACCGCCGCTCGCCGGCTGAGAGCCTGATCGACGAACTGCCGCTTTTCGCAAGCCTGACCGCGCCTGCGCCCAGCGCTCCGGCAGGGTTTGCGGAACCCGATCCTGTTTCGGTCGCTCTTGAGGCAATCAATCCGGATGATATGACCCCGCGCGAAGCGCTGGAAGCGCTGTACCGGCTGAAGACATTGCGGATGACCCCGGACGACTAGTTGTCAGGTTCGAATTGTGCCGCATGATTTGAGTCGCGGTGGCTTTAGGGATTGTCTGGTTTTCGAAACTTTCCGAAATGGGCTGCGCAATCGGCAGACGCGCGTTCGGCAAAAAAAGCGGTGACGGGGCGATACAACCCAGTTAGGTTGTAATTCTTGCTTATTTCACTTTTCCGGCGATCGTCATGTTGTCCCTCCTGCAACTGCCCCGACAGGCATTGCTGATTCTGCTTCTTCAATTCACCAACAGCCTCGGCGTTTCAGCGCTGGTGCCGCTGATGAGTTTTTTCATTGTGGAAGGGCTGGGCGCCGAACCCTGGCAGGTGGGGCTTTACTCCGGTCTGGTGATGCCGCTGACGCTGGCCGTCAATCGATGGGCAGGCGAACGGCTGGACAACCGTTTTCCGGTCAAGAGCCTGCTGGTCGTCTCTGTTGTCGCCTATATCACGCTCGCCGCACTGCTGACCCAGATCAGCAGTCTGGTGATGCTGCTCGTCCTGATCGCCCCCCTTATGAGCCTTTCCAACATGGGCGCGGGCGTCGTTTTTACCTTCGGCCGCCTTTTTGCCGAACAGGAGGGCATGGACGTTGCCAGGGTCAATTCCTGGCTGCGCATGATGGTTTCACTTGCGTGGATGATCGGGCCGGCAGTCTCCTTTTCGGTGGTTGCAGCCTTCGGCTTTGCCGCCGCCTTCCTGTGCGCCTTTGCGATCGGTATTGTCTACCTGATGCTCTGGTACATTGTCGTTCCGGCTGACTTCAGGTCAGCACGAGAGCGTTCCAAGACCAACGGCAAGGCGCCGATCAACTGGGGTCTTCAGATTGCCGGGCTGACCTGCCTTGGCTTTGTCATCACCAATTCGCTGTTCGTCTCGGCGATGCCGCTGTTCTTCGTGCAGGAAACACATCTGCCCGGCGCAACACCAGGCCTGGCACTGTCGGTCAAATGCCTGCTGGAAGTCTTTGTCATCTTCGGCTCGGTTCGCCTTGCCGAGCGCATCGGCATTCGCCAGGTGCTGATGCTGGCAGCGTGCCTTGCCGCGGTCAGCATGGTGCTGTTTGCCCAGGTGACCGCACTCTGGCAGGTGCTGGCCATCGCGGTACTGGAAGGGACTTATTATGGCCTGTTTGCCGGTGTCGCGATCAGCTTCGTGCAGAGCTTCGCACCGGACCGGCCGGGCCGGGCAACGGCGGTTTACATGAACAGCCTGTTCCTCGGCGGCATGATCGGCAGCATTTCGATGGGTTTCATCGCCAGTGCGGCCAGCTTTCAAACCGTGCTTTACACCGCAGCGCTTTCGGCAACCGCGGCCCTGGCCGTTCTGCTTGCAACGCTCAAGGTGCAGCCCAAAGTCATTGAAGAAGGAGCCTAGACACCGCCTGACTTGGCGACGGACAACGCATTGGCCATGGCACCGGCAAAACTCGTTCTGTCATCGGGATTGAGGAAATTGCCGAGATCGACCTGTTCACCCCGACTGAGGAGGGTCACCTTGACGACCCCTTCATCTTCGATCCGGTCCACCGTCAGGCGGACCCAGAAGGGATTGAAACGGTATTCCTGGTATCTCTTGCCCGGGCCAACCTTGCGGATCGCGATTTCGTGCCGCGAGACAACCACTTCCTCGAAAGTTCGTGCGGAGTGGTAGTTCATCCGAAAGGCAAACCAGAGCAGCGCGATATCAAGTCCGAAGAACCCGAAAACCGGCCAGGCGCCGATACGCAGAAACAGAATACCGGCGATGAAACTGACACCGCCGAAGAAGCACATGAGAACCAGGAATCCGTTTGGCCCCAGAGACCGGTGAGGGGTCAGAACGGCAGTGAAAAACGGCCGGTCCTGATCCGGCAATTCGCCATCCTGCAGGGGTTTCGGATTGTTCTCGCTCATGAGGCATGATTATAGAGAGAAGATGACGCAAGCAAAGAGCCCTTCCAAGACTGCGGCAGCACGCCGGCCCGCAAAATCCAAACAGACCCGGAGAAAAGCACCCTCCGTGGACAACCCCGGCAAGGTGCTGAAACGGTCCCGCTATACGAAAGCGGAAACCTTTGCGATCTTCCAGCGCTTCCATGCCGACAACCCGGAACCGAAGGGCGAACTGGATTATGTCAATGCTTTCACGCTTCTGGTTGCCGTGGTGCTGTCGGCCCAGGCAACCGACGTTGGTGTGAACCGGGCAACAAGACACCTGTTCCAGATTGCCGACACACCGGAAAAGATGGTGGCGCTCGGGGAGGACCGGGTGCGGGAGGAAATAAAGACGATCGGCCTTTACAAGAACAAGGCCAAGAACGTCATCCTGTTGTCCGAGCAGCTGATCCGCGACCATGGCGGCGAGGTTCCGGAAGACCGCGAAGCGCTGGAAGCGCTGCCCGGTGTCGGCCGGAAGACCGCAAATGTGGTTCTGAACATCTTTTTCGGCCACCCGACCATTGCCGTCGACACGCATCTGTTTCGCCTGGGCAACCGCATAGGCATTGCCCCCGGCAAGACGCCTCTCGACGTGGAAAAAGCCATGGAGAAGGTCGTGCCGGTGGAATTTGCGCTCCATGCCCACCACTGGCTCATCCTGCATGGCCGGTACATCTGCAAGGCGCGCAAACCGGAGTGCCGGCGCTGTGTGATTTACGATCTGTGCCGGAGCACGGAGAAAGAACTTTTTGATGCGGTGCCGGATATTGCCCTGCGCACCAAAGCCCTTATTGAAAAGGAAACAGTTGCGTGAGTTTCCCGCTTGGACCATTTCCCGTGAGCGAGAGGCTTCGCTTCCGCTTGCCTTCCAGCAATGATGCCGCTTTTTACCACCAGCTCATGAATGAGCCGGATTACATCCGATTTATCGCCGACCACGGTATCAAGACCGAGGAAGACGCGGCCAACTACATCAAGAACAAGACGCTGGCGCGCTTTGCCGCCCATGGAGTCGGGCTTTGGATCCTGGATCTGAAACCATCGCTGACACCGGTTGGTGTGTGCGGTCTGGTGGTGCGCAAGGAACTGAAGTACCCGGACCTTGGCTTTGCCTTTCTGGAAGACCACCGCGGAAAGGGGTTCGGGCGCGAGGCCGGGCAGAGCGTGCTGGACTTCGTTACCCGGGAACTGAAGCTGCGCACGCTGTGCGCGATCACGCATCCGGAAAACGTCCGCTCCGCCAACCTCCTGAAGAAACTTGGCTTCGAGCCGGATGGCCAGCGGCATCTGGCGGAGATCGGGACGACCTCCAACTATTACGAATGGAAATTGCGTTATGTGGAAAGCGGTCTGGCCTGAGGGCCGCCGCAATCAATCGCGACGATCAGCGTTTCTCGCGAACGCGTACGACCACGTCGACACGAACGATTTCCATGCCTTCGGGTGCTTTCGGCAGAGCGCCGATGCCTACACCTTCGCCCGGAATGTCGATCACCCGGTTTTCGCCTTCGATGAAGAAGTGATGGTGGTCGGACACATTGGTGTCGAAGTAGGTCTTGTTGCCGTCGATCGCGACTTCGCGCAGCAGACCGGCTTCGGTGAACTGGTGCAGCGTGTTGTAGACCGTGGCGAGAGAGACCGGCACATCGGCGTCGACCGCCTCTTCATGAAGCAGCTCGGCCGAGATGTGGCGATCGCCCCGGGAGTACAGAATTTCTGCAAGCGAGACACGCTGGCGCGTCGGCCGAAGGCCTGCAGACCGCAGCATGTCGGTCACATTCTTCTTGTCGCCGGTTTCATGCACCACAAGTGTTGTCATTCCGATCCGATCCAGGTCCAGGGTCGCTTCTTGAAACGGCGCAAATATGTACCGCGCAAACGTTGCGCCGGGCCGTTTTCACTAACATTGGCCTATATCTGCCATTTCTTGTACCCAAGATGCAAGTTTTAAACGTAAAGGGCAACCTGAGCGGAAATCAGGGCGCAACTGCGGCGCGTTCGGAAGGTTCGTGCAAGCGCTGACCAAACAGCCGCAAGCCGGTGTCCCGGAGCCGGATGCGCAGATTACGTCGAATACGCACAAAACTTGGCGAAACGCCCGAAAAAACCGAGTAACTTCGCGCAAGTGACATCTTTCGGTCATGGTTCCCCTGTGTTAGGAAGGCGCCTCAAACGAACCGAAAACAAACCGAACCTGCCCTGGGAATTTCTCTGGCAGGAGACAAAACACGGATCCCGAATGACCGATCGCCGCTCCAGCTACGATTATGAAGCACTTCTCGCCTGCGGCCGCGGCGAGCTGTTTGGCCCGGGCAATGCCCAGCTGCCTCTTCCCCCGATGCTGATGTTCGACCGGATCACGGAACTTTCCGAAACCGGCGGTGAATTCGACAAGGGGTTCGCTCGCGCCGAGTTCGACATCAAGCCGGATCTCTGGTTCTTCCCGTGCCATTTCCAGGGAAATCCGGTGATGCCGGGCTGCCTTGGTCTCGACGCCCTGTGGCAGCTGACCGGTTTCTTCCTTGGCTGGCTGGGCCTTGAAGGCAAGGGCATGGCCCTGTCGACCGGTGAAGTGAAGTTCAAGGGCATGGTTACGCCGGACGTGAAGCTGGTGGAATACGGTGTCGACTTCAAGCGGGTCATGAAGGGTCGCCTGGTTCTCGGCATTGCCGACGGCTGGTTGAAGGCGGACGGTGAACAGATTTACAAGGCGACCGATTTGCGCGTCGGCCTGGCAAAGACCTGACACCCGTTCGCAGGATCAATTGATGGCACCGGCGCTTCTTTTTCATTGGGAGCGCCGGTTTGCATATTATGTATGTGCCTGCAGGCTCTCGACACACCCCCTGAGAGCTGTGGTGCAGTCAAGACAATAGGAGACCGCAATGAGACGCGTTGTCGTCACCGGCATGGGTATCGTGTCGTCCATCGGAGCAAACACCGAAGAAGTGCTGTCCAGCCTTCGAGAAGGCAAGTCCGGCATCAGCTTCGCTCCGGATTACGCGGAACACGGCTTCAGAAGCCAGGTACACGGCATGCCGAATGTCGATATCGCTTCGCTCATCGACAAGCGCCAGCTGCGCTTCATGGGCGACGGTGCCGCCTATAACTACATCTCCATGCAGCAGGCGATTGCCGACAGCGGTCTGGAAGAAACCGACATCTCCAACCCGCGCACCGGCCTGATCATGGGCTCCGGTGGTCCGTCGACCAAGAACCTGTTCCAGGCGCACCAGATCGTGCTGGAAAAAGGGTCGCCCAAGCGCATGGGCCCGTTCATGGTGACCCGCGGCATGAGCTCCACCAACTCTGCCTGCCTGGCGACGCCGTTCAAGATCAAGGGCATCAACTATTCCATCACGTCGGCCTGCTCCACCTCGGCGCATTGCATCGGTGCAGCCACCGAACAGATCCAGTTCGGCAAGCAGGACGTGATGTTTGCCGGTGGTGGCGAGGAACTCGACTGGACCCTGTCCTGTCTGTTTGACGCCATGGGCGCCATGTCCTCCAAGTACAACGACACTCCTCAGACCGCATCGCGGGCCTATGACGCGACCCGCGACGGCTTCGTGATTGCCGGTGGTGGCGGTGTGGTGGTTCTGGAAGAACTGGAACACGCCAAGGCGCGCGGCGCGAAAATCTATGCCGAGGTTACCGGCTACGCAGCCAACTCCGACGGCTACGACATGGTGGCGCCTTCCGGTGAAGGCGGCGAGCGCTGCATGCGCCTTGCCACCTCGACCCTGGGCGACCGCAAGGTCAACTACATCAACAGCCATGGCACTTCGACACCCGTCGGCGATATCGGCGAAATCGAAGCGATCCGCCGCGTGTTCGGTGAAAACCAGCCGCCGGTGTCTTCGACCAAATCGCTCACCGGCCATAGCCTGGGTGCGACCGGCGTTCAGGAAGCCATTTACTGCCTGCTGATGCTGCAGAACGACTTCATGACCGCGTCCGCCAACATCAACGAGCTGGATCCGGCCCTGAAGCCGGGCGAGATCGTGACCGAGCGCGTGGACAATGCAGGCCTCGACACGGTTCTTTCCAACAGCTTCGGCTTTGGCGGCACCAACGCGTCGCTCGCGCTGTCGCGCTTTCACGGCTGAGGAGTTTTGAATGTCTGATCTGATGAAGGGCAAACGCGGCCTGATCATGGGCGTTGCCAACGACCACTCCATTGCCTGGGGTATTGCCAAGACGCTCGCCGATCACGGTGCCGAACTTGCCTTCACCTATCAGGGAGAGGCTTTCGGCCGCCGTACCAAGCCCCTGGCGGATTCCGTCGGTTCCAAGATCCTTGTGCCGTGCGACGTGGAAGACATTGCGTCGGTCGACAGCGTGTTCGACACGCTGAAGGAAGAGTGGGGCAGCATCGACTTCCTGGTGCATGCGATCGCCTTTTCCGACAAGACGGAACTGCGCGGGAAATACGCCGACACCACGCGGGAGAATTTCTCCCGCACCATGCTGATCTCCTGCTTCTCCTTCACCGAAATCGCCAAGCGGGCTGCCGCTTTGATGACCAATGGCGGTTCCATGGTGACGCTGACCTATGGCGGTTCCACCAAGGTCATGCCGAACTACAACGTGATGGGCGTTGCCAAGGCCGCTCTGGAATCTTCCGTCCGTTACTTGGCGGTGGACTACGGTGAGCAGAACATCCGCGTGAACGCGATTTCCGCAGGCCCGGTTCGGACCCTTGCAGGGTCCGGCGTTTCCGATGCCCGCCTGATGTTCAACTTCCAGAAGCGCAATTCTCCGCTCTGCCGGACCGTTTCCCTGGACGAAATCGGCGGAACCGGCCTGTATCTCCTGTCGGATCTTTCCGGTGGCGTGACCGGTGAAGTGCACTTTGTCGACAGTGGCTACAACATCATGTCGATGCCGCGTCTGGAAGAGCTCAAGGTTCAGGAAGTTCAGGCCGACTGAGGCCTGTCCAACAATCCAGACATGCAAGAGGCGGCCGGATGGCCGCCTTTTTTGTTTCAGAAATTCCGCGCCGTATTCCTCATCCTAAGGAGAGCCCAAGGCCCGTCTCGAAGGATGGGCGGCAGACTCCCGAGCAAGTGACCCATCCTTCGACACAGCGCTCACGCGCTTCCTCAGGATGAGGGATCAGGAAACCCAGGCAATCGAGGGAGGGGGACGTCAGTCTCCGATCAGCTCGTCCGGATAGACACCGAACAGCCGGGTCTGATCCAGCCAGCCGTCATAATTCTCGCCGTTGACCCGGCACCAGCCACCGGCACATTCGGAAACCGTCGTCAGCACGAAGGGATCCAGTTCGGCAACGATATCGGCGTCGGAGCGGGAGCGGGAGCGCAGCGGTGTGCGGTCGCTTTTTTCCCATGGGGTGACGAGAGCCGTGCGGCGGCTGGACAGCAGCGAGCGGAACACCCAGCCCTGCTTGCCTTCCCAGTCGCGAATGCGGCGCCAGTTCTCGAATTCACCGACGATTTCCACGGGCAGACCGGACTGCACGAAGGTCCACGCGATATCATGTTCGCGCGAAGGCCCGATGCGCACATTGACCCGGTCGGACTTCAGACTGACAAATCTGGGCACCGGCAGGCCGCTTGCGCCGGTCGTGGTGCCCTGGGCCTGCGAAGCGACCGAAGTTGCGAGCAGACCGCACAGCAATGTCATCACAGTGAGGAAGATCCGGGTAGCCTGGAACGAGCGAGCCATATTGTCCGGTTGTCCAATTGTTATTGATCTTTGATTTGAGGCAAATCTCTACCGAAAAATTTGCGCGAAAACCAGCTTGGTCGTTTTGGCCGGTTGGCGATCCGCGGCGATTGAAACCGATCCCTTGTTTCTGCCGGACCATCTGGTAAGGAAAAGGGGTGGTCTCATCCGCTCGCGCAACGCGCAGCGTCAAAGTGGTACCGTTGAGGTTAACAAGTCCTCAACGAAGCGCGAAAGGCAATTGGTATGGCGAAAAAGAAGCCTGTCGTTGTGGTGACCCGGAAGCTTCCGGACGTGGTGGAAACACGGATGCGTGAGCTTTTCGAGACGCGTCTCAATGATAATGACAGGCCCTTCAGCCAGGCGGAACTGGTGGAAGCGGTGCGAACCGCCGATGTTCTGGTGCCGACCGTTACCGACCGGATCGACTCATCCGTCCTCTCGCAGGCTGGTGAAAACCTGAAGCTCATCGCAAACTTCGGTAATGGTGTCGACAACATCGATGTCGTGAGTGCCAACAACCGGGGAATCAATGTCACCAACACGCCGGGCGTGCTGACCGAAGACACCGCGGACATGACCATGGCGCTGATCCTGGCCGTGCCGCGTCGACTTGCCACAGGCATCAAGGCACTGGAAGCCGGCGACTGGGCCGGCTGGTCGCCGACCTGGATGCTTGGCCACCGGATCTGGGGAAAACGCCTGGGTATCATCGGCATGGGCCGCATTGGCCAGGCCGTCGCGCGCCGTGCCAAGGCCTTCGGCATGTCGATCCACTATCACAACCGCCGCCGCCTTGCCGAAAGTGTCGAGGAAGAGCTTGAGGCAACCTACTGGGACAGCCTTGACCAGATGCTGGCGCGCATGGATGTCGTCTCCATCCACTGCCCGCACACGCCGGGAACGTTCCACCTTCTGTCCGCCCGCCGCCTGAAGCTTCTGAAAAAGGATGCCTACGTCGTGAACACCGCCCGTGGCGAGGTAATCGACGAAAACGCCCTGATCCGGATGCTCGAGAGCGGTGAGCTTGCCGGCGCCGGCCTGGACGTGTTCGAGCACGAACCCGCGGTCAATCCGAAGCTGGCCAAGCTGGAAAGCGTTCTGCTGCTGCCGCACATGGGGTCGGCCACCATCGAGGGCCGTATCGAAATGGGCGAGAAGGTCATCATCAACATCAAGACCTTCATGGACGGACACCGCCCGCCGGATCGTGTTCTGCCATCGATGCTTTGACCCGTTTGCGAGTCTCATGTCTTGGCTGATCGTTTCATCGGCAGCGCGGTTGCCGTGCCGGCCGGTCTCGACTGGCTGAGAGCGACCGAAACCGGCCGTATCTGGCTCGACAAGCTGCCGGTGCTGCTTGAAACCGCGTGCGAACACTTCGGGCTTTCAGAAATTGGGAGCCCGTTTTCTGGCGGTAATGTATCTCTCGTCGTTCCGGCAAGACACGACGGTGAGGATGTTGTCCTCAAACTGCAGTTTCCCGATCACGAATGCCGCCACGAAGCCGAGGCACTGTGGCGCTGGAACGGCAAGGGTGCCGTTCGGCTTTTGAAGCATGCGCCGGAACTCGGCGCACTGCTGCTGGAGCGCTGCAGGCCGGGACAGTTTCTGGCCGACGACACCGAAACGGACCGGATTGGCGTTGTTGCAGGATTGCTGCGTCTCCTGACAATCCCCGCTGGTGATCCGTTTACCCGCCTCAACGATGAAGCCGCACGGTGGCGCGATAGCCTCGACCATAACTGGATGGCTGCCGGGAAGCCTTGCGAGCAATATCTCGTGGACGCTGCGCGCAAGGCCTTGCAGGACCTTTGTCTTGAGAAAGAGGCGGAAGAGGTCCTGCTTCACCAGGACCTGCACGGACACAACATTCTGTCCTCTGAAAGAGATACCTGGCTTGCCATCGACCCGAAGCCTCTCGCCGGCGATCCTGCCTTTGCGCTAAGCCCGATCGTCAGGAGCTTCGAATTCGGACATTCGAAAGCCGAAGCGCGTTACCGCCTGGACCGACTGTCGGAAGAACTGGAGCTTGACCGGGAGCGGGCAAGATATTGGACCATCGGCCAGACCATGGCCTGGGCATTCAGCAGCAGCTATGCCGAGCGGCACTTTGAAACAGTTCGCTGGTTGCTGGTGGACGATTGATCCACCAAATCCGTTTAAGAGGTCTTTCGAGCCTCAGCCGTTGTATTTTGACCAGATCGCACTGTCGCCCATGCCTTCGATGAAGGCCTTGTGGGCTTCAAGTTCGCTTTCCTGCAGCAGGCGCTGCAACGGCGAGGGACGCTGGCGGGCGTTAAAGGTGCCGAGTTCGCCAGGTTCGAAGCTGGAGCCTGCGGAAGAGGTTTCTTCCTCGTCCGTCAGCAGGCCAAGGGCCGTCTGGCGGCCGCCGATAAGCTCCAGATAGACTTCGGCCAGGATTTCCGCATCCAGAAGAGCGCCGTGCTTGATGCGCTTGGAGTTGTCGATGCCATAGCGAGAGCACAGCGCATCCAGCGAATTCGGCCCTGATGGGTGCTTGCGGCGGGCGAGATCCAGAGTATCGAGCACCTGGGTATTCGGAATTGTGCGCCGTCCGGCCCGTTCCAGCTCCATGTTGATGAAGCCCATGTCGAAAGCCGCGTTGTGGATCACCAGCGTGGCATCGCCAACGAACTCCAGAAACTCATCCGCAACGTGCTCGAACAAGGGCTTGTCGGACAGGAACTCCGCCGACAGGCCATGAACCCGGAAAGCTTCTTCAGGCATGTCGCGCAGCGGGTTGATGTAGACATGATAGGAATTGCCCGTCGCGATGTGGTTGATCAACTCCACACCGCCGATTTCCACCAGCCGATCGCCTCCGCGCGGGTTCAGGCCTGTTGTTTCCGTATCGAACGAGATCTCGCGCATTTTTCCGCCTTTTGCCTATGGATTCACTGTGCAGCTTGCAGGGTGAGTGGCAAGAGTTGCGCGCGGTTTTCCCCGGTGTTCTGGGGTTCTGGCGCCTGATCCCAGTTCCCCGGTGCCTGTTCCGTCCAACACTTCATACAGAGGAGCCCGGCATTGCCGGGTGTCTCGAAGGATGGGTCACTGGTTTCGGAATATGCCGCCCATCGTTCGAGACGGGCCTTACAGGCCTTCCTCAGGATGAGGGAGAAGTTGAAAAGACCTTCGGTGCAAGAGGAGATCAGAGAGACGTCACCCTGCCGCGGCCAATGCCTTCAGGATCGCTCTCACCTGCCGCTTGGCCGCTTCCATGCCCCGGCCGGTATCGACCAGGAAATGCGCGCGGCGGCGTTTTTCGGCATCAGGCATCTGCTTGGCGAGGATCGCCTCGAACCGGTTTTCGCTCATGCCCGGCCGGGCAAGGACACGGTCTCGCTGAACCTGTGCATCGGCGGTGACAACAACGACGACATCCACACGGGCCTCACCGCCGGTTTCAAACAGCAACGGGATATCCAGCAGGACGATACGCCGGTGGTCCGCCCGGGCGCGTTGCAGAAAGAGCTGCTCTTCCTCACGCACCAGGGGGTGAACGATGACTTCGAGCTTTTTCATGGCCTCGGGCTTGCCGAGCACATGCGGAGAGAGCAGCGTACGGTCGACCTTGCCGTCCGATACCGTGCCGGGAAACGCCGCCTCGATCAGCGGCGCGGCCCGGCCCGAATAGAGCGCGTGGACCGTGGCATCGGCATCGTGCACGGGAACACCTTCGGCTGCGAACATTTTTGCCGTTGTCGATTTACCCATGCCGATGGAGCCGGTGAGGCCTATCCGGATCACGCAGTTACTCCAAGGTCTGCGAGTATGAGGTTGCGCAGGGTGTCGTCCACTTCCGGCCGAACCCCGAACCAGCGCTCGAAAGCCGGGACGGCCTGATGCAGCAGCATGCCAAGGCCGTCCACAGTCTGGTTGCCCCGCGCCTTCGCGCTGCGCAGCAGATCGGTTTCAAGTGGAGCATAGACAGCGTCAGTGACGATTGCCGTCTTCG
Organism: Roseibium sp. ROS1; assembly: GCF_054658215.1. Classification (NCBI taxonomy): domain Bacteria; kingdom Pseudomonadati; phylum Pseudomonadota; class Alphaproteobacteria; order Hyphomicrobiales; family Stappiaceae; genus Roseibium; species Roseibium sp. ROS1. The sequence continues at coordinate 166,018 of NZ_BAAGIG010000004.1, forward strand.
GCAAGGGTGACAGATCGATTTCCAGCGGCGCCTTGCCGGCCATGCCGAGCGAAGTGGTGTTCACCAGAAGATCGGCTTCTTCAAGCACTGTCCCCAGGTTGTCCCATTCATGGGCAATTGTTCCGGAACCAAACATATCCGCAATGGCTTTTGCTTTTGCGAATGTCCGGTTGACGATATGCACTCTTGTGAATTTCCGTGAGAGCAATGCCCACACAACGGCACGTGCGGCTCCGCCTGCCCCCAGGACCACGGCAGATTCACGTGAAACGTCCCACCCGGGGGCGCGCTGATCAAGATTGCCGAGAAAGCCGAGACCATCCGTATTGGCCCCGCACAGCCGGCCGCTGTCGTCCAGCCAGATCGTGTTGGCAGCCCCCATGGATTTTGCTGCGTCGTCCAGCCAGTCGCAGGCCGCGGCAGCCACTTCCTTGTTCGGAACAGTGACATTGGCGCCGGACAGACCCGCGTCGGCAAAGTTCCGGTAGAAGTCCTCGGCAGTTTCCGGCGGAACGTCGACCCGGCCATATTCTCCGGCGATGCCATGCTTCTTCAACCAGTATCCATGCACCAGCGGAGAGCGGGAATGTGTGACCGGATGGCCTGTGATGGCCGCTTTTTTCACGGATCCGCTCATGTTTCGATCACCTTCAGGCTGCGCAACTCTGCCAGAAGAGGCAAAAGCGGCAGGCCAAGAATGGTGAAATAGTCGCCATCTATCTTTTCAAAAAGCTGCACGCCGAGACTTTCCAGCTGATAGGCGCCGACGCTGGAAAGCACGTCCTCACCGGCCGCAGCCAGATAATGGCCAATGAAGGCCGGGCTCAGTTCGCGCATGGTCAGCCGTGCCGTGGAAACGTGGCGCCAGATTGCTTCGCCATCCTTCGAAATCACGACTGCGGAATGCAGTTCGTGAGTCTTGCCGGAAAAGGCGAGCAGTTGCCGGCGCGCAGCTTCCATGTCCTCCGGTTTTGTGCGTCTTTCACCTTCGAACGCCAGAATCTGATCGGCACCGATGACAAGATCTCCGGCGCGGCGGTCACTGACATCATTCGCCTTGGCTTCCGCCAGAACGCTTGCCAGGTCTTCCGGAGGAAAGCCAGCTTCCAGGAGCGGGGCTTCGACAACACGTTCGTCGACATCGGCCGGGTCGACCTCAACGTCGAGCCCGGCGTTTTTCAGAAGATCAGCGCGGATCCTGCTTCCGCTTGCCAAGACAAGTGCCATTTCCATCCCTTTTGTTGGTTATCCGGCGCGCCCGGTTTCTCCTCCGCCTTCCTGCCCTGATTTGAATTCCTTGAAAAGGGTCAGGATCTCCGCAGCTGTCTCCTCGACAGAACGACGCGTAACGTCAATCAGCGGCCAGCCATGTTCTGTGCAGAGCCTGCGGGTCATGTTGATCTCCTGGGAGATCTCCTTCCGGTCAACATACGTGTCGTTATAGCCTTCCGAATTCAATGACAGCACACGGTTGCGGCGGATTTGCTGAATGCGTTCGGCAGAAGCGATCAGACCGACAATCATCGGCTGCTTGAGTTTCTTCACATGTTCGGGCAGGGCAATGCCCGGGACCAGCGGAACGTTTGCAGCCTTGATGCCCCGGTTGGCCAGATAGATGCAGGTTGGCGTCTTGGATGTGCGCGAAATGCCGATCAGCACGATATCGGCGGATTCCAGATCGTCCCAGATCTGACCGTCATCATGCAACATGGTGTAGTTGAGCGCTTCCATCCGGCGAAAATATTCCGCATCCAGTTCATGCTGTCCGCCGACCCGGTGGGTTTGGGTGACATTGAGATAGGACTGGAAGACCGCGAAGACCGGATCCAGGATATTGACGAAGGGCACACCCAACTCGCGGCACTTCAGTTCCAGCCGGCCGGCGATTTCCACATCGACCAGGGTATAGAGGACGATGCCGGGTGCCTTTTCGATTTCAGTGATTACCCGGTCGAGCTGCTTCTGGGAGCGCACCAACGGATAGACATGCTCGATTTCCTGCACGTTCTCGTACTGGACCGTTGCCGCACGGGCCACCGTCATCAGCGTTTCGCCGGTGGAGTCGGACACGAGATGGAGATGGAAGTAGTGTCTCGACTTGTTCACGTTGTCATCCCCAGGCCTGTTGATGATTTGGGTAAGATGTCTGCCACCCAGTGCCTAGCACGAAGTTTATGCCCGCTCAGCCGAATTTATTAACAATGCTTAAACGAGCGGAAACTGATCCCGAAACGGTTGTGCATGGATGTGGATTCACAAAGGCGCTGTGACATATCGACAGATTGTCCACTGCCGCCCAATTCCTTAACGAAACGTAAACAAGCGGACAAGTGATTGTAATTCAATTCGTAATCCTGTTATCGACTCCTGGGGAGGAAATCTGCTTAACAAGTAGCGGATTTTTTCCCGCCGAGAAAATCAGGCTGATGGATTGTGGATAGAAAATGATCCCGGTAATCCACGCACAAATAGAAAAAACAGATTCAAAATAAGAATCTTTATTGATTTGAAATGTGGGAAAGGCGACCTCATGAAATCCCAAGACAGGTCCGTGATGCGGGTACTCTCCGGAGAAAAGCTCTGGCCGCCTCCCATCTGGATGATGCGTCAGGCCGGACGCTATCTTCCCGAATATCGCGAAGTGCGTTCGAAGGCGGCAAACTTTCTGGAGTTCTGCTATTCGCCCGACCTTGCAACAGAGGTCACTCTCCAGCCGATCCGCCGGTATGGTTTTGATGCAAGCATTCTGTTTTCCGACATCTTCGTCGTACCGGACGCCATCGGGTACCCGGTTCGTTTTGAAGAAGGACGTGGTCCCGTTCTGGAACCGCTGTCTGCCGATCTTCTGGATCGTCTGGAACAGGATCGTGCCGAGGATCATCTCAAACCGGTCATAGAGACGGTTTCCCGCCTGCGTGCGGAGCTGCCAGAGGAAACGACGCTTCTGGGCTTCTGTGGGGCTCCGTGGACGGTTGCCTGCTATTCCGTTGCCGGCCACACCACCCAGGATCAGGTTGCCGCTCGTGTGGGCGCCTATCGCGATCCTGACCTGATGCAGCGTTTCGTCGATCAGCTCGTCACGGCCTCGATCCGCTATCTCATCCGACAGCTGGATGCGGGCGCGGATGCGGTCCAGATTTTCGATACCTGGGCGGGTGTCCTGGATGAAGCCGGTTTCAAGCGCTGGTCGATCGAACCGACACGCCGGATCGTTGACGGTGTTCGGGCCGTGCGGCCGGATGCAAAGATCATCGGTTTCCCGAAAGCTTCCTCGGCTCGGATGATGGCATTCGTGGAAGGTACGGGTGTGGATGCGGTCGGTTTCGACTGGACGGCTCCGGACCAGGTTGCGCTCGACATTCAGAAGAAGGTCCCGATCCAGGGCAATCTCGATCCGATGCGGCTGGTGGCCGGCGGCAAGGCGCTGGAAGAGGGCGTGGCCCATATCCTGAACACCTTCGACAAGGGTCCGCTGGTCTTCAACCTGGGGCATGGTGTGACGCCGGACGCGGATCCGGAAAACGTTGCCCGCATGGTCGAGCTGGTCAGGAAGGGATAAGCGCATGGATCTCTTTCTCTGGATCAAGGCGCTCCATGTCATCTCGATCATCGCGTGGATGGCCGGCATGCTCTATCTGCCGCGGCTGTTCGTCTACCATGCGGCCACGGAAATCGGATCGGAACAGTCCGAGACCTTCAAGATCATGGAACGGCGGCTGCTCAAGGCCATCATCAATCCGGCCATGATCGCCTCCTGGGGGTTTGGCCTGTGGCTCGCCTGGGAACTTCAGGCCTGGCAGGACGGGTGGTTCCACGCCAAGTTCACGTTTGTCCTGATCATGTCCGGTGTTCACGGCCATCTCAGCAGCTGTGTGAAGAAATTCGCCCGCGACGAGAACAAAAGGTCGCAGCGTTACTACCGGATACTCAACGAAGTTCCGACTGTCCTGATGATCGGGATCGTCATCTTCGTCATCGTCAAACCGTTTTAAGCGGCACGAAACAGGCAATAGAGACAGCCGCAGACATGCGGCCGTCATTTTCACCTTTCGAATTCTAAGTGTGGCCTAAAAAACCGGCAGAATTCCGGGCTTGCGCTTTATTGCAAATCAACGTATCTTTCGCGCATCTTCATACGGCACAGTGTTCGTTTTCAATCGCTCCGCGGTCGCCGTACAATCTGGACACGCCTAAAAGTCTCTCAGATATCTTCTGGCCGACCCATCCATCCGGCGCAGAACGACCTTTCCAAACCTAAATCCATAACAACACAAAAAAAGACCCCAACTCGATGCGGGAAATGAAACTCAAAGACCTAAAAGAAAAAACACCGACAGAGCTGCTCCAGACTGCTGAGGAGCTTGAAGTCGAAAACGCCAGCACCATGCGCAAGCAGGAGCTGATGTTCGCCATCCTGAAGAACCTAGCTGCTCAGGATGTGGAGATTATCGGCGAAGGCGTCGTTGAAGTCCTTCAGGACGGCTTCGGCTTTCTCCGGTCTCCGGATGCGAACTATCTGCCGGGCCCGGACGACATTTACGTCTCGCCCTCGCAGATCCGCCGCTTTTCGCTGCGGACAGGGGACACCGTTGAAGGCCAGATCCGCAGCCCCAAAGAGGGCGAACGGTATTTTGCCCTTCTCAAAGTCAACACCATCAATTTCGAGGATCCGGAAAAGGCCCGGCACAAGGTTCACTTCGACAACCTGACGCCGCTTTATCCGGATGAACGTTTCCGGATGGAGATCGAAGATCCGACGATCAAGGATCTCTCCTCCCGCGTTATCGACCTGGTAGCGCCCCTCGGCAAAGGCCAGCGTGCGCTGATCACCGCGCCGCCGCGTACAGGTAAAACGGTGTTCCTGCAGAACATCGCGAAGTCCATCACCACCAATCATCCGGAATGCTATCTGATCGTTCTTCTGATCGATGAACGTCCGGAAGAAGTGACCGACATGCAGCGTACGGTCGACGGCGAAGTGGTTTCCTCCACGTTCGACGAACCGGCCGCCCGCCACGTGCAGGTTGCCGAAATGGTGATCGAGAAGGCCAAGCGCCTGACCGAACATGGCCGGGACGTCGTCATCCTGCTGGACTCCATCACGCGTCTGGGACGTGCGTACAACACCGTCGTCCCGTCTTCAGGCAAGGTCCTGACCGGTGGTGTGGATGCCAACGCCCTGCAGCGGCCGAAGCGCTTCTTCGGTGCGGCCCGAAACATTGAAGAGGGTGGCTCGCTGACGATCATCGCGACCGCACTGATCGATACCGGCAGCCGCATGGACGAAGTCATCTTCGAAGAGTTCAAGGGCACGGGTAACTCCGAAATCATCCTGGACCGCAAGATCTCCGACAAGCGTGTTTACCCGGCCATCGATATCCAGCGCTCCGGTACGCGTAAGGAAGAGCTTCTGGTACCGGCCGAACGTCTCAAGAAGACCTTCGTGCTGCGCCGGATCCTCAACCCGATGGGGACGGTGGATGCGATCGAGTTCCTGCTCGACAAGCTCAAGCAGACCAAGTCGAACGACGATTTCTTCGACAGCATGAACACTTGATCCCAAACGGATCCGGTTCTATTCAAAGGCGCGGCCCGCGAGGGTTCGCGCCTTTACTTTTTGTTAAGAATTAGACACCCCGCCACTGTGTTTCACGTGAATCCTGCCTTTTGTTGAATCGGACCCGTTCTGATGCCTGAAGCTTCGTTCCTGCTAGAGACTGACCGGCTCCTGCTTCGTCCATGGAAGGATGAAGACCTGGACCCGTTTGCCAGGCTCTGTGCCGACCCCGAGGTGATGAGATTTTTCCCTGAGGTGCTGACGCGGGAGAAGTCCGACTTGCTGGTTGCACGGTGCCGGGAAAAGACGGTGAAGGACGGCTTCAGCATGGCGCCGATTGAAATCAAGGAGACGGGAGAATTTCTTGGCTTTGTCGGTTTGAACGTTCCGTCCTATGCGGCACCCTTGCCGTTCGAGCCTTGTGTCGAAATCGGCTGGCGCCTGAAGCGGACTGCCTGGGGGAAGGGCTATGCAGGCGAGGCTGCGCGGGAGTGGCTTCGATTCGGTTTTGAAACCATCGGTCTTGAAGAGATCGTGGCTTTCACCATCCCGGACAATCTGCCGTCGCAAAGGGTCATGGAAAAGATCGGCATGACACGTGACAAGGATGGGGACTTTCTTCACCCCAGTCTTCCGGCTGATCATCCGATCGCAAAGCATGTGCTCTATCGCCTTAAGAAGTCCGACTGGATGTCCGGCCCGAAGCAAGTCTGACTTCTGTTCAGGTGTGTTGATCAGATTCACGTGAAACAGACCTGCATCGCCTAAAGTTCAGACAATGAGAAACACCTTCAAGATTGAAACCGAACGGTTGGTGCTGCGCTGTTGGGCGGAAGCGCATGTTGACCCCTGTGTGCAACTTTGCGCCGACCCGGTGGTGATGCGGTACTTTCCCGATGTGCTGACCCGTGATCGGACCTTGAAGCTGTTCGGGATGTTTAGGGACTGTTTTGAAAAGCACGGTGTTTTTTACGCACCGATTGAACTGAAGGCGTCAGGCGAGTTCATCGGCTTTGCCGGACTTGACGTGCACGATGAAGAGGCGCTGCCGATTGGTGGCTGTGTCGATATCGGTTGGAGGCTCAAGCGGTCAGCATGGGGCCGGGGGTTTGCTAGCGAAGCTGCTCGCGCCTGGCTTCGATTCGGCTTTGAAACCATTGGCTACGAAGAGATTGTTGCCTTCACTGTTCCCGGCAATATTCCCTCGCAGAAGGTCATGACACGAATTGGCATGACGCAGGATGAGAGGGGTGACTTCGAGCACCCGAAGCTTCCAGAGGGACACGCCTTCAAGCGGCACCTGCTCTACAGGATGACGTATGACGATTGGCAGATGCGGACTGGGTGAGGGTTTATCCGAGCTGGAGATAAATCCGAGCAGAGATTCACGTGAAACAGAAACAGGGTCATGCCGGGGTCAGAATTTGTTTCACGTGAATCCGTCACGTTGAATCGGCTCCGATCCGACAGACGAAGTTTTCACCTGAGGTGAATGTTTCTTTCTCACATTTCTTGCAGGCCAAATTCGAAACCGAGCTCATGCCTGATTGCAGTGGTTGGACCAGAGGACGACGGCGAAATCCCGGACGCGGTGTTTCACGTGAATCCCCTGTTTTGAATCGGCTCCGAACTCATCGCCTACTGTTGTGTTCAGGAGCTTAACCGCCTCCACTTACATCGTGTGACGACATGGGTGAAAGAACTCGATGTTCAGCTTACGGACAGATTGTGAGGCTGTGACGTAGTTTCGCCAAACGAAATGCAATTCCCTCATTCAGTGTGTTTCCGTCCTGGACCCGATTTGAAGGGGAAACAGGAACTGCCGGCGGCTGGGTACTCTCTGGCCGAAGCTGCGCGTGTGAGGCACAAGAACCGCGCCTGAGAGGAAAGCCGCTCCTGTCCAAGCCAGGTACTTTCTGACAATTGATTCACGTGAAACAGATTGCCGTATCGCCAGCAACTTCGATTCGGCGGCGGAATGGCGAGGCTTGTTCTTTTCCGCGGTGACGAGAGTTGATAAAGAGGCGGTCCACGACCCGACCACGAACCGGAAGACACCATGGCTGACACGATCTTTGCGCTCTCTAGCGGAGCTGTGCCTTCGGGCGTTGCGATGATCCGTGTGTCTGGTCCAGGTACCAGGGAGATCGTTGAGACACTGGCTGGCAAGGTGCCACAGCCGCGGAAGACGATGCTGGCCAAGCTCCGGGATCCGGAAACGAAGGACGTTCTCGACGAGGCCCTGGTACTCTACTTTGAAGGGCCTTCCAGCTTCACGGGAGAGGACGTTGCCGAGTTCCAATGCCATGGTGGACGTGCCGTGGTCTCAAGCCTCCTGTCCGTACTTTCCCGGTTTTCGAATTGCCGTCCTGCCGAGGCAGGGGAGTTCACGCGCCGCGCATTCGATCGTGGCCGCATGGATCTGACGGAAGTCGAGGGCCTGGCAGATCTCATCGCCGCAGAGACCGAGAGCCAGCGCAAGCAGGCAGTCCGTCAGATGGGTGGAGCCCTCGGCAAGCTCTATGACGACTGGAGAAAGCGTCTCATCCATATGCGCGCAATGATCGAGGCAGACTTCGATTTTGCCGATGAAGAGGATGTTCCTGGCAGCGTGGCCGATGAAGTCTGGGCGGAAGCAACCCTGCTCCATGGTGAGATTGCAGAGCACCTTGAGAAATCCCGCAGCGGCGAGCGTCTACGGTCCGGCTTGCAGGTGGTGCTGATGGGGGCACCCAATGCCGGCAAGTCCAGTCTCCTGAATGCCATCGCAGGACGGGAGGTCGCCATCGTCACGGAAGAAGCCGGAACGACTCGGGACGTGATCGAGGTTCATCTGGATCTTTCAGGGTATCCCGTGACGCTTGTCGATACCGCCGGCCTCCGGAAGACGGAGGGTGTGGTTGAGAAGGAAGGCATACGCCGGGCGGAGGAACGGGGCCGGGGAGCGGATCTCATCCTGTGGGCGGTGGAGCCTGGTGGGGTGGAACAGGACGATGTCGTCGCCGGCCTTCCGGAAGACCTTCGCCGTAGCGTGCCTGTCTGGACCGTTCGAACGAAGGCTGATCTTGAGACTCTTCCGGAACAAGACTCTTCCGGAACGATCCAGGAAATTGCTTGTTCCAGCAAAAGCGCTGAAGGTATGAACCCACTTTTTTCCCGGCTTACCCGTTTTGCTGAGGAAACGATATCTGTCGGCGAAGCACCACTGGCCACCCGGGAACGGCACCGTCACTATCTCAAGGATTGTCTGTCCGGCCTGAGAGCTGCCGTGGATATGGTGCACCTGCCGGCGGAATTGCGCGCGGAAGACCTTCGCAGGGCTGCGGATGCTCTCGGGCGGATCACCGGGAGGATCGATGTCGAGGATTTGCTTGATGTGATCTTCCGGGATTTCTGTATCGGCAAGTGACCTGTTTCACGTGAATCATCTCAGGTGAACTGCGGATCGATTCTCTACCGGAACATGTTTCACGTGAATCATTTTCTCTGCCGTAAGTGCAAAATGACCAGCGCCACCAGACGATCTGTCTGCTGACCTGAATTCCGCTTTGACCTACAGCTGCGTCACACGTATAAGTCTCGGCGAACAAGTGCCGGTTTGCGCGGCCTGTGATAGTCTGGCCTAGGCCGGAGAAAGATCCCGAAAACCGAACCGGAAAAACCCGGACCCGAGGCTCTGCTGTCGGGTTTCGTGAGCGGTAGAGACTATGAACGAACTGGACCTGACATTCGATGTGGTGGTGATTGGTGGCGGTCATGCCGGCTGTGAAGCTGCGGCGGCATCGGCACGTGCTGGCGCCGCGACTGCTCTGGTCACCCATCGCTTCGATACAATCGGTGTGATGTCCTGTAACCCGGCCATCGGTGGTCTGGGGAAGGGGCACCTCGTTCGCGAGATCGATGCGCTTGATGGATTGATGGGGCATGTTGCCGACAAGGGCGGGATCCAGTTCCGCATGCTTAACCGGCGCAAGGGACCGGCGGTGCGGGGTCCGCGTGCGCAGGCAGATCGCAAGCTCTACCGGGAAGCGATGCAGCGTGAGATTGCCGCTGTCGAAGGTCTGAGCGTCGTTGAAGGCGAAGCCCACAAGATCCGGTTTGCGGTTGACGGCGAAAAACGTTCTGTCTCGGGTATCGAACTGGCCGATGGCCGGGTGATCAACTGCCGCGCCATCGTGCTGACGAGCGGTACATTTCTCCGGGGCCTCATTCATATCGGCGACAAGAAGATACCCGCGGGACGCTCCGGCGAAGCGCCGGCACTCGGGCTGTCTGAATCACTGGAGGAAATCGGCTTCGATCTTGGGCGTCTCAAGACAGGTACGCCCGCACGGCTGGACGGCCGGACGATCCACTGGGACAGGCTGGAAGAGCAGCCGGGCGATGACGACCCGATTCCGTTTTCCACCCTGACGGACAGGATCGAGACACCTCAGATCCCGTGCCACATCACACGCACGACGCCCGAGACACATCGCATCATTCGTGAGAACCTTTCTCGCTCTGCTATGTATTCAGGCGAGATCAAGGGGCGGGGGCCACGCTATTGTCCATCCATCGAAGACAAGATCGTTCGCTTCGGCGACAGGGACGGGCACCAGATTTTCCTGGAGCCGGAAGGACTGGACGATCACACCGTCTATCCGAACGGCATTTCTACATCGTTGCCGGAAGATGCGCAGATAGCGTTTCTGAAGACCATTCCGGGTCTGGAAGATGTGGTGGTACTGCAGCCGGGTTACGCGATCGAATATGACCATGTCGACCCGCGCGAGCTGCGTCCGACACTGGAAGCCAAGCGGTGCTCTGGTCTTTACCTGGCCGGCCAGATCAACGGTACGACCGGGTATGAGGAAGCTGGGGCACAGGGTCTTGTGGCCGGGCTCAACGCCGCTCTGAAGGCTGCCGGCAAGGCGCCGTTCGTGGTTGACCGGTCCGAGGGATATATCGGTGTCATGATCGATGACCTGATCACCAGGGGCATCACCGAACCCTATCGGATGTTCACATCGCGTGCAGAGTACCGGTTGTCCCTGCGGGCGGATAATGCGGACCAGCGCCTGACCCCTTTGGGTATCGCTATTGGGTGCGTATCCACCACACGTAGAGAAGCCTTTGAAGACAAGATGGCCAGGATCGCCACCGCGCGGGATCTTCTGACGAGACTGACCGTGACGCCTTCCGAAGCTCAGAAGAAGGGCCTGCCTGTAAACCAGGACGGCATTCGCCGGTCTGCCTTCGATCTGCTGTCCTATCCCAATGTCACCTTCGAGGGCCTGACGGACATCTGGCCCGAACTGAAGGATATTGATCCGGCGATCGCTGAGCAGGTTGCGACAGATGCGCTTTATGCCGTTTATCTCGATCGTCAGATGGCAGATATCGAAGCCTTGAAACGTGATGAAGCCTTGTCGATCCCGGATGGTTTCGACTACGAAGCGATCATTGGTCTTTCCAATGAAGTGCGCCAGAAACTGATCGACATTCGTCCGGCCACTCTTGGCCAGGCTTCTCGCATGGATGGTATGACACCCGCCGCGCTCACGCTGATCCTGTCGCATCTGAAGCGCCAGAGCCAGAAAGGGGCTGCCTGATGGGCCGCCCGGTGATGTTGAATACCTCTGGACAGGTTGTGCATAAGTTTGGGGATGTTTCACGTGAAACGTTGGATAGACTCCAGATTTACGTCGACCTCGTTCTGAAATGGCAGCCTGCGCAAAACCTCATTGCACCGTCGACCATCCCGGATATCTGGACCCGTCACGTGGCGGATAGCCTGCAAACCCAATGGTGTAATCCGGAAGCAAGGACCTGGGTTGATATCGGCAGCGGCGGTGGGTTTCCCGGTGTGGTGACCGCAATCCTGCTCGCCGATGAGCCGGACGCACATGTACACATGATCGAGAGCAACCAGCGCAAGGTGGCATTTCTCAGAACGGCCTTAAGGGAGACAGGGTCCAAGGGGACAGTGCATCCTGGCCGGATCGAATCGGTTGCGAAAGATTGGAAGCACGGCCGGGTGGACGCTGTTTCTGCGCGCGCGTTGGCGTCGCTGGATCTGCTTTTTCAGCTTTCAGAGCCGTTTACGGCAGCCGGCGCAAAGGCTGTTTTCCACAAAGGTCAGGATTTTCAGCGAGAAGTTAACGAAGCTACTGCCCGTTGGCAGTTCGACATGATAGAAAAAGACAGTCTTGTTGATCCAATGAGCCGGATGCTTCTTTTCTCGAATATTTCAGCCCGGCCGGAGTAGCCAGGAAGGTGTTGTAGCAATGAGCATGCTTCCCGAAATGCCGCGCGTTCTCGCGCTAGCAAATCAGAAGGGTGGGGTGGGCAAAACCACGACCGCCATTAACCTCGGCACGGCGCTTGCGGCGATTGGCGAAAAAGTTCTGGTGATTGACCTTGACCCGCAGGGTAACGCTTCAACGGGTCTGGGTATCGAGCATCGCGACCGTGGTCTGTCGACGTATGAAGTTCTGAGCGGTGACTGCTCCCTTGCAGAGGCCGTTCGCGAAACGGCGGTGCAGCGTCTTTGGGTGGCGCCGTCCACAATGGATCTGCTGGGCCTCGAGCTGGAAATCGCCTCCACGGGTGACCGGGCGTTCCGCCTGCGCAGTGCCATCGAGAACCTGACCCATTCGCGTCTGTTCCAGGAGATCGGCTTTACCTACGTGCTGGTCGACTGTCCGCCGTCACTGAACCTGCTGACGATCAATGCCTTGTCTGCGTCGCACTCCATCCTGGTGCCGCTGCAATGCGAGTTCTTCGCGCTTGAAGGTCTCAGCCAGTTGCTCAGCACGGTTGAGCAGGTCAAGAACGCGCTTAATCCTGAACTCAGCATCCATGGCATCGTTCTGACCATGTATGACAGCCGCAACAACCTCTCCAGCCAGGTGGTCGCCGATGTGCGCGAAACCATGGGTGACGCGGTTTACGAAACGATCATTCCGCGCAACGTTCGCATTTCGGAAGCTCCGTCCTATGGCAAGCCGGCGCTGCTTTACGATTTGAAATGCGCCGGCAGCCAGGCCTATCTGCGGCTTGCGTCTGAAATCATCCAGCGTGAGCGCGAACTGCGACGCGTCGCGGCATAAAGCCCGATCGATTCGGCTCCGTTTTGGCGAGCCTTGATGCATGGCGGCGAAGAGGCACAGTCGCCATGCTATATCCTATTGAAATATAAGAAGAAAAAGGTGCGGTATGGCGGAAAGAGACGTCAAGAACAAGCGTTTGGGCCGTGGTTTGGCGGCGCTGATCGGGGATTCGGCTCCCGAAGCGGCCGCACCGCCGGAAAAGATCATTCGCGACTCCCGCAGGGTGCCGATCGAACATCTGGAGCCCAACCCGCGCAACCCGCGCAAAACCTTCACCGAGAAAGACCTGGCGGATCTTTCCGAGTCCCTGAAGGCAAAAGGCATCGTCCAGCCGATCCTGGTACGTCCGGCAGCAGGGAAGGCCAATCGTTTCGAGATCATCGCCGGCGAGCGCCGCTGGCGGGCCGCACAGCGGGCCGGGCTGCACGAAGCACCGATCATCATTCGGGACGTGACCGATCAGGAAGCGCTTGAGCTCGCCATTATCGAGAACGTCCAGCGTGCCGATCTCAACCCGATCGAAGAAGCGATGGGCTATGAGCAGCTCACCGCCGAGTTTAGCTACAGCCAGGGCGAACTTGCCAAGGTGATCGGCAAGAGCCGTAGCCACGTGGCCAACACCATGCGACTGCTGAAGCTGCCGAATTCGGTAAAGGACTATCTGCACGAAGGCCTGCTCACTGCCGGTCATGCCCGGGCGCTGATCACAATCGAGGACCCGAGCGCACTTGCCGATCTGATCGTCGAAAAAGGCCTCAGCGTCCGCGAGACCGAAAAGATCGCCCAGGACCCGGATGCTCTCGCCAAACTGATGGGCCAGAAGACCCCGACCGAGAAGGCCCCGAAGGACGCCGACACCAAGGCTCTGGAAAAGCGCCTCACCGACACGCTCGGTCTGAAAGTCACCGTCGGCCACAAGCCGGGCAAGGAATCGGGCGACCTGAAGATCAAGTACACGTCGCTGGAACAGCTCGACGAGATCTGCAAGAAGCTGGGCGTTGAGACGCGCTAAGATATTGAATTTATTTTAAATTTTAGAGACGGAGCGATTATTGCTCCGGCTTTTTTGTTTTGATTTTGCCAGCCTGGAACCCCAACATCCCTCATCCCGAGGACTGTCATCAGGCCCGTCTCGCAGAATGGCCGACATGTCCCGGTGGTTGCCGCCCATCCTTCGAGACAGCGCTTGCGCGCTTCCTCAGGATGAGGGAGGTGTGTGAGCGAACGCAAAGAATACAGGGAGACTCAGGGAGAGGAGCAGGTAACTCGTTAGCGCCGCTGTTGTCGCGCTCTGGCGGCTCTGCCGAGTTTCAGGAGGGCTTCGGAGAGGACGGGTACACCAAGGGCATCGTTGAGGCGGGAAATGCGTGTAGCCTCGCTCAGAATGTCCATGGCGCGTTCCAGATCCGTCAGGGACCAGATCCGCAGCTGCTGGGTGAATTTCGGCTTGCGGGAGAAGAAGATAGGCGGTCGCTGTCCATCTACGACGGCCTGGGCGTTTTTGCCCTGTTCGATATCGATTCGCATCCGGTGCAAATGTTGAAAATGCTTCAATGTCTGGTTGGCGATTACCGAGGCCTTGGAGCCGGCTTCCGCAAGCCGTTCCAGCCCGTGGTCCAGCAAGGCAAGGTCTCCCGATGCTGCAGCATCAATCAGCTCCGACATTTCGAAGGCGGATGCATCGCCGATGATAGCCTCGACATCCTCGCTGTCGATCCGGCCCTTGTTGAGGGCATAGAGGCAGAGTTTTTTCAGCTCACCGCGGCTGGCCATGCGATCACCGCCCAGCAGGCTGTGCAGTGCTGCCCGGGCTTCCCGGGTAACCGAAAGACCGGCTTCGCGGGTTTCCTCGTCGATCAATTGGTCGATGCCCCGGTCATTGTCGGCATAACAGGGCAGCGCAACGGCGCGTTTGTGCGATTCGATCAGCTTTCTGAGGCCGACGCCCTTTTTGATGTCGCCGCCCTCAAGGACCACCAGCGTCTGCCAGTCGTCCAGCTTCAGAACGGGTTCGACTGCAGGATTGAGGTTGCGGGAGGAAGCATCCTTCACCCAGACGATCCTGCGGCCACCAAAAAGCGGAACGGTCAGAACTTCGTCGATCAGCCGATTCGGATCCGAACCGAGATCAGATGCATCAAGCTTGACCAGATTGAACGGATCGCTTTCGCCTTCGGAGGCCTTGTTGACGAGGCGGGTGGCGCGTTCCGATACGAGTCCGGTATCCGGACCGAAGATCAGGACAACGCCGCCAGCCTCCGGGGGATTGGCGACGAAACGGTCAATCTCCGCGGCTTTGAGGACGGTCACGGCCGTTTGCCTCCGGGGTCAGTGTTAAGACTGGCTGGCGAAATAGCCGGCAATCCGGGCTGCGATATCGTCAGCAACTGCCTTGGCGACACGTTCCTGCGCATCACGATAGGCACGGGTGTTGGCAAAACGCTGGTTGGAGAAGTCGTAGGAAGCGGATTTGAACGCCCGGCCGGTCATCAGGGTCTCGTCGGTCGCCAGATCGCTCAGGACGAAGGTCGAGTTCATCGTGGTCGTGTAGGCGGAAGGCACGTCGGAGAACTGTTCAACACCGACTTCCGAGCTGCCGATGTCCATCAACACCTTGAGACGATATTTCTTGGCACCAGAGCCGGCCCCACGTTCGAACCGGTAGGTCAGCTCGTTGTAGAGAACACGCGATGCATCGTCGTTGGCGTACTGGCTGGAGATGGATTCCAGGTCGATCGCCGCAAGTTCCGCCGCTACGGGAGAGGGCTGGGAACCGAAGTCGCCCGTGCTGCTGCCGTAAAGCGGGCGGACCTGACATCCGCCCAGAGCCATGGCAGCTGCCAGTCCGGCGCAAAGGGCAGCGCGCCGCAACGCGCCGCTGCTCTGGAAGAGGTTGTTAAACAACGACATTCACGATCCTTTGCGGTACCACGATAATCTTCTTCGGCGCCTTGCCTTCAAGAGCCTTCTTGACTGCGTCGAGGGCCAAGGTAGCCGCTTCGACCTCGTCTTTGGAAGCCTCTTTTGCAATCGTCAGTTCACCGCGTTTCTTTCCGTTGATCTGGATCGGGTAGGTGACGGTGTCGTCGGACAGCAGGGCCTCGTCGGCCTGCGGCCAGCTTGCTTCCGAAATCAGATTGTCATGGCCGAGTGCAGACCAGCATTCTTCTGCCAGGTGCGGCATCATCGGAGCCATCATCTGCACGAGGTAGTCGGCTGCTTCACGTACGGCATATTCGGTGCCGGCATCGGCTTCGCCCTCGTTGAAGACCTTGCTGATGGTGTTGACCAGCTCATAGAGGCGGGCCACGGCCCGGTTGAAGCCGAGGCCTTCCAGATCGGCGGAAACGGCCGCCAGGGTCTTGTGGCTGGCCCGGCGCAGATCAAGCGCCTTGCCGTCGACTTCCGGTGCCTTGCCGCCACGCGGTTCGATCTTCTCGGCAATGTCGCCGATCAGGCGCCAGACGCGCTGGACAAAACGCCAGGCACCCTGCACGCCGTCCTCGGTCCAGATCACGTCCCGCTCCGGCGGGCTGTCGGACAGCATGAACCAGCGGGCGGTATCGGCGCCGTAGGTGTCGATGATGTCGGTCGGATCGACAGTGTTCTTCTTCGACTTCGACATCTTCTCGATGGAGCCGATGGCAACGTCTTCACCGGTTTCGACAAGAACCGCGCGGCGCTTGCCGTCGACATCCTCGATACGGATCTCGGACGGGGCAATCCAGCGCCCGTTCGCACCTTCGCCGACGCGATAGGTCTCGTGGGTGACCATGCCCTGAGTAAACAGGCCCTTGAACGGCTCCTTCAGATCAAGCGCACCGACCTTCTGCATCGCCCGCGTGAAGAAACGGGAATAGAGCAAGTGCAGGATGGCATGCTCGATACCGCCGATATACTGGTCCACCGGCAGCCAGCCGTTGGCGGCTTCCGGGTCGGTCGGCTGATCGCAGTCCGGCGCCGTGAAGCGGGCGAAGTACCAGGAACTGTCCACGAAGGTGTCCATGGTGTCGGATTCGCGGCGGGCAGGCTTGCCGCATTTCGGGCAGGACGTGTTGCGCCAGGTCGGGTGTCGGTCGAGCGGATTACCGGGCTTGTCGAAGTTGATGTCGTCCGGCAGCTGGACCGGCAGGTTCTCGTCCTTCTCCGGTACCACACCGCAATCGTCGCAATGAATGACCGGGATCGGGCAGCCCCAGTAGCGCTGACGTGAAATGCCCCAGTCGCGCAGGCGGTAATTCACCTGGCGCTCTGCCTGGGACGCGCCGTCGACGGTGATTTCTTCCAGCTTCTTGGCCACCGCTTCCTTGGCGTCCGGAATGGAAAGACCGTTGAGGAAGTCGGAGTTGAAGATGGTGCCGTCGTCGGTGAAAGCCTCGTCGGCTACATCAAAGGTTGCCGGATCGGCGTCCTTCGGCAGCACGACGGGCGTGACAGGCAGGCCGTATTTGCGGGCGAAGTCAAGGTCGCGCTGGTCATGTGCCGGGCAGGCAAAGATGGCGCCGGTGCCATAGTCCATCAGGATGAAGTTGGCGACATATACCGGCAGCTCGATGGAGGCATCCAGCGGGTGCTTGACGCGCAGACCGGTATCGAGGCCTTTTTTCTCTGCCTTTTCAATTGCTTCTTCGGATGTACCGACCCGGCGGCACTCTTCGATGAAGGCTTTCAGCTCCGGATTGCTTTCCGCCAGCTTGGTCGAGATCGGATGATCCGGCGACAGGCCCATGAAGGACGCACCGAACAGCGTGTCCGGACGGGTGGTGAAGATTTCCAGCGTCTTGTCGCCGGTGGGCGCAGCCTCGGTGAACTCGAAGCGCACACGCAGGCCTTCGGAGCGACCGATCCAGTTCTTCTGCATCAGACGCACCTTGTCCGGCCAGCGGTCGAGCGTGTCGATCGCCTCCAGCAGGTCTTCCGAGTAATCGGAAATCTTGAAGAACCATTGGGTCAACTCGCGCTGCTCAACCAGAGCGCCGGAGCGCCAGCCGCGACCGTCGATTACCTGTTCGTTGGCCAGAACCGTCATGTCGACCGGGTCCCAGTTGACCTTGGCGTTCTTGCGGTAGACGAGGCCGGCCTCCAGGAACTTCAGGAAAAGCCGCTGCTGCTGGGTGTAATAGGCGACGTCGCAAGTCGCGAATTCCCGGCTCCAGTCCAGCGACAGGCCCATGATCTTGAGCTGGTCGCGCATGGTGGCGATGTTTTCGTAAGTCCAGTCCTTGGGATGAACCTTGTTCTGCATGGCCGCGTTTTCCGCCGGCATGCCGAAAGCGTCCCAGCCCATCGGATGCAGGACGTTGAAGCCCTTGGCGCGCTTGTAACGGGCAACAACATCGCCCATGGCGTAGTTGCGCACGTGGCCCATGTGGATGCGGCCGGACGGATAGGGGAACATTTCAAGGACATAGTATTTGTCGCGGGGATCGTCGTTGTGGGTGACGAAGACGTCCTTGTCGTTCCAGACCTTTTGCCAGCGCGCTTCGACTTCGCGCGCATTGTACCGTTCCGTTGCCATCAAATGTGCCGTTTGTTCTTGCCGCCGGATCCGGCGGAATTCCTGAAAGATTGACTGCCGGACTGTCACCAGAAATCGCGTCCGGGGTCAACATGTGAGAAGAGATTGATCTTGCAGATGCCTGTTTATTTCGCAACGCCGCATTCGTAAAGCTATCGGATGGCCGCTTCCGGCGTTGTTTCGGGATCAGGCGGGCTTGAAGCTTCCCAGATTTCCAACAGGCGCCGCCCGTCCGGGTGTTTCCTGCTGAACATGGGATACATGGGCACTTCCAGGAAGGTGGGGGAGTGAACGAGCAGGCTTGCTTCGTCACCCAGGAACACGGCCTTCCGGATCATGCCGACTTCCGTGCTCTCCATATAGACATCGGCCCGTTCGTGCAGAAGCATCGACCAGGCAAGCTGTTCCGTCGACACATATTCAACAGTGACACCGGCAGCCTCCAGCATGTCTTCATACCAGTAGTTTCTGACCGCGACCACGGAGAGCCCTTCCTTGCGAAGACCATCGAAGCTCAGTGGCCCGATGCCGTCCGGAAACCGGTCTTTCTTGTAAAAATGTACGTAGGTCGCCAGTCCGACGGGTCGTTCGGGAAAATAGAATTCCTCGCTTCGTTCATCCGTGTAGGACCAGGAAAAGGTTGCGGCGTAAGTCCCGTTCCTGACCATCTGGTACGATCGCTGCCAGGGCAGAAAGTCGAATTTCGCCTGATGCCCGGCTTTTTCGATTACGCGCCTGACGATCTGGGTGTGGCTTCCGAAGCCCGGTGACTTCGCGCCAATAAAAGGCGGCCATTCGCCAACCGCGAACGTGAAGGTTTCACTCCGCGATGCAGGAACGTACAGAAAGCAGAACAACATCAGTATGCAGATAAATGAACCGAGTTGCCTCACACCGGGCCCTCCATCTTCATTTGATGCAAGCGGCGAGACACTATCGGCAAACCTCTAGGAAAAGGTGAACCTGATTGAATACCTGGCGTGAAAATTCACCGGCTGTGCACTCACGTCAGGTTGCTTGGGTCTTTGCAAAGACCACTTGAGATCAAGGGGCGACCGGGCCTATGAGAAGGAACGCGCGATCCGGCAGAGCACCTGACAATTTGAAGGACCAACTGATGACCTCCGCAGCAGACCGACTGGCAAACGTCCAGGCAGATATCAGAAGTGCCGAAGCCGAGTTCGGCAGGCCGGAAGGGTCGGTAACGTTGATTGCGGTTTCCAAGACCTTCGAAGCGGACGAGATCCGCCCGGTGCTTGAGGCAGGTCAGCAGGTTTTCGGCGAAAACAGGGTGCAGGAAGCCATGCACAAGTGGCCGGGGCTTCGCGAGGACTTTGATGGTATCGAATTGCATCTGATCGGCCCGCTGCAATCCAACAAGTCCAAGGAAGCGGTCGCGACCTTTGATGTCGTCCATACGGTTGACCGGCCGAAAATCGCGAGGGCATTGAAAGCCGAGATGGAAAAGCAGGGCAGGGATCTGCCGTGTTTCATTCAGGTAAACACGGGTGAAGAGCCCCAGAAGGCAGGCATCGCACCGAAGGATGTCGATGCCTTCGTGAAAGAGTGCAAGGAAGATGTCGGGCTCAACATTGTCGGCCTGATGTGCATTCCGCCGGTCGACGAAGCACCGGGCGAACATTTCGCGCTTCTGGAAAAAATCGCCGCCCGCAATGGTCTTGAGCAGCTTTCCATGGGCATGTCTTCCGACTATCCGGTCGCGGTCGGCTTTGGGGCCACGCACGTGCGTGTCGGATCCGCCATCTTCGGCTCGCGCGACTACACCTGATCAGAGCCTGCCGTTTCACGGAACGGCAATCAGACCGGGACTGGTATTGCTTCGGTTTGCAGGACTGGTCGCGAACCGAAACATGGATAGCCATTTCAACCAGTTTGTTTCGAATTTATAAATAAAATCAAATAGATATTCAGACTGATTTTTCCAGCAAAAGCCCCAGAACTGCCCAAAATCGTTAAAAATGACGGTAGTTTGACCGACCTGTGGCTGATCCCTATGGCGGAACACAACATTGCCGCGAAGGTTTCAAAGAGCTGCCCTTTGCCGGTCGCGATCGGCCCGCAGTGTTTGTCTCGTTCCGGTTCGACGGGTCGCAGGGGCCTGACGAACGGACGGAACGACAGGTGAGCCCAAAGCCGAATGGCACACGGGACACCTGACAAGACCCAAACCATTGGAGGTCATATCATGTCCAAACGTCTTACTGCTGCTCTTCTGATCGGTGCCTTTACCGCGTCTTCCGCAGCTCTTGCCCAGGGCATGTCGTTCGAGGCGGTGGATCTCGATCAGGACGGTTATGTCAGCTTCGAGGAAATCGCGGCAGCCGTCCCGACCCTTTCCGAAGATGCATTCAACGCGGCTGACAGCAATCAGGACAGCCTTCTGGATCCGGAAGAGTTCTCCTCCGTCCAGCCGTAATCGGGCTTCGGGCAATCAAACCCCCCGTCGGCTGCGTCAGCAGCCAGATTGCCCGAACAAGACCACCGTCGGTAAGGTCACGCCGGCGGTGGTTTTCCGTTTTGAAGGGACTTTCGAACTTTACTCGAACAATTGAGCCAATCCGGTCGGGCCAGGCTTCAGTCCAGCCAGAAATCCGGTGTCAGGAGCAGGATACCTGCCAGGATTTCCAGTCGACCGAGGATCATCTGAACCGCCAGAAACCATTTGGCGAGATCCGGCAGGGACTGGAACGTACCGGACGGACCAATGGTATCGCCAACGCCGGGACCGACATTCGCAAGGGCTGTGATGGAGGCGCTGAGCGCCGTCTCGAGATCAAGACCGAGCATCATGTAGACCAGCGAGAACGCCGCAAAAGCGCCTGCATAAAGAACGGCGAAGACAAGCACACCTTCCAGAACCGGATTTGACACGGCCCGGCCCTGGTATTTCGGCTCGACCACCCGGTGTGGCCGGATCATCCGTCGGAACAGGCCCTGGATGTAACTGCCCAAAATTGCGATCCGGAACATCTTGAAGCCTCCGGACGTGGATCCGCTGCAGCCGCCGAAGAACGTCAGCACGAAGAAAATCGCGATCACGGGCGGACCGAACTGCAGGTAGTCGTTGGCGGCATAGCCTGTGGTGGTGATCACCGAAACCACGTTGAAGACCGCGAATGTGAACATCTGGAACGGCGTGTCATGTCCGATGAACCGCTCGAACAGGAACACGCTGATCGAAGCTGCGGCGACAATGGCAAGCAGCAGCATGATCTGGACGTCTTTTACCCAATGCCGTTGCTCGATACTCCGGATCAGATAGAGGAACGGCACAGCGGATCCCAGCATGAACACCGAGGCGACCCAATAAACGGCGAGGCCGTCGAATTGGCCGAAGGACTGGTCGGACGTGGAGAAGCCTCCTGTCGAGACGGTGGTCATGGAATGGATCACCGCTTCGAAAAAGGTCATTCCACACAGAAGGTAGAGCGTGGCGCAGGCAATCGACAGTCCGGCATAAAGGGCCAGCAGCCGGTAGACGAATGGGCCGACATGACCATAGGGCTTGCTGGTATTTTCAGACGATTCCAGCGCGAAGAGCTGGCTGCCACCAACGCGCAAACCCGGCAGAAGCCAGATCCCGATGGCAACCACGCCAATGCCGCCAACCCATTGCAGCAGCGCCCGCCACAGCAAAATGCCCGGCGGCAGAGTGTCGAGACCCGTCAGGATTGTCGAACCGGTTGTGGTCAGGCCGGAGGCGGTCTCGAAGAAGGCGTCGGTGAAGCTGATGCCGAGGCCGCTGAAGTAGAAGGGTACGGCACCGGCGAAGGAGAAGGTGAACCAGGCGGCGTTGACGAACAGGATCGCTTCGCGAAAGTGGCTCGGCGGCTGTTCTCCCTGGAAAGCCATGGTCATGAGCAAGCCTGCGGTTCCAAGAACCAGGGCCGATACCAGAAAGACCTGCCAGTCCGAGTTTCTGGAGAACACATCCGCGATACCCGGAACGATCATCAGAACTGAAATCAGGATGAGCAATCGTCCGATTGGCAAAGCAATGGCGCGATAATTCATAGACTGGACGTCCGCAACGGTCGGCTGTCAGGACAGCAGGCGTGTGTGTCAAAAGACTGTCGTTATCTGCCTGTGCACCGCAAAAAGCAAGGCCGTCGGGTTTTAGGCCTGCCAATCGCCTGGAATGACCGGCAGGGTGGCTGACCCGCGGGCGATCGGCAAAACTGCTTCTAAAACACACCTATACGCCAGTTCATGTTGACCGGACCGGGAGGCTTTGCCAGAGTGATTTCATAAATTTGGGAGGAAAACATGAAAGTACTTTCCTGGGCGCTTGGCGCGGCAATGGCGCTTGGCCTGGCAGCCGGTTCGGCACAAGCAGCAGACACAACCTTGCGCATTTCGCTGCAGTTGCCTCTGACGAGCCACCTCGGCCAGAATCTGCAGCTCTTCAAGGAAGAAGTAGAGAAAAACTCCAACGGCGACATTGCCGTGGAGATCTACGATTCCGCTCAGCTTTACAAGGACAACGAAGTTCCGGCAGCCGTCGGCAGCGGCTCCATTGAAATGGGCGTTGCGTCGCTGACGCGTTATGTCGGCGACATTCCTGCCGTCGACGTCTTCTATCAGCCGTTCCTGTTCGACACGGAAGAAAAGGTTCGTGCGGCCGTAGCCAAGGGATCTCCGGTGCGCGGACCGCTGGATGAGGCAATCGCGGAAACCGGTTCCACCGTTCTGTGGTGGCAGGCTTATGGCGGCTCCATCATGCTGTCCAATGGCGGACCGCTGAAAACCCCGGAAGATCTGAAAGGCAAGAAGGTTCGCGTCTTCGGCAAGACGCTTGGCGATTTTGTCACGGTTGCCGGCGGTGCGCCGACGCTGATTTCCGGTTCCGAACAGTATCTGGCCTACCAGCGCGGCACCGTGGACATCGGCATGACCGGCGTTTCCGGCGTGAAATCCCGCAAGCTCTGGGAAGTCATGGACACGATCACCGTGACCAACAATGCGGATATCGAGTTCATCGTCGTGGTGAACACCGATTTCTGGAACGGCCTGCCGGATGAGCACAAGAAGATCATCGAGGCTGCTGCCCTCAAGGCGGAAGCCGATGTGCGGGATCGGATGTCCCAGATCGAAGCTGAAGCTTACGAGATTTCGGAGCAGAACGGCATGACCATCTACACGCCGACCGCAGAAGAAATGACCGCCTGGAAAAGCGTAAGCCAGCCGGTCTACGACAACTTCGTCGAAAAAGCGGGCCCCCTCGGCAAGCAGGTTCTCGAAGCCGCTCAGAAATTCTGACGGTCCGCGGATCCTGAACGACGGAAGCGGCCGCGGTCATGCTGGCCGCTTCCAGTCACGGATGCCGGAGTTCCGGTGTCTTTTCGCGACCGGGTTTCACCGGCCGTCTTTTCCCGGCCTTGCCGATTGCTCGATCGACAGATGGTTTCATGAAAGCCTTCTATTTTCTTCTTCAGGCCTTTGCCTGGATCGCCGCGCTGCTGTTCGTCGCCGTGGGCTGCATGCTCACCTATGAAGTTCTGGCCCGGTATCTTTTCGTTGCACCGACCATCTGGGCGTCGGAGTTGTCTCAGCTGTGCCTGATCTGGGGCACCATGCTTGCTATGCCATGGCTGTTGAAAGCCGGTCGGCACATTGCGGTTGATGCGCTGACAGACCAGCTGAGCCCGGGCTGGCGCCGCGCCTGCCATGTGGTTGCCATGGGCTTTGTTGCGGTGTTCAGCATCTTGGTCGCCTGGAAGGGTGGCGGGATCTTCTACGATTCCTTCGAGCGAGGCCGCACCTCGGGCTCCATGCTGGACCTTCCCATGTGGATCTCCGAACTGTCCGTTCCTGTCGGGTTTGCACTTCTGTTCGTGCAGGCCCTCATTGAGCTGGGCCAGAAGCCCAAGTCGGGCGATCATGAAGCGGTGGTGATGGAATGACGACGGTTCTCATTCTCGCTTCGCTGTTCACCTTGTTGCTGATCCGCGTGCCGGTGGCGTTCGCGCTGGGCGGTCTCGGCCTTGGAATGCTCATTCTCGGTGGTTTCTCGCCGCTGATGGCGCCTCAGGCGATCCTGTCGACGCTGGATGGCTTCATTCTTCTGGCGGTACCGCTGTTCCTGCTGATGTCCAACATCCTGCTGAAAGGCGGGGTCGGGCGGGATCTCTTTGCCGCCGTTCATGCCTGGGTCGGTCACTGGCCGGGTGGACTGGCCGTCGCGACCATCCTGTCCTGCGCCATCTTCGCAGCCATTTCCGGATCGTCGGTGGCAACGGCCGCCACCATCGGAACAGTTGCGATCCCGGAAATGATCCAGCGCGGCTATGAGCGGAAATTCGTCTACGGCCTGCTTGCCGCAGGTGGCACGCTCGGCATTCTGATCCCGCCGTCTATCCCGATGATCGTCTATGGCTTCGTTACCGAACAGTCGGTGATCGCGCTGTTCCTGGCGGGTGTTGGCCCGGGCCTTATGCTTGTGGTGTTCTTCATCGTTTTTTCCATGGTCTATGCCCGCTGGTTCGGCGGCTACACGCCGGAGCCGGCGTCAAGCTGGGACGAGCGGATGCGGGCAACTGTGCGGGCATTTCCCTCGATCCTGTTGGCGCTTGTTGTTATCGGCGCCATCTACAGCGGCGCGGCGACACCGACGGAAGCTGCAGCTATCGGCTTTGCCGTGGCGCTTCTGATTACCGGGCCCATCCTGCGTACGCTTACCTGGCAGGGTCTGAAGGAAGCCGCGTTCGATGCCATGGTGACGACCGTTGCCATCGTCTTGATCATTGCCGGGGCCAAGGTGTTCGGCAAGGCGATCACGCTTTACCGGATCCCGCAGGATATCTCGGTCTTCATCGGCCAGACCATCGATACGCCGCTCGCATTCATCATCGTGGTTTCGATCGTGCTTCTGATCATGGGGCTGGTGTTCGAGGCGCTGTCCATGGTGTTGATCATGACGCCCGTGCTGCTGCCGGCAGCCATGGCATTGGGCTTCGATCCGATCTGGTTCGGCGTCTATATGGTCGTCATGGTGGAATGCGCCCTGATCACACCGCCGGTCGGGCTCAATCTCTATGTCATCCAGTCAGTCGCGCGATCGAAACTGTCCGACGTCTCCCGTGGCGTGCTGCCATTCCTGGTGATCATGTTGATTTCGGTCGCGATCCTGTATGTCTGGACCGATCTCGCGCTCTATCTGCCATTCAAGTTCTGAGGTTTTTGTCATGCCGTCACCGGCAGCTACCCTTCGCGCGCTGCTGGAGCAGCCGAAACTTCACGTCATGCCTTGCTGTTATGATGCCTTGTCAGCCAAGCTGATCGAGCAGGCAGGGTTCGATCTCACCTTCATGTCCGGTTTTGCCGCCTCCGCATCGCGGATCGGGCAGCCGGATCTGGGGCTGATGTCCTATGGCGAAGTGCTCGATCAGGCGCGTAACATCACCGATGCGGTCCGGATTCCGCTGCTGGCGGATGGCGACACAGGTTACGGAAATGCCATGAACGTGCGCCGGACCGTGACCGGCATGGCCAAGGCAGGCGCTGCGGCGGTGATGATCGAGGACCAGGTGGCTCCGAAACGCTGCGGTCACACGCCTGGCAAGGCGGTCGTTTCCCGCGAGGAAGCCTTTGACCGGATCCGGGCGGCGCAGGATGCCAAGGAGGCAGGGGCCGATATCCTGATCCTTGCCCGGACCGATGCCCGTCATGAGCACGGCCTTGCCGAGGCAATTGCCCGGGCGGCAAAGTTCAAGGAACTCGGCGCTGATATCCTGTTTGTCGAGGCGCCCAAGACGGTTGCCGAAATGCAGGAAATCTGCCGGGAACTGCCGGGTCCGAAGATGGCCAACATCGTGGAAGGCGGCGAAACTCCCGACCTCTCGCATGAAGAGCTTCAGGACATCGGTTACGCCATTGCCGCCTATCCGCTGACCCTGATGGCCAGCGCCATGAAGGCAATGGTGGCGACGCTGCGGCAGCTGAAGAGCGACCAGGATCGAAAACCGGATCTCATGGACTTCAAGGAGCTGCGGGACCGGATCGGCTTCAACGACTATTATGAGGTTTCGGCGAAATACGAGACGTCCAAGCGGGATTGATGCCGCCGGACTGTCCGGAACCCGGTCGCTCTGCCGAACTGCAAAATACGCCAACCCGTGCTACTCGGCGTTGGATTTATTGCAGATGGAATGTTAGACCCTGCGCGACTCAGAAGCTGTAACGGAAATCTTGAATGCAGGGCGAAAGACGCCGAAGACCTTCGCTGTCGCTGCCGATCCTGCGGACATCGCGCGACCAGCACCGGGACGGCACACTGACGCTCGGCAATTTGCTGTTGGCGCTGGGCGAGACGTCGTTCGGCTGGGCGATCGTGCTGTTTTCCCTGCTGACGCTTCTGCCGTTGCCTCCCGGCTCCTCGCTCGTCACCGGTCTGCCGGTGCTCGTCACCACGTTCCAGATGGTGCTCGGTTTTCCGCACGTGAAACTGCCCAGGCCGCTTGCGCGCCTGTCGCTCAATCACAACAAGCTGCGGCGAACGATGGTGCGCCTGCGTCCCGTCACAATGCGGCTGGAGCGCGTGCTGGCCCACCGGTACGAAGGTCTGTTTGCACGAAAACATGAGCGCTTGCTCGGGCTTGCGTTGTTCGTCATTGCTTTCACATTGTTTCTGCCCGTGCCGCTCAGCGGCTGGTTTCCGGCGGTCGCGCTGTTCATCGCCGGCGTCGGCATTGTCGAGCGCGACGGTCTGGTCGTCATCTTCGGTCTGCTGCTGGGTCTGGCCGCGGTGCTCCTCACCATCGCCATCCTGACGTCGATTGCGATCAGCACCCAAGCGTTCATGGCCTGAACCGAAAACAAGGTGTTCGACAAGACGAAACGGCATGGATCCGATGGTCGAGCCACGGGATGACGGGGTAGAGAAAGAAAACCGGATCAAGGAAAACGGGAATCTCCGCCAGTTCCTTGACTCTTGCCCGGGTTTCGGGCATATCCCCGCGAACTCCATATGAGTGATTGAAATTTCGATCCGCCGACCGGGACCCGCAAAGGTGTAAAGAGTTCCCGGAGGTTAACATCCGACAGCGCGTTGCGCCCTCGGGTGTCAAACTGCTTTGCGCGGATTGATCCGGTTGGAAATGACCGGCGGTTGCCCATATGGTTCGGGAGACTTCCCGAAACCGAGACTATTCAAGGACTACTGATGTTTGAAAGCCTGTCCGATCGATTAAGCGGTATTTTCGACAAGCTCACCGGCCGCGGTGCGCTGTCGGAAAACGACGTCAACGAGGCGCTGCGCGAAATCCGCCGCGCGCTGATCGAGGCCGACGTTGCGCTGCCGATCGTACGTTCCTTCACCGACAAGGTGCGCAACCGTGCCGTCGGTGCCGAGGTGGTCAAGTCCGTGACCCCGGGCCAGATGGTCGTGAAGATCGTTCATGACCAGCTGGTCGAGATGCTCGGTGAAGAAGCCCATCCGATCGACCTGAACGCTCCGGCACCGGTGTCGATCATGATGGTCGGTCTGCAGGGCTCCGGTAAAACCACCACCACGGCCAAGATTGCCCGTCGCCTGACCCAGCGCGACAAGCGCAAGGTGCTGATGGCATCGCTCGACACTCGCCGTCCGGCTGCCCAGGAGCAGCTGAAGGTTCTGGGTGAGCAGAACGACATCGACACGCTGCCGATCGTTGCCGGCCAGGGCCCGGTCGAAATCGCCAAGCGGGCCATGTCCGCCGCCAAGCTCGGCGGTTATGACGTGGTCATGCTCGACACCGCCGGCCGTATTCACATCGACGAGCCGCTGATGGTTGAAATGGCAGAGGTGAAAGCCGCTGCCCAGCCGCATGAAATCCTGCTGGTGGCGGATAGTCTGACCGGTCAGGATGCCGTCAACCTGGCGCAGAGTTTCGATGAGCGCGTCGGCATCACCGGTATCGCCCTGACCCGTATGGACGGCGACGGCCGCGGCGGTGCGGCGCTCTCCATGCAGGCGGTTACCGGCAAGCCGGTCAAGCTGATCGGTACCGGCGAAAAATCAGACGCACTTGAAGACTTCCACCCGCGCCGGATCGCAGACCGCATCCTCGGCATGGGCGACATCGTCTCGCTGGTGGAAAAGGCTGCAGAAGCCATCGACGCGGAACAGGCCGCGAAAATGGCGAAGAAGATGCAGAAGGGTCACTTCGACCTGGAAGATCTCGCCGAGCAGCTGCGCCAGATGGAAAAGCTGGGCGGCATGTCCGGCATGATGGGCATGTTGCCGGGCATCGGCAAGATGAAGAAGCAGATCGAGGCTTCGAACATCGACGACAAGATGTTCAAGCGTCAGGTCGCCATCATCGAATCGATGACACCGGCCGAGCGTCAGAAGCCCGAACTGCTCAAGGCCAGCCGCAAGAAGCGTATTGCAGCCGGGTCGGGCATGGATGTGGCCGACGTCAACAAGCTTCTGAAAATGCACCGCCAGATGGCGGACATGATGAAGAAGATGGGCAAGGGCAAAGGCATGCTGGGCAAGCTGATGGGCGGCCTTGGCGGCGGCGGAATGCCGGATGTCGATCCCAAGCAGCTTGAGGAAATGGCCAAGTCCGGCCAGTTGCCGGGCGGCATGGAAATGCCGAAAGGCCTGCCCGGCGGGTTGGGCGGCGGTCTGCCGCCAGGCATGGGCATGCCGGGTCTTCCAGGCCTTGGCGGTCCGAAACTTCCCGGGTTTCCGGGTATGGGCAAGGGCAAGAAACGATGAGCGAAGCGGAGAACAAGCTGGGTGAAAGCCCCGCCTTGAGCGAACTGAAGGCTCTTCGGGCGTCCATCGACAACATTGATGCGGCTCTTGTTCACATGCTCGCCGAACGGTTCAAGTGCACCCAGAAAGTGGGTGTGCTGAAAGCCACCAACGACCTGCCGCCGGCTGATCCGGCGCGGGAGAAAATTCAGATCGAACGGCTGCGCCAGCTTGCGGGCGACGCCAATCTCGATCCTGACTTTGCCGAGAAATTCCTGAACTTCATCGTCAAGGAAGTGATCCGGCACCACGAAGCCATTGCCGCTGAAGCCGGCAACTGAACAAACTGGAGACATAAAAATGGCTACGAAAATTCGCCTGGCACGTGGCGGTTCCAAGAAGCGCCCGTATTACCGCATCGTTGTTGCTGACATCCGCTCCCCGCGCGATGGCCGTTTCATCGAAAAGGTCGGTTCCTACGACCCGATGCTGCCGAAGGATTCCGAAAACCGCGTGACCCTGAACGTCGAGCGTATTCAGCATTGGCTGGACAGCGGCGCAAAGCCGACCGACCGCGTTCACCGTTTCCTGGATGCTGCCGGCCTCTTGAAGCGTGAGCCGCGCAACAACCCGAAGAAAGCCGAGCTGGGCGCAAAGGCGAAGGAACGCGTTGAAGCCAAGCGTCAGGCTGAAGAAGAAGCAGCTGCTGCTGCCGCTGAAGCTGCTGCCGCTCCGGCAGAAGAAGCAGCTGCCGAATAAGCAGATGCGCCAAGCCGCACCGGAAGACATTGGCCAGGGAGCCTTTTGAGATGACGTCCAAGGACGATCAGAAGGTACTGATGGCCAAGATCGGTGCGGCGCATGGCATTCGCGGGGAAGTGCGGGTCAAACCTTACGGCGATGACCCGCTTTCCTTTGCCGATTATGGCATTCTGACCACCCGGGACGGCAAACGGTCCTTCGAGGTGGAACGGGCGCGGGTGCAGAAGACGGTGGTGATCACCAAGTTCAAGGGGATCGCGGACCGCAACCAGGCGGAAGAGCTGAACGGTGTCGATCTCTTTATCGACCGTGACCAGCTGCCCGAACCTGAAGAAGACGAATTCTACTATTCCGACCTGACCGGCCTCGATGTGCTCGACCAGACTGGCGAGACACTCGGGAAGATCATTGCGGTGCAGGATTTCGGAGCCGGCGATCTGCTGGAAGTCCGGCCAAAACGCGGCCGCAGCTTCTATGTTCCGTTCACGAAGGAATTCGTGCCCGAGATCGATCTGGAGAACGGCCGGGTCAGTGCTTCACTGCCGGAGGATTACTTCTCCGAAGGAGCTCCTGAGCCTTCGGAAGACGAGCCGGACAGGTAACGCGTCGGCACGGGCTGCAAGCCCATCTTGCGCAAGTTGAGTTCTTCGCGCTCCTCCGCGGGAACGTCCTGGCGAACAGCCTGCCGAACCTCGGAACGCTTCAGCGCAATCAGTGCGACGACCAGTGCAACCCCGATTCCGTTGGCGAAGGCATCCTGCAGCGACATTTCGTGGTGGGGAATGAAGCCTTGTACCACTTCACCCGCGAGACCCATGCCGAAGGCGACGACGGCGGAAATGCGCAGCCGGCAGCAGAACAGCGCATGGATCGACAGTGTCAGAAGTGCGAAAAAGCCGATATGGATGACCTTGTCATAGGGGTGGCCGACGCCGGTGTTGAACACAAGGCCGGCCAGCACGCCGAAGGTCATCAAGGCGAACAGGGGCAGCACGCGGCTCAGGGAAATGTCGAGATAGTGGCGGTCGACATGCACCTGAATGAAACGGGGAAGCTTGAAACGCAGGACTGGAAATTTTGCCACGGCAATAAACCCGATTGAAACGCTCTTGCCACTTTATACTGCGAGCCTTAATCAGAGCTTTCTTTCCGGCGGCTACCCTGAAGAATTCGACAGGTTTTTAGGAAAGCGGTAAACGGCTCGTTAACCAATGAGCGGTTTTGGACCCGGGCATACCGGCCAATCAGCAGAACTGACAGGCGCAATGACGTTCAAGGCAACCATTCTGACGCTCTACCCGGACATGTTTCCAGGGCCCCTGGGCCACAGCCTTTCGGGCCGGGCGCTGGACAAGGGGCTTTGGCAGTTGGAAACCAGCCAGATCCGCGACTTCGCGACGGACAAGCACCGCTCCGTTGACGATACACCGGCCGGTGGCGGTGCCGGTATGGTGCTCAGGGCCGATATCCTGGCCAGGGCCATTGATGCGGCGGCCCCCGCTGATGACCCGCGCCCGCGGCTCCTGATGAGCCCGCGCGGGACGCCCTTTACCCAGGACCGTGCGCATGAACTTGCCGAAGGCCCTGGCGCAGTCATCGTCTGCGGCCGGTTTGAGGGGGTCGACCAGCGGGTGATCGACGCGCGCGGTTTGGAGGAAGTCTCCGTCGGCGACTACATCCTGTCCGGCGGCGAAATCGGCGCGCTGACCATGCTGGACGCTGTTGTCCGGCTCATCCCTGGCGTCATGGGCAACATGGACAGTGCGGAAACCGAAAGTTTCGAAGGTGGCCTGCTGGAACACCCGCAATACACGCGGCCGGCTGAGTTCGAGGGTCTGACCATTCCCGAGGTTCTGACCTCGGGCAATCACCGGAAGATCCACGAATGGCGCATGGCCGAAGCCGAGCGCCTGACACGCGAGCGGCGGCCGGATCTCTGGGATGCCTACATGGCGGATGAAGACGACGTGGATTGAAGAATCCGCATGACAGTGGCGCAAATTTCCTGTATACGCGCGCCGAAGCTGGGTGAAGTTGTGTCTTTTCCTTGGAAAGACCTGCGTCCTGAACCGGACCAAAAGGACCGGAAAATCAGGAAAGTCCAGCCGACAAGCAACATGGCCCAAAGTCGGTGAACCCGTTTCCGGCCAAAACCGGAAAACGCTCTGACCGCTTTGTAATTCAAAAGGGAAATATGCCATGAACATCATCGAGCAGCTCAATGCTGAGGAAATGGCGAAAATCGAAGAGCAGCGCAAGCTGCCGGAATTTTCTCCTGGTGATACCGTTCGCGTCAACGTGAAGGTCACCGAAGGTACGCGTACCCGTACCCAGGCTTACGAAGGCGTCTGCATCGCCCGTTCCGGCGGCGGCATCAACGAGAGCTTCACGGTTCGCAAGATTTCTTACGGCGAAGGCGTCGAGCGCGTTTTCCCGGTCTACTCCCCGATGCTGGAAGGCGTTGAAGTGGTTCGCCGCGGTAAGGTCCGTCGCGCGAAGCTCTACTACCTGCGCGACCGTCGCGGCAAGTCTGCCCGTATCGTCGAAAACACCAATGCTCGTTCCAAGCGCCTCAACGAAGAAGTGCGTGCGGAAGTGGCTGCTGCCAAGGCAGCTGCTGCAGAAGCCAAGGCCGCTGCCAAGGAAGCTGCAGAGAACGCAGCCGAATAAGCCGGCCCGGCAAAACGTTTCGAAAAGGCGGTCCTTCGGGCCGCCTTTTTTGCATTTGCGCCAAACCCCGGCGCAGCCCGATGCAAATCCGGGGTTTTGCGCCCCGTTCTTCCTGCACCGGTCAATCTGAGTTGAATTCAGCTCAACTCGGAACGCTTGACCTTCAGGCGGCGCTGCGTCATTCACTAGCTACGATAAACGAGGATAGACCCTTGCGGCTGGACGCGCCGCGACGGGCATCACCGGGCATTTCGCAAACTTTAGACCGTTTGACCGTTTGCTCGGATGGACCGAGGAGAGACCCATGGCCAACGCACGGACGCTTTACGACAAGATCTGGGACGACCACGTGGTCGACATGCAGCCGGACGGAACCGGTCTGCTCTACATCGATCGCCACCTGGTGCATGAAGTTACCAGCCCGCAGGCATTCGAAGGCCTGCGCATGGCCGGCCGCCAGGTGCGCCAGCCGGAGAAGACGCTTGCCGTGGTCGACCACAACGTTCCGACCACCGACCGCCGTCACGGCATCGATGATCCGGAATCGGCCCTGCAGGTCGACACGCTGGCCAAGAACGCGGCGGAATTCGGCATCGAATATTATTCCGAACTCGACATGCGTCAGGGCGTCGTTCACATCGTGGGTCCCGAGCAAGGCTTCACCCTGCCCGGCATGACCATTGTGTGCGGCGACAGCCACACCTCCACCCATGGCGCTTTCGGCTCCCTCGCCCATGGCATCGGCACGTCCGAAGTGGAACACGTTCTGGCCACGCAGACGCTGATCCAGAAGAAAGCCAAGAACATGCTGGTGAAGGTCGACGGCAAGATCCCTGCCGGCGTCACCGCGAAAGACATCGTTCTGGCCATCATCGGCAAGATCGGTACCGCAGGCGGCACCGGCTACGTGATCGAGTATGCCGGCGAAGCAATCCGTGCCCTGTCGATGGAAGGCCGCATGACGGTCTGCAACATGTCCATCGAGGCTGGTGCACGTGCAGGCCTGATTGCACCGGACGAAATCACCTACAAGTACATCGAAGGCCGCCCCAAGGCGCCCAAGGGCGAAGCCTGGGACATGGCTCTCGGCTACTGGAAGACCCTGCATTCGGATGCGGACGCCTATTTCGACAAGGTCATCGAGCTGGACGCCGCCAACCTGCCGCCGATCGTTTCCTGGGGCTCGTCTCCGGAAGACGTCATCTCGGTGGAAGGTGTCGTGCCGGATCCGGCCGAAATCGCTGATGAAAACCGCCGCGAGTCCAAGAAGCGCGCCCTGGAATACATGGGCCTGCAGCCGGGCACCAAGATCACCGACATCAAGATCGACCGCGCCTTCATCGGTTCGTGCACCAACGGCCGCATTGAAGACCTGCGTGCTGCGGCGGCCGTCATCGGCAATCACAAGGTGGCAGCAGGCGTCAGCGCCATGGTTGTCCCGGGGTCTGGTCTGGTGAAGGAACAGGCCGAGGAAGAAGGTCTGGACGTCATCTTCAAGGAAGCAGGTTTTGAATGGCGTGAGCCGGGCTGCTCCATGTGCCTTGCCATGAATGCGGACAAGCTGAAGCCGGGCGAGCGCTGTGCGTCGACGTCCAACCGCAACTTCGAAGGCCGTCAGGGTCACAAGGGCCGGACCCATCTGGTTTCGCCGGCCATGGCGGCAGCGGCGGCAATCGCCGGCCATTTTGTCGATATCCGCGAGTGGACGACGAATTGATTCGACCGCATTTCGGTTCGTGAGAAAGGGCGCCGCAAGGCGCCCTTTTTGCTTCTCCCCGTAAAACAGTCACAATGACGCAGGGGATTTTGCTTTTGCGTAAATAATTCATGTAGTTAAGAAAAATCCTTTGCCGGGTCTGATCTGGCGACAACTGCACTCAGAAATGATTTTCCCGGGCTTCACAAGACTGTCACCTCGGCACTACAATACTCCCGTCACAAAAGGACTGTTCCGCTGTCCGATTGACCGGATAACGGACATTCCGACAGGTCAACGCGCTGTCAGTTGGCACCTGATTGCTGGAAGTTGATCCAACGTAAGTCGTTAGAGCAACGCATCCGCGTGTGGATTCGGCATGCTCTGGGAATGAGGAGCGGAAGGTGACGATAGCGGTTTCGTCGGGCGCCCATCCGGCGTTGGTGCTCAATGCGGATTACCGGCCTTTGAGCTACTACCCCCTGTCGCTGTGGAGTTGGCAGGATACCATCAAGGCTGTGTTCCTGGACCGGGTGAACATCGTTGCCGAATACGATGCAGCGGTTCGAAGTCCGAGCTTCGAGTTCCGATTACCCAGTGTGGTCTCTCTCAAGACCTTCGTGAAACCCAGCCGATACCCTGCCTTTACCCGATTTAACGTCTTTCTCCGCGACAAATTCCAGTGTCAGTACTGCGGCTCCAAGGATGAGCTGACCTTTGACCACCTTGTGCCGCGTTCCAAGGGTGGTCTGACGACCTGGGACAATGTCATCACCGCCTGCTCCCCCTGCAATCTGCGCAAGTCCAACAAGTCGTGCCAGCAACTGAACATGTGGCCGATGCACATGCCGTTCCAGCCGACCATCCAGGACCTGCACAACAACGGCCGCGGTTTCCCGCCCAACTATCTGCACGATAGCTGGCTGGATTTCCTCTACTGGGATACCGAGCTGGAACCGTAGTCCCCGGTACGTATTGCGAGCCTTCAGGCGGGGTCATCAAAAGCCCTTGTGACGGCTCGAAAGCGTCTGCGTCGGAGCGCCTATTCCACGTTGCAGGCAACTGGCAGTTGACATCCAGTGGATGTATTTATGCCGTTGAATATTTGATTTTAACGAGACTTTAACCTCGTTCCCAAAGTTCATTCACTGTTTTTTCTTAAAGTGTGTAGTAGCTGTCTTTATCTCCCTTGAGGCGGCGCCATACATGTCTCTTCTTTTCTGGAATTTCAAAATAAACAGACGATTTCTCACGCAACGTGAAGGGGCCGTGCTGCCCATCTTTGCGTTGATGGTGATTTTTCTGATCGTCGTCATGGGCGCAGCCGTGGACGTTTCGCGCACGGTCAACGCCCGTGAGAAGCTGTCTTATGCGATCGATGCAGCCGCACTGTCCGTGGCGGCGGATCTGTCGACATCGCTCATGACGGATGAACAGATCAAGCAGGCGCTGACGGATTCCTTCAAGTCCAACCTGGACGGCGCCGAGTTTCTGACCGAAGCCATCAAGAACCTGACCTTTGTGGTCGATGCGGAAAACGGAACCATCAAGGTCTCCTCGACGGCCAGCCTGCAGAATTACTTCATCGATTTCGGTGGCTACATGATGAAGAACCTGGGTCCGGAGACCTTTGCCTTCGGAACCAGTTCACAGGTCTCCTATTCCAAGTTCAATGTGGAGCTGGCCCTTGTGGTGGACGTCACCGGCTCGATGTCCTCAAGCGACATGAACACGCTGCGCGATGCCTCGACAGCGGTGGTCAACATCCTGCTGCCCGAGGACGTGGAAGAAGACGATGCCAAGGTGCGCATTTCGCTGGTTCCCTACAGCCAGGGCGTCAACCTCGGCACCTATGCAAAAAAGGTGAAGGGCGGCGATTTCTACAGCGTCAGCGGCAACTGCGTCACGGAACGTCAGGATTATTCCACCTATGAGGTCATGCTCACGGACGATCCCTATAACTACTACAAGAAGTCCAGCCCTCCTCCGGCACAGACCTTTTTTGGCGGGGGCAGCAGCAGTTGCTCCTCCACGTCCAAGCTGGTGCCGTTGACCAAGAGCCGCTCCACGTTGCTGCCGGCGATTTCCGCTCTCAACAACACTGGCGGTACGGCGGGTCAGACCGGGGTTGCCTGGGGCTGGTACAGCCTGTCGCCGAACTACGTCAACGTATGGCCTGCGGACAGCGCGCCTGCGGCCTATTCAGACGGCGATACGCTCAAGTTCGCGATCATCATGACTGACGGCGACAACAACCGGTATTACCAATATATCGAACAGGAGGAGCAGTGCGGCTGGGTCAAGAAAAACGGCAAGTCGACCTGGCAATGCAGCACAGTGGCCGTGAACGCCTGGCGGGAAACAGGTGAAAGCGAAAGCTACAACAACACCTCTTCCGTCCGCTCACGAGACATCTGTGCGGCCATGAAGGCTGCCAATATCCAGGTTTTCGGAGTTTACTTCGGAACCAGCAATACATCCGCAGGGGCAAAAAACATGCAGTCCTGCGCAAGCCAGGGAAACTACTATCAGGCTGCATCGTCCGATGAACTCATAGGAGCGTTCGCAAACATCGCGCGGAAGATCCAGTCGATCTACCTGTCCAAATAAGACCTGCCGGACGACCGGCCAGCGAAAAGCGTCAGTCTCGATTCTTTCCGATTGGTTTACCAAACGGAAACAACCCCCTATTTTCTACATTCCGTTTAAGGAATTAGGTACTTTTCTAGAGTAACTGTCTCACAAAATGACGAGGCAGTAATGCAGTATTTGAAGCGTCTCATTTGCCGACCCCTGCTTGCAGAGTTTACCGGCGACCGCAAAGCATCCATTTTGCCCATTTTCGGTATGCTGGTGATCCTGATCGTCGTGATCGCAGGGATTACCATCGACGTGTCCCGAACGGTGAATGCGCGCGAAAAACTGTCCTTTGCGATTGATGCAGCGGCACTTTCGGTCGCGGCAGACCTGTCGACCAGCGTCATGAGCGACGACCAGATCAAGCAGGCACTGGCGGATTCCTTCAAGGCCAACCTGGCCGACGTCGAATTCCTGGACGAGGCAATCGACAATCTCGACTTCGTCGTCGATCCGGACAACGGCACCATCAAGGTAACGTCTACGGCCTCTCTCAAGAACTACTTCATCGACATGGGCGGTTACGGCAAGAGTGCCCTCGGCCCGGAAACATTCAGCTTCGGAACGAGCTCACAGGTCACCTACTCACGCTTTGACGTCGAACTGGCCCTCGTCGTCGACGTTACCGGGTCCATGCGCAACGACATGGATACGCTGCGGGATGCCTCCGAAGGCCTGGTGAACATCCTGATCCCGGATGGAACCGAAGAATCCGAAAGCAAGGTCCGTATTTCGCTGGTGCCATACAGCCAGGGGGTCAACCTGGGAGCTTACGCTTCCAAGGTGAAGGGCGGCCTCTTCGGCTATGCCGACAGCAGCAAATGCGTGACGGAACGCCAGGATTACGACGACGGCGAAGATCTCTACGAAGTTCGCTACACCGACAAGACCTACAATTACTACGACAAGACCGATCCACCGCCGAAGGCCGTGTTTTATGGCGGTGGCAGCAACAATTGTTCCAGCACGTCGAAGATGATCCCGCTGACATCCGACCGGGACGAGTTGCTCGATGCGATCGCCGACCTGGATGATAACGGCGGTACGGCAGGCCAGACCGGCGTGGTCTGGGGCTGGAACAGCATCTCGCCGAACTATTCGGACGTATGGCCCCTTGCAAGCAAGCCGGAGCCTTATGACAACGAGGATGTTCTCAAGTTCGCGATCATCATGACCGACGGGGACAACAACCGGTACTACGAATACATCGGCGAACGGGAAGAATGCGACTGGGTTTATTCCAGACGCCATGGCTGGCAGTACAAGTGTGAGACGGTTACGGTCAATCAGTGGCAGGAACGCAGCGAAAGCGAAAGCTACAGCAACAATTCCTCAACGGCTCAGCGCGCGCTCTGCCAGGCCATGAAGGACGAAGGAATTTCGATCTTCGGCGTCTACTTCGGCACCAGCAACACCTCGGCCGGGTCGAGAAACATGCAGTCCTGCGCCAGTACGGGCAATTTCTACAAGGCGACGAGTTCGGACGAGCTGATCAACGCCTTTGCCAATATCGCCAAGAAGATCCAGCAGATCTACGTTTCGAGGTAACTGAACCCTTCCGGGATCGGATCGACAAAACTGAAAAAAGGCTCGCCGGGTGGCGAGCCTTTTTGCATTTCATAGTCCGGAGTGCCGGTCAGCCGCGGTTCTGGCGGTTGTCGATCAGGTCGTCGACGACGGTCGGATCGGCCAGGGTCGAGGTGTCGCCCAGGCTGTCGAAGCTGTCTTCGGCGATCTTGCGCAGGATACGGCGCATGATCTTGCCCGACCGGGTCTTCGGCAGGCCGGGTGCGAACTGGATCAGGTCCGGAGAGGCAATCGGCCCGATTTCCGAGCGGACATGCTTGACCAGTTCCTTCTTCAGGTCGTCGCTCGGCTCTTCGCCTTCCATCAGCGTGACATAGGCATAGATGCCCTGTCCCTTGATGTCGTGCGGATAGCCGACCACAGCGGCCTCGGAAACCTTCGGATGCGCCACCAGTGCGCTCTCGACTTCCGCCGTGCCCATGCGGTGACCGGAAACGTTAATGACGTCATCGACGCGGCCGGTGATCCAGTAGTAGCCGTCCTCGTCACGACGGCAGCCGTCACCAGTGAAATAGAGGCCCTTGTAGGTGGCGAAATAGGTCTGGACGAAGCGCTCATGGTCGCCATAGACCGTGCGCATCTGGCCCGGCCAGCTGTCCTTGATGACAAGGTTGCCTTCCGTTGCCCCCTCCAGGAACTTGCCTTCCGCGTCGACGATCGCCGGCTGGACGCCGAAGAACGGACGTGTGGCGGAACCTGGCTTCAGGTCGGTTGCGCCCGGCAGCGGCGTGATAAGGATGCCGCCGGTTTCGGTCTGCCACCAGGTGTCGACAATCGGGCAGCGCTTGTCGCCAACCACATTGTAGTACCAGGTCCAGGCTTCCGGATTGATCGGCTCGCCCACGGACCCCAGAAGACGCAGGGACTTGCGCGAGGTTTTGGTGACGTGTTCGTCGCCGGCGCCCATCAGGGCGCGGATCGCGGTGGGTGCCGTGTAGAAGATGTTGACGTTGTGCTTGTCGCACACTTCCCAGAAGCGGCCCGGACCGGGATAGGTCGGAACACCTTCGAACATCAGCGTGGTGGCGCCGTTGGCAAGCGGGCCGTAGACGATGTAGCTGTGACCGGTGACCCAGCCCACATCCGCCGTGCACCAGTAGACGTCGCCTTCGTGATAATCGAAGACATATTCATGGGTCATGGAGGCGTAGACCAGGTAGCCGCCGGTGGTGTGCATCACACCCTTGGGCTTGCCGGTCGACCCGGAGGTGTAAAGGATGAAGAGCGGGTCTTCCGCGTTCATTTCCGCCGGTGCGCAATGGTCGGACACACGGTCCGCCTCGTCGTGGTACCAGACGTCTCGGCCGGCCTGCATGGCAATGTCGCCGCCGGTGCGCTTGACCACAATGACGCTCTTTACCGGCGCTTTTTCGGCAGCCTTGTCGACATTGGCCTTCAACGGCACCTTGCGGCCACCGCGCAGGCCCTCGTCTGCCGTGATCACGCATTCAGAGGCGCAATCCTCGATACGCTGGGCAAGGCTGTCCGGTGAAAATCCGCCGAAGACGATGGAATGCACAGCGCCGATGCGGGCGCAGGCAAGCATTGCATAAGCTGCTTCCGGAATCATCGGCAGATAGATGGTGACGCGGTCGCCCTTCTTGACACCCTGGCCGTGCAGCACGTTGGCGAACTTGTTCACCTCGCGGTGCAGTTCCTTGTAGGTGATGACCTTGTGCTCGTTCGGGTCGTCGCCTTCCCAGATGATCGCTGGCTGGTCGCCGCGCTTTTCCAGGTGGCGGTCAACGCAGTTGGCCGAAACGTTGAGCGTGCCGTCCTCGAACCATTTGATCGAAACGTTGTGATAGTCGTAGGAAGTGTTCTTCACCTTGGTGAAAGGCTTGATCCAGTCCACCCGTTTGCCGTGCTCACCCCAGAAGCCGTCGGGGTCTTCCACGGAACGCTG
Source organism: Roseibium sp. ROS1 (assembly GCF_054658215.1). NCBI lineage: Bacteria > Pseudomonadati > Pseudomonadota > Alphaproteobacteria > Hyphomicrobiales > Stappiaceae > Roseibium > Roseibium sp. ROS1. Next base: position 206,147 of record NZ_BAAGIG010000004.1, read on the forward strand.
ATACATTTCCTGATATTTGGCATTGTCGACATGCGCCCGCGCGGCAACCTCCGCGGGAACGGGAAATACGGACTCAGTCATGTGAAACCTCCCAGAAACCACAATTGGACCTGCGGTAAGCGAGTTCTCCCTTCCGCGGCCTTGTTTTGCCGGGGCCATTATGCGTATGGCCCCTCAAAGCGTCCAGATCCTAGACTTGGTACTTTAGTCGGCGAGTCTTTGGTCTATGGCAAGGCCTAAGACCTTCAATCTCGTACGGATTTACGCGTATTTCCCGGCGATCACGTCAGCTCAGCCATCCGATCACGATACCCTGCACAAGCAGTACCCCGAGCCAGTGACCGCCGTCGATCAGCGTCAGGTTCCAGGACAGCCCTTGAAAGCGGTGGTTGACGATCTGCGTGGTCATGACGATGCCGACCCAGATCATCAGCGCGGAGATGATGCCGTTCCTGATATCGGTTCCACCGGTGTGATAGATCACGCCCGCGAAGACGAATGCCATGATGATCTGGCAGAAAAAGGCCGTTGCAAAGACAACCGGGTTTGGCCTCGTCTGCTCCTTGGTCAGACCGGCGGCGTTCATCCAGGCCTTGCCGAGGATGCCGTACCAGAGCGCGCCGAACAGGAAAGACACAATGGCGGCCGCAGCAACTGCAATCAGGTTGATACCGTCGAACATCATTGCAGGTCTCCCAACGTCATTTTTTCCTTGGCAATTCTGTCTACTTGCGACTTTTATCACACTTCGGGATTGCAAGTGTCTCTAAATTCGGCCCGTCTCGCCTATCTCCTTTCCGGATAAGGCTTTTTCGAAAATTCATTACAGGAGCCCAAGGTTTCATGCTCTTTTCAAAGCGACCTGTGTTTCGACTTATGGGAGCCGCCCTCATCGGCGGCACGATGTTCATGTCCCCTGCAGGGGCACAGACGGATACACCTTCTGATCTTTTGTTCGTCCTGGATTCTTCCAATTCCATGTGGGGCCAGATCGACGGTACCGCGAAAGCGGAAATTGCCCGGTCTGCCTTCGAAGGCTTTGTTGCCGGTCTTCCGGATGGAACCAGGGCTGGTGTGATGGCCTATGGTCACCGCCGCAAGGCGGATTGCGGCGATGTGGAAACGCTGGTGCCGGTGAGTGAGCTGGACCGCTCCAAACTGGTGCAAAGCGTCAAGGCGCTCACGCCGCGCGGCAAGACGCCGATTACCGAAACACTTCGGCAGGCCGCGGAACTTCTGGCGCAGAACGACCGCCCGGGACGGCTGATCCTGATCTCAGATGGTATCGAGACCTGCGGCGGGGATCCTTGCGCCCTCGCCGAGGCACTTGCCAAGTCCGGTGTCGATTTCAAGGCCCATGTCATCGGTTTCGACATCGCTTCCAAGGCGGATCAGGCCAAGATTGCCTGTATTGCGCATCTGACAGGCGGCACTTACTGGAACGCCAAGGACGCCGATGGCCTGACCGAAGCGCTGAAGGAAAGCGTCGCCGCGGTTGAGGAAAAAGCGCCGCTGCCTGTGACAGTCCTGACGGCGGCCGACAAGGAAAGCGGCCAGCCTGTTTCAGGCCCTGTGCAATGGACAGTGGCAACCGTCGACGACGAGACCGTGGTGGCGTCCGGCATGACAGGTGGCAGCGTCGAGGTCGAGCTCGAGCCGGGATCCTACGTCGTCAGTGCAGAACTTGGTGAAAAGGCAGGCGGTGCATCGCTTGAGGTGTCCGACAAGGGCGGACAGCAGACTGTTCTTCTCGACGGCAATCTTCCCGAGGCGCGTGTCACGCCCGCCTCCCCTGAAGCAGCTGCAACCTCGCTGCTGGAAGTTGCCTTTGAAGGCCCGGGCCAGGATGGTGATTTCCTGCGTGTCGTCACCCCGGACGGAAACAGGCTCGAACGGGATCTCTGGGTGTATGTACGCGACGGTAATCCCGCCAAACTGGCCCTGCCGACCCAGCCGGGCGACTATGAAATCGTCTATGTCTGGGCCGATAGCGGTGAACGTGTTCTGGCAAAGGCGCCGATCAAGGTGACCGAAGTCCAGGCAATCCTGACCTACGCCCCCGAAGTTGCCGCCGGTCAGCCGGTGGAGATTGCCTTCGAAGGTCCGAACGGGCCGGAGGACTGGATCGGGATCGTTCCGAAGGACGGCACGGTTGACGATTACCAGGGCCGCTGGAAAGGCACTGCCGACGGGTCTCCCGTCACCCTTCAGGCACCGAGCGAAGCCGGCACTTATGACGTCATCTATGTCACCGGCATCGACCAGACGATCCTGACGCGCCAACCGCTAACCGTTGGCGAAAGTGCAGCAACGCTTCAGGCCGACAGCACGGTTGAGGCGGCCGGCAGACTGAACGTGACTTGGAGCGGCCCGAAGGCGCCCGACGACTGGATCGGCATCGCGCCGGTCGGCTCCGACCCTTCGGCCTATGTGACCTACGAACGTCCGGATGGGGACAGTGTTTCGATCATCGCGCCGTTGGCTCGGGGCGATTACGAGCTGCGTTACATTCTCTCGACGTCCGACGGATCGAAGATCCTGGCCAGCCAACCGTTGAAGATCACGGATCCGAAGGTGACGCTGGAAGGCCCGTCCGAAGTTCCGGCTGCCAGCTATGTCAGCGTAAAGGCGAGCGGCCCTGCCAACAGCAGCAACTTCATCGGTTTTGCCGAACCGTCTCAGGATGCCTGGAGTACGGCGCCGGGGGCCTGGGAGATTGCGGACAACATCTCCAACGGCCTTGTGGAGGTGCGGACACCGGAAGAACCGGGCACTTACGAGCTGCGCTTCGTCCTGTCCGCAGGTGACGCGGAAATCGTTGCGCGGCAGACCGTGACGGTGAAATAGCGCGACCGGTCATCAACGAAAATCGGAGCCCGCCGCTGAAAAGTTGCGGGCTTCGCTCTGTTCGGAGCTACTGTTTCAGCCAGACGGAAAGCTGTCCGCAAGGCTCGAAACCGAGTTGCCGATAGACCGGTAGCACGCTTGCATCATTTTCGTAGGTGCAAATCGATCGGTTCGGAAACGGTTCCAGCAGATCGTGCAGAGCACTGTAGAGCCAGGTCTTGCGGCAGAAGACGTTCGAAAGGCCAAGGATATCCTTGCCGTCAAGCTTCGGACCGGTGTTGAAGACCGCCCCTGCCTTCACCTTGCCGTCCTTGATGATGGCGGCGAAATCGATGGTTTTGCGTTCCAGCAGTCTGGACGGGAAAACGGCATGGAGGCTTTCGTTCTCGTTCCAGCCGGCCAGCCACTTCTTCAGGCTTTCCGATGTCGCCACCTTGTGCCAATCGGAGCTGATCGAGGCACGTTTGGCACTTGGCGGCGGACGAAACAGCCAGGTGCCGGTAAAAAGCCTCTGAAAGCCGTAAGGTGCCAGATCCAGACTGTCGAAACTGTCCTTTACCCCGGCCCCCTGCGGCAAATCGGGCAGCGCGGCATAAAAATCCGCTCCCTGCTTCGGCGACAGGGTGACGATGTTCGGATAGAGCGGCAGGGCCTTGTCCCGAGCGCACCAGAACCCTGCATGAAACTCGGTTTTCGCACCTGCGGTTTTCAGGACCGCATCGCACCAGAGCGCATTGTTATGCGCGCAGGCATCCTGTCTGCCAGCGATCATTCGGCCATCAACATCGAAGATTTAAGCGTTCAGCCCACCCTTTTGGACGATGAAGTCTACCACGGATTCGACGCCCTCTCCCGCCTTTGTATTGGCGAAAACAAAGGGTCGTTCCTTGCGCATCTTCTTTGCATCCCGGTCCATAACCTCCAGATTGACGCCGACATAGGGCGCAAGGTCGGTCTTGTTGATGATCAGGAGATCGGAGCGCGTGATGCCCGGCCCGCCCTTGCGCGGAATTTCCTCGCCGGCGGCAACATCGATCACGTAGATCGTCAGGTCGGCGAGCTCCGGTGAAAAGGTTGCGGCCAGGTTGTCACCGCCGGATTCGATCAGGATCAGGTCGAGATCCGGGATGCTTTTGGTCAGGTCCGCCACGGCGGCCAGATTGATGGAGGCGTCTTCACGGATTGCCGTATGCGGGCAGCCGCCGGTCTCGACACCGCGAATGCGGTCACTGGTCAAGGCCTGCGAGCGCATCAGGGCTTCGGCGTCCTCGCTTGTGTAGATGTCATTGGTGATGACGGCGAGCGAGTAGCGGTCGCGCATGGCCTTGCACAGCTTGTCGGTCAGCGTGGTCTTGCCGGAACCGACGGGACCGCCGATGCCGACGCGCAAGGGACCATTTTGGGAAGTCATGAACGGAACAACCTCGAATACTGGGTTTCATGTGCCATGGAGGCGATATCTGCAAGGAAGGTGGAGGTGCCGAGATCGTCAAGACCTGCCGCCTCGGCCTCTTCTGCAATTTCGAAGATCACCGGTTCCAGACCAGCCAGCACCTTCTGGCCGTCGCTCTGGCCAAGCGGTACCACCCGCACGGCGACGGAAATCAGATTGGCCGCGAAAGCATGCAGGAAACAGTGAAGCGCGGCATCCACCGGCAAGCCGTGAGCCGCAGCTGCAAGTCCCAGCACTACCGGGTAAGGCCAGGAGGTGTTTTCCTTGCCCGCGAATTCGTGAAACAGGCGTGCGGCCTCGGTGCCCGCTTCCGGCATCCAGCTGTTGCACACGGCTCTGAAAAAGGCGCTGCCCTGGGCACTGGATTCCAGATGCCGCTCCCTGGAGGGTTGCAGGGCCAGCCCCAGGTCACGCAGCTCGTCAACGGTCGCTCGATCTCCCGCAAGAGCAGACCTGTAGGTTTCCTTCAGCAGGATGGCGTCGCTTCGTCCAGCGCCGAAGCGGAGGATTTCACGCAGCCAGACGCCAAGTTCCGCCGCACTTGCCACCCCGCCCTGCTCGATCACCTGTTCCAGCCCGTGGCTGTAAGTAAAGGCGCCGATCGGAAAGGCCGGTGAGAGAAAGGCCTGCAGCCGGTAGAGCGCCTGCGGTGACAGGGGCAGTCGCGGAGCTGAGGGCTCAGTCATGGGAATGTCCGGACCCGTGGCCGTGATTGTGGCCATGGTCATGGCTGTGCCCATGATGATGGTCGTGGGAATGCCCGTGACCATGATCGTGGCCATGGGTGCGACCATGGCCGTAGGCGCCGCCTTCCGGATCGAAGGGCGCGGATAGCCTGGTCAGCCGGCCGCCGAGCTTTTCCACCATGTCTTCAATCACGTGGTCTCGCCGGATCCGCAGGGTGTTGCCCATGAGCTGCGTCGGCAGGTGCCTGTTGCCCAGGTGCCAGGCGATCTTCACCAGGTGGGCGGTGTCGTCGGCGTGAATTTCGACCACTTCCTCAGGTTCTGCGAGAACTTCGACAATCCGACCGTCTTCAAGTTCCAGCCCGTCGCCATGGCGCAAATGGATCGCCATCGGTTCATCCAGCAGGAAGGTCAACCCGGCTGCGCCTGTCAGGACTGCCCTACGCCGATACCGGTCTTCCCGGTCAAGCGTGACCCGGTCGGTGACATCGCCGGTCCAAGTTTCGGCCTTGTGGATATTCGCGACGCGGATCATGCGGCTTCCATCACCTTTGCCATCATGGCCTGGAAAGCGGGACGCTCCCTGAGGCGTTTGAAATAATCGTAGACCGGCCCTGTTTTGGGCAGGTCGAACTTGGCGGCCAGTGCCCAGCCGGAGCAGTGCCCAACGATGATGTCGGCAATGGTGAAGGTTTCGCCCATGGCATAGGGGCCGTCACCGATCAGCGTTTCCAGCGTTTTCAGGCCTTGCTCGAATTCGAGCCGGCAGACGTCCTTGACCGCCGGAACACGGACATCTTCGGGATGGATGAAGGTGTTCTTCGCAGCGGTCCAGAGCGCGCCTTCCAGCACATCGACACCGAACTGGGTGATGCTGTCCTGACGGGCGCGATCAAGAGTTCCGGCAGGAAAGGTAAACCGGCCGTGCTTGTCGGCCAGATAGGTACAGATTGCGACGGAATCGGTGATGACGGCGTCACCGTCGACCAGCACGGGCACCTTGCCGCTTGGATTGAGCACCTTGACGGTATCTGACTGCGGCAGAGCCGGGTCAACCTCGTAAGGCTCGCCCAGTTCCTCAAGCAGCCACATCACCCGCATGGCGCGGGTCCGCGGAAATCCGACGATTTTATACATGCCTTTCCTCTCCCGAACGCGTTCTTGCGGAGCTTAGAACAGGAAGTAGCGCTGGGCCATCGGCAACACTTCGGCAGGTTCGCAGGTCAGCAGTTCGCCGTCGGCGCGCACCTCGTAGGTTTCCGGATGCACTTCGATCTTTGGCATCATGTTGTTGTGAATCATCGACTTTTTGGAGATTCCGCCACGGGTGTTCTTGACCGGAAGCACCAGGCTGTCGAGACCTGCCTTGTGCTTGACGCCGGTGTCATAGGCCGCCTGGGACACGAAGGTGACACGGCTGTGCGTCATCATCTTGCCGTAGGAGGCGAACATCGGCCGGTAATGCACCGGCTGCGGTGTCGGGATGGAACCGTTCGGGTCGCCCATCGGAGCGGTCGCGATTGAGCCGAGCTTCAGCACCAGCGCCGGCTTGATGCCGAAGAATTTCGGGTCCCAGAGCACGAGGTCGGCCAGCTTGCCGACCTCAACCGAGCCGATGTACTCGTCCAGGCCATGAGCGATGGCCGGGTTGATGGTGGTCTTGGCCATGTAGCGCTTGACCCGGAAGTTGTCGTTCTCCCCGGTTTCATCCGAAAGGCGGCCGCGTTGCACCTTCATCTTGTGCGCGGTCTGCATGGTGCGGATGATGATTTCGCCGACGCGGCCCATGGCCTGGCTGTCGGAGGAGATGATCGAGAACGCACCCATGTCATGAAGAATGTCTTCCGCCGCAATGGTTTCCTTGCGGATGCGGCTTTCGGCAAAAGCAACGTCCTCCGGAATGTCCTTGTGCAGGTGGTGACAAACCATGAGCATGTCGAGATGCTCTTCCAGCGTGTTGACCGTGTAAGGCCGTGTCGGGTTGGTGGACGACGGAATGACGTTGGGTTCGCCAACCACCTTGATGATGTCCGGTGCGTGGCCGCCGCCGGCGCCTTCGGTGTGGAAGGCGTGGATGGTGCGGTTCTTGAACGCAGCGGTGGTGTTCTCGACAAAACCGGACTCGTTCAAGGTGTCGGTGTGGATCATCACCTGGACGTCGTATTCATCGGCAACCGACAGGCAGTTGTCGATGGTTGCCGGTGTGGAGCCCCAGTCTTCGTGGATCTTGAGGGCTGCGGCCCCCGCCATCACCTGCTCTTCCAGCGCGGCAGGCAGGGAGGCGTTGCCCTTGCCGGCGAAGATGAGGTTCATCGGGAAGCTGTCGGCAGCCTGAAGCATCCGGGTGATGTGCCACGGGCCGGGCGTACAGGTGGTCGCGTTGGTGCCCGTTGCCGGACCGGTGCCGCCGCCGATCATGGTGGTCACGCCGGAGCACAGGGCTTCATCGATCTGCTGCGGGCAGATGTAGTGGATATGGGCGTCGATCGAACCTGCGGTGAGGATCTTGCCCTCCCCGGCGATCGCTTCCGTGCCGGGACCGACGATGACGTCGACACCGTTCTGGACATCCGGGTTGCCGGCCTTGCCGATGCCGACGATCCGGCCGTCCTTCAGCCCGACATCGGCCTTGACGATACCCCAGTGGTCGATGATCAGCACATTGGTGATGACCGTGTCGACAGCGCCGGCGGAACGGGGTGCCTGGGACTGGCCCATGCCGTCACGGATAACCTTGCCGCCACCGAACTTCACCTCGTCGCCATAGGTGGTGAAATCCTTTTCCACCTCGATGATGAGATCGGTATCCGCAAGGCGCAGCCTGTCGCCGGTTGTCGGTCCAAACATGTCCGCATAAGCGGCGCGGGGCATCTTGTAGGCCATATCTAGTCTCCAATCGGCGATCAGAAATCGGTGTGTTTAATTCGCGTAGTCCTCAACCGTCGCATCCAGATCCTCTGTGCGTTTCATGGTGAGGACGATCAGGCAGTTCCGGTACAGTTCGTTGCCGCGTGTGCCGCCCCTGAAGGGGAAGCTGTAGGCGGTGCAATCCTTGTCGGCGTAGGTTTTCCAGGCGGCCTGGGCATCATCGAGGCTGGCGGGGGCGCCCTTCAGGTGCTCCGGCAATTCCGCATCGATCTCAACCAGCCGTGCACGCAGCCGGTCGAAGGCTTCGTTCATGCGCGTGTCAGCGTCTTCCAGGGCCTTGTCGGCACAAAAGCTGCGTTCGGCTTCGGTCAGCGGATAGCCGCAGTCGATGTTGTCGTTGACCTTCTCTTCCTCAGCAACCGCCGTGCCGGCAGTGGCCAGAAACAAGGCTAAAGCAGGAAGCGTCAGGCCGCGCACAGGCATCAATTCCCCAGACCTTCACTGAGCTGTCTCAACTCATCGATGCGGTTGCGGGTCAGATCGGCGCGGCAGCCGTAGACCAGCATGGGCTCCATGGTTCCGCCGCGGGCCAGAAAACCGTAGGCGTCGCAGGCCTTGTCGCGATAGGGGATCCAGGCACGCTGGGCTTCGCGCAATGTTTCGACCGCCCCTTTCAGCCCTTCCGGCAAATAGGCGTCGGTCTCGGTCATCTTTTCCATTGCGGATCTGTAGACCGCGTTCAGCTCTGCATCCGCCTTCAGCCAGTCGATGTTGGCACACTGGGTCATCTCCGACTGCGTCATGGCATTTTCGCAGTTGGGTGTTTCCTGCGCGGCGACAGGTCCGGCGAGCAGAAGACCGAGCCCGATCAGCGAAAACGAAAGAGATGATGCGGATCTGATCACAATTCGCCCATGACCTTCTGGTTGAAGCCGTAGACCGTGCGGCTGCCGCGATAAGGCACCAGTGTCACGGATCTGGACTGGCCGGGTTCGAAGCGCACGGCTGTGCCTGCGGGAATATCCAGGCGCATGCCGCGGGTCTTTTCCCGGTCGAAAGACAGGCCTTCATTGGTTTCGAAGAAGTGATAGTGGCTGCCGACCTGGATCGGCCGGTCACCCGTGTTGGCGACTTCCACCGTCACGGTCTCAAGGCCTGTGTTCAGTTCGATCTCGCCTTCGGCGGGAAACAGTTCTCCGGGGATCATGCGCGTCTCCTTGGAAATTGTGGTCAGCGGATCGGTTCGTGCACGGTCACGAGCTTGGTGCCGTCAGGAAAGGTGGCCTCGACCTGAACATCGTGAATCATCTCGGACACGCCTTCCATCACCTGGTCGCGTGTCAGTACCTTGGCGCCCGCGGACATCAGGTCGGCAACGGTGCGCCCGTCACGGGCCCCCTCGACAACAAAATCGGTGATCAGGGCGACGGCTTCCGGATGGTTCAGCTTCACGCCCCGTTCCAGGCGGCGGCGGGCGACCATCGCGGCCATGGAAATGAGCAACTTGTCCTTTTCGCGGGGCGTCAGGTTCATGAAAGAAAGTCCTCCAAATCAGCAATACCAGACGCGCGGCAGCGCCGTCATTCGGTATCCGGTGAGAAACGACATCAGGGCCGTGCGCAAGCCGCGGCCATCATTGGACACAAACCGGGTTATCAGCAAGCCGTTCCAGGCGCTGGCGGCCGCCTGGGCGGTTCCATCCGGCAATGTTTCGATCAGCTCTCTTGCCCTGGCGAGCCGGTCTTCGGCATCGGCGGAGCAATCGACAAAGGTTGCCGCGGCCAGGGCGCCGGCGGCCGTAGCCGGGCCGGTCAGCGCGTCGGCCGGGTCGCCATCCAGCCGGATGTCGTCGGCAAACACCAGCTTCCCGTCCCGGCGGATGCGCCAGCTGTCGCGGTAGAATACGGACTTGACCTGCTCGCCCATCGCCTTTCGGCCAAGGACGAAGGATTCGACCATCATCAGCCTTGCGTCACCTTCCAGGTCCGCCTGCAGCGTGCGGCGAAGGCGCGAGGCGTTGAAAAGGATGGTTTCCTGGGGCAGCCATTCCAGGGTCGCACCGGGTCCGACCGTGAAATGGCCGCTCACCTGGGCGGTGCCGCCCGGGCTGCGGTAGGCACGTTCGGCCGTCTGGCTGGTCACAATTACGTGTACACCGGCGTCAGCGCCGACTTCATAGTCGAGCTGGTCACCTCCGGTGAGACCGCCGGCGGTGTTGATGAGAACGGCTGTGGCAGGGGTATCATAGACCTTCGGCAGGCGAACCTTGGCCGACCCGCTCTGATACAGATCGGTCAGACGGGTTTTGCCGTCCGGCGCCGAAAAACGCACCTTGCCGATGCCTTTCACGCGCTGAAGAACTACGGCTTTCCCGCCCGTTTCTGATGCCAGACCAGCATCATACATTGCTTGACCGCCCCCCCTGCAGGCTCACCAGTCATTGTTATTTTTCACATCTGTTCAAATTGGTCCAGACCGTCGCCGGGCCGCAATGGGCAATATGCCCTCGGCAATCTTAGCAAGAGCCGGGCCAAGGCCGGCAAGTGGAAAGGCAAGACGACACCGGCGAAAAAAGTCCCTGTTTCCCGCAGCTTATCAATGCCTGCTCGCAAAAGTTGCTCAAAAATAAGGCAATTGCAAGAAAGATTGGCGTGGAGTGGATTTGAGGAAGGGGTTGCTCTCGCGCCGATGTTCCGGTTTTTTAAGAAGACAGCAGCTATTCATACTGCCATTGCCCAATTGCGACGTGTCATCCGCTGGATGACGAGCGAGGGAAACCGTGTTTTTGAGCCCGATTGGCCGCCTGACTTCCGTTTGTCTGACCGTAACCGCTCTTGTGATGAGTCTGGCCATGAGCCAGGCACGGGCGGATATAGGTGCCTATGTCCTGATCGACGCGAGTTCCGGCGCTGTGATCGAGCAGGAAAACGCCACGCGCAAGTGGTACCCGGCCTCGCTCACCAAGCTCATGACGGCCTATGTCACCTTCAAGGCGATCCGCGAAGGCCGCGCCTCGCTCGACAGCGCGGTCGTGCAATCCAAGAACTCCGCGGCCGAACCACCCAGCAAGATGGGGTTCAAGGTCGGGACGCGGTTCACTGTCGACACGGCGCTGAAGATCATTCTGATCAAGTCGGCCAACGATGTTGCGGTAGCGCTCGGCGAGTCGATCGCGGGATCTGAAGCCGGCTTCATCGCCATGATGAATGCGGAAGCTCAGCGTCTGGGAATGTCCAATACCCGGTTCTACAATCCGCATGGTCTGCCAGACAACCGGCAGGTGACCACGGCGCGTGACCTTGCCATTCTGGCCCTGGCGCTGCGCCGGGACTTTCCGGAATCCCGAAACTACTATGACCACCCGGGGATCCGCTTCGGCAAGAAGACGCTGCGGTCGGCCAATCGGGAATTCCTGCTGCGCGTGCCCGGCGCCAACGGCATGAAGACCGGCTACATCTGCAATTCCGGGTACAATGTTGCCGCCTCCGCGACGCGCGGCAACAAGACCTTGATCGCGATTATCCTTGGCGCGGGTTCCGGTCTGGAGCGCACCGCCTTTGCACGCCAGCTTTTTGACGAAGGGTTCCGCAAGCGCGGCGGCCGTAGCATCACGAGCCTTTCGGGCACCAGCGGCAATCCGCCGGCCGACGGTTACTGCCGGCGCAACAAGAGCCCGGGTCCCAAGGGTTACATGGCCCGGTTCGACATGGAAAAGGAAAAGCAGGGCGGGTTCCTGTTCTTCGCCAAGGCCAACAAGTCCGATGAGGACAAGCTCGACGACAGCGGTTTCAAGCTGTCCAACGGCAAACCGGACTGGGCAAAGATCCTTGACCGTACCCTCGGACCTCGCCGGATTGCCTACCGTCCGCTGGATGTCGGCCTCGGCAACCCGAAAGGGTCGCCTTCCGTCAGCCCGGGCACCGTTCCCGCCGGTGCCGCCAGCGAAGCGGTCGCAGCCATCGCGGGCGAGGATATTGCCGCGGAAGACGTACCACTGCCGGTCGCCAATCCCGTGCGGCGGGCAGAAAACGAAATCCGGGCGAAGATGCAGCTGACGGCCAATGCCAAAACCGCAGGCGCAATTCCGCAGGGTGGCGATACCGTGTCACGCCCGGGAGCCGCGGTTGAACTTTCGAAATCTTCACCCGGATCGATCTTCCGCAAGGGTCTGGATTTCACCGTTCCGGTTCCTTCCCCAAGTCCTCGCAAGTAATTCGATTTCCTGATCTTTGGCGGTGCCGATGATGTAGCGTTGCGGTTAACGGAGTTAACCTTTTATTTACGCTACTCCTTAACACTGCAGTAAGCATTTTTCTGGCAAAGGCGTGCTCCCTGCCGGACCTCAAAATGCCACTGCGGCACAGAATATGCCGGTACAACAGGTCGAGAGATCGCATGATGATTGAACCGAGATCCACCGCCACCATCAAGGCTCTTGCCAGCCTTGCGGAACTTTCCGCCAATCAACTGGAGGAAGGGGTTTCGGTCGACCATGTGATCGCCACCTTGCGAAAGGCGGCGGAGGCTGTCCGGCTCGTGGTTGATGTCGAGGCGGAAGAGGAACTGGACGACTTCGAGTTCGAAGCCGACAGCGACACAGACGTGGAAGCCGAACTGGAAGCGTCTGAAGCGGACATCGTCCAGGATCTGACCCCGATGGATCTGTCCGAGGACGAGGCCGACAGGAAAATTGTCGCTCTCGACAAGAAGGACGCCGAAGCGGCCTCCGAAGAAGACGACATCATCCTCAACGCGGGGTGATTCGGCGTCAGCCGGACGTTTTTCCAACTGAACAAGCCAACGTGGCGGGACCAGCATTTGCGCTGACCCGCCTTTCTGCCTATGTGTCTGCGGAAAGTCCGCCGGGTCCGATCAAGGACCGGCGAATGCATCTGGAGAAATACCATGGCCTCGCCGACACCGGTTGCCGAAGGACAAAAACCCAAGGGTCCGAAGCCCCCCATTCCCCTGTCAGTCCTGACCGGGTTTCTGGGGTCAGGCAAGACAACGCTCCTCAATCGGATCCTGAAGGACCCGTCGATGGCGGACACAGCGGTCATCATCAATGAATTCGGCGAGATCGGGCTCGATCATCTGTTTGTCGATCAGGCCGGCGACGGCATCGTGGAGCTTGCCTCCGGTTGCCTGTGCTGCACCATTCGCGGCGATCTTGTCACGACGCTCGAAAACCTGTTGCGCCGACTGGATAACGGCCGCATGGACAGGCTCAACCGGGTGATCATCGAGACGACGGGTCTGGCAGATCCGGCGCCCATCCTGCACACGGTCATGCTGCATCCCTATCTGGTGATGCGCTACCGGCTCGACAGCGTGATCACGCTTGTGGACGCGGTCAACGGTTTGTCGACCCTCGACAATCACGAGGAAGCGCGCAAGCAGGCCGCTGTTGCCGACCGGCTGGTCTTCACCAAGACCGATCTCGTTCAAGGCGAAGAGGCGCGGGCCTCCTTCGACGCCCTCAAGCAGCGTTTGCAACAGCTCAATCCCGGCGCTCGCCGGCTGGACGCCCAGGCGGATGATGCAACTGTGGAAAATCTTTTCAACGCCGGTCTTTATGATCCCAAGAGCAAGATCCCGGATGTGGCTGCCTGGCTGAACGCGGAAGCCTATGAAGACCAGCAGCATGGCCACCATCACGGTCACGATCATGCACATGGCCATTCACACGGGCATCACCACGGCCACGATCACGATCATGCTCATGACGTGAACCGGCATAGCGATGCCATCCGGGCCTTTACCCTGTCGACTGATCGACCGGTGCCGGCGTCCGCGCTGGAAATGTTCCTCGATCTGCTGCGTTCGGCGCACGGACCGAAACTGCTTCGGGTGAAGGGTATCGTGCAGCTGGCCGAGGATCCGGAAAGGCCGGTCGTCATCCACGGTGTCCAGCATGTCTTCCATCCGCCCGCGACACTGGAGGCCTGGCCGGACGCGGATCACAGAACCCGCATGGTGTTCATCACCAAGGACCTGCCGGAAGGGTTCGTCAGGCGCATGTTCGAGGCCTTTTCGGGCGCCTTGCTGCCCGATACGCCGGATCACCAGGCCCTGACCGACAATCCGTTGGCGGTGTCGGGTTTTACCAGTCCACCAAAATAATTATACTGATCGGTGAAGGTATTTCGATAAATATCTGAAAACATAATTATCTTAATAAGCAGAAATTATAGATGGAGATATACAAGTTTATGTTGTGTAAAATCTCCAGTACTGCGAAATATCACATTTCGCCTATTCCAGCTCCGGGTTCTTATCCGCTTTTTGCGAAATCTGGTGATCAGTTTTTCAACCTTCTAAAAAGATAAGCTATGAAACTATAGATGGATCGAGCGAAATTTTAAGATGGTTGGAAATTATAGAATACCGTTCCTTAATGCTGCTTGCATCATTAGTGCCTTGTTGATTAAGGCGATCAAACTCAAGAAGGCCGAAACTGGCGTTTTCATAGTCTGAGGCGGCAATTTCACGATTTTCTGCTAACGATTTTCTGAATTCTATTAGTCCGGGGCGGTCTATTTGACTCAATTGACCGAATCTTTGAGCGCTTCTAAACAAAAGATAGTAAACAGTCTGAATGCCCTGTGCCAAAAGAAGGTCGTCTTTTTTTGAGAAGACTGCGGCCATGTCATTGAGAGTGGAAATAACCTGTTCTTTCAGAGAGTTAACTTTCCCTTCGCTCCCAGATCTAAGCCTTCTTGCCAAGCTGTCTAGATATTCTCTTTTTGTGTCGATGAGGGAGCCGCGGTCTTGAAGTGAATCCTCTAGAAGAAGTAATCGGGCTGCTACTTCACGGTGTTTATAGCGAGCATCGTTGAACTTTACGCATTCTGTAAAGTATTTATGCTGTGATACCTCATTGATTGCGGCGACTAAATCACCACCTATTGCATTTCTTTTTTCTGCGGCATTTAAAGGAACTGCTTCATTTAGTCTAGAAAACATGTCTTCAATTAAGTCAATGTCATCTTCAGTTACCGATACCAGAACTATTGGTAGTACAAAGGAGTCAAATTTTATCCTGATTTTCGGGTGCTTCTTCGCAATATCCTCATACGTAAATCCGCCCATCAATACATCGTTGTCTCTCTGATATTCAAAGTCTTCAGAAAGCGTGAAGTCCCCATCCATAAAAGACCAAATAGTCTCAAGGCGTTGACGGCCGTCGATAACAGAATATCTCTTTCCGCTATCGTTCAGTTCGGTTTCGCCCAAGTCATGAAAATATAGCTTTGGAATATCGTAGTCGTTTAGGATGGAATCAATGAGTAGGCGGCGTTTATTTAGTGTCCAGACGCCCCCGCTTCTTTGGTATTCCGGATCGAGTTTTATCTCTTCTCTTTCTGCATAAAGAAGCATAATTGTTGCGTTTTTAAGCGTTGAAGTTTGAACATAGGCCATTAAACAATTTCCTTAAGTGTTTCGCTAATGCTTGCGATTTCTGGAAAGAGGCTTAGCCTATTGATCCCAAGAAGAGAAAGCTCTTCGCTTATTGGTACTTTAGCGTTTGCTGGAATAACAATTTTCTTGCATTGCGTGCCGGATCCTACATCCTCTATCGGGACCCTTTCGTTGTGGTGTATTGTAAATGTACCCAGCTGCGCCTGAATTCTTGGATTGTTTCTAGTTGCGATAGTTGCGATTGGAAAAAGTTGCATTCTCTTGTCAATTCGTACGCGCTCAGTCGAATAGCTTTGGACTTCATCATCATCAAATGAAGGGATGTAATCGGGCTCATCCTTGTCATTTATGTGCGCATTTGTGTTCAATTTGTTTGGGCGCAGTAACCACAGAGCTGCATCGTCATCCTCATGGTTTTTGCCGACAGCAAAGTATAGTGCAACTAGAGGATTTTCACTCCAGTCTAACAGACGAGTAGGCATTCCATAGTGTTGCATTAGGAATATCCAGTCGAATGAACTGTTGGGTTTTGTCACAGTAAGTAAGGCAGCACTTTGTTTGAATCTAGCGAGTAGGCTAGCTTCAGACATTTTGTTATCTTGTCGGAGAAATCCTGGTAAGAGCGGCCAGTTCGCCTTCGATTGACCTCGGTACCACACTGTTCCTTCTTCGCGAGTCTTCTCAGCTCGAATCGCCTCGATTAACTCACCAACAGAAGATATTGAATCAGACAATTATACTCTCCTAGTTAAATCGAAAAACTGTAATAATCCAATATTTATGCGGTATTTACTTATCTGTTTAGTCCAACTCGCAAGAAAAATATATTTATTCCAACAAAGTTATATAATAGTGATATCTAAATCCCAAATCAATAATAAGATGCAATCTATGATTGTTTTATTAACGATAATTCGAAAGGTAGCCTTAGTTTTCCTCTCTAGTACTCCATTAGCACCCTAATAAGGCCTTCCTGGGCGGTCGAGGCGATCAGGGCCCCGTCCCTGGTGAACAGAGATCCGCGGTTTATCCCGCGTGAGCCGGAAGATGAGGTGCTGTCGGTGGCGTAAAGCAGCCAGTCGTCGGCGCGGAAAGGGCGGTGAAACCACATGGCATGGTCCAGGCTGGCGGCCTGGATCTTCGGGCTGAAGACGGACGTGCCATGGGGAAACAGCGAGGTGTCCAGCAACGTCATGTCGGAAGCATAGGCGAGGACACACTGGTGCATGCGTTCGTCGTCCGGCAGTGGGCCCGTCGCCCGTACCCAGACATACTGCTGCGGTGGCAGGGGCTTCTTGCTGAAATAATGGGTCATGTCGACCGGGCGCATCTCGATCGGCCGCTCGCGCTCCCAGTAGCGGCGGATGTTTTCCGGGGCCATCGACAGGAATTTTTCCTTCAGTTCCTGTTCGCTGGGCAGATCTTCAGGTGTCGGAACGTCCGGCATGTCGATCTGGTGCTCCAGCCCCTCTTCATGCACCTGGAAGGAGGCGGACATGGAAAAGATCGCTTCGCCGTGCTGGATCGCGACAACGCGCCGGGTAGTGAAGCTGCCACCGTCGCGGATGCGGTCGACTTCGTAGATGATGGGGACTGACGGATCGCCGGGCCTCAGGAAGTAGCCATGCAGGGAATGGACGTGACGGTCTTCCACCACGGTGCGCGAGGCGGCAACCAGCGCCTGGCCGATCACCTGCCCGCCAAATACGCGTTGCCAGCCGACCTGCGGGCTGCGACCACGGAACAGGTTGCGTTCCAGCGGTTCCAGGTCGAGAATCTGGAGAAGATTATCAATGGCCGTGTTCATCGGCGCGATCCCTGTTAGATAGACGGCAGGTGATTTGGTTCGAGGCTTGGAGCCCCGGCACCGCACTCTTGGACGGCAGTTGACGTTAAAGTCAAGATGCCTTTAGGGAAACCGAAGGCAAGGAGAAGAAGACGATGGCGAGGAAAAAAAGCGTCCCGGACATGTTCGATGTCGTGATCGCAGGCGGCGGTTATGTCGGCCTGTCTCTGGCGGTGGCGTTGAAGCAGGGCGATGCCGGCCTCACCTGTGCCGTGGTCGATCCCAAGCCGATGGAAGACCTCCACAAGGATCCACGCGCCTCAGCCATCGCGGCAGCTGCCTCACGCATGCTGTCGCAACTCGGCATCTGGCAGAAGATTGCGGGCGAGGCCCAGCCGATCAACGAAATGATCGTCACCGACAGCAAGCTTCGCGATGCGGTTCGCCCGGTCTTCCTGACGTTCGGCGGCGAGGCGACGGAGGGTGAACCCTTTGCCCACATGATGCCGAACGGCGTGATGATGCCGGCGCTCTACAAGGCGGCCAAGGCGCTTGGCGTGAGTTTTTTCGCACCGGGCACCGCGGAAACCTTTCGCACTCATCCAGACCACGTCGAACTGGCGCTGGAAGACGGGACCCTTCTGAAAAGCCGGCTGCTCGTTGCAGCCGACGGCGTGCGCTCCCGCCTGCGCGACCTTGCCGGTATCCGGACGGTCAACTGGGATTACGGCCAGTCCGGCATTGTCACAACAGTCAAGCATGAACGGCCTCACAACGGCCGGGCGGAAGAACATTTCCTGCCTGCCGGGCCATTTGCCATCCTGCCCTTGCCGGGCAACCGGTCGTCGCTGGTCTGGACGGAAAAGACAGCGGACGCCGACCGGCTTGTGCGGTCTGACGACTTTACTTTCGAACTGGAACTGGAACGCCGTTTCGGACATCACCTCGGCACGCTGGAGCTGGACGGACCGCGCCGGGCCTATCCGCTCGGGCTGAAGCTGGCGCGTGATTTCGTCAAGCCGCGCTTCGCCCTGATCGGCGATGCCGCCCATGGCATTCATCCGATTGCGGGCCAGGGGCTCAATCTGGGCTTCAAGGATGTCGCGGCACTGGCCGAAGTGCTGGTGGATGCCCGTCGTCTGGGGCAGGATCTCGGCGGATTCGACGTTCTGGAACGCTACCAGCGCTGGCGCCGGTTCGACACGTTCCAGATGGGCGTTGTCACCGACGTACTGAACCGCCTGTTTTCCAATGACAATGACGTGTTGCGCGCCATGCGCGATTTCGGACTTGGTATTGTGGACAGGATGCCGGGCCTGAAAACGCAGTTCATCAAGGAAGCTGCCGGTTTTGCGGGGCCGGTGCCGAAATTGCTTTCCGGCGAACCTATCTGATAGGAGTTGGATCGGACCGTCTTCCACTCCGCAGGATTTCCATTTGATGATTGCCAATCCGGAGAGTTTTTCCGCGCACCGGTCGATCCTGATTACGGGCTGTTCCTCCGGCATCGGCCTTTCGGCGGCCCACATCATGCGCGGGCGCAACTGGCGTGTTTTTCCGACTGCGCGGAACCAGGCGGATGTTGACGGGTTGAGCAATCTTGGTTTCGAAGCCTTTCGCCTGGATTATGAGGATCCGGACAGCATCGAGGCGACGGCAAGCGAAGTTCTGCATCGGACCGATGGTGCGTTGAGCGCGGTGTTCAACAATGGCGCCTATGCGGTTCCAGGTGCGCTGGAAGACCTGCCGACGGAAGCCCTGCGGTCGCTTTTCGAGGCGAACTTCATCGGCTGGCATGATCTTACCCGCCGGTTGGTGCCTTCAATGCGCGCCAACGGTTCCGGGCGGATCGTGCAGTGTTCCTCCGTACTGGGGTTTGTGGCACTCAAGTACCGCGGAGCCTACACCGCTTCCAAATTCGCGCTCGAAGCCTATTCGGACACGCTTCGCCAGGAACTGAAAGGCACCGGCATTCACGTCAGCCTGATCGAACCCGGTCCTATCGATACCCGGTTCACGCAAAACGCACTGGAGAATTTTCAGCGCTGGATCGGCGAGGATGGTCTGCAGGCGTCACGGCATCGTAAGACCTACGAAAAGCGCCGCATCCGGATGGAGGCGGGAGAGCCCGGGCCGTTCAAGCTGCCGCCGGAGGCCGTGGTCAAACGGCTGGTGCATGCGGTGGAAGCAAATCGGCCGAAAGCGCGCTATCATGTAACAATTCCGACCACCGTCATGGCGGTGGCCAAACGGGTGCTGCCGACCAGTCTGCTCGACCGGTTCTGCATCTGGGCTGCCGACGGCGAGGAATAGCTGCCTGCCGACAGGTGGCTGCGCCGGACAGTGGTGAAACAAGGAAAACGAAATGGCAGATCTGATCAACTTTCTCATTCCCGTCGGCCTCGCCGCGGTTGCACTCGTGTTGCTGCTCGGTATCTGGAACATGTTCCGTCACGGGCCGGCCAACCGCTCGCAGCTCCTGATGCGCTGGCGTGTCGGTCTTCAGTTTCTGGTGATTGTCCTGGTGATGGGCGGTCTCTACTTTTTCGGCACCGGCCACTAAGACAAGATAACCGGACACTACTGGAGGAACTGGGGGCACAATGGTTGTTCTGAACAAGATCTATACGAAGACGGGTGACGACGGCACGACCGCGCTGGGTTCCGGAGAACGGCGCCGAAAGAGCGACCTCAGGATCGAGGCATACGGGACCGTCGACGAGACCAACTCCGTGGTTGGTCTGATTCGCCTTCAGACCGGGCAGTCTGCGCCGGACGTCGACCAGACGCTCGGCAGGATCCAGAACGACCTGTTCGACCTGGGGGCCGATCTTGCAACACCGGAAACGGGTGAGGACCTTGGGTACGAGCCGCTTCGGATCACCGACGCCCAGGTCACGGCGATCGAACAGGCGATTGACGTCCTCAACGCGGAGCTCAAGCCGCTGCGTTCCTTCGTGCTGCCGGGTGGCAGTCCTGCCGCTGCCTACCTGCATCTGGCCCGCACTGTCTCGCGCCGGGCAGAACGTCTGATGGTGGAACTGGCAGCCCGCGAGCAGATCAATCCCGCTGCCGTGCGCTACATGAACCGCCTGTCGGACTATTTCTTCGTTGCCTCGCGGTACCTGAATGAAAAGGGTGAGCAGGACGTTCTTTGGGTGCCTGGACAGAACCGTTAGGTCAGTTCCCCTTGCCGGAGGCCTGGCGCTGAATGTTCATTCCCCTTCACGATCACAATCGGCTGGTCCATGTTCCCCGCCCCTTTGTGAACCTTTTCCTGATTGCCGCCAACATCCTGATCTTTCTTCTGTATCAGGGTGCAGGGTCCCAGCAGGCGGTGGCCGCGTCCTCCTATTCCTTCGGCCTTATCCCGGTTGTCCTGTTCGATATCCGGGATCTGTCGCCGGAGCTGCAGATGCTGCCCGACTGGATGTCGGTGGTCACCTATGCCTTCCTCCATGGCGGCTACATGCACCTGATCGGCAACATGCTGTTCCTGTGGGTGTTCGGCGATAATGTCGAGGATGCCATGGGGCACCTGCGTTACCTGGTCTTCTATCTGCTGTGTGCGATAGCCGGCGGGTTGGCCTACGCCTCCATCGACGTCAATTCGGATGTGCCGTTGATCGGGGCGTCCGGCGCCGTTTCAGGCGTTGTTGCCGCCTATCTGATGCTGCACCCGCGGGTGAAGGTGTGGGTGCTGGCACTGGGCCGGATACCCTTGCGCCTTTCCGCCGGATGGTTGCTCGGCGGCTGGATTCTTTATCAGATCGTCAATGCCGTGATTGCGTCCGATAGCGATGTCGCCTGGATCGCGCATATCGGTGGCATGGCGGCGGGGGCCGTGTTGATCGTGTTTTTCCGGCGCAGGGGTGTTCCCCTGTTCGACCGAAATCTCGCCTAGGCACAGTTTTCAAAAAGAATGCGGACCGGTCAGGAAACTAGGCTGCTTTCCAGACAGCATCAGCAGTGCGGCAGGCGACTCCCCGGCGGCTGATCATTCGACCGTCAGCCAGCTTGATCCGTTCGCGGTAGGAGCGGCAGAAGTCGCCGGACGTATTTTTCCAGGTTTTCAGGGGCGTAATTGTGCCGCTCGCCCCACTCGAGGGGTTTCTCCAGCTCCGGTCTTTGCCGGAAACAGACTTCTCCAGCGCAGCTTGAAGCGTGCTTTCAGCCCGGTATTTGTCCGATGCTTGCAGCTTTGAAGCCGGTTTGCGGGTTTCCGCCGCGGCGGGTTCCTGCAGGGAGACAAGCGTGTCCTGCACTGACACTACGGAACAGCCTGTGAGGATATTTGCCAAAAAAAACAGAAAAAACGTCCCTTTCGGAACGTGAAACCCACGAAAAATCAAGTCCGATCCCGCCTCTTGGATCTATTGCCAGCCGTTGGAGATAGCCTCCCGTTCTTCCCGCGCGCTGAGGGACCCACCAGAAGGCTCGCTGTCACCATTAAACTGACGCCCGCCAAAGATGCGATCTAAAAAACCGCCTGAACCGGACTTTTGTGTGGCAGAGCTAAAAGAAGTTCGTTCTGACGAACCGCCAGACGACGAACCGCCGGATGACGATCCACCCGACGAAGAGCGGGAAGAGGAAGGAGAAGAGGAGCCTCCGCTGCGACCGGAGTTGCCTTTGCTTTCCGAGCTTCTTCCGGCCGATTTGTTTCCTGCCGAACTGTTACCGGTGGAGCTTTTACCGCTCGAACTGTTACCAGTTGAGTCGCCGCCGCCCGAACGGCTGCCACCTGTGTCGCCGCCACCGGAACTGCTGCCACCGGTGCTGTCACCGCCGGAGCTCTTGCTACCGCTGTCACCACCGGAACTCTTGCTTCCGCTGTCGCCGCCGCGATCTCCACGTTCGCTGCGGCCTCCACGGTCACCGCGTTCGCTGCGCCTGCCGCGATCACCATGCGAATCTGCGGCCGCGGCAATGCTGTCCTTCATGTCGAACAAGGGGCTGAAGTAGACAAGAGAGAACATCATTGCCGCAGCTGCAACACCCGGCAGTATGCGAAACATCGCAGAGAGGCGGTCTTGCAATGTAATCTGGCGGGCGCGTTTCATCTGATGCGATTCAATTCGTAATAAGGGGTTTTTGGCGGTCGACGAGAGCGGTTTTACGACCTTCGCACGCATAACACCTGGGCAATCTTTGTTCTTCCCGAAGATAGTCCAAAAAAAGTCGGGATCAAAAGGTCTCCTTACGTGTTGTCTCGCTGAGAGCGGTTTTGCGGAGAACTCCTTGCCTGAAGATACGTTAAAGACGGAGATGATCCGTCTGCTCCCGAAGCTGAGGAGTTTTGCTTTAAGGCTGTGCCGGAATCCGGATCAGGCAGACGATCTGGTGCAGATGACATGCGAACGTGCAATCCGATCGCTCGACCAGTTCGATCCGGCCACCCGGCTCGACAGCTGGATGTTCCGGATTTTGCAGAATCTGTACTTCAATTCGGTTCGCGACACCGCAAACCGGGCCAGGCTTTTCGACCTTGCCATGCTGGATTTCGAGGAAAGCTACGACGGCGCGAAAGCCGCCGCCGACAGCCTGGAACTCCAGAAAGTGCAGGATTTCATTGGCGAGCTGGAAGAAGACAACCGCGAGGTGCTTCTGAAGATCGCCGTTGAGGGCAGAAGCTACAAGGATGTGGCGGATGAACTCGGTGTTCCGATTGGAACGGTAACCAGCCGGCTTGCCCGCGCAAGACTGAAATTGCGCGAGTGGCTGGACACGAACGATGCCCCGCAGGGCGTCAGGCTGCGCAGCATGCCAGGGGGTATGTGATGACATTTGACGAAAAGCGCGAACAGATCCTGCTTGCAAAGGATATCGGCAAGATCCTGGACGAGGAAGGTTCGGAAGAGGAGCGTGCAGCTCTGCTTCGCCGGATCGAGGCGACTGGTGGCGGACATGATCTGCTGGAGCAGATGTCCAAGGACAATACCATTCTGCAAAAAGCGGTTGCCGCGCCGGTGCCTGACGAATCAATGGCACGGTTCGAAGCACTCATCGAAAAGGAATTCGCCAAGCGCGAAGGTCCTGCGCCCCGTCATGCGCATGCGTCCTGGACAGGCGTGCTGATCCAGATCGCCGCCGCACTTGTGATGGTTGCCGGCACATTCGGCTTTACCACCTACTGGATGCAGACGCGGATGGACAGTGCCGTGTCTTCTCTTGCAGCACATATGGAAACTGAGCGGATGCTCCTGGCACAGACTGTCCAGGAAGCGCTGGAAACGAAAGTCAGTGGCGAGCCCGTGTTCGTTGGGCAGGAAGGCGACTGGCGCGAGATCCTGACGCCGATCAAGACCTACCGCAGCAAGAGCGGGCACTGGTGCCGCGAGTACCTTCGCGAGACCACCTTCAGCAGGCTGGACCTTTCCATTCGTGGCACGGCCTGCCGGGACGAGAACGGCACCTGGGTGACCGTGTTCGCCGAACCGGTGTCCGACAAGTTCTCGCCGCAGACCCCCGGCATCTGACCGGGGACCGGCACCAGGAAAACAGAGAAGTCGCCGCGTGTTGCCGTAACAGGTGCGCGCGGTTTCTTTTTTGCGGTGAGCCCCGGTTTTCCACGCATTGTTGCGTTGCCGAACTATCATCATTGCGACGCATGTTTTTCCAAGCCCGGCAAATTGCCGCCTTAGACCTTTTACCGCAATTGACAGGTGCCGTGTCGGTCAGTACCGTCCCCCGCCATGCGCCACGATTGGCTCAATTCTGCCGTTTGTAACCTAGCGTCATGAGGGCAGAGAGCCGGAGAATGCGGTGCGGTGAAAGCCGGCCCAGCAAGAGGTTGAGACCAAATGAAGATCCTCGTACCCGTAAAACGGGTCATCGACTACAACGTGAAGGTCCGTGTGAAGGCGGATGGTTCTGGCGTCGATCTTGCCAACGTCAAGATGTCCATGAACCCGTTTGACGAAATCTCCGTCGAAGAAGCCCTTCGGCTGAAGGAAGCGGGCAAGGCGAGTGAAGTGATCGTCGTGTCCGTCGGGCCGCAACAGGCCACCGAAACGCTGCGCACCGGCCTTGCCATGGGCGCCGACCGCGGCATTCTGGTGAAGACCGACGACACCACCGAGCCGCTGGCAGTCGCGAAGATCCTGAAAGCGATCGTCGAAGCCGAAGAGCCGGGTCTCGTGA
This sequence comes from Roseibium sp. ROS1, assembly GCF_054658215.1. Classification (NCBI taxonomy): domain Bacteria; kingdom Pseudomonadati; phylum Pseudomonadota; class Alphaproteobacteria; order Hyphomicrobiales; family Stappiaceae; genus Roseibium; species Roseibium sp. ROS1. The sequence continues at coordinate 230,352 of NZ_BAAGIG010000004.1, forward strand.
TCCTCGGCAAGCAGGCGATTGACGACGACTGCAACCAGACCGGCCAGATGCTGGCAGCCCTCCTCGGTTGGAGCCAGGGCACGTTTGCCTCCAAGGTCGATCTGGGCGACGGCACTGTCGATGTCACCCGTGAAGTGGATGGCGGCCTGCAGACCGTGAAGCTGAAGCTGCCGGCCATCGTGACCACGGACCTGCGCCTCAACGAGCCGCGCTATGCGTCCCTGCCGAACATCATGAAAGCGAAGAAGAAGCCGATCGACGAAAAGTCTCCGGCCGATTTTGGTGTCGACACCACGCCGCGCCTCACCGTTGTCACCACCACCGAGCCGGCATCGCGCCAGGCCGGTATCAAGGTCGGTTCCGTTTCCGAGCTGGTCGACAAACTCAAGAACGAAGCCGGCGTCCTTTAAGACCCGTCGCAGGAGGATAAAACATGACAACACTTCTTGTGGCCGAATACGCCGGTGGCGAACTGAGCGATGCCACGGCAAAGGCCCTGACGGCTGCCGTCGCTCTTGGTGCTGACGTTCACGTGCTGGTCGCCGGCAAGGGCGTTCAGGGCGTTGCGGATGCCGCGTCCAAGCTTTCCGGCGTCGCCAAGGTTCTGCTTGCTGAAAGCGATGCGCTGGAGCACCAGCTGGCCGAGCCGACCGCCGATCTGATCGTCGGCCTCGCAGGCGATTATGACGCGATCGTTGCCCCGGCAACCGCCAACGGCAAGAACACCCTGCCGCGCGTCGCAGCCCTTCTGGACGTGATGCAGATCTCCGACGTGACGGCTGTTGTCGACGCGGACACTTTCGAGCGTCCGATCTACGCGGGCAACGCGATCCAGACCGTGAAATCCGGCGATCCCAAGAAGGTGATCACCGTGCGGACCTCCACGTTTGCGGCAGCGGAAGCAGGCGGTTCTGCCGCTGTTGAAACCGTTGCGGGCACGGACGGTTCAGGTCTTTCGGAATTCGTCGGCGAGGAGCTTTCCAAGTCCGACCGTCCGGAACTGACGTCTGCCAAGATCATCATCTCCGGTGGCCGCGCGCTCGGTTCTTCCGAGAAGTTCCAGGAAGTCATCATGCCGGTGGCCGATGCCCTCGGCGCGGCGGTTGGCGCATCGCGCGCTGCCGTCGATGCGGGCTACGCCCCGAACGATTGGCAGGTTGGCCAGACCGGCAAGGTGGTTGCTCCGGATCTCTACATTGCCTGCGGCATTTCCGGTGCCATCCAGCACCTTGCCGGCATGAAGGATTCCAAGGTGATCGTCGCGATCAACAAGGACGAGGAAGCACCGATCTTCCAGGTCGCGGACTATGGCCTCGTGGCGGATCTCTTCGACGTGCTGCCGGAATTGAAGGCTGCCGTCGAGTAACACCTGCGGCAAATTGATCACGGACCCCGGGGCGAATAACAGTTTTCGCTCCGGGGTTCTTGCTGTTCGGCGCAAGACTTGCCAAAAATAGCCGCAACCCGTCCAATCGGGATGTTTTCTAAAGATCGGATTTTCAGGATGGCAGTCGAAATCAAGAAAGTCGGCGTAATCGGCGCTGGTCAGATGGGCAGCGGCATTGCGCATGTGTGTGCACTTGCGGGCTTCGACGTGGGATTGAGCGATCTCTCCATGGAACGGATCGAATCCGGCCTGGCTTCGATCAACGGCAACCTGGCGCGCCAGGTGTCCAAGTCCATGATCACCGAGGAAGAGCGCAACGCTGCGCTGGATCGCATCAAGGCAGCCGAAGATCTCGATCTTCTGCGTGATGCAGATCTGGTGATTGAATCCGCCGTCGAGAACGAGCAGGTCAAACGCAAGATCTTTTCGCAGCTTTGCCCGATCCTGAAGCCCGAAGCGATCCTGGCGACCAACACTTCGTCGATCTCGATCACGCGTCTTGCCGCTTCGACCGATCGTCCGGAACGCTTTATCGGCATCCACTTCATGAACCCGGTTCCGGTCATGGAACTGGTCGAGCTGGTGCGCGGCATAGCCACGGAAGACGAGACTTTCGAAGCCTCGAAAGGGTTCTGCGTCCGTCTCGGCAAGCAGATTGCCGTCGCAGAGGATTTCCCGGCCTTCATGGTCAACCGTATCCTTCTGCCGATGATCAACGAAGCAATCTACACGCTCTATGAAGGCGTCGGTTCTGTTGATTCCATCGACAAGGCCATGCGTCTCGGGGCCAATCATCCGATGGGGCCGCTGCAGCTTGCGGATTTCATCGGTCTCGATACCTGCCTGTCGATCATGCAGGTGCTTTATGAAGGTCTGGCGGACACCAAGTATCGTCCGTGCCCGCTGCTCGTGAAATATGTTGAAGCTGGCTGGCTCGGCCGCAAGACCCAACGCGGTTTCTATGATTACCGCGGCGAGCACCCGGTTCCGACCCGGTAATCGGTTCGCCAGCCACCGCAGAAGCCCCGGTAACGATGAACCTAGCCCGCTATTGCCTGACCAGCGCCGCCCCGGACCCGGGCAAGACGGCGCTGGAACTGGTGGGGGCCGGTGGCGCGCTTCTGGAAACATGGAGCTATGGCTCGCTGACGCGGGCCGTTCTTTCGGTTGCCGCGGGTTTGCGCGCCACGGATCTTTCGCCCGGTGACCGTATCCTTCTCAGGATCGGTCACTCCAGTGATTTTCCGCTGGCGTTCTTCGGGGCGATTGCGGGTGGTTTCGTGCCGATCCCGACGTCTTCCCAACTTACTGCGTCGGAAGCAGAAGCGATCCTGGCCGATAGCGGCGCGCGGTTGGTGCTGCACGACGGACATACTGTGCTGCCGAACGCGGGCAGCGCGACGTTGCTGGGTCCAGAGGCCTTGGTCGGACTGAAGCAGGCAGAGCCGGGAGACTTTGCGGAGACCCACGCTGACGACCCGGCTTTTCTTGTCTATACGTCCGGTACCAGCGGCACGCCGAAGGGCGTCCTGCATGCGCAGCGCGCCGCCAGTGCGCGCCGGCCCATGTATTCCGGCTGGTATGGCATCCGCACTTCCGACCGACTGCTTCATGCCGGAGCGTTCAACTGGACCTATACGCTGGGTGCCGGCTTGATGGACCCCTGGGCCAATGGCGCGACCAGTGTTGTTTATGACGGGCCTCGAGACCCGGACCTCTGGCCGGACCTGATGACAGACACAAGGGCGACGCTGTTTGCCGCCGTGCCCAGTCTCTACCGGCGTATCCTGAAGTATGGCGCTGTTACGCCCGCCTCCTTTCCCGATCTTCGCCACGGCCTGACGGCCGGAGAAGCACTTCCGGCAAGTCTTTATCGGGAGTGGAGGGAACGCACCGGCCGCGAACTTTATGAAGCGCTCGGCATGAGCGAGATCTCCACCTATCTCTCCAGCAGCCCCAGCGTTCCGGTAAAGCCGGGTTCCCCGGGCAAACCCCAGGAAGGCCGGAAGGTTTCCATTCTCAGCGAGTTGGATGACACGCCGGTGCCGGTGTCCGGAACGGAGACAGGGCTTCTGGCTGTTCACAGGGATGAACCGGGCCTGATGCTGGGATACTGGAACCGTGCCGAGGAAACAGCGGCCGCATTCAGGGGCGACTGGTTCCTGACCGGCGACAGGGCGCGTACGGATGAAGACGGCTATTTCTGGTACGAAGGCCGTGCTGACGATCTGATGAACGCTTTCGGCTACAGGGTCGCTCCGGAAGAAGTGGAGCGGGTGCTGGCAGCTGACCCGCAGGTGCAGGAAGTGGCCGTGACGGCGGTGCCTGCGCGCGAAGGTGTCAGCCTGATAACGGCCTTCGTGGTGCCGGCCCTCCCCGGACAGCTGGATGCCGACCGTCTTGCCGCTCATGCGGCAGAAAACCTGGCGGAATACAAGCGTCCCAAGGTTTACAAGGTGCTGGAACAGTTGCCACGCACACCGTCCGGCAAGGTCCGGCGCAGTGTCTTGCGGGAGGGGCACTGACATTCGTTAACACCTGATTAAGGGTAGGGGGTTAGGGTGGCCACAACCTCAGGAGTTAATGATGGACAGCGTTGGCATTGCCACGACATTCGTTGCGCAGACCCAGGCACAGACAGCCCAGACGCTTCAGACAGAGATGATGAAGATGGCCGCCCAGCAGGACGCCAATCTGGTGGCGCTGCTGCAGCAAGGGGCTGACAATCTTCAGGCTCAACAGGCCACACCACCTCCCGGTCTCGGCGGACGGGTAGACGTCAGCGCCTGATCCCGTTCCTTTGCGGTTTTGTTAACGGCCCGTGCGGATTGGCCCCGCACGGGCCGTTTTCGTTGCTCCGCCGGGTGTCTTTTTTCGGGTGAAGCCTGAAAAGCACTTCTCGAAAGATGCTTCTGAAAGTTCCTGTCTTTCAGATGCTTATCCATAATTACGTAAAGTTTTAAGAAAAATATTCTGATCAATTCAGTAATTGAGTCAGCAACTCTGAGAGTTGTTTTGGAAATTTACCTTTGAATTCATGTATTTCATACAAGATGAAGTTTGAAATCGTATCCAAGGATTGGAACGACCATGCCTGAAGCAATAGGATATGGAGCATCCCAGGCGTATCAGCCGAACCAGGCCAACACGCGTGCGGGCCAGGTTGCAGAACAAGCAGAAGCGTTCAAGACCAAACGCTCCGAAGCTGCAGCCGTGATCGCGCAACGCCAGGCGAGTTTCAGCACGAACCGGGCAGAATTCCTGAGCCGGCAAGCTGAGCAACTGGAAAATCGCGCGGAAACGCGTCGGCTGGAAGATGGTGTCGGACTACAGGTCAACATCCTGGCCTGATGTGACGCATCATCCGGACAAGCCGACTGGAAGCGCAAGACGAACGAACAAAAGCCGGAGCGCCCGATTGCAAGGATGACGGGTGACTAACGGCTGCGGACAAGCCTCATCACCACGGCGAAGGAGTAACCCATCATGCCGAGTGCTATCGACAGTTCCTCTTCCTCGGCCGCCTACAGCGCTGCAAGTGTTCGCAGCGAACTTGCTGCCAATGCGGTAAGGGACCAGAACCAGCAGGAACGCCAGGTCGCCGAGCGGCTGGAACAGGCCCAGGCAACCCAGGAAGAAGACCGGCGCGAGTCGCGCCGCATTCCAGGTCTGGGCAACGCGGTCGACATCAGCGTCTGATCCGGCGGAGGGTCACCTCCACCGGCTTCGAAAGGGCTGATGATCTTGATATTTCTGGCGGCAGCCGGACGTCAGGCGTCCGGGGCCGCCATTGCGTTTTTAATAAGCGCCTTGGCCTCGCCGGAGGCCCATTCGGCGGGGCCGTACATGGTGCCGATCTCGCAGCCCTTCGGGCTAACCAGAATGGTTGTCGGCAAACCGGTTGCCCGCGCAACCTTGCGCAAGTCCTTCAGAAGATCGTTCGAGCTGTCCTGATAAAAGGCGAGATTGCCGACGCCGATCTCGTTCAAAAAGTCTTTCGGCTTTTCCGGTCCGCCCCGGTCGAGATTGACCGCAACCACCTCGAAATTGTCGTCTCCCATCTCCGCCTGCAGTTCGTCCAGCGCCGGCATTTCCTTGCGGCACGGGGCGCACCATGTTGCCCAGAGATTGAGGAGCACTGTCTTGCCGCCGAAGTCCGACAGCGCCATCTGCTGGTCGTCAGGCCCCTTGAAGGTCAGGTGCTGAAGGTCCAGCGGCGCGCTTGCCGGAAGGAAGGCGGCCACTTCTCCAGTGGCGAAAGGCTTGGCCGCCGCCGCAAAATCGAGCGCAGCCGAACAGCTTTGCGCACCGGCGATGTTGCCATTCGGTCCAGCGATCACGTATAGAGCCGCTACGGCGGCCACTGCACCCGCAAGCCCGGCGGCAACAATGCCGCGTCTGTTGGTTTTCGCTGGTTCGGTTGGCTTTGTCATTCGTTCACACCCCGCAAGGGGGCGCCTTCTAAGGGACAGGACATGAGCAATCGCATGTGGGGAGGCCGGTTCGCTGAGGGACCGGACGCCATCATGGAGGAGATCAACGCCTCCATCGACTTCGACCGGAAGCTATATAAGCAGGACATCGACGGCTCGAAAGCCCATGTGCGCATGCTCGCGGAAAAAGACATTGTGACGCGGGACGATGCCGACAAGATCGTTCAAGGTCTAGACACAATCCTGTCAGAGATCGAAAGCGGCAAATTCAAGTTTTCCCGCGCGCTTGAAGACATCCACATGAACATCGAGGCGCGCCTTGCCGAGCTGATCGGCCCGGCTGCCGGACGCCTGCACACGGCGCGCTCGCGCAATGACCAGGTGGCGACCGATTTCCGCCTGTGGGTGCGCGACACGCTCGATACGCTCGACGACCAGCTGGGTGAGCTGATGCAGGCCCTGGCGGAAAAGGCGGAAACCCATGCTGCCGACGTCATGCCCGGGTTCACGCACCTGCAGTCGGCCCAGCCGGTGACCTTCGGACACCACATGCTGGCCTACGTCGAAATGTTCGGCCGCGACCGGGGCCGTGTGCGCGATGCGCGCAAGCGCATGAATGAGTGCCCGCTTGGTGCTGCGGCGCTAGCCGGCACGTCCTTCCCGATCGACCGGCACATGACCGCCAAGGCGCTCGGTTTCGACCGTCCGTCTGCCAATTCGCTCGATGCCGTTTCCGACCGTGATTTCGTCATCGAGGCGCTGGCGACGGCATCTCTCACAGCCATGCATCTGTCGCGCCTTGCCGAGGAAATCGTCATCTGGTGTTCGGCGCAGTTCGGCTTCGTGAAACTGTCGGACAAGTTTTCGACCGGTTCGTCGATCATGCCGCAGAAGAAGAACCCGGATGCGGCGGAACTGGTGCGTGCCAAGTCGGGCCGCATCTACGGTTCCCTGCAAGCGCTTCTGGTGATGATGAAGGGGCTGCCGCTCGCCTATTCCAAGGATATGCAGGAAGACAAGGAGCAGGCTTTCGACGGCCTGGCCAGCGTTTCTCTGGCTCTTGCGGCCATGACCGGCATGATCCGCGATCTGGAGCCTGTCACCAAGGCGCTGAAGAAGGCCGCAGGCTCTGGCTATTCGACTGCAACGGACCTCGCCGACTGGCTGGTTCGCGTTCTCGGTCTGCCGTTCCGCGACGCCCACCACGTGACCGGGCGCATCGTGGCGATTGCCGTCGAGAAGGGCATCGAACTGCACAAGGTTTCGCTGGAAGAGATGCAGGCGGTGGAGCCGAAGATCACCAACGAGATCTTCCAGGTGCTGTCCGTCGACAAATCCGTACGCAGCCGAACCAGCTATGGCGGCACGTCGCCGGTAAACGTACGCAAGCAGGCACGCCGCTGGCTGAAAGAGCTGGCCAAGGCCTGATGGCCCATTGAAGGTCGGCATTCCCCGCAACACACGGCGCGAACTGGTCTTGCCGAACGCGCCGTGTCATGCGAGGAGAAGGACCGGTATGTGACTTTGTAAGAACTCCCGTGTCCGCCCGGACCCGGGGCAGTCGATCCAAAAAGGCATGATGGTGATGACAATGCGGTTCAAAACCCTGGCTCTGGTCGGTCTTTGCCTGAGCGTGACCCTGGCAGGGTGTGGCCGCAAGGGCGGGCTGGAAAACCCGGGAGCGCCTGTGCAGCAGGCGGACGCCGCGGTTGATCCCGCTGTGGCAGCACCGGTTCAGCCGGAAGCGCCGCAAAGCGACAAGCCTTTTTTCCTGGATTTCATGATCCGATAAACCATGCGCGCAGCGGCAGAGCCGGCTGCGCATCGGAGCAAGCCGGCTCTGCCGAGGCAACCGATACGCTCCATCGTTTCAATGCCGATCAGCTTCCGCACGGTCTGGTAACACCGACCGGCCCTGAACCTGATCCAGCCGCATGAGGGCCGTCCCTTGCATCACTTCGATTACAAGAATGGCGAGCTGTTTGCCGAAGACGTGGCGATCGAGACGATCGCGCGTGAAGTCGGCACGCCGTTCTACTGCTATTCCACGGCAACGCTCACCCGTCACTACCAGGTGTTTGCCGCCGCATTCAGCGATATCCCGTCGCTGGTCTGCTATGCGATGAAGGCAAACTCCAACCAGGCGGTCCTGAAGACGCTTGCACAGTTGGGCGCCGGCATGGACGTTGTGTCGGAAGGCGAATTGCGCCGTGCACGGGCTGCGGGCGTTCCCGCGTCGAAGATCGTCTTTTCCGGGGTCGGCAAGACCGAGGCCGAACAAGCCTACGCGCTTCAGGAAGACATCTTGTGCTTCAACGTGGAGTCCGAGCCCGAGTTGCGCCAGCTGTCACGGGTTGCCACTGCAATGGGCAAGACCGCACGGGTGTCCATGCGCATCAACCCGGACGTCGATGCCAAGACCCATGCCAAGATTGCGACCGGCAAGGCCGAGAACAAGTTTGGTATTCCCTGGCAGCGTGCACGTGACGTTTATGCCGAGGCAGCGGCTCTGCCCGGTATCAAGGTCACCGGCATCGACATGCACATCGGCTCGCAGATCACGGAGCTGGAGCCTTTCGACAACGCATTTGCACGGCTGGGCGAACTGATCACGGATCTGCGCTCGCAAGGCCACACGATCGACCATGTCGATCTCGGTGGCGGACTGGGCATCCCCTATATCACCGATAACAATCCGCCGCCGCATCCGGACGCTTATGCCCAGGTGGTCAAGAAGCATGTGCGCGAACTGGACTGCATGGTCATGTTCGAGCCGGGCCGCATGATTGCCGGCAACGCCGGCATCCTGGTCACCGAAGTCGTCTATGTGAAGGAAGGCGCCGACAAGAATTTCGTCATTGTCGATGCCGCCATGAACGACCTGATCCGTCCGACGCTTTACGAGGCCTACCACGAGGTTCGCCCGGTGCGCGAACCGGGGAAAGAAACAGACCGAATCAAGGCCGATATCGTCGGTCCGGTGTGCGAAACCGGTGATTTTCTGGCCCAGAACCGGGATATGCCCAGGGTAGAAGCCGGGGAAATGCTGGCGGTCTATTCGGCCGGCGCCTATGGCGCAGTCCAGTCCTGCACCTACAATTCGCGGCTTCTGGTGCCTGAAGTGCTCGTAAATGCAGACCAATTTGCCGTTATCCGGCCCCGGACCAGCTACGAAGACCTGCTCGGTCTGGACCGGATTCCGGACTGGCTCAAGGGTTCGTGAACAGATCGGCTGACAATTAGTTGAACCGACAGGTTGCCGGACAGCCCGCTATGCCTCACCTTATTGTATGGTGGGCAGGTCCAGCGGGCTGCGTTTCCGGAGAAACGGGCAGTTCGGGGGGCAAAACCGGAGGTACCATTGAGCCCGAGCGACAGCGATCCCGATCAAGAACGGCAGATTTCTTCCGAGACCTACGGCTGGAGGGCCTTGATCCGATCCCGGCTGGACAGCCTGGTGCGCCAAAGTCGCCGTGCCTTGTTCATCGAACGCCTGTGGCGTGCTTTGCTTCCGGTGCTGGTGGTACTCGGCCTGTTTGTCGGGGTGTCCTGGCTTGGTCTGTGGCTGGTTCTTCCTGCCTGGGCAGGCCCGCTGGGGCTTCTGGTATTCGCTGCCGCCACCTTTTGGGCGGCGCGGGATCTCTTCCACCTTGCCTGGCCGACGCGCGAGGATGCGCTCTCCCGGGTCGAGAAATCCTCAGGCCGTACCCACCGTCCCCTGACAACGCTTGAAGACGAATTGTCGGTCGGTGCGAGCGATCGCGAAAGCCAGGCGATCTGGGCCCTGCATCAGCGCCGCACAGCCGAAGCAGTCGCCGCGATCCGTTCGAAAGCGCCGGATCCGCAGGCCTTCCGACGCGATCCCTGGGCGCTTCGTGTCCTGGCCGCCAGTGTGCTTCTGATCGGGTTTTCGACAGCCAGTGGCGATCATTTCGGCCGGCTGGTCTCGGCCTTTCAGAACCCGTTCAAGACAGTGGAACCGCCCAGCCGTCTCGATGCCTGGGTCACGCCGCCGCTTTATACCAGCGAGCCACCGATTTACCTGACGGGCGAAAGCGCCCAGTTGCGCGACCCGGGTGCGCCGATCTCCGTGCCGGAAGGGTCGATACTTGTGGTCCGCACGCAAGGCGCACGTGATCTCAAGATGACCTACGCCCGTGCGGAAGACACCGAGCCTCAGGTGATCGAACCTGAACTTGGGACAGAAACGGAAGATCCGGATCTGAAAACGCTTTTGCCGGTTGAACGCCGGCTCGAGCTGGAAACCACCGGTATCGTCGAACTGCTCAACGGCGAAGAGCCGATGCTGAGCTACGTCTTCGCGGTGAAGCCGGACGATGCACCGGACATCCGGTTGACGGACGATCCTGAAGAACAGCTCAGCGGTGCGCTCAAGTTTTCCTATCTTGTGAATGACGACTATGGCGTTGTAGCCGCTGAAGCTCGCATTGCGCCCCTGCCTGATCCGGACAACAACAATCGGGCTCCGCGCCCGCTTGTGGAGGCACCCCAGTTCCCGCTTTCACTGCCGCCGCGCGCCGGCACAGCCAAGACGGCGGAAACCATCCGGGACCTGACGTCGCATCCCTGGGCCGGTTCTGAAGTCAATCTGTCGCTGCTGGCACGTGACCAGGCCGGTCAGGAAGGGCAATCGCCCGCGTACCGCATCACGCTGCCCCAGAGACGCTTCGGCAAGCCTCTGGCCCGCGCTGTCGTCGAACAGCGCCGTAATCTTGCGCTTGATGCCGAAAGCCAGAGCGAGGTCATCATAGCGTTCGACGCCCTGATGCTGGCGCCGGAAATGTTCGACTTCAAGCCGCGCAACTATCTGGGCATGCGCTTTGCCTACGGCTCTCTGGTGAACGCGAGGACCGACGAAGACCTCAAGGCCCTGTTGCCGCTTTTGTGGGACCTGGCCCTGTCGATCGAGGATGGTGACCTTTCCGCAGCCGAACGCAAGCTGCGTGATGCCCAGGAGGCCCTGCGCAAGGCGCTGGAAGAAGGGGCGAGCGACGAGGAAATCGCCAAGCTGACCCAGCAACTGCGGGAAGCCCTGAACGAATACATGCAGGCACTGGCCGAGCAGATGCGCCAGAACCCGCAGGCCATGCAGCCTTTCGACGGCAACCAGCAGACGCTCAGCGAACAGGACCTGAGCGAAATGCTGGACCGGATCGAGGAACTGGCGCGTACCGGATCCCGTGATGCCGCGCGCGAGCTGCTGGCACAGATGCAGCAGATGCTGGAAAACCTGCAAGCAGGCCGGCCGCAGATGATGCCCAACAGCATGTCCAGCGAAATGATGGAGATGCTCAACCAGCTGGGTGAAATGATCCAGCGGCAACAGCAGCTGATGGATGAAACCCACAAGTTCAACCAGGATCAGCAGCAGCAGCGTCGCGGTCAACAGCAGCAACCCGGTCAGCAACAAGAGGGCCAGGGACAACAGCTGACCCAGGAGCAACTGGAACAGATGCTTCAGCAGCTTCAGGAGGGCCAGGGTGACCTGGCACAGCAACTGCAGGAACTCATGGACCAGCTTAGCCAGAACGGCATGGGTCAGAACCAGGCGCTGGGTGAAGCCGGCGAGTCCATGGGCGAGGCTCAGCAGTCCCTGGGGGATGGACAGGGTCAGCAGGCGCTCGGCGAGCAGGGCGATGCCCTGGATGCCCTTCGGCGCGGCGCGCAGGGCCTGACGGAGCAGATGATGGGTCAGGGCGAAGGCCCGGGATCGCCCAACGGCGCGTCGCCGATGGACGAAGACCCTCTTGGCCGTCCGCGGCGCACCGAGGGCCCGGACTTTAACAATCGGGTGCGCATCCCTGACGAAATCGATGTTCAGCGGGCGCGCCGGATCCTGGAAGAGCTCCGCCGCCGCTTCTCCGATCCTTCCCGGCCGCAGCTGGAGCTCGATTATCTGGAACGGCTCCTGAAGCGGTACTAGGCCCGTTTCTGACAAGGTTTCATGACCCCGCTTCGGCGGGGTCAGTTGTTTTTGGCGGCTATGTTTGTGTTTGTGGCCCGTCCTTTGAGACGCGCACACGTGCGCTCCTCAGGATGAGGTTGTCTTTTTGGGGTGAGGCCTTTTGTAAGTCCCGCGGAGATCCCAGCCACGTTCGGATATCTCTTTGCCGCAAGATCACCCTCATCCTGAGGAAGCGCGAAGCGCTGTCTCGAAGGATGGGCCGCTTGCTCAATTCTCTGTGTTCTGAAGGAATACGGTGACTACCGGCGTGATCAGCCCAAACAAAAACCCCGCCGAAGCGGGGTCTTGGGTTTCGGAATTGCGGCGGCAGGCCTTACGCGTAGCGGCGGGTCTCGCTCGGCAGATCGCCGGAAATGGCGTTGCGCACGGCCTTTCGGATATCGGCGAGCGAAAACGGCTTGGTGACCACGTCATGGACCAGGGATTCCAGGCCATTGGCCCGTTCACGCTGGTCGGCAAAGCCGGTCATGAGGAGGATCGGCAGCCGTGGATAGTCGCGCGCCGTATGCAGAGCCAGGGCAATGCCGTCCATGACGGGCATCTTGATGTCGGACAGCAGCAGGTCGAAGCTGCCCTTCTCGCGGGTCAGAACCTCGACGGCTTCGCCGCCATCCTCGGCCGCTTCAACGGAATGACCGTCAAGCTCCAGGGCACGCTTTACGAAGCTGCGGACAGCTTCATCGTCTTCAGTAAGAAGAATGCGAGCCATGCTCACTCTCCTGTGTTGCCGTCAGCCGCTCCGTCGTCCGGGGCGACAACGTATCCAATATAGGGCAACTGCCGCCAAGCGTGGCCCATATCCATACCATATCCGACGACAAACTTATCAGGACAGGCAAAACCGACATAATCGGCAGATATGGCAGCTTTACGGCGCTCGGGTTTATCCAGCAGAGCTGCGATCTTCACCGAGTGCGCGCCCCTGTTCAGCAGCCGCTCCCGCGCGAAGGCGAGCGTGCGACCGGATTCCAGGATATCATCCACTAAAATAATATCGCGCTCGTTAACGTCACTTTCAACATCGCGCAAAATCCGGATGGTGTCGGAGCCTTCAGTCCCGGCGCCATAAGAGGACAGGTGCATGAACTCCATTTCCGGCTGCAGCCCTGCCCGGTGCATTGCCCGCACAAGGTCGGCCGCAAAAATGAAGCTGCCTTTCAGAACCGCGACAACCAAAAGATTTTGCGGTTTGCCTTCGGCGATTTCCTCTGCGAGCGCGCCAACACGTTGGGCAATGGCGTCTTCATCGAACAGAGTATGGATATCTGATGTCATGGTCACTCTAGAACTACCTGGCGTTGGCCGCGTTCAACAAACCGGACCTGGATATCGGACGCGGTTTTCGGAGGGTCGGCTAATATCGTCCTGAACCGGGTTTCGTCCAGTGCGTTTAGCGATTTTGTTCTGGGCTCGACAGTCCAGGCATAAACTTCCTGCAGGTCTGCACCGCGGATCGAGAGGCGCACGGCGGGCACCGAGTTCAGTTCATCAAGCAGGTTGCGGATCGAGCCCTCGACCACGAGAACCTTCTTGCCGTCCTCGACCTCGGTGAAGGTGCGCAGGTTGCGGAATTCAAGTCCGCGCAGATTGACTTCAAACCCGATCATCCGAAACAGGCTTGCCAGGTCAGGAGACTGTTTGACGAGCGAGTCTCGCATGAGGACAAACAAAACACAGGCCGCAACCGCGACGCCGAACAGGGCAACACCGCCAATGCGCCGAAAATTTCGCCGCAGAATCCAGTTGAGGATCGCACCAATCTGGTCCCGCCGGAACTTGTTCGGATTGACGATGATCTTCGGCCGCTTGGCCATGGATTCGATGTCGGCCTTGTTTTCAGGCTCACCGGTCCTGGCGTCTTCCTTCAGATCCGCAGCGAATTTTGCCTCGTCGCTGGCCGTACGGGCGGCTGCGGGTTCGGGAGCGACGGCGGCTTCGGGTTCGTCGTCGTCGTCATCCGCTTCGGCGTCGAACGTTTCTTCTTCCGCGTCGGCTGCCCAATCGGCTTCGTCCTGTGCGGGATCTTCTTCAACGGAAGGAGGTGCAATTTCGTCGTCGTTCTTTGCGCTGAACGCAACATTGCCTTCTTCGTCATCGTCGGGCGAAACGAACCAGCGGTTGCCGCACTTGGCGCATTTGACGCTACGCCCTTCCGGGCCAAGCGCCTCTACCTTAATCTCGTAGGACGTACTGCAGTCCGGACATTTGATCTTCATGTGCGAAGACCTTTCGCCATGGCATGCTCTAGCGGTTCACTTTGGAACCGAGGGGTCGAAATCCGGCACGAAATATTGGACAAGGGCCAAGCAAATCCTATGACGGGCTTTCAGGTCCTTAATGGACCTTTATATGATTAATGCACCGTTAACGGCCAGGCTATAGCGTTCGGGCCATCAACAGGAGTAATTTTGTGATCCGCTTCGAAAATGTCGGATTGAGATACGGAATGGGATCGGAAATCCTGCGCGACCTGACTTTTCAGATCGAGCCGCAGTCGTTTCAGTTCCTGACCGGTCCCTCGGGGGCAGGCAAGACCAGCCTGATCCGACTCCTGTTCATGTCCCTGCGCCCGACCCGAGGCCTGATAAAGGTTTTCAACCGCGACCTGAGCGTGATCGACAAGCAGGAATTGCCAAAGCTCCGGCGCAAGATCGGCGTGGTGTTTCAGGATTTTCGCCTGCTGGACCATCTGACAACCTATGAAAATGTGGCCCTGCCACTGCGCGTGGTGGGAAAGGACGAATCCGAATACCGCTCCGATGTGATTGATCTGTTGAAATGGGTCGGACTTGGGGATCGCATGCATGTGCTGCCGCCGGTACTTTCGGGTGGGGAAAAGCAGCGTGCGGCCATTGCGCGGGCGCTGATCACCCGGCCGGAGGTGCTGCTCGCGGACGAGCCGACCGGTAACGTGGATCCGCCACTTGCACGTCGTCTGTTGCGCCTTTTCATCGAATTGAACAAACTCGGCACCTCTGTCGTCATCGCGACCCACGATATCGCGCTGCTGGAACAGGTGGACGCCCGGCGCATGGTGCTTGCCGACGGGCGCCTCTCAATTTTCGATTAGGCGGCATGATGGCTCAGTCCGACGACACAGACAAAAAACAGGCAAGCGCCGCCAGTGTTCGCCCGCCCAAGCGAGCCGAACGACCGAAGCGTGGCCGAAAGCCAGCGCGCAAGGCCGCCCCCAGGCCGAAGAACGAAGCACCCCAGGGGGACGATGCCAAGTTGCGCCCCTCCGCGGCGATCGTTCCGCCACAGGCAGTCGCCGGGCGGGCTCTCACGCTGGTGGTGGCCATCATGAGCTTTCTGGCCTGTCTGACGGTCGGTGCAGTGTCGGTGGTGTGGGACGCAGCCGATGCGTGGCAGAACGATCTGGTGCGTGAGATCACCATTCAGATCCGCCCGGCCGAAGGCGTCGACATGCTGCGGGAGATCGACAAGGCCGTTGCACTTGCGCAGGAGTTTCCGGGCATCGATTCCGTACGGGCCCTGTCCGATGCCGAAACCAAGTCATTGCTGGAGCCCTGGCTGGGTGAAGGCCTTCAGCTTGACGGCCTGCCGGTGCCGCGGCTCATTCAGATCACCGTCGGGGATCCGGAACTTCTGAACCTGTCGCAGTTGCGCTCGATGGTCTCGCAGAACGTGACGGGCGCGAGCGTCGACGATCATTCCGTCTGGACGTCTCGTCTGTCGGCCATGGCAGGCGCGGTGGTGCTGGGCGGCTTTGCGATCATGGTGCTTGTGCTCGGCTCGATGGTCTTGAGCGTCGTCTTTGCGACCCAGGCAGCCATGGCCGGCAACAAGGACGTCGTCTCCGTTCTGCATTTCGTTGGAGCGGAGGACGGTTTCATCGCTCGTGAATTCCAGCGCCACTTCCTGATGCTGGGCCTGAAGGGCGGTGTTTCCGGCGGTGTTGCGGCCATCCTGGCCTTTCTGACGGTTGACATGCTGACCCGGCAGAGCTCCGGCCAGGCAGGGTCGGACCAGATGTCGGCTCTCTTCGGCGGCATCTCTGTCAGCCTGCCCGGCTATCTCGGTGTATTCGGTGTGGTGTTCCTCGTCGCGATCCTGACAGCCCTGACTTCTGGCCTTGCCGTCAAGGCCCATTTGGCAAAAGTGGATTGATTTTATCGCACAATGCCGTGAAATTGGCCGAATCACTTATCATAGTCGCGCCATGACCCATGCTGACACAGTGTTAGACCCCGTTCTGGACGACGGTTCTTCCGTCGTTGGCGATCGGCGTGTGTCCGTTTCAAAGGACAAGGGCACAGCGCGCAGGAACGCCACAAGCGGCGATGCGCGCAAGAAACGCTTCGGTCTCAGGATCCTTTTCGTTGCCGTCATCACGGCTCTTGTTGCGGGAACCGTCGGGCAGTTTGCCATGTTCGCGCAGAAGGTTGCCAATGCCAGAGTGCCGGCTGCCGCAAATGCGGATGCCATTGTCGTGCTGACGGGCGGGCATGCCCGCGTCAACGAGGCAATCCGTCTCCTGGAAGAAGGCCGTGCCAACCGGTTGCTGATTTCGGGCGTTCATCCCGGCACCACGCGTGAACAGCTTGCCGCCGTTACTGCGTCCAGCATGCCGCTGGAAAAAAACAGCGTCGATCTTGACCGGGTCGCGCTCAATACAGCCGGCAATGCGGTGGAAACAGCCAACTGGGTCAAGAAGAACGGGTTCTCGTCCCTGCTGGTCGTGACCAGTGCCTACCACCTGCCGCGTGCCAAGGTGGAACTTGCCGGCGCCCTGCCGAATGTCGCCCTGATTGCCTATCCGGTCTTTTCCAAGGACTTGAAGCTGGACAGCTGGTACAGGGAACCGGCAACGATGCGGCTTCTCATGCGCGAATATGTGAAGTATATCCTCGCCCGACTTCGGATTACCGTGCAGGGTGTGCGCTGACAGCTGTCGGACCACGGCCGAGCGGTGGCTTCACCCACGACCAGTCTTTATGGTGCCATGGTTTTTCTGCGCTCTACCCTTTTCCAGATCCTGTTCTATCTCGTCACGTTCGTGCTGATGATCCTGTTCGCGCCAGTCATGCTGCTGCCGCGGCGCTGGGGCTGGTGGGTGGTGCCGACCTGGTCACGGGTGTTGCAGCTGCTGATGCGTGTCTTTGCGGGCATCAAGGTGGAAGTCCGGGGACGTGAAAACCTGCCTGACGGCGGTTTCATCGCCGCCATGAAGCACCAGTCCGCCTGGGAGACAGTGGCGCTGATCCCCCTCTTCAGAAGCCCGACCTTCATCCTGAAGCGCGAACTGCGCTGGATACCGATTTTCGGCTGGTACACAGCCAAGTTCAAGCAGATCCCGATCAACCGGGGCAAGCGGTCAGAAGCGCTGGCGGCAATGATGCTGGCTGCAAAGGAGGCGATTGCCGAGAAGCGCCAGATCCTGATCTTTCCGGAAGGCACCCGCCGGCCGGCCGGGGCAGAGCCGAAATACAAGTTCGGTATCGCGCATCTCTACCGCGACCTGAAATGTCCGGTTGTCCCGATAGCTCACAACGCCGGCCTCTATTGGCCTCGCGCCTCGTGGAAGGTCTATCCGGGCACGGTGATTGTCGAGATTCTGCCGCCGATCGAGCCGGGCCTGGCGCCCAATGCCTTTTACGAAAGAATGGTCACGGATATCGAGACGGCCAGCGATCGGCTGATCGAGGAAGCCCGCACGGCCCGCAAGCCCTCGCCGGTGCTCGAAGAAGTCGACACGCGCCGCAAGGCACAGCCGGTCTGAAAAAAAAAGACCGCCCCAATGCGTTGAGACGGTCTTTCAGTTTGAACGGGTCCAGGCGATATCATCGCCTGGACCTGTCTTCAGGCTGCCTTATTGCGCTGTCTTGCCGGCTTCGGTCGTCTGCAGGCGCATCAGGCCCAGATGCAGCACACCACCCAGAACCGCGCCGATGACCCAGCCGTAGCCGGAGAGTTCCGACAGGGCCGGAACCCAAACGGTTGCCACCGAGAACAGTGCGGCGATGGCAAAGGCAAAGATCGCCTTCATGTTCCAGCCGTTGTTGTAGTGGTAGCGGGCGTCCGGATCGGAGGAAAACAGCGCTTCGACATCGATGTTCTGCTTGCGAACCAGGTAGTAGTCCGCAACCAGAATGCCGTAGAGCGGTGCCAGGAAGGCGCCAAGGGTATCGACGAAAGCGGCAATGCCGATGTTCGAGATGACCGACACCCATAGCGCGCCGATGAAGAAGGCAATGACAGCGGTGATGATGCCGCCGGTCTTGGCCGAGATCTTTTCCGGGTTGAGGTTGGCAATGTCATAGGCCGGCGGAATGAAGTTTGCCACCAGGTTGATGCCGACCGTTGCCGCAAAGAAGGTGACGGCAGCGATCAGCGTCAGCAGGACGTTGTCGACACGGTCGACGATATCAGCAGGGTTCACCAGTTTTTCTCCGAACAGCACCACGGTGCCTGCCGTCACGAACAGGGCGATGAAGGAGAAGAAGGCCATGGAAACCGGCAGGCCCCAGAAGTTGCCGCGCTTCATGGCGCGTTCATCCGACACGAAGCGGGAAAAGTCGCCGAAGTTGATCACGACGGCGGCGAAATAGGCGATCATCGTGCCGACCACCGCGACAAAGGCCGCAACAGGACCGCGCGGGTCGGTTGCTTCGCTGCCTTCGAAGATGGTGCCGAGAGCCGAGAAGATGCCGTTGCCGGCCTTCCACCAGATCACCAGGCACAGCGCGATCATGACGATGTAGACGAACGGACCTGCCCAGTTCAGGAATTTGCCGACCCAGTCGATGCCTTTCATGAACAGGGCAACCTGGAAGACGCAGACGATGAGATAGGAAATCCAGCCGACCGTTGTCATGCCGAGGAATTCCGCGCCGCCCTCAGTGCCGAGCAGCGTGTTGAACAGCAAGGCAACCGCCGTGGAGGCGAAGTAGGTCTGCACGCCATACCAGAAAATGGCGACGATGCCGCGTACCAGCGCCGGGAAACGGGCGCCGTAGACGCCCATCGAGGCGCGTGCGATCACCGGATAGGGCACGCCGTGCTTTACCGACGGGCGGCCGGTGAGATTGACCAGCACCATGACGAAGAAACCGGCCAGCACGATTGCCGCGAAAACCATCCAGCCGTTGAGGCCATAGGTGATGAACAGCGATGCGGCCAGCGTGTAGCCGAACAGGCTCTGGATATCGTTGTTCCAGACGTTGAAGATTTCGAAGGCGCCCCACTTGCGCTCCGAAGCCGGGATCGGCGCCAGGTCCTCGTTGTAGAGGCCTCCGTCTCGCGGACCCGATTTGCCAGATAAATTCGCCATAGTCTCCTCCATGTGGCCGCATCCCCGGCGGCCTCGGTGTTTTTCCGGACATTCGCAGGTCTTCTTGCGTTCTCCCGGACGCAGGAAGCTCTTGGCTGTGCATTGCAAAAAGTTTGTGCTTGCATCTAACATTTTACAAAGCATGTTAGGTAACAGACTATACGGAATTTCAAGCAGGTCCTTTCGGCTTTGCTTGGAAATGCCAGTGGCGACAACCTGCGATCATCCGGACCGGATCGACGGAGCTGCAATGAAGGACGCAAACAAGAGTGAATTGCTGAACGACAAGGCTTTTCAGGCGCTTGTCGAAGCCTTGCGCAGCGGATCGCTGCGCAACGGCCAGTTCCTGTCGATGTCGCAGCTTGTCGACCAGCTGGACTATCCGATCGCGCCCGTGCGCGAAGCCGTCAAATACGCCAGCTCGCAGGGGTTCCTGACGACAGTGCCCAAACGCGGCCTGCAGGTGATGGAAGCTAGCCCGGACAACATTCGCGAATGTCTGGACGTGCGTCTGGTGCTGGACCAGGAAGGTGCGCGCCGGCGGATATCACAGGGAAATCTGGAGGGCCTCGACGCCTTGCGCCGGCGTCACGAGACCATGCGCGACGAGGTGCGGACGGGGCCTGCGGCCAGCCTGCCACCCAAGGCGATCGAGGTGGACCTGTCCCTGCACACATACCTTGGTGAAGGACTTGGAAATTCGCTGCTGTCGGCTGCCTATGCCGCAAACCGCATCCGGATCGCCGTCATCCAGCACGCGCGGCCGTTTCTTGCCGATCGGATCGCCTCGGCGATGGACGAGCATCTGGCGGTCATCGAGGCGCTGGAAACCGGGAACGAGGCCGCTGCGGTGCGAGCCTTGAAATATCATTGCGAGCAGACATTGCGCTGGTGGGGTGTTCCCTGAGCGTTAGCATCCTGCAAGACCTGTACTGCCGTCCCTGAGCCTGGCTCAGGCTTTCAGGCGCTCGGCCAGCCAGGCAAGACCCGTATCGGGAATGCCCATTTCCTGGAGGTGGGCGGCGGTGTTGATGACATAGTCCGGATTGGCGCCGGACTTGCCGACAGCGCCTCTTACGATTTCCAGCTGCTCTTCAAGCGGCAAGGAACCCGCATATTGGGCATGGCCGTGATCGACCATGTAGACCAGCGCTTCCACCTTCTCGCCGCTGTCGAGCTCGACGTGATGATGGTGCTCCTTGTAGACCATCGTCGTCTGTTCCCGGGCGCGCAGATATTCCAGCACCTGCGGCCAGATATCCCCGGAGACCTGATAGGCGATGCCCCGGCATGCGCCGCCGTTGTCGAGGCCGAAGACGAGACCTGGTCTCTGCTGCGTGCCCCGATGTACCCAGGAATAGACGCAAAGCGAGCGATGTGCACCGCGCAGCAGCGCCGGTTCGGCGCGCTGGTGATCAAATCCTGGGTTCCACATCAAAGAACCGTAGCCAAAGACCCAAAAATCGCTCATATCGACCTGTCTTGTGTTACCGCAGCTGCGGAGATAGCAAGCTGCACCGGTCGTTTCAATGGCACTCCGGCAGCGCCTGTCCTGCAGGTGGCCCTTGTCGGCAGTGTGACCGGTCCGGAAATCGCCCGAACCAGAAGAGAGTGTCTCCCAGTGTCCGATATCAAGACCAAGCCGCCGAAACCAACCAGACGCGGGTATATCCTGCTGGCAGGAACTGTCGTTCTGGTAATTGCTGGCTGGTCGGCCGCCTGGTTTTATGGGCAGTCCGTGCTGCGGGAACAACTCGACCGGCAAATTGTCCGCATGGCGGACCAGGGCCTGGATGTGAGCTGCGCGGATCTTGCCATTGCCGGCTATCCGTTCCGCTATGAGGTCTCCTGCGCGGACATGCGTTCGGCCGACCGTCGGGGAACAGCCGCATCGCTCGGCGGGCTGAATGCCGTCGCCTTGATCTATAATCCGTGGCACGTGATCTTAGAGGCAAAGTCGCCTGCGGCCATGTCGGTGCCGGTGAACGGCCTCGAGGGTGGCCTGACGTGGCAGACGGCCCGCGCCAGCGTGAAGTTCAGCGACAATGCGCTCGGATCGTTCGATGCGGTGATCGACAAACCGGAAGCAGCGTTCGACACCGCCCTCGCCCGGGGGCTGTTTGCGGCTGAAAAGTCCGAAGTGCATCTGCGCAAGCAACCCGAGAGCGCGGCGACGCTGGAAAGTTTCGTCACGGTTCAGGACCTCAGCCTCAAATCTCTGCCGGAACTTCAGCAGACGATTTCCCTGCGCAGCCATGCCCGTATCGAAGGCGGCACGGCCCTGCTTGCAGGGGCAGACCTCGTTTCGCTTGTGCGGGCGCAGGGCGGAGAATTGCCGGTCGAACTGGTGCTTACCGAGATATTGCTCGGGGCTGGCAAGGCCACGGCAAGCGGCAATCTTGTGCTTTCGGGTGACGGCACCTTGAGCGGATCACTGGAGCTGAACCTCGGCAATCCGGACGCGCTTCTGGACAGCGTGAAGCCCTTGTTCCCGCCTGAAGACCAGACTTTTTCACTGCTGCAGAATGTGGTGAAGAGCCTGGAGCCTGCCGCCAAGGAAGTCGACGGTGTGCGGACCATCACGCTGCCGGTCTCGGTCGACCGCGGCGTGGTTCGCATCGGTTTTCTGCCGCTTGGCCAGATCCCGCCGTTGTTTCCCTCGGGATCCTGATCACTTGATGGCCTCAGTCCGCACCCTGAACAGCGGTATGCGGACTGAAACCTGCCTGAAGGCGAAGCCCCGTCAGTCGCCGGCGATGCGCTCGATCGGGATCAGGTAGCTCTTGCGATGATCGGGTTCGGCGATCTTTTCGTAGAGCGCAACCGCAGGTGTATTCTTGCCCGGTACGAGCCAGCGCAAGTGCAGCCATCCGCGGTTCTGGCCTTCGCTGACCAGGGTTTCGATCATCTTGCGGCCGGTGCCCTTGTTGCGGTGATCGGGATGGACATAGATGTCATCCATCTGGCCGATCCTGAGACCCGTAATGAGTTCCGGCAGGTCGAAGAAAACTGCGAAGCCGACCAGCTTGTCGCCTTCGAAAGCTCCCAGAACCTCGGCCGTCTTGTCCGACAGAATGCGTTCGGCGTAATAGGCGTCGGGACGACGCGGTGCACCGCGCCGCAGCGCCTGAGCATTTTCGGCAATAAGCGGCGCAAGCTTATGAGCATCATCCAGCCGAAGGGCCCTGATTTGCGTTGTCGTCATGATTTCCCCGGAAAGCAAATCGATTAAGAGTGTGACTTTGGCCCACCATGTCCCGAAACGGGTTCGCTGATCAAGGACTTCGATCAATTAATGGCTGCGGCATTGCTGACGGTCGGCTACGCAGGCCCTGTCCGGGGTCTGCGGCCTTTCGCTTGCGGCGATTTCGTGCCATGAGCGATGCACGGAAAAGACGGGAACAGGAAATGGCGGACAAGCAAAAGTTGAGGGCGACGCTGATCGGACTTACAGCTGTGCTGATGTGGGCGACCCTTGGCCTGTTTGGTGCCGGTTCCGGAAATGTGCCTCCGTTCCTGTTGAACACGCTCTGTTTCGGCTTCTCCGGCATCATGGCGCTGATCTGGCTGATCGCGACTGGCAGAACCCGGTTGCTCAGGCAGCCGCTTGGCGTTTGGGCATTCGGCACGTTCGGCCTGTTCGGCTTTCATTTTTTCTATTTCACTGCCATCCGCAACGCGCCGCCTGTGGAAGCAAATCTGATCAACTACACCTGGCCGCTCCTGATCGTGCTGTTTTCCGCCCTGTTACCGGGGGAACGGCTGCGTCTGCATCATGTCATTGGAACGGTTCTGGGCCTGGCCGGTGCAGTGCTTCTGATCACCGGCGGGGAAGGTGTCGGTTTCTCCTCCGGCTCGATGCTCGGTTATGGGGCGGCGGTGGCCTCGTGTCTGTTCTGGTCCAGCTATTCCGTGCTGTCGCGCAGACTGGGTGCGGTGCCGACCGAAGCCGTTGCAGGGTTCTGTCTGATGACCGCAATCCTTTCGGGTATCTGCCATCTGGCGCTGGAGGAAACGATCCTGCCTGCATCGTCGCTGGAATGGGCATCGGTGCTGGCGCTTGCCGCCTTTCCGGTGGGACTTGCGTTTTTCACCTGGGATGTCGGCGTCAAGCATGGCGACATCCAGGTGCTGGGCGCAGCGGCCTATTCGGCGCCGCTCCTGTCCACCCTGTTGCTGATTGCCTTTGGCTTCGGGGCGCTGACACCTGCCGTTGGCATCGCCTGTGTGGCGATTACGCTGGGGGCGGTGATTGCCGCAAAGGACATGATCTTCAAGCGCCGGCAGAAAGCGCCGGTGAGCATGCAGGCAGACGAACTTCCGTGATCGACGGCAGCGACTGCGTTTGGCGGTACCCTGGTGCACGAACGCAGCCGTTCCCCCTTCGGCGAATTCCCCTGGCCGCCGCGATCCACTAGGGTGTGGACTCAAAAATGAAGATGAAATGGTTTGAGGCGGATTGGTCTTCCTCAAGGCGCGGAGGCGCAGGAAATGTGGTTCATTTTCAAGCTTTCGCAACGCTGAGGAGGACCAATCCGGTCAAATCCGAAGGACATGAAAATGGCTTCACCGCGTGTCGTCAGCGTGCTTGACCGGGCAGAAAGCCCGCTCCGCGCACCCTTCCTAACGCGGTTTCGCCATTTCTCATGCCATTTCGTCTTCATTTTTGAGTCCACACCCTAGGTTAACCGGAAATCCGTTTTCCCGACTTGCAGGATCGACCCATGACAACACAGCCAAGACCCCGCCGTTCCGCTCTCTATATGCCCGGCTCCAACGCCCGGGCGCTGGAAAAGGCGGCAACGCTGGATGTGGACTGCCTGCTGCTGGACCTTGAAGACGCGGTCGCCCCCGATGCCAAGGACATGGCGCGCACGCAGATCGTCGAGGCCGTTTCGGCCCGTCCCTATGGCAATCGCGAGGTGGTGATCCGCATCAACGGGCTGGAGACGCCCTGGGGCGAAGACGATCTGGCGGCAGCGGTGAAGGCCAATCCGGATGCCATTCTGGTGCCCAAGGTCAACGGCCCGGCCGACCTGCAGATGGTTGCGCACAAGCTATCGCTTCTGGGGGCGTCCGCGGACCTGAAGCTCTGGGCCATGATGGAAACGCCGCTCGCCATGCTGAATGCCGCCGCCATCGGCGCCTGCGGTCTGGATCCGGCTGTGCGGCTGTCCTGTTTTGTGATGGGCACCAATGATCTGGCCAAGGAAACAAGGGCACGCCTCACACCCGGCCGCGCCGCCATGACGCCCTGGCTGATGACCTGCGTTGCGGCAGCGCGTGCCGGCGGCATCGACATTCTGGACGGTGTCTACAATGCGTTTCAGGACGAGGAAGGTTTCGCCGCCGAATGCGCCCAGGGTGTCGACATGGGCATGGACGGCAAGACTCTGATCCACCCGAAACAGATCGCCCCCTGCCACGCAGCCTTCAGTCCGTCGGAAGAGGAAGTTGCCTGGGCACGCAAGATCAATTCTCTGTTCGATGAGCCTGAAAATGCGGGCAAGGGCGCAATCCAGGTGGACGGCAAGATGGTTGAAAGGCTACATGCGGACATGGGCAAGCGGGTGATCGCCATTGCCGACGCCATCGCTGCCCGGACCTGACACACAAGAGAGCTCTCATGAAACTCTACCGCTTCATCACCGGCATCGACGACAGCGAATTCTGCCACCGGGTTACCCAGGCTCTCAACAAGGGCTGGCAGCTGTCCGGTTCTCCTTCGCTTACCTACGACGCAACGCGTGGTGCGACCATTTGCGGCCAGGCAGTGACAAAGGAAGTCGAAGGCGTTGAATATTCCCGGGACATCAAACTCGGCGACTACTGATCGCAGTCGGTTCCATTAATCAGGTTGCTCTGCGCGAGCGCTGAAAATTCAACGGCCCCGGAAAGTTCCGGGGCCGTTTCGCTTTGTCGGGTCAAGAAGTTCGGTTCGCTACTGCATCCCCTTCGACAGGAAGTCCTCAACAATGTTCGACATGTTGAACGACGCCCCGCCCTGGACCGGGGGATAGTCTGCAAGGCTCTGCAGATGCTGACCCATGAGCACGCCCATCGGCTGGATAAGCCACGATACCTTCTGCATCAGATGCCCGTAGCCATCGGTTGAATCGTAGCTCTCGAATGGATCCGCACGGATGTTGAACACCAGTGGGACGGTCCGCGGAACCAGGTTGGCGTAATAGTCTTCCTTGGTCGAGAAGTGGAATTTCCAGGGTCCCATCCTGATCGCCGTCAGCACGCTTTCGTAATAGTGAAAGATGTGAGTGCGATTGGAATTGGCCTGTTCGCCCTTCCAGTAAGCCAAGTTATTGACCCCGTCGATGAACTGCTGCTTCTCGGCCATCACTTCGGCGTTCACGTCTTCAATGCCGGCAGCTGCGGCAAGGGTGGTGAACATGTCCTGGTGCGCCTGAATTCCGTTCATGACCTGGCCGGGTTCCAGCACATTCGGCCAGCGCACCATGGAAATGACACGCACACCGCCCTCATAGGTGGTCATCTTTTCGCCCCGGAACGGGGTGGTGGCGCCATGAGGCCAGGAGGCATGCTCCGGGCCGTTGTCGGTCGAATACCAGACAATGGTGTTTTCCGTCAGGCCCTGTTGGTCGAGCCAGTCCAGCACCAGGCCGATATCATGATCGTGCTGCAGCATGCCCGAGCCGTGGTAGTCGGCTTCGGTCGTATAGGCTTCTGCGGCGTAGCGCCACTCGTCGTTCAGCCGCGTATAGAGATGCATGCGGCTGGTGTTCAGCCAGACAAAGAACGGTTCGCCTGCTTCCTGGGCGTTTTTCATGAAGTCCTTGGCCAGAGGGATGACTTCTCCCTCGTCGAAGTTCTTCATCCGCTCCTGGGTGAGCGGACCGGTGTCCTCGACCGTCTGCTTGCCTATGACACCAAACCTGGGCTGTTCGGTATCGTCGAAGGTTTCCGATGCAAAGCTGTGTATGACGCCCCGTGTTCCGAACTGCTTCTCGTATTCCTCAAGGCTGCCGGAAAAGGCTTCGCCGAAACGCTGGTAGTCGCGCTGTTCGGCTTCTTCCTGCGTATTGAGATGATAGAGATTGCCGAAGAATTCGTCGAAGCCATGGACGGTGGGCAGGTGCTCGTTCCGGTCACCCAGATGGTTCTTGCCGAAATGTCCCGTGCGGTAGCCGATCTGTTTCAGCTCTTCCGCAAGCGTTGGCGATTCTGCTTTCAGACCGAGCGACGACCCGGGCTGACCCACGGTGGTCATGCCGGACCTGATCGGGTACTGGCCGGTCAGAAAGGCCGCACGGCCTGCGGTGCAGCTCGGCTGGGCGTAGTGATCGGTGAAGCGGAGGCCTTCATTCGCCAGGCGGTCGATGTTGGGTGTGGTGTAACCCATGGTGCCCATGCCGTAGGCGGAAACATTCTGCCAACCGACATCGTCGCCCCAGATGACCAATATGTTTGGTGGTTTTGACTCTTGCGCCATGGACGTTGTGCACGTCATGAGAAGTGCGATGGGCAAGCCTGCAAGCAGATGTCGAAAAGACATGATCCCCGTCTCCCTTGAACACGCTCGGTGAATTCCTCTGGCAGAGTAGGCGCAACACGGCCATGAGCCAAGCTGTGATAGTACTTACGCTTAATGCACGGAGTGGTCGTATTCGGGAATCGCCCAGGATTTGCCCGGGATATGTTCGGGTTCTGGTGTCGCCAAACAGATTCAGGCCTCAGCGGATACCGTGGCCCTGTCCGCAATGCCGTCCTGAAGCAGGTCCTCAACGAACCAGGCCGCGAACTGGTGACGGCCCGAAACACCGGCCTTTGCATAAATTCTGGTCAATTGAGCCCGGACGGTTCCCTGTGCCGCGCCCCGCAGCTGAGCGATTTCGGAAAGATCCAGGCCTTTCAGGGCCAGGAGGCCGACATCGCTTTCGGCAGGCGTCAGGCCCCATTCGGCAAACTGAGTGTCAATGATCCGGGCAAGGTCGCCACGGGCGGCTCCAAGGGCGCGCTCCTGATTGCGCAGTCTTTCCAGGGTGAGCCGCAACTGCCAGCCGGCCAGAAAAATGCCGACGATCAACACGAAGGCGACAAAGAATTCGAAAATGGAATGCGGGCTGCTGACGTCGGTCACAAGATCGGTAAAGGCATCGCCGACAAAAAAGATCGCGGCAACGGACTGCAACAGCATGAACGCGGCAAGGGCGGTTGTCTCCCGCCGCCCCTGTCGAAGGTTGATCCCTGTAAAAGTCATTTGTCCTTGATCCGGCCAACCAGCATGGGTCGGACCAGATTACGCCTCGTCGCGCGACTTTCAACTGCGACACCTGCGACATGGATCAGGGCCAGCACCAGCATCAGGTTGGCTGCGATTTCATGAACTTCCTTTGCAGCTTCCCCCAGCACCTTGCTGTCTTCGCCCTTTTCATCATCGTCGTCCTTGACGAGCACCGACCAGTCTCCGGCGGCAACCGCCGCCTTTTCCTCGGCAATCGTGATGGGGCTCTTGGCGCCGGTCATGTAAAGGCCGGTTCCGGTTACCACCACAAGGCAGGCCCAGAGCGCATAGACCATGATCGCTCCGGCGGGATTATGGGAGCGGTAGTGGCGCGGGCTACCGCGAACGAGATCGATCAGGTGAGACACCGCAGCGCGCGGATCAGGTGGAAAGGCGGAGAACCTGGCTTCCGCCGGTCCGAGAAATCCCCAGACAAAACGGAGAGCAAGCAGGGCGAGAACTCCCCAGCCAATCCAGATGTGAATGGTGCCACCCGGCTTGTTGAGGAGACCGTTGGCTATCACCGCGACTGCGATCAGCCAATGGCTGATACGCACCAGCGGATCCCACAATTCGGGGGGGCTTTGCGCCCCCTCGTTCGATTGCGGGGTGTTTGAGGCACCCATGATCAGTCTTCGTTCTTGACGTTGGTGACCTTGCCGGATTTCGGGTCGATGTAGACTTCCCAAAGCTTGTTTTGCGCATCGGTGCATTTCGCTTCGATCTTGCCGTCCTCGGCTTCGAATTCCTTGACGGTGCAACCGGCCTTGGCCAGGGCTGCGGTGGCCTCCTCGGGATTGGTGCCGACCATGTCACCAACGGCGGGCATGGCCTGCGCGGCGACCGGAGCAAGGCAGAGGCAGAGTACGGCGAGAGATTTCTTCAGCATGATTGTGTCCTTCATCAGGTTTCTGCGACCGTTGCGGTCTTCGTCCTGATTGGCCGCAAACTCGGCTTCGGTCGATTGACGGACTGCTGACGCCGGGCATCATAAGCAGATGCTTACGCGCGGATTTCGATCCTTCGGCAGCCGTCCAGAAGGTCAAACCAGGCAAATGGTCTTGCCAGGGTTGAAACGGCTGAAATGAATTGCGAAGTCAGGGGAACAGGAATTGCTCCGGCACATTTTCGAGCCGGTATTTTCAATTTGCATCAAGGAAACAGGCCGTTGCGCATCTTTTCCCTTCTGGCGCACCCCAGGGACAACAGCTTCTGCCATGCGCTGTCGAAACAGGCGCGTGAAACTCTGGAGGCCGAGGGGCACCAGATAGATCACCACGATCTTTACGCCGAAGAGTTCGATCCCTGTCTGACAGCAGAGGAAGCCTACTCGATCGGCGACACTCTGGAAGAAGTGCTGTCCCGTTCAGAGGATGCCGTCGTTGCGCGGCACAGGGAAGGTATTTCGAACGCCGATGGTCTGCTGGTCGTCCATCCGAACTGGTGGGGCAAACCACCGGCGATCCTTGCAGGCTGGATGGACCGTGTGCTGGTGCCGGGCGTTGCCTACCGGCTGCAGACTGCCGACGGTCTGCCGGAAGGGCTGCTGTCGATCCGCAAGGCCGTCGTCTTCAACACGTCCGACACCGAGGCGGAGCGAGAGCGGCTAGATCTTGGAGACCCGCTGGAGCTGATCTGGGGCCGGTGCGTGCTGCCGTATTGTGGCGCTCTGGATTACGAGCGCCACGTCTTCAGGCCCGTTGTGGGCAGCTCCTATCCCCAGCGGCAAGACTGGCTGGAAGAAACCGCCCAGATTTGTCGAAGCGCCTTTGATGGTTGACTAAGCTGTCACGAGATCCTTCAGGACGTCGGCCGCGAGCTGGAAGGATTTCACGCGGGCGCCGTGATCATGGATCATGCCGGTGATCATCAGTTCGTCGGGCTGATAGCGGGTGATGATTGCCGACAGTTGGTCGTGGATCGTCGCCGGAGATCCCGTTGCCGAGCAGGACAGGGCGTGTTCGACCTGCGCCAGAACGGCGGGCGGAATTTCGGCGGGGACATTTTCCACCGGCAGGGGCAGTTTGCCGGGGTTGCCCATGCGCAACCGGGCGAAAGCGAGCAACTGGGAAGAGCGCAGGTAATCTGCCTCTTCGTCGGTGTCGGCAGCAAATACGCCAGCTGCCACCATCACATGCGGTCTGGCGAGCTGCGGTGACGGCTGGAAGGTTGCCCGGTAGATCTCCAGCGCTTCTTCCAGCATGTCCGGTGCGAAATGAGAGGCAAAGGCATAGGGCAGCCCGAAGGCCGCCGCGAGTTGCGCGCCGTAAAGGCTCGAGCCAAGGATCCAGATCGGTACCTGCGTGCCTTCGCCCGGAATCGCGCGCACCCTGCTGGTTTCAGAAGCGGGTCTGAAATAGCCCATCAGCTCCTGGACATCCTGCGGAAAACTGTCCTCACCGGCCATGTGGCGACGCAGGGCCCTGGCCGTCGCCATGTCCGTGCCCGGGGCGCGGCCCAGGCCCAGGTCGATCCGGCCCGGGTACAGCGTTGCCAGCGTGCCGAATTGCTCGGCGATGATCAGCGGCGAGTGGTTGGGAAGCATGATACCGCCCGCGCCGACGCGCATGGTGGAGGTTGCTGCCGCCACCTGGCCGATGACAAGGGATGTTGCGGCGCTTGCGATGCCCGGCATGTTGTGATGCTCGGCCAACCAGTAGCGATGGTAGCCTGCCTGTTCCGCGGACCGCGCCAGATCGACCGTGTTTGCTAGAGCCGCGGCCGCTGTCTGGCCTTCCGGCACAGGGGACAGATCGAGAAGGGAAAAATGCTGCATGGATATCTCCGTTGGAGCTCCATGTAGGATCTGAAAACCCACCCGCCAAGGTCAAGTTTTGTCGGCAGCCTTCCCAGGCGCTTAAACGGGCATGGCTCCCGGGGTCAGCGGGATCTATTCGGCGAATGTCGCTTCGAACACACGCTCGTAGATATGCTTCACCACTGCGGTCTCTTCAGACCCCTGCCGGGCGAGGTTGCCGAGACCTGGCGCGGCGTTGACTTCCAGGACAACAGGTTCTGCGTTGGCCGCAGTTGGCAAGATCAGGTCAACGGCGGCATAGCGCAGAGACAGGGCCTGTGCGGCCTCGCGGGCAAGGGCTGCAAGGTCCGGGGCGAGCGAGCCGGTGACAATTCTGGCCGTGCCGCCCGCGGACAGATTGACCACGGGCAGAAGCGTGACCGTCTGGCCTGGCGCGGGAACGGTTTCCAGCATCAGCCCTTGTTGCTGCAGTTCGAGGACGAGGCGGGGGTCGGCAGCGTCGAAGCGCGGATCGGCGCCGATGATCTCGGCAATGTTGCGATGACCGTCGCCCGTGATCTGAGGCGGATGGCGTTCGATGGCGCACAGCACATCGTCGTCCAGAACGATAATTCTCAGTTCCTGTCCGCGGATTTCCGGTTGCACCAGCAGCTGGTCGTTGCTCTTGGCGAGGGTTTGCAGGGCCGTTTGAAGGGTGTGACTGGTGTCGACCCGCACTACGTCCCGCCCTTCCCGGCCACAGTTCGGTTTGACGTAAAGCGGGAACCCCTGGTTCCCGGCAAAATCCAGAAGGTCTTGCGGCGCAGTTCGGCTCGTGCGGATGTCGTGTGCGAAAACCAGAAGTCCGTCCGGCACTGTCAGGCCTGCGGCCTTCAGAAAGGCCGCGGCATAGGCCTTGTCGGTTGCGATTTCCGCTGCGCCGAGCGTGTTGAGGTCGAACCTTGTGCCCTTGAAGAACCAGCGCTTGCCGGACGGGCTTTCGACCATGCCGGCATGGCCATGGCCGTCGCCCGCCGTCAGGCGGTAGCCTTTGCGGGCGCAATAGGCCTCAAGCAGGTCAAAGACGAGTGCGCGCCGGCCGGCCGTTTCCGTCATGCTGGGGCCAGCCGGGCTGTCAGTTGTTTTTCTGGCGGGCGTTGGCCAGATAATCGATCTTGAAAAGGTCCGGATTGGTCGGGCCGTTGGACACAACGTTATAAACCGCAACGGAGGTGTCGTAGCCCTGCTGGTCGGTAACGGTCCACTGCTTCAATGCGTAGTCCTTGGCATCGAAGATCAGCGTCAGCGTACCGGAGTTGAACTTGGTCTTGTCCAGGATGGTGACGGTGATCAGGTCTTCTTCCACCAGAACGTTGGTGACGTTGGTGTCCTTCTGCAGGTCGATGTCGTCGGACAGCAGGAAGCGCAGCGGCGTCTGGCCAAGAGGCCAGATGTCCTGGGTGTTCAGCTTGCGGTCGCGCACGGAAACCGACTTGCCGTCGGCCACAATGTCGAGCACGGAAGGCTTGTTGTAGTAGAAGCGCACCTTTCCCGGGCGGGCCATGTAGAACTTGCCGTCGGACTGGTTTCCGTCAGGACCGAACTGGATGAAGTCGCCATGCATGGTCTTCACCGAGTTGAAATAGGAGTTGAGATCCCTGAGGGCATTTTGTTCCTGCTCGGTCAGCGCCGCGGCGGGCAGCAGTGCCGACAGGGACAGAGCCGCAGCAATACCGGCTGCCAGCATAGGTTTGATCAGGCGGGAAGCGAAGCGTTTCAGCATGATGCAATGTCCTAAATCGTTCTCTGTGTGACACGTTTCCCCCTAGCTAGGGAGCGTGTGTGGCAAAGCTTTGGCAGTTTACCATCAAAAATCTTCTTCCACGCCGTTCTGCACGAGAATTTCTCGTTTTCCGGCATGGTTGGCGGCGCTGATCAGGCCTTCGTTTTCCATCCGCTCAATCAGCGAAGCAGCACGGTTGTAGCCGATCGAAAGGCGCCGCTGCACATAGGAGGTCGACGCCTTCTTGTCGCGCAGCACGATGGCAACCGCCTTGTCGTACAGATCGTTGCCCTCGTCGCCGCCGGCAAGTCCGCCGCCACCGTCGTAGGGGCTTTCGGCCTCGTCATCTTCCTCGGTCACGGCTTCCAGATATTGCGGCGTGCCCTGAACCTTCAGGTGCTTGACGATATCCTCGACCTCGTCGTCGGAGACGAACGGCCCGTGCACACGCTGGATGCGCCCGCCGCCGGCCATGTAGAGCATGTCGCCCATGCCCAGAAGCTGTTCGGCGCCCATTTCACCCAGGATGGTGCGGCTGTCGATCTTCGACGTCACCTGGAAGGAGATACGGGTCGGGAAGTTGGCCTTGATTGTGCCGGTAATGACATCCACCGACGGCCGCTGCGTGGCCATGATCAGGTGAATGCCGGCGGCACGGGCCATCTGTGCCAGCCGCTGGATAGCACCTTCGATGTCCTTGCCGGCCACCATCATCAGGTCGGCCATCTCGTCGACGATGACGACGATATAGGGCATCGCCTCAAGCGGCAGCTGCTCTTCTTCGTAGATCGGCTGGCCGGTGTCGCGGTCGAAGCCGGTTTGAACGGTGCGGGTGAATGTTTCGTTCTTTTCCAGCGCCTGCTTGATGCGGGTGTTGTAGCCGTCGATGTTGCGGACGCCCATCTTGGACATCTTCTTGTAGCGGTCTTCCATCTCGCGGACGGTCCACTTCAAGGCAACGACGGCTTTCTTCGGATCGGTCACAACCGGTGTCAGCAGATGCGGAATGCCGTCGTAGATCGACAGTTCCAGCATCTTGGGGTCGATCATGATCATCTTGCACTGCTCGGGCGTCAGCCGGTAGAGCAGCGACAGGATCATGGTGTTGATCGAGACCGACTTGCCCGAGCCGGTGGTACCGGCCACAAGCAGGTGAGGCATGCGGGCCAGATCCGCGACAACGCTTTCGCCGTTGATGGTCTTGCCCAGGGCCAGCGCCAGCTTGGCCTTGGACTTTTCGAAGTCCTGGGCGGCCAGCAGTTCACGCAGGTAAACCGTCTCACGACGGGCATTCGGCAGTTCGATACCGATGGCGTTCTTGCCCGGGATCACCGCCACACGGGCGGAAATCGCGCTCATGGAGCGGGCGATGTCGTCCGCAAGACCGATGACACGCGAGGACTTGATGCCCGGCGCCGGTTCCAGTTCGTACAGGGTCACGACCGGACCGGGGCGAACCTCGATGATTTCGCCGCGCACACCGAAATCCTCAAGCACGCCTTCCAGGATGCGGGCATTCTGCTCCAGCGCATCGGCGGACAGACCCGGCACCTTGCCGGCCACCTTTGGCTCGGCCAGCAGCCGCAGCGGAGGCAATTCGTACTCTTCCGGGGCTCCGAGGAAGGATGGCTGGGCTTCCTCGATCGCACGCTTGCTCTGCTTCGGACGCGGTGCCTGCGGAATGACGCGGCCATTCGCTGCCGGTTGCGCAGGCGCCTGCTGAGCCTCCGGCGCGGCAATGCCGACCGGGACCGCGGGACGACCGTTGACGGGCCCCTTGTCGATCATCAGATCGTCCGGCTCGAAGGTATCGCCTTCCTCGTCGTAGTATTCTTCCGCGTAAGGTTCGTCTCCGTCGTCCGCATGACGGCCACGCTGGTAGAAGTCGTCCAGGCCGTCGTCATCTTGCGGCATCAACCGGCCGGCAAGGGCCTTGCGGAATGCCTTCAGACGGCTGCCCTGGCGAGTGTCTTCCGGCTCGTAGTCGGTGTCGTCCTCATCCTCGTCCCAGTATTCTTCTTCATCCTGGGTCTGGCTGCGCTTCAGGCCGGTCAGCCGGCGCACCTGTGCAGCAGCCTGAAGACCGAAATGCTCCATCTGGCCGACGAAGGCACTCATGAAGATACCGATGCGGGACTCGCCATCGTCGTCGTCAAAGTCGAGGTCATGCTCGGCCGCCTTGCCGTGACCGACAGGGCCGGCCACAGGCTCGATCCGTTCGGACGGAGCGCCGATGCTGCCCAGCCAACCGGCAGCTGCCAGCAGGCACAGGATAGCCGGTACGCCAAGACCAAGCACGCCGACGATCGTGGCGGCGCCGCTTGTCATGTTGTCGGTAACGAGTGCAGGCAAATGGTGAACGGTGTCGCCGAAAAAGCCGCCGAGACCGGTCGGCAGCGGCCAGCTTTCGGGAACCGGCAGCGACGCCAGGGCACCTGCGGCAAGGCTTGTGCCGATCAGCCAGTAGACCAGGCGCTTGCGGCCGATGCCAAGCGCGTGGCCGGTCAGAAGCCGCCAGCCCCACAGAACCAGAGGAATCAGGAACACGGCCGTCGCCAGGCCGATGGTCTGCATCAGAATGTCTGCAAGAACAGCGCCCGGTGTTCCAAGGGCGTTGCGCACTTGGCCACCGGTGGCATGATTGAAGCTCGGGTCGCTGACGGACCAGGTGGCAAGACTTGCCGCGAGCATTGCCGCCAGCGCAATGATACCGAGGCCCGCGGCCCCGACAAGATTGCGCCGGATGAACCGCTTCAGTGGGCTCTCGGTGTCCAGAAGGTCAACCGAAGATCTGCGGCCGTTGCCGCGAACTGCGCTGGCCCGCCTCATGCCTTGTCCCCCAACCATTTTGCCAGACGCTCCAGAGCGATCTCTGTCTGCTCAAGAGGAGCCGTCAGGCTGATGCGAATATAGTTCCGCCCCGGATTGCTGCCGTCCGACTGGTCCGAGGCAAGGTAGCTGCCCGGCAGCACCTTGAGCCCGATTTCGGTCCAGAGTGCTTTCGTGACCGCAACGGCGTCGCCCCAGCGGCTGATATCCAGCCACAGGAAGAATCCGGCGTCAGGCGTGACCGGCCCAAGGATCGGGCCGAGGTGTTTTTCGGCAGCTTCGAATTTTTCGTTGTAGAGCCTGCGGTTTTCAATGACGTGGGATTCGTCCTGATAGGCCCGGACGGCAACTGCCTGTGCCGGCAGCGGCACCTGCGGTGCGGCAAGGCCTCTGAACTTCGCCCATTTTTTCAGGAACTCGGGATCGCCTGCCGCAAAGCCGCAGCGCAGGCCCGCCAGGTTGGAGCGTTTGGACAGCGAATTGAGAACGATGATGTTGGCAAAGCCACCGCCCTGCTCTTCATTCAGATCCCTGGCCGCTTCCAGAATGCCAATTGGCGGCGTCTCGCGATAGATTTCCGAATAGCATTCGTCTGCAAAGATATAGAAGCGATGCTTGCGGGCGAGACCGATCAGGCGCTGCCAATAGGCGGTATCGGCCACAAACCCTTCCGGATTTGTGGGCGAGGCGACATAAAAGGCGACGGTCCTTTCCAGCAGCTCCGCATCGAGGCTGTCGAGATCCGGCAGAAAATTGTTTCCCGCAACCGCGTCGAGCAGCACGGCCTCCGCATCGGCGACATGCGCTGCGGCAGCATAGGTCTGGTAGAACGGGTTGGGCAGAATCACCACAGGGTGGTCCAGACCCTTGTTCAGCTGATCGCGGGCGGCGATGGCGCCGAAGGAAAGTCCTTCGCGAGACCCGTTCAGCGGCAACACACCATGGTCGGCGTCGATCAACCCACCCAGATTGTATCGGCGATCCAGCCAGGATGCGATTGCCGAACGGAATTCAGGCGAGCCGTCGATCGGCGGATAACGGCGGAAACCGGCCATATTTTCAGCCAGAACTTCCGCGGTAAAATCAGGAATGGCGTGTTGCGGTTCGCCAATCGTCATGACAATCGGGTCGAGCCCCGGTGTCTCGCCGCTCAGGAGTTCGGCAAGGCGTTGAAACGGATTGGAGCTCGGCAGGGACACACCGCGCTGGTAGGCTTTTTTGCTGGCAAGCATGAATGATCCGGCACTCGTTACGCATAACTTTGCTCAGACCCTATAGCCGGTGTGGTAAATCCCTTATTAACCAAGCGGGGCAGGGCACAGGAAATGCTGCAAAGGGTTGCGGATTTTCCCGCACTGCCTGCCCGGGCGTCTGGTCTGTCCATAGGGACAATTTCACCCCTCCGTCCTTGGTTGGCGGGAATTGCCCGGAAGTCCTTGATCGTCAACGAAGACTCTGTAGAAATTGAAGGCATCGGCGCGGTCGGCAGAAATGAAATATGCCTGACCTTTTTCAAAGTGCGCCACCTGGACAGGTTCTACGATGTCGAAAACAACAAAAAATCCGGTAAGCGTCGTTTGCTTCGGCGACTCTCTCACCTGGGGATTCAATCCGGTCGACAAATCCAGGTATGGCCACGACGTCCGCTGGACCCGGCTTCTGCAGAAAGAACTGGGTGACGGGTTTTATGTGGCCGAAGAAGGCGTCAACGGCCGAACAACTGTGTTCGAGGATCCGGTCAAGGGCGACAAGAACGGTCTCGCGCATCTGGCGACCGTTCGCAAGACGCATATGCCGATCGACATTCTGATCATCATGCTCGGCACCAACGACCTTCAGGCCCGGTTCTGCATGAACGCGGAAACGATCGCGATTGCCATGGGGCGCCTCCTGGATTTTGCCCGCAGGCCAACCGACGATGTCGAAGGCCGGGCGCCAAAGGTGCTGCTGATGTCACCGCCGCCGCTGGCACCACTGGCAGGCACACCCTTCGTGGCACAGTTCAGCGAACAGAGCGTCACGGAATCCCATCGCCTGGCCGCCTGCTACCGGGAGAAAGCTGCTGAATATGGTGCAGCTTTCTTCGATGCAGGAACGGTGATTTCCGCCAGCCCGGTTGATGCCGTCCATTTCGATGCGGAGCCACAGGCCGATCTCGCCAGGGCAGTGGCAGCGGAAGTGCGCAAGTTGGCAAACTGAGTTGGCAGACTGGATTGCCTGCCGCGGTTAGAGCTGTATCCGACAGGCAGACCGGCTGAACATTCCCTCAGAAATCCGAGGTCAGTCCCTTGATCTCCCAATCGTCGTAGCGGGTAGGCTCCAGGCCGCCACGTCCGTTGACCTCTTCGGCCATGTTCTGCTGTCTTGCGTCGATTTCCTTGCGCCGTTCTTCGGCTTCCTTCAGGGCGCGCTGGGCTGCAGGTGGCAGGTCCTCGAATTTCCGCTTCGGAGCTTCCTCGACATTGGTCTTCAGGGAGGGAGCCTCATTCTGGCTGTAGCGGCTCGTCGGGTTGTCCGGTGTTTCTGTCATGGCTCTTCGGGTCGTTCAGATTGCAGTCTTGTCTGGCGTATATAGGGTAATCTTGCCAAGAATGGCAGCACTCCCCATCTGTTGGACGGATACAAAGGCCATTATGCGCCTTCTTGCAAGCAGTCGAAAACAGGACAGAAACGGAAACAAGCGGCGATGAACTACATTCGCACGGCAATGCTTCTGGCGGGGATGACCGCCTTGTTCATGGGGATCGGTTTCATGATCGGCGGTCAGTCGGGCATGCTGATCGCGCTGCTTATTGCGGCCGCCATGAACCTGTTCAGTTACTGGAACGCGGACAAGATGGTCCTGCGCATGCATCATGCCAGGGAAGTGGGTGAGCGCGAAGCGCCGGAGTTCTACCGGATGATACGGCAGCTGGCGCAGAATGCCGAGTTGCCGATGCCCAAGGTCTACATCATCGACAATCCGCAGCCGAATGCCTTTGCGACCGGCCGTAACCCGCAAAACGCTGCCGTCGCGGCAACGACGGGCCTGCTCGACATGCTGACGCCCGAGGAGATTGCCGGTGTGATGGCCCATGAGCTGGCCCATGTGAAAAACCACGACACGCTGATCATGACGATAACGGCGACAATCGCCGGTGCGATTTCCATGCTGGCCAACTTTGCCTTCTTCTTCGGCGGCAACCGCAACAATCCGCTGGGCATCGTCGGGGTTATCCTGATGATGGTCGTGGCGCCGCTGGCGGCAATGGTCGTGCAGATGGCGATCTCCCGGACGCGCGAATATGCGGCCGACCGGATGGGCGCACAGATCTGCGGCGAACCCATGTGGCTGGCTTCAGCACTTGCGAAGATCTCGCGCGGGGTGGAGCACATCCATAACCCGGACGCGGAAGCGAACCCGGCAACCGCACATATGTTCATCATGAACCCGCTGTCAGGCGAGCGGATGGACAATCTGTTCTCCACCCACCCGAACACCCAGAACCGGATCGAGGAACTGCGCAAGCTGTCGGATGCAGGTCTGGGCACCGGTGGCAGGGGCGGCAGAAGCGGTCCCATGTCGTTTACCCGCCAGGCTCCACAGCAGGCCGGCCCGTGGAGCGGCGCCGGTCCGACGGGGCCGTCCTCCGCGCCGCACCGTCCAAAAGGGCCGTGGGGATAGGCCACAGTCCCCCGGAACGTCAGCTTCTTTGACAAAAACAACTTTGCCGGATGACCACCCGGCTTTAGTATGACCAGATGCGCCGCGACCGGCAGACCGGTCTGCGGCGCTTGATTTTGATACCGGCCGTAACAGCAGGGCCGGGCGCGTGAATGGATTGAGCCTTGACCAAACGGCCGAACAACAAACAGAAGCCTTCAGGCAAACCGGCACCCGAACAGGCCGAAAAGCCGGGGTTTGCCGCACGCAAGGTGGCTGCCGATATACTTGGCAACGTCGTTCACAAGAAACGGCCTCTCGATGGCGAGCTGGATATCACATCCGGCCACTCCGGATTTCGGGCGCTGGCCGGTAACGATCGTTCGCTGGTTCGCGCAATCATTGGCGCAGCCTTGCGCCACCGGGGTGAAATCGCTGAAATCCTGGATCGGTTGCTTGATCGGCCGATCCCGGAAAAAACGGGCCGGATCCTGGATATCCTGCATGTGGCCATTGCACAGATGCTGTTTCTC
Source organism: Roseibium sp. ROS1 (assembly GCF_054658215.1). NCBI lineage: Bacteria > Pseudomonadati > Pseudomonadota > Alphaproteobacteria > Hyphomicrobiales > Stappiaceae > Roseibium > Roseibium sp. ROS1. Next base: position 269,234 of record NZ_BAAGIG010000004.1, read on the forward strand.
GATATTCCGGACCGTGCTGCCGTCTCTCTTGCTGTTGATCATGCCGGTCTCGACCGCCGGGCTCGTCCCTACAAGGGCCTGGTCAACGGTGTGTTGCGCCGGCTCGGGCGCGAGCGGGACGAAGTGACCGGTGATCTCGATCCGGCGGTGCTGAACACACCGGACTGGCTGATGGAAAGCTGGCAGGCAGCCTATGGAGTGGAGACAGCGCGCGAGATCGCGCGGGCTCACGAAAGCGAAGCGGCGCTGGATCTGTCGGTGAAAGCGGATCCGGAAGAGTGGGCCCGGAAACTGGACGGCCAGATTGTGGGTGCGGGCAGCATCCGCCTCGTGCGCAAGGGCGCTGTCGATGCACTTGAAGGCTATGGCGACGGCCAGTGGTGGGTGCAGGATGCCGCCGCGGCGCTTCCCGCCCGGCTTCTTGGTGACGTGAAGGGTTTGCGTGTTGCCGATCTTTGCGCTGCACCGGGTGGCAAGACCGCGCAGTTGGGGGCCGCGGGTGCAAGTGTAACCGCGGTCGATATTTCAAAGGCGCGCCTGAAACGTCTTGAAGAAAACATGATGCGGCTCGGCCTGAGTGTTGAAACGGTTGCGGCGGATTTGCGGGCCTTTGAGCCGGAAGAGCTCTTTGATGCAATCCTGCTCGATGCGCCCTGCAGCGCGACAGGCACGATCCGCCGGCACCCCGATGTGCCCTGGATCAAGAAGCCATACGACATTGAAAAGCTGACGGAAATACAGAGCGAATTGCTGGACAGGGTGATGGGCTGGGTCAAGCCGGGTGGGCTGGTCGTCTATTGTACCTGTTCGCTGGAAGCGGCGGAAGGCGAAGCCCAGGTGGCCGGTTTTCTGGAGCGGCAGGCCGGAAAAATCGAACTGGTTCCGGTCGAGGCCTCAGAGGTGGGCGGCCTTGCCGAATGTGTCACAAATGAAGGCTATCTTCGCTGTCTGCCCTGCCATAGCGCCGCCTTGGATCCGGTGAGCAAGGGCATGGACGGCTTTTTTGCCGCAAGGTTCCGCCGGTTTTAACGCGGAATAAACTGTTCACTTGCAATGATTCTTTAAATGAAATGCTAACCTTAATGGTTCGTTTCCTGAATTAGACACCGGAGATTCCCCATAAACGCGCAGAAACCATCAGTTTTGGAGATGGTTTGGTGAATACTGCAAGCCTGAGTGAAAGAAGCCGCATCTGGCGGCTTGTGGCCCTGCATATTTGGCAACGCTCCTTGAAATGGATGCATGGCGGGCCGCTGTTCCGCATGCAGCCGTTTTCGGCTGTGCCTGCGCGCTTGCTCATCGCGCCACAGGATCTGCGCACTGCCGACGCGACCAATGCTGCCGATATCTACGGCGGCCGGTTCCTGTTCTCCGGCCATCTGGTGGAGACGCAAGGCAGATCTCCGTTCGAGCTTCAGGCCGTTCACGAAGACTGGCAGCGTGAGCTTCACAGCTTCGGCTGGATGCGGGACCTTCGCGCCGCCGACAGCCAGATTTCCCGGCAAAATGCCCGGGCGCTGGTGGAGGACTGGATCAAGTTCTGTGGTCGTTGGCACGACATCGGCTGGGAAGCGTCGGTCGTGACCCGCCGCATTCTGTCCTGGCTGGCGCATTCGCCCTTCATTCTTCAGGACGGCGATCACGAGTTCTACCGCAGTTTCGTGCGGTCACTGGCCCGCCAGGTGCGTTACCTGCGCCAGACCATCAATGAAACGGAAGACGGCGTCGAGCGCCTGCATGCAGCCCTTGCCATGGCGTCCGCCTGTATCTCCATGGCCGGACAGGGCCGCTTTGCACGCCAGAGCATCCGGCGTCTCGACCAGGAGCTGACACGCCAGATCCTGCCCGATGGCGGCCACATCTCGCGCAACCCGAAAGCGCTGATCGACATTCTCGCGGACCTGCTTCCGGTTCGCCAGGCCTTCGTAGCGCAAGGGCTGGAGGTTCCGCCGGCGATGGTGCAGTCGGTGGACCGGATGATGCCACTGCTGCGCTTCTTCCGTCATGGCGACGGGGCCCTCGCCCATTTCAACGGCATGGGCTCGACGCCGAGCGACCTTGTCGCCACCATCCTTGCCTATGACGATGCACGGGGCGCCCCGCCGCAGAATGCGCCGCATTCGGGCTATCAGCGCTTAACCGGTGGCAATTCCGTTGTCCTGATCGACACCGGCCCTGCCCCGGCCATCGGCGTTTCCGGCGACGCTCATGCAGGCTGTCTTTCGTTCGAATTCTCCTCCGGCAACAACCGGATCGTGGTCAATTGCGGCGTCTCGCCCAAGTCCAATCCGGCCTGGCGCCGGGTCAGCCGCTCGACGCCTGCACACTCCACGGCGGTGATCGAGGATACGTCCTCCTGCCGGTTCCTGTCGAACCGGCCGTTCGGGCACATTCTGGGCGCACCTATCCTGTCCGGTCCGGTCAGGGTGCCGGTGGAGCGGGAAGACGATGCGGCCGGCAGCCGGATCACGGCCTCCCATGATGGTTATGCCAGCGAGTTCCATGTCCTGCATGAGCGCGACATTCGCCTTGCAGGCGACGGCACGGTGCTGGACGGCATCGACACGTTTTCGGCAATCGGTCCTGTGGACAGCGAAAACCGCTACGCAATCCGCTTTCACCTGCATCCTGGCCTGCGCAGCTCGCTCATCCGCGGCGGATCAGCGGTGCTCCTGGTGTGCCGGGACGGCGAAGCCTGGGAATTCGAAGCGCCCGGGACCGAGGTCATGCTGGAAGAAAGCATCTATCTTTCGGATGTCTACGGCCACCGCAAGACCGAGCAGATCGTGATCTCCGGTGCCGTGCTCGAGGCCCCCTCCGTGGGGTGGCAGTTCCGCAAGACAGCGACGGCCAAACTCAGCCGGCGCGGCACCAGCGATTTTGACGAGCCGGACGAACTCCCGCTGGAAGAATAGAGACCTTCCGCTTTTGCTGAAGACGTGATAGGGCGACGGCAACTCCCGGACCGTCCCCAATTGCGAGGCAAATTCATGGCCATTGTGTCCAAAGCCGTACCCGTTCCCGAGCTGGTTCCCGTCAAGCGCGCCCTTCTGTCCGTCTTCGACAAGACCGGTCTTGTCGACTTTGCAAAAGCGCTGTCCGAGCGCGGTGTCGAGCTGGTCTCCACCGGCGGTTCCTACAAGGCGCTTAAGGAAGCCGGGCTTGCGGTTCTGGACATTTCGGAAGTTACGGGCTTTCCGGAAATCATGGACGGCCGCGTGAAGACGCTGCATCCAAAGGTACACGGCGGTCTGCTCTCGATCCGCGATGATGCCGACCACCAGAAGGCGATGAGCGAGCATGACATCGTCGGCATCGATCTCTTTTGCGGCAATCTCTATCCGTTCGAGGACGTTGTCGCCTCCGGCGCCGACTACGCCACCGGCATCGAGAACATCGACATTGGTGGACCGGCAATGACCCGTGCGGCCGCCAAGAACCATGCCTATGTTACCGTGGTCACCGACCCGGCCGACTACGATGCAGTGATTTCCGAGCTTGATGCCAACGGCGGCAAGGCCCCGCTGGCCCTGCGCAAGAAACTGGCGCAAAAGGCCTTTGCCCGCACGGCTGCTTATGATGCCGCCGTCTCCAACTGGATGGCGGATCAACTGGGGGAAGCAACGCCCGCCCATCGTGCGGTTGGCGGTTCGCTTGCCGAAGTCATGCGCTATGGCGAAAACCCGCATCAGACGGCCGGTTTCTACACCACCGGTGAGCAGCGCCCGGGTGTTGCCACGGCCAGGCAGCTTCAGGGCAAGACGCTGTCCTACAACAACATCAACGACACCGATGCCGCGTTTGAGCTGGTGAGCGAGTTCGATCCGGCCCGCACCAGTGCTGTTGCCATCATCAAGCATGCCAACCCGTGCGGCGTGGCCGAAGGCGCAAGCCTGAAGGAAGCCTACGAGCTGGCCCTGCGCTGCGATCCGGTTTCAGCCTTCGGCGGCATCGTCGCCCTGAACCAGACGCTGGATGCCGCTGCGGCCGAGGAAATCGTCAAGATCTTCACGGAAGTGATCATCGCGCCGGATGCGGACGACGCGGCACGCGAAATCATCGCGGCGAAGAAGAACCTGCGCCTTCTGGTCACCGGCGGCCTCGCCGATGCACGCGCCAAGGGTCTCTTCGTCAAGTCCGTTGCGGGCGGCCTCCTGGTCCAGTCACGCGACAACGGTGTGGTCGATGACCTTGACCTCAAGGTCGTTACCAAGCGCGCGCCGAGCGAGCAGGAACTGGCCGATCTGAAATTCGCCTTCCGGGTCGCCAAACACGTGAAGTCCAATGCTATCGTCTACGCCAAGGACGGCGCCACCGTTGGTGTCGGGGCCGGTCAGATGAGCCGGGTGGATTCCGCACGCATCGCTGCCCGCAAGGCTTTGGACGCGACCGAGGCCGCTGGTCTTTCCGAACCGCTGACGAAGGGATGCGTGGTCGCCTCCGATGCGTTCTTCCCGTTTGCCGACGGTCTTCTGTCGGCCGCTGAAGCCGGAGCAACCGCCGTTATCCAGCCGGGTGGCTCCATGCGCGATGACGACGTGATTGCGGCAGCCGACGACGCAGGCCTTGCCATGGTCATGACCGGCATGCGTCATTTCCGGCACTGATTTCGGGTATTCGCCGATGAATTGAAGTGCCGGTTTTCATTCGAACCGGCACTTCATCTGAGCTTGTAAAACATTAGCAAGCTAATGGTTCGAAATTACTGTCAAAAATGACAGGGGTCATTAAGAAAAACCCTCCCACTGAAGACCTTGTTAACGCCCACCGGGTAGTCTGCAGCAAGCTTTGGCAGGTATTCGCCTGCCGTTTTCTTGCGATTCGCGGAGATTGCCGGTGTTTAGAAGAGCGAAGGTCACAACAAAGCTCATTGGGGCCAGTGCGGCGACCCTGACGGTTGCCCTTGTGGTCGGCATCAGTTTTATCGGATGGGAAGCGTCCCGCATTACGGGAGATCTTGCACGGTCCGAAGCCGAGACAGTGGCACGCGAGCAGGCGCAATTCGTCCAGCGCGGCCTTGAAAACGGCCTGAAATCCGCACAGACGCTGGCAAGTTCCCTCGGCGGCATGAAGAAGGCCGGAGCGGTCGACCGTGAAGCCTGGAACGCCGTCGTTGAAAACCTGACGCTGACCAACAAGGACCTTTCGGGCACCTGGGGCGTGGTTGCCGGAGACGAGCTCGACGGCAAGGATGCCGAGTTCAAGGGCGACGAGAAATGGGCCGAAGACGGCGAATGGCAGCCCTATTACTTCCGCAAGGCGGACGGAACGCTGGCCTACCGGCCCATCGAGAAGATCGCCGTCGGTGACCTGAGTGCGACCAGCGACCTCTGGTTCAATGGTGCCTATGTGTCCGGCAAGGACTACATGACCGAACCCTACAGCTGGGAAGCCGATGGCAAGACCGTGACCGGTGTGTCGTTCTCCTCGCCGATCCGAGACGGGTCCAAGGTGATTGGTGCTGCCGGTGGCGACATCCTTCTGACACCGTTGTCCGAAGTGCTTGGCCAGCAACGGCCACTGGACACGGGATCGGTTCACCTCCTGTCGCAAAACGGCGTCTGGATTGCCCACGCCGACCCTGCCGTTCTCGGCAAGCCATGGATGGAAGGCCAGTCCGAAGCCGACCTTGCCGTGCAGGACAAGCTTCTGGCGGCGGTCAAGAACGGCGAGCCATTTGCCTATGACGGATATTCCAACACGCTCGGCACGGAAGTGCACCGCATCGTCATGCCGGTGCATGTGACCGGTACCGATGCCAAGCTTGCCGTGGTCGTCAACGTGCCGCTGGCGACCCTCAATGCGGCTTCGTCTTCGATCACGACCATGATCGTCGGCGTGGGTGTCGTGTTGCTCATCGTCGTGGCTCTTTCCATCTATCTTGTCGGTAACACGATTGTTCGCCGTCCGCTGGAGCGCGCCGTGCGCAGCATCCAGGCGCTAATCGATCGCCGTTACGACGAGCCGATCCACGATACCGACCGCCAGGACGAAATCGGCGAGATCAGCAAGGCGCTGGAAGTCTTCCGCGACAAGGCCCGGCAGGCCGAGGCACTGGCCGCCGAGCAGGAAGAAGCACAGCGTCAGCAGCTGGAGCGTGCAGGCCGGATCAGCGAGCTGTCGCAGGATTTCGACCGCCAGATCTCAGAGCTGACCCAGACGGTGATGCACCAGGTGCAGGACCTCAATGCGGCATCGATGACGCTGACGGCGGGAGCCGACGACACCAGCGAGAAGAGCACGGCAGTGGCTGCCGCTTCCGAGGAAGCGTCGTCGAACGTGGAAACGGTTGCGTCCGCGGCTGAAGAACTGATGGCATCGGTCGGTGAAATTTCCCGCCAGATGACCCAGTCCACCGAGATTGCCTCCCACGCCGTGGAACAGGCCCAATCGACGAACCGCAAGATCGAGGGGCTCGCGGAAGCTGCCAACCGGATCAGCGAAGTGGTCAAGCTGATCACCGACATTGCCGAACAGACCAACCTGCTGGCGCTGAACGCCACCATCGAGGCGGCGCGTGCCGGCGAAGCGGGCAAGGGCTTTGCCGTTGTTGCCGCCGAGGTGAAGGAGTTGGCCAACCAGACCGCCAAGGCGACCGAGGAAATCTCCCTGCAGATCCAGTCGGTGCAGACGGAAACCGCCGGATCGGTCGATGCCATCAAGGGCATTTCCGAAACCATCGAAAAGATGAACGAGATCTCCTCGTCCATCCAGGCTTCGGTCGAACAGCAGGGCCTTGCCACCGACGAGATCGCCCGCAACATCCAGGAAGCCTCCAACGGCACCCAGGAAGTGGCGCAGAACATCGTCAAGGTGGCAGCCTCTGCCGACGACACCGGCAATGCCGCCCGTCAGGTCTCGGCCTCCGCCAACGTCCTGCAGACCGAAGCCGACCGGCTCAAGCAGGAAGTCGAAGGTTTCCTTGCCAGCGTTCGTCAGGTCGCCTGAGGCGAGACTGGCAACATCTGAACATGAAGCGCGCCGGATTTTCTGGCGCGTTTTTGTTTGGGCAATGCCCGCACCGGTTCCTGGCAAAGGCGTCTGTTAGCGCTCCCGCACCCGCAACAACAACAGGAGGCCAACTCCGAAAAAGACCAGGATGACGGACATGCCTGCGGGTTGGCTGGCAGTCAGGGCGGTTACCACACCGACGGTAAGCGGGGCCAGGAAGCTGGTGACCTTTCCGGAGAGCGCCAGAAGGCCGAAATACTGGGTCACGTGCTGCGGCGGGGCTATGCGGACCAGAAGACTGCGGCAGGAGGCCTGCAACGGGCCGGACACCGCGCCGATGACACCGCCGAGTGCAATGAACACCTGTTCCGGCAGCGATGCGAAGAGAGCACCCTCGGGGGCAGCGGCGGTCTTGATGACAAAGAACACCGTTGTCCGGTCGATGGAGATCATGCCGAGGCCGCAGATCATCAGAACGATGAGCGAGAAGACAATCACCGGCTTGGCCCCGAAACGATCATCCATCGGCCCGCCCAGCAGCAGGCCCAGTGTTCCGGTGATGGTCAGGATGATGCCGAAAGTGCCGATTTCGATGGATCCCCAGCCAAGCTGGCCGGCGGCATAAATTCCGCCGAACGCGAAGAGGGCGACAAGACCGTCCTTGAAGATCATGTTGGCGAGAAGGAACAGGAAGATATTCCTGTTGGTGCGTGCCTGGGCCAGGCTCATGCGCAGGTTTGCAAGGCCGGCACGGATGGCCGGACCGATCTTTGCCTGGTGCGGCACGTCCGGCACGAAGAGGAACATCGGCAACACGAAAACGAGATACCAGAGCGCAGAAAACGGCCCGACGGCGCGATCGCCTTCCTGGGTCGCCGCATCAAGACCCAGAACCGGCTCGAAACCCAGCAGGGTCTTGCCTGACTCGGGGCTGGCGGCGAAAAATCCGAGGGCGATCACCAGCGTGACCAGTCCACTGGCGTAGCCGAGTGCCCAGCCGAAACTGGACAGGCGTCCGATGCGTTCCGGCGGTACCAGCGAAGGCATCATGGCGTTGTTGAAGACGGTCGCGATTTCGATGGACAGCGTGCCGACGGCAAAGGCGATGAGCGCGATGGCGATGCCGTTCGGACTTCCCGGAGCGGCGTACCAGAATGCCCAGCAACAGATGACAAACGGCAACGAGAAGAGAAGGATCCAGCGTTTTCGCCGGCCTGTTGCATCCGCGATCGAGCCCAGTACCGGTGCTGCAAAGGCAATGCACAGTCCGGCGGCCGCAGTTGCGTATCCCCAAAGCGATTGGCCTTCGGCCGGGGTCGCGGCCAGCGTCGAGGCAAAGTAAGGCGCAAAGACGAATGTGGTGATCAGCGTGAAAAAGGGCTGTGCTGCCCAGTCGAACAGGGCCCAGGAGAGGACGGCGCGCCTGTCGGTAGATTGCAACGGGATGTCTGAAACGGTTGTCATGGAAAAGGGCAACTCGCTGCCTGGGGGATCAAGGCCGGGACGAGCCCAACTCATTCATGCATATCGCTTCCCGCTCCTGAAGCCTACAGGTGTTTGCGAATATCCGGTGTCTGTTGCAGGAGAGAGTTTCGGTTGGCGTATGCGGCCCATCCTTCGAGACGCCACTTGCGCGGCTCCTCAGGATGAGGGTGCGGGAAGGTGGGCCTCTCACCAGCCTGGCAACACATATCACCTCATCCCGGACGCAGCGCAGCGAAGATCCGGGATCGGTGAGCCAAAGACCATCTTGGGAAGGTGCGCTTTGCCTTGGGTGCCGCTGGCTCTCCGTTCCCCGCTCGCGCATAGCGTTGCCGGGGCGAGGGCAATACCGCTGAAAAGCCAAGGCCGGCAGCGGAACTGCCGGCCCCATAACGCGATTTCCGCCCGGTTACGCGGTGCCGCAGATTTCCGCGAGCAGGCTTGCCGCCACGGAGAATTTCGACACGCTGAGACCGCCGTCGAGGATTTCGGAAACAGAGCGTTTGCGCCGGCCCACTTCCGCCTCGTGTTCTTCCAGCCAGCTTGTAAAACCGCCGGCGCGAACGGCCGCGATGGCCAGGGCGCGCTGCGCGGAGACCAGCATGGCCCGTGCCCGGTCGAGCGCGAGGCCGTCGTAGTAGTCCCGGACGTCGAGATCGTTGGCGAGTTCGAGCATCGCACCGAGCTGGAAGTGGTGAGCAACTTCGAAATAGGCCCTTGCAGCCGTATCCAGATCTGCCCCGGTTTCTTCCGACACGATGACGATATCGGGAATGGCCCGCTCGGCCGGCAGCCAGGCGATCCGCCGGGCGAGACTTTCCGGAACACCCTGCTCCACGAAGGCTGCGGTGCGCTCCGCCAGGACCGCGGCGGGTTCTTCCGGCAAGACCGCTTCCAGGCGGTCGCGCAGTGCGGCGATACCTGCACGGAACCGCTCGACAACGGCAAACAGGCCCTTGTCGAAGGACACGTTGCGCTTGAACCAGACGACCCGTTCCAGAAGCAGCGACTGGATTTCCGAATAGAGCTCCAGCTGCAGAGCGCCGTCGATCTTCGTGTCGAGCTGGTCGATCTCCGTGTTGAGATCGGTCAGGTCGTAGCTGTTGCGCACGGCAACGAAGCCCTGAGCGATTTCGGTCGCGGTTGCGTCGGTCTGGTCACGCAGACGGGTGATGAAGGTCGCCCCGCCCCGGTTGATCATCGAGTTGGCCAGCATCGTGGCGATGATTTCACGCCGCAGGCGGTGGCCGCTGATCTCGTCCTTGTAGGTGTCGGCCATCTGGTCCGGGAAATAGCGGAACAGTTCGCGCGCCAGATAATCGTCGTCCGGAACCGAGCTTTCCAGCAGCGCGTCGTAAAGCGTGATCTTGGCATAGGCCAGCAGCACGCCCAGTTCGGCGCGGGTCAGCAGCAGCCCGGCCTTGCGCATCTCGTCGAGTGTTGCCTCGTCCGGCAGCTGTTCGACCACCCGGTCCAGAAGGCCTGCCTGTTCCAGCTGGCGCATCATGCGCACCTGGTAGCCGAAGTCTTCCATGCCGCGCAGTTCGGTCATGGAGATGGCCAGGGTCTGCAGGTAGTTGTTCCGCAACACGAGTTCGGCGACCTCGTCGGTCATTTCAGCCAGAAGTTCGTTGCGCTGCTCGATGGTCAGCTTGCCGGATTTCACCGCGGCGCCGAGGGCGATCTTGATGTTGACCTCCATGTCCGAGGAGTTCACCCCGGCGGAATTGTCGATCGCATCGGAGTTGCAGCGCCCACCCTTCTTGTTGAACTCGATACGGGCGAGCTGGGTCAGACCGAGGTTGGCACCTTCGCCGATCACCTTAGCGCCGATTTCCGATGCGGTGATGCGGATCGGGTCATTGGCGCGATCGCCCACATCGGCGTCCGTCTCGGACTTGGCGCGAATATAAGTGCCGATACCGCCGAACCACAGCAGGTCGACTTCCATCTTCAAGATGGCGGTCATCACTTCCTGCGGCGTTGCGCTGCCCTTGTTCAGGTTGAGCAGGGACTGCATCTCCGGTGAAAGCGGAATGGACTTCAGCTGGCGCGAGAAGATGCCGCCACCCTTGGAAATCAGGTCGGTGTTGTAGTCCTTCCAGGACGAGCGGCCGAGGTCGAACATCCGCTTGCGCTCTTCCCAGGTCTTTGCCGGGTCCGGATCCGGATCGATGAAGATGTCGCGGTGATCGAAGGCCGCGATCAGCCTGGTTGCCTTCGACAGCAACATGCCGTTGCCGAAGACGTCGCCGGACATGTCGCCGACACCGGCCGCCGTGAAGGGCTGGGTCTGGATATCCCGGTTCATCTCGCGGAAGTGCCGCTTCACCGCTTCCCAGGCGCCGCGTGCGGTGATGCCCATCTTCTTGTGATCGTAGCCGGCGGACCCGCCGGAGGCGAAAGCGTCGCCCAGCCAGAAGTGCCTTCCTTCCGAAATGCCGTTGGCCGTATCGGAGAAAGTGGCCGTGCCCTTGTCGGCTGCAACCACCAGGTAGGGGTCGTCACCGTCATAGCGCTGCACGCGCTCCGGCGGCAGGATGTTGTCCTCGCCGAGGTTGTCGGTCACGTCCAGAAGGGCGTTGATGAAGATCTTGTAGCTTTCGGTACCTTCCTTGAACCAGGCATCGCGATCGCTCATCGGCGGCAGGTTCTTGGGCACGAAACCACCCTTGGCACCGACCGGGACGATCACTGCGTTCTTCACCTGCTGAGCCTTCACCAGACCGAGCACTTCGGTGCGGAAGTCCTGCGGTCGATCGGACCAGCGCAGGCCGCCACGGGCAACCATGCCGAAACGCAGGTGCACGCCTTCCACGCGGGGGCTGTAGACGAAGATTTCCCGGAACGGACGCGGTTGGGGCAGGTCGTCGATCTGGCGGCTGTCGATCTTGAAGGCAAAGGTCGGCTTGGGCTGCCCCTTCTTGTCGAGCTGGTAGAAGTTCGTGCGCAGGATCGATTCAATCGTGTTCTGGAACCGGCGCAGGATGCGGTCGTCGTCAAGGCTGGCGACGTCCTCCAGATCGGCGGTCAGTTCGCTTTCCAGCCGTTCCGTGCCAAGGTCCCGGTCCTTTTCGGTGACATCCGGGTTGAAGCGCAGGTGGAACAGTTCCACCAGTTTGGCCGCGATCTTCGGGTAGTTGTTGAGCGTGGACCACATGTAGTCTTCGGAAAAGCGGATACCGGCCTGGCGCAGGTATCTCGACAGCGCGCGGATCACCGCCACGTCGCGCCAGGCAAGCTCCGCCGTCAGCACCAGGCGGTTATAGCCGTCGTCTTCCGCCAGCCCGGTCCAGACTGCCATGAACATGCTTTCCAGCCGGGATTGCAGCTGATCGGAAAAGACGATGTCTTCGCCGCTGCGCGATTCCAGCGTCATTTCGTGCAGGTAGGACAAGGGGGCATCGGCCGGCGTGACACGGTAGGTCCGCTCGTTGATCACCCGGAAGCCCATGTTTTCCAGGAGCGGCACGCGCGCGGACAGCGGGATCGGCGAACCGCGGTGATAGACCTTCAGCGACAGGCGGCTGTCCCTGGTGCCGGCCTGGCGGTGGAACGTGATGGTGGTGTCGTTCTTGTCGGACAGGGTTTCCAGCTTGACGATGTCGAACACCGCGGACTGGGCGTTGTAGACTTCCTTGTAGCCACCATGAAACGAAAGCGCGTAGCGGTCGGCCAGCTTGCGGGCCTGTGAAGGCGCGAATTCGTCCTTGAGCGCGTCGCGCACGCTGTCGGACCAGGTGCGCACCATGTCGGCAACGGCGGCTTCCAGCTCTTCCTGCTGGGGCGTCGGCGTTTCCCCGCGATCGCGGCCGATGATGTAGTGAACCCGCGCAAGCGGACCTTCTGGATAGGTAACGTACCAGGCCGACACGCGACCTTCATAGACGGAGGCCAGATAGGTGCCGACGTTCAGGCGAACTTCGGTGGAATAGCGGTCACGCGGGACGAAGACCAGAATAGAGACATAGCGGTCGAACTTGTCCGGGCGGGACAGCACGCGAATGCGCGGGCGCTCGTCCAGCTGCAGGATGGCGATGGAAAAGTCGAACAGGCGCTCCCGTTCGATCTGGAACAGCTCGTCACGCGGGAAAGCTTCCAGAACGTTGCGGAGGGCACGGCCGGAATGGCTTTCCGACCCGTAGCCGGCGCGGGCCAGAACGCTGGCAACCTTGCGGCGCAGGAACGGGATGGTGCTGGTCGGTTCGGTATAGGCGGTCGAGGCGAACAGGCCGACAATGCGCAGCTCGCCGTTCATGTTGCCTTCGTCGTCATAAAGCTTGGCGCCGACGTAATCCATGTGCACGCGCCGGTGCACGGTGCTCTTCACGTTGGCCTTGGCGATGATCAGCGGTTCGGGTTTCTTCAGAAACTCGCGAATTTCCGGCGTGATCTGCACGAACTCCGTGCCGCGGCGGAGAACGCGCACATCCGGGTCGGACAAGAGGCCGAGGCCCGTGCCCTCATGGGGGGAAAGCTCGCCCTCCTCGACGCCGCCTTCGAACATGTATTCGCGCATGCCGAGGAAAATGAAGTTGTCGTTCTCCATCCACTCCAGGAAGTGGATTGCCTCCCACAACTCGTCGCTGCTGCCGGGAATTTGCGTGGTCTTGTAGGTGTCGATGGCCTCCGCCAGGCGTTCCTGCATCGGCTTGAAGTCCGACACGACGGCGCGGACATCGGACAGAACCTTGTCGAGCCGCGCCTTGAGGGCCGCGCGGGCTTCGGGCGAATCAATCCGTGTCACGTGGATATGGATGAGGCTTTCCTGCCGGTCGGTCCGCTTCGGTGGTTTCTTGCGGGCCGTGGCGCTTGTCAGTTTGCCGTTGTCATCCCGTTCCACGATGAAGATCGGGTGCAGAACCAGATGCACTTCGATCTTGCTTTCCTGCAGCTCGTCCATGACGGAATCGACCAGGAAGGGCATGTTGTCGTTGACGATCTCGATAATCGAGACGCCCTTGACCTTGCTGCCCTGGGCCTTGAACGCCGGATCGGCGATGCTGACACGATGCGTGCCGAGTTCGTGGTTCTGGAAATCCTGCCAGGCGTCCCGGGCAAAGCCGGTCAGCTCTTCCGCGGTGTAGGCCACCAGGTCTTCCGCTGCGCCCCGGTCATAAAAGGCGCGGGAAAACTCGGCGAGAGCCGGATCTTCCTGATTCAAGGTTGCTTGGACCGCGTCGATGAGTTTGAGTTTCTCGACGTCGTGTTTGTCCGGCATTTTCCATCCCCTTAGGCGATCGTATGGTTTGGCTCTGTCGCTCGCTCGTTCTAAGACTTAAGTTCATATTTCAGCGACATAAACGGTTTCATGACGGGAGGAGCAAATTGTCAAGTAAAGTCACGGCCTTGCAAATCGATTCAAATGTAACATTGAGTGAAAAGACACAGGCTTATTTCGACTTGTGCCAGGAGAAGCTGGGTCTCGTTCCCAACGTCCTCAAGGCATATGCGTTCGACGAAACGAAGCTGCGCGCCTTCACCGACATGTACAACGACCTCATGCTGGGCGAGTGTACACTCTCCAAGCTCGAGAGAGAGATGATTGCCGTTGCGGTATCAGCGGTCAACCGCTGTTTTTATTGCCTGACGGCTCATGGTGCTGCGGTGCGCGAGCTTTCCGGGGACCCCGTGCTGGGGGAACTGATGGTGATGAACTACCGCGTTGCGGACCTTTCACCAAAGCAGCGGGCGATGCTCGACTTCGCCGTCAAGTTGACGGAGAAGCCGGCGGAAATCGTGGAAAGCGACCGGCAAGCCCTGCGCGATGTCGGGTTTACGGATCGCGACATCTGGGACATCGCCTCGGTAACGGGCTTCTTCAACATGTCCAACAGGGTGGCTGCGGCGTCCGACATGCGCCCGAATGATGAGTATCACTCAAGGGCCCGTTGAGATAACGGAGCGTCGCGCGGCGGTGACAAGCCGCGCGATTGGGTGTATGACGCTTGCGATTTTGCACCGATCTGCCTGACGGCTTTCGGGCCCTGGGGTTCGAAACTGGCGGCGATCATGAGAGGGAGAGGAACGGGCGATGGTTGCGCGCGTGTTTATTGATGGTGAAGCCGGTACGACGGGTCTGCAGATCCGCGAGCGCCTTGCCATGCGCCGCGACCTTGAGCTGATCTCCATTCCGGACGAAAGCCGGAAGGATCCGGCAGCCCGGGCCGACTACCTCAACAAGGCCGATATTGCCATTCTTTGCCTGCCGGATGCGGCGGCCAAGGAAAGCGTTGCCCTGATCGAGAACGACACCACTCGTGTAATTGACGCCTCCAGCGCCCACCGGGTTGCCGAGGGCTGGGCCTACGGCTTTGCCGAAATGGACCTCGACCAGGCCGACATCATCGCCGCGGCCATGCGCGTCGCCAATCCGGGCTGCTGGCCGCAGGGCCTGATCGCTGCGGTTCGTCCGCTGATCACCGCAGAGCTGCTGCCGGCGGACTTCAACCTGACCTATTTCGGCATCTCCGGGTATTCCGGTGGTGGCAAGGGCATGATTGCCGATTACGAAGCTGCCGGAACCAGCGCAAATTCGTTTGCGCCCTATGCGCTCGGGTTCAATCACAAGCACCTTCCCGAAATGACGGAATACGGCCTGCTCGACGCAGCTCCACTGTTCACTCCGACCGTTGGCGATTTCTACAAGGGCATGCTGACGGTGGTTCCGTTGAATCTGGCAGGCCTTGCCAAGGTGCCGACGGGCGAGCAGCTGCATGCGGCGATCGCCGATCATTTCGCTTCTGCACCCGGTGGTTTTGTCGAGGTCGCGCCGCTGGAAGCGCTCGAGAAATCCGACAGCCTCAACCCGCAGGCGCTCAACGACACCAACAAGCTGCATCTGCACGTCTTTGCAAATGACGCCAGGGCGCAGGCTGCGATCGTTGCCGTCTACGACAACCTGGGCAAGGGCGCGTCCGGCGCTGCGGTCCAGAACCTCAATCTGATGCTCGGTGTCGATCAGACAACCAGCCTTGCTGCGTAAGCGGCATCCGTTTTCAGGCCTTTCAGGAGAGAAGAAGAATGGAAAAATTTGAGACCCTGACCGGTGTCGCAGCGCCGTTGCCGATCGTGAACATCGACACGGACATGATCATTCCGAAGCAGTTCCTGAAGACGATCAAGCGCACCGGCCTCGGCACCGCGCTGTTCCACGAAATGCGCACCAACGACGACGGATCGGAGAACGACAGCTTCGTTCTCAACAAGGCCGCCTACCGCAATGCCAAAATCCTGATCGCCGGTGACAACTTCGGCTGCGGTTCCTCACGCGAGCATGCGCCCTGGGCGCTGCTTGATTTCGGCATCCGTTGCGTGATCTCCACCTCGTTCGCGGACATTTTCTACAACAACTGCTTCAAGAACGGCATTCTGCCGATCCAGGTTTCCGAAGACGAGCTGGAAACCCTGATGCATGCGGCAGAGCGCGGCGCCAACTTCACGCTGACGATCGATCTGGAAAGCCAGGAAATCAAAGGTCTTGAAAGCGGCGATATCGCCTTCAAGATCGACAGCTTCCGCAAGCATTGCCTGATCAACGGCCTCGACGACATCGGCCTGACCATGGCAAAGGCCGGTGAAATCGACACCTTTGAAAGCAAGATGGGCAACGACCGCCCCTGGGTCTGAGCCGGACTACAATGACTTTTGAAAAGCCGGGTTTCACGACCCGGCTTTTTTGTTTTGGTTGCCTCAGGTTCTTTAAGGCGCGCGACGCGTCGCCAAGACCTGATCCTCCACTCACAGGGTCAATCCTCCGGATTTCGATCACGGCTACCGCATTCAGCCGTCTTGTCCTGAAGCCCATCAACCTTGTCATCCCTGCGCAGGCAAGGATCCAGTATTTATTGGGTTCGCGAGGTTTTTCGGGTCTGATCCCACGGCGTACTGGATCCCGGTCTTGTCGCTGACGCGTCAAACCGGGATGACAAAGAACGCGGGAATGAGTGGTTCCTGTCGGACTGAATACGAAGGGGCGGCGCCGAAAGGCGCTTGCCGGTGAAGCGGGACAGGGAAAGCTGGATAACCGCCTCTCATCTTCTTCACGCAGGCTTGAAAAGCTTTTCAGTGTCCTTGAACGTTTCGTGCGATAGTCCGAACGCATGGATATGATGACCTTGGCACCATACGCTCCCTGGACCGACCGACGCGGCAACCTTTCCGGTCTGCGATTGGCTGTATTCATTGCCGTGCTTCTTCCGGCGTTGCAGATCTTCTACAGCCTCGCCTTCGGGCCAGTGCTGCCGGAGCCCTTCGAGATGGAGCTTCATGCCAGTGGCGACTGGACGGTGCGCTTCCTGCTTGTGACCCTGGCGGTGACCCCGCTGCGGAGGATCTTCTCCTGGAACAGGATCGTCGGTGTCAGGCGCATGTTGGGTGTGACAGTGCTTGCCTATGCGCTCTTGCACCTGGGGCTTTACGCTGCGCAGGAAAGCTGGAACCTCGGCAAGGTCGTGTCTGAAATCGTTCTGCGTTTCTATCTGACCATCGGCTTTGTCGCGCTGTTCGGGCTGGCGGTTCTGGGGGCGACCTCGTTTGACAGTGCCATCCGCAAACTCGGGCGGAACTGGCAGCGGCTGCACACCCTGATCTATCCGATCGGCGTTCTCATGCTGTTCCACTTCTTCCTGCAGTCCAAGTCGGACGTCACGCAGGCCACCTTGATGGCAGGCCTGTTCGTGCTGCTGATGATCTACAGACTTGCGGTCAAAGCAGGCTTCAGCCTTGCAAACCCGCTGGTTCTGGCGGTTTGCGCGCTGCTGGCAGCTGCAGGGACTGCCGGGATCGAATTTGCCTGGTACGCACTTGCCACCGGCATTCCTGCCGACCGGGTGTTTCAAGCCAACTTCGCCCTTTCCGTTGCAATCCGTCCGGCTATCTGGGTCGGGATCATCGGGCTCGGGGTTGGTTTGGCGGCAATAGTTCAATGGATCGGCGGACTGCTCGGCCCCAAGCTGGGGCTGAAACGGGCGTAAAATATCGCCGAGCCTTCACCTCCCACTACCATCATCCCGTGGCTTTGCCCTCGGACCCAAGTCGAGTGCCTTCCATCCCGGTCGGGTGTTTCATGCGGAAAGGTCACGGCATGGATTGCCTGGTCTGGCCCGGCAATGACGGAAAGAGGGTGTGGTCTCAGGAATTGGACCCGGTCTGGTTGGGGAGCCACCCCATGATGGGAGAAGCCGAGTTTCCAGGTTTCCCAGTCCCGTCATCCCATGGCTTGACCATGGGATCCATGCCGATCCCCTTATCTTCTGATGAGCTTGGATGTGTGGAACGGCCAGGATTACCGGATCACGTCCGGCAAAGACGGCGACACGTGAAGATTATCTCCAGGGAATGCGAAGACCCGCCGAGACTCAGACCCTGCCGCTGTTTGAATTGCGAGACAATCAGCGTCGGGACTTTTGCCCTACGACTGTTTCTCGTCGTCGCGCACGCGGCGTTCGGCGTTGATCTGCTCCAGTTCGGCCATCTTTTCGCCGATGGGGCGCAGGGCTGAAACCGTTTGGCGGAACTGGCTGGCGCGCTGGTCGAGCATGCGCTGTGCAAGTTCCGGGAATTCCTGGATCATGCGTTTGAAGAGCGCGCGGCGAATGCGGATGATGCGTACGCCGTCAACGGCTTCCGCCCGGCAAGGGCGCTTGTTTTCCGCAAGAAGAGCTGTCTCGCCCAGCAGTGTGCCCTGACCGACGCGCTCGATTTCCTCAAAGCCGTCCTTGGTCCTCGTCTGCAGGCTGACCGTGCCGCTGGTGATTACCAAACCGCCATCGGCGCGGTCGCCCTGATCGAACAGGCGCTGGCCACGGTTGTAATCCATGCTTTCGGCACTGAAGGCAAGCAGACGCAGCTGATCGTCCTGAAAGTCCGAAAGCATCGGGATTTGTTTGAGAATCGCAATGTCTTGGGCAAGGCTCATGCCCAAGAAATACGCCGATTACCGGTTACGGCACAAGCTTATATCCACCGGCTTCTGTGACAAGAAGCTCCGCATTGGACGGGTCACGCTCGATTTTCTGCCTGAGGCGGTAGATGTGCGTTTCCAGCGTGTGGGTGGTCACCCCGGAATTGTAGCCCCAGACCTCGTGCAGCAGCACGTCGCGGGTCACGGGCTTTTCGCCGGCGCGGTAGAGGAATTTCAGGATGGAGGTTTCTTTCTCCGTCAGGCGAACCTTGGAGCCGCTGTCGTCCTGCATCACCTTGGCGGCGGGCCGGAACGAATAGCGGCCGATGGCGAAGGTGGCGTCTTCGCTCTGTTCGTGCTGGCGCAAATGTGCCCGGACACGGGCCAGAAGCACGGCGAACTTGAACGGCTTGGTGACATAGTCGTTGGCACCGGCCTCAAGCCCCAGGATCGTGTCGCTGTCGCCGTCATGACCGGTCAGCATGATGATCGGTGCCTTGAAACCGCCCTTGCGCAGCAGCTTGACCGCTTCGCGCCCATCTATGTCCGGCAGGCCGACGTCCATCAGCAGCAGATCGACGTGCTCTTCCTTGGCCATGGCGATGCCGGACGTGGCCGAATCCGCCTGGATCGTCTCAAATTCATCGTAAAGCGACAGCTGCTCCACCAGCGCTTCGCGCAGTTCGGTATCATCATCGACAATCAAAATCGTGCGGGCGGTCATCGTCGCGTCCCTCGCCAGAATCCAAAATCTCTTCACGACGACTTGTGCAAAGGACACAAGCGCGTTCCTGCTTCTATGTGCGTGGGAAATTGTTCCCGCACAAGCGGTGTCCCGTCAATTCTTCTTCACGCGGGGTTTAGGGGTGGTTTATCAAGAAGACCGGCGGAGCGGACAGGCGGAACGGACAGGATCATGAAAACCTTGAAAAAATCGGCGGGAATGCTGGAGGTTCGTGCGTCGCCTCTGAACCGGACACGCGGCGTGCTCAGTCTTGGGCGGATCACGGTCCCGTGTGCGCTCGGCCGGTCGGGCATCGTCACGCGCAAGCGTGAAGGCGATGGCGGCACGCCGGTGGGCCGGTTCGAATTGCTGCACGTCTACTATCGCCCGGACCGGGACTTGCCGCCGGCAACGCTGCTGCCGACCGAGCCGCTGACACCGGCGTCCGGCTGGTGTGACGACCCTGGCCACCGCCTGTACAACAGGCCGGTGCAACTGCCTTTTGCGGCCAGCCACGAGAAGATGTGGCGCGACGACAGGCTCTACGACATCGTCGTCGTGCTGGATTGCAACCTGAACCCGGCCGTGAAGGGGCAGGGTAGCGCGATCTTCTTTCACATCGCGCGGCAGGGCTATTCACCGACGGAAGGCTGCGTTGCCGTTTCTCCGGAACACATGCGCCTGATTCTTCAGAACATCGACCTTGGCGCGGAGATGGTGATCCACACCTGAGCCGGCCCGAACAGTCTTAAGGATTGGCACTGACCTGTGGCCGGTAGATAATGAAACTGCCACTGACCGTGGTCGAGGTCCTGACGCCGGCGTCATCGGTCGTCGTTGCCGTGCGAATTCCGAAACCGTTGCGCTTGACGGTCTGGTCGTCGGTGACGTTGCTTTCCAGAAAGGTCGCCCTGTTGCCGTTGACACTTTCCAGGATCGCCGTGTGCCGCGGTTCGCCGCGGGACATCGTCTGTTCCTCCCAGTTGCCGTCGGGCTGGGTTACACGAACCGTGACTTCTAAGCGGGTGAACTGGAAGACGTCACCCGGCCGGGCGTCCGACAGGTTGTTGATCACCCGTCCCCAGACATAGGTGGAGGCCGGCTTGTTGAAGCCGACGTGCCGGAAAGCGTTGTCGACCAGCGTCCAGCACTGGCCATCGCCTTCCACCCGGCCAAGTCTTTCGGTGGCGAAATTGATCAGGCGTTGCGCCTGCTGAGCGTTTACGTCGGGCATGATCGTTATCCTTCATAACTGCCCCATGGACGCAATATTAGGTCGGCATGACCGCCAACTCTGTAACCCGCATCACGATTCCGTTGGCAATGAGGGCAACCGAACGCGCCTTGCCGCGTTTTTTGAAAAGTGTCTCACAGGCAGAGACGGCGGCCAACCGCATAGGTTTCCGCGGTCTTGTCTGGTATGACGAAGTTCGGTTTCACGGAGATTACAAGGACATGCGCTGGAAAGGCCGCCGCGGCAGCAGCAATGTTGAAGACAGGCGTTCGATGGGCGGGAGACCGCGCATGCGCGTCGGTGGTCGCCGGGTCAGAGGTGGTGGCCTCGGATTGACGGGCCTCCTGATAATCGTCGGCATTGCCTGGCTGACCGGCATCAACCCGCTGACACTTCTCGGCCAGTTGGATGGCGGGGGCGGTTACGATACGCAGTCCTATCAGACGCAGGCCCCTCGCAGTGCGGCCGACCAGGAAACCGCGCAATTTGTCTCCGTCGTTCTGGCCGACACGGAAAACACCTGGGGTCAGATCTTCGAAAACGGTGGTGCGACTTACCCGGAGCCTACGTTGGTGCTGTTTTCAGGGTCGGTATCATCGGCCTGCGGATACGCCAGTGCGGCCACCGGCCCGTTCTACTGCGGTGCCGACAGCAAGCTTTACATCGACCTGTCCTTCTATCAGGAACTGGCAAACCAGCTGAATGCGCCCGGTGATTTCGCACAGGCCTATGTGCTGGCGCATGAAGTCGGTCACCACATCCAGAACGTGCTTGGCGTGCTGCCGGAATTCCAGAAGGCCCGGCGTACGCTCAGCAAGGCGGAAGGCAACGCTCTATCGGTACGTGTCGAGTTGCAGGCCGATTGTTATGCCGGCATCTGGGCGCATTATGCCGCCCGGCAGAAAGGGTTTGTCGAGGAAGGCGATATCGACGAGGCACTGAACGCGGCCAGCCGGATCGGTGACGATACGTTGCAGCGCCAGGCTCAGGGCTATGTCGTGCCGGAAAGCTTCAACCACGGTACCTCTGCGCAGCGGGCGAGCTGGTTCAAGAAGGGTTTCCAGTCCGGCGACCTCAATGCCTGCGATACGTTCAGCGCGGCGAGCCTGTAAGGGCACCAACACATCGCGTCATGCCATGGCACGTCCATGGCATCCATGCCGCTTGATCGGTTCTTTTCCCTACGCTTCCGGCTTTGAAAGGCCACGGATGGATTGCAGGGGCAAGCCCTGCAATGATGACCAAGTGATAACGGGCTGGCGCGTTTACGCATATCTGCGATGACTGCCTGCCCCACTGGTAATTTGCGGTGTTTTCCGCCATATAGGGGCAAATGTCCGCAAGATGGCGGACGCTTTTCCTTGAAGCTTTGAAGAAGTGCAACCGGTATGGCGTCTGAAACCAGACCCTTTTTGAAGATGAACGGCCTTGGCAATGATTTCGTGGTCTGGGATGCGCGTGAAAAACCGCTGCGCCTGACACCTGAAGCCATTGCCGCATTGGGCGACCGCGAGACGGGCATCGGTTTCGACCAGATGATCACCGTTGAACGGTCCTCGCTGGGTGTCGATGCCTTCATGCGCATTCACAACCGCGATGGCAGTGAAGTGTCCGCCTGCGGCAACGCCACGCGCTGCATCGGCCGTCTGCTGATGGAAGAAGCCGGCAAGGAGCTTGTTACCATCGAGACCGGTGCCGGGCTGCTGCACGCGTTCGATGCCGACGGCCCGCGCAGCGTGACTGTCGACATGGGCGTACCGCGGCTTGCCTGGAACGAAATCCCGCTTGCGGAAGAGTTTGCCGACACCCGTGCGATCGAACTTCAGATCGGACCTATCGATGATCCGATCCTGCACACGCCGGCCGTCGTCAACATGGGCAATCCGCACGCGATCTTCTGGGTCGACGACGTGGAAGCCTATGAGCTTGAGCGGGTGGGTCCCTTGCTGGAACACCATCCGATCTTTCCGGAATACGCCAACATTTCGCTGGCCCATGTGTTTGATACCGACCAGATCCGGGTAAAGGTTTGGGAACGCGGCGTCGGTCTGACGCTGGCCTGTGGAACGGCTGCCTGTGCGGTTGGGGTTGCCGCCGCGCGTGATGGCCGGACCAGTCGCAAGACCACAATCCATCTGCCGGGCGGTCCCATCGGGATCGAATGGCGCGAGAGCGACAACCACGTGCTGATGACCGGTCTGACGGAAGTGGAATTCGAAGGCGAGGTCGATCTCGATACCCTGGCCTGGCGCAAAACCGCCACGGGCGACACCCCGCTGGCGGCTGGAGCCGCGTCATGAGCATCGATGTCGTGACCTTCGGCTGCCGGCTCAATGCATATGAGTCGGAAGTGATGAAGCGCGAGGCGGAGGCTGCCGGCCTCAAGGACGCCATCCTCATCAACACCTGTGCCGTTACCGGCGAGGCGGTTCGTCAGGCCCGCCAGGCCGTGCGCAAGGCCAAGCGCGACAACCCGAACGCCAGGGTGATCGTCACCGGCTGCGCCGCGCAGACGGAAAGCGAGACCTTCTCCTCCATGGAGGAAGTGGATCTGGTGCTCGGCAACACGGAAAAGCTTGAGCGCAAGTCCTATCAGGACGTTGCCGCCTTCGGCGTTTCCGAAACCGAGAAAGTGCGCGTCAACGACATCATGAGTGTCGAGGAGACCGCAGGCCATCTGATCGACGGGCTGACGGGCCGTGCGCGTGCATTCGTGCAGGTCCAGAACGGTTGCGATCATCGCTGCACCTTCTGCATCATTCCCTATGGCCGGGGCAATTCCCGCTCCGTGCCGATGGGCGTGGTCATCGACCAGATCAAGCGCCTTGTCGACAATGGCTACAACGAGATCGTGCTGACTGGTGTCGACATCACCTCCTATGGTGCGGACCTTCCGGGAGCCCCCAAGCTGGGTACGCTGTCGGCGAAGATCCTGAAAATGGTTCCGGACCTGAAGCGCCTGCGGCTGTCTTCCATCGATTCCATCGAGGCGGATGACGACCTGATGCGGGTGATCGCCGAAGACGAACGGCTGATGCCGCATCTGCATCTGTCGCTCCAGGCGGGTGACGACATGATCCTGAAACGGATGAAGCGACGCCACCTGAGGGCCGACACGATCCGCTTCTGCGAAGAGGTTCGCCGCCTGCGGCCGGACATGGTTTTCGGTGCGGACATCATCGCCGGCTTCCCGACGGAAACCGAGGACATGTTCCAGAACTCGCTCCGGATCGTCGACGAATGCGGCCTGACGCATCTGCACGTCTTTCCGTTCTCGCCGCGCAAGGGTACGCCGGCAGCGCGCATGCCGCAGCTGCCGCGCAATGTCGTGAAGGAACGCGGCGCGCGCCTCAGGGCCAAGGGCGAGGAAGCGCTGGTCAGGCACCTTCAGGCCGAGGTCGGCAAGACCCGCCCCGTGCTGATCGAGAAGGAAGGCCTTGGCCGGACTGAACAATTCACGCAGGTCGAGCTGGGCAGCGGCAATGCCGGTGAGATTGTCGAAACCAGAATTATCGGACATACCGGCCGCCATCTTCTGGGCGAAGCCCTTTCCAGGGCTGCCTGAGGAAAGGTTCAGGGTTCGGGTGGTGACGAGCTGGCCTGTGGTGTGTGTCAGATTGGATTGCAGCCGGACAAACAGCCTCATCCTGAGGAAGCGCGTGAGCGCTGTCTCGAAGGATGGGCCGCTTGCTCCGTGTATGCTGCCCATCCTTCGAGACGGTCCTGTCGGACCTCCTCAGGATGAGGCGGAATGTGTGGCCACTTCAGTTGCGACAGTTTAAGAACGCAGTAACGGGCAGATTTTTTAAGGCAGGTTCATGAGCGAGAAAAAGCGCGGCTTTCTTGGACGTCTCTTCGGCGGCAAAAGCAAACCGGAAGACGAGGCTGCTCCGGCCGCAGAGGATGCGGCACAGAAAGCAACATCCGCAGAACCGCAGGAAGATGACCCGGCACTCGACGTCGAGATGGACGTTCGGCCTGTCGCGGCGCTGAACGAGCCGTTCCAGCCGATTGCAATGGATGTCAGCCCTGGTATCGTTCCGGAACTTTCGCCAATGAAGCCGGCGGTGGAGCCGGAAGACATTCTGCCAACCGACACGGGACCCGACGTCGAGCCCGAGCAGGCAGAAACACCGGAACCTGAAGCGCCCCGGCCGGAAGAGCCCGAAAGCCGAGAACCCGCAACGCCAGAACCTGCAACACAGGCGCCAGAAACCCTGGCCCCAGAACCGCAGGCACCAGAAATACATACGCCTGAAACGGCCAGCGCACCGGAACCGGTCATCGAGCCGGCTCCCGCAGAAGCGCCTGTTGCCGCGCCAGTGCCCGCCGCACCGGTTGAACCTGTTGCCGAAGAGCCGAAACTGTCCTGGTTCCAGCGATTGAAGAACGGCCTGTCCCGGTCTTCCGCATCGCTGACCGAAGGCATCAGCTCGATCTTCACCAAGCGCAAGCTGGACGCCTCCATGCTGGAGGAGCTGGAGGATATCCTGATCCAGGCAGACCTTGGTGTCGACACGGCGATGGCGATTACCGACCGTCTGTCCGACGGGCGCTACAACAAGGAAATTT
This sequence comes from Roseibium sp. ROS1, assembly GCF_054658215.1. Taxonomy (NCBI): domain Bacteria; kingdom Pseudomonadati; phylum Pseudomonadota; class Alphaproteobacteria; order Hyphomicrobiales; family Stappiaceae; genus Roseibium; species Roseibium sp. ROS1. The sequence goes on from NZ_BAAGIG010000004.1 coordinate 294,101, forward strand.
CGCCGGAGGAAGTCCGGGCGATCCTGTCCGAAGAGGTTGAGAAGGTGCTGGTTCCCGTCGCCAAGCCGCTTGATCTCGATACCGGCAAGAAGCCGCATGTGGTGCTGATGGTCGGGGTCAACGGTACGGGCAAGACCACCACCATCGGCAAGCTGTCACAAAAGCTGCGTTCCGAAGGCAAGACCGTCATGCTTGCAGCTGGCGATACCTTCCGTGCGGCCGCGGTGGAACAGCTGAAGATCTGGGGTGAGCGCACCGGGGCTGAAGTGATTGCGCGCGATACCGGCGCGGATGCCGCCGGACTTGCCTATGATGCGATGAAGGAAGCGCAGGCGAAGGGCGTCGATGTGCTTCTGGTCGATACAGCCGGCCGGCTTCAGAACAAGGCCGAGTTGATGGATGAGCTGGAGAAGGTCATCCGCGTGATCAAGAAGCACGACCCGGAAGCTCCGCACACGGTCCTGCTGACGCTCGATGCGACGACAGGCCAGAATGCGCTCAACCAGGTCGAGATCTTCGGCAAGGTTGCCGGCGTGACCGGACTGGTGATGACGAAGCTCGACGGTACCGCCCGGGGCGGGATCCTGGTCGCGATTGCCGCCAAGCACGCAATGCCGGTGCATTTCATCGGTGTCGGCGAAGGTGTGGCAGATCTCGAGCCCTTTTCGGCCAAGGATTTTGCCAGCGCGATTGCAGGCATGGCTTAACGCGAGCGTCCCGCAAGGCGCTGGACCCGTTCGTTTGGGCGCCTTGCGACATTTGCAAAGCAGTGCCGGGGAACCTCGCAGCCCGACGTGCGTTTAGTTAGCGTCGAAGTCTGGCGCGAGCGGAAACCCTTCTACTGACGGCAGCCGGGCACAAGTGCGGAAAGGCCGTCATGATTTCCAGATTGTTGCACTCGTTTCTTGTTGCTCTGCTGCTGTTTCTGCCCGGAGCACTGCCTGCATCTTCACAATCGGAAAGCCCCGCCGGAGCTATCACCGCCATGCCCGGTGCCGGCGACGATCAGGCCATCGAGCAGCGTATCAACGGCATCTATGACCAGCTCGACGGGCTTTCCGGAATTTCGGTCGTCGTAAGATCAGGTGTGGTCAACCTGAACGGAACCGTGACCGAGGCAAGCCTTGCCACAAAGGCCGAAGAGCTTGCCGGCCGTGTCGACGGCGTCGTCGCGGTCCAGAACAATCTCACCGAGGAAACCGCGCTGGAGGAACGTCTCGTTCCGGTTTACGAGCGCTTGCAGGCGCGCCTGTCCCAAGGGGTGAACTATCTGCCGCTTGCCCTGGTTGCTCTGCTTGTCTGGATGCTGGCCAGTGCGGCCGGACTGCTGATCGCGCGGTTTGAATGGCCCTGGAACAGGCTCACGCCCAATGCCTTCATAGCAGATCTTGTCAGGCAGCTGATCAGGATCCTGTTCTTCACGATCGGGATCGTGCTTGCGCTTGATGTGCTGGGCGCCACTGCTGTCATCGGCACCTTGCTTGGAGCAGCCGGCATTGTGGGTCTGGCGGTCGGCTTTGCTGTCCGGGACACGGTCGAAAACTACATTGCCAGTATCATGCTCAGCATCCGGCAGCCGTTCAACCCGAAGGACTTCGTCCGGATTGAAGGCTACGAGGGCTTTGTCATCAGTCTCACGTCGCGTGCAACGATCCTGATGGAAAAGGACGGGAACCATATCCGCATCCCCAACGCCATCGTCTTCAAGAGCACCCTCGTCAACTTTTCCACCAATCCACGGCGCCGCTTCGTCTTCGAATTGGGCGTCGATGCGGAAAGCAACCTCGACAAGGCACTGGACGTTGGTCTGATGACGCTTCGCCGCCAGGAGTTCATTCTTCAGGACCCCTCTCCCGATGCCTGGATCGAAGCGTTGGGAGATTCCAACGTTGTTCTGAGTTTTGTGGGCTGGATTGACCAGACGCGGACCGATTTCCAGAAGGCCCGTTCCGAGGCGATGCGCCTCGTCAAGCTCGCGCTTGAATCAAACGGCTTCTCCCTGCCGGAGCCCATCTACCGGCTGAGGTTCGATGATGCGCCTGCGCTGGAAAACCTCCTGCCGGACAGGCACCAGGGAGATCAGGATCACGGGAAGATCGCCCGTAAAGAGGCGGCGTTTCCGCAATCGGCAGAAGTGCCGAACGATACGGAAGCCGACCGGGATCTTGAAAAGCAGGTTGAACTGGAACGAAAAGCCGCCCAGTCGGACGACCTTCTCGATGAGCATGCGCCGAAGGAATTCGGGGCTAAATCAGCAAGGTGATCCTGACAGACAGGCGATTGATGAAGCAAATCCTGAGCAGCGTGTCAGGAAAGGCTGACCCTGCGCCATCGGGATTCGACAAAGGAGTAGATGGCAAAAACCATCAGGCCAACTGCCAGCGCGAACAGCATGACCTGCCCATAAGGCAAACCCTGAATGTATTTCAGAGCATCCAGAGTGCTCGGCAGATCGCCGCCGGAGGTTGAGGCGCCCTCGATGCCAAGCCAGATCATTGCCGACAGAAGGGCGAACACGATCCCGCGTGCACCGAGGCCAAGAACCGACACGACGTGAACAATCCGCATCGGGGCTTCGTTTTCATCGAAGTGCTTGCTGTATCGGCCTGAACAGGCCTTCCACCAATGCGCAACCGCTATTCCCAAAAAGACAAGGGACAAGCCAGTCACGAATACCCGCTGGCCAAGAGCTTGCGAGATAGCGTTCATGAGGCCCGGCAGCAGTTTGCCATCATCCGTGCCCGTAATTCCGAGCAGGCCAATGGCGTAGAGGGCGAGCGCGCTATAGGTGGCGGCGCTTGCCAGAAGGGCCAGGCGCACGACGATCCCCTGCAGGTCCCGTCCATGGTTGTCCGCGTCCAGAACGGCCTGAACCAGCCGCCAGACGACAAAACCGAACAGGCCTGTCACTAGGACAGCCACCAGAACAGAGCCGAAGGGTTGGGACAAGAGAGTGACAAGGGCACCTTTGGTGCCCTTGCTGCTGCCTGCGCCGATGGACGCGAGAATGGCAAAGAAGGATATGATGCCATAGACGATACCGCGCGAAAGATATCCCGCGCGTGCGGCAGCTTGTAACCAGTGCGAGTACTTCATTCCCCTGGTCTTTCCGCCATCCCGGCATTTTCACGATCGGTGAACGCTATAAGTCGGCTCCGCCAGAATGTTTGGCGGGCCGACCAGCGGGCGGTGCCAGAGGGCGTGGTTGCCAAACCTGCGATAATCGGGAGGTTACCCCGGCTCAGCCGAGGCCGAGAAACGACAGGATGGCAACAACCACGACGACAAGTCCGACGAGATAGATAATGTTGTGCATGTTCAATTCCTTGCCAGAAACGGAAAAGGGCCGGACGCTGGGTGAACGGCAGGGGGCGGCCGTTCGTGGCGGGGGCTTGCGTCCGGCCCAAACTGTTGGAGATCGTCTGCCGGGGGCGCGGCAGGGTTATCGGGGCTAGGTTAGACCAGTCCGATGAAGGACAGGATCGCGCCGACAACGACGACGAGACCGACCAGATAGATGATACCGTTCATGCCTCTCTCCTTTCGTTGGAGAGAGAACTCGTCAAACAGGAATTGGTTCCAAGGAATCCAACAGGGAGCGAAAAATCAGCTCCCCGGTTGCCAGTCTTCCGGTGCCATGACGAAGCCTTCGAACTGAAATCCGGGAGCAACCGTGCAGCCGACCAGGGTCCATGCACCGAGCGAGCGGGCCTGCTGCCAGCCGTCACGGGGAACGATGCCTTGCGGGCGCTCGCCGGCCAGAAGGTCGTTGCCCAGGGTCAGCACCTGCCGGGTGGTGCCGTCGGTGCTGATGGAAAGTTCCAGCGGGCTGCCGGCGTACCAGTGCCAGGTCTCGACCGCGTCAACCTTGTGCCAGCGGGAGAGAATGCCTTCGGGAAGCAGGAAATAGATCAGGGTAGATGCAGCCCGGCCGCCATCATCGGTGACGCTGTCGCGGAAGGTTTCGGCATAAAAGCCACCTTCCGGGTGCGGTTGCATGTCGAGAAGGTCGACGATCTTTTCGGCGGTCAGGCTGGCAGTAGAAGTCATGAAAAGTCCCGGCTGGATCAACTGGATTTCCGGGACGGGATCGCTCAGGAGGATTTCGACCCGGTGCAGAAAGCCAGATCATCAATGGTTTCGCGCAGGGCCGCAACCACTTCCTCGTAAAGGAGTTGCATGTCCAGCCTGTGTCCGCCGCCCAGATGACCCGGTATCGGTTCGGCCTGGCCGACGATGCGGCTGACCACGTCCCGTGCGCGCTGCTCCGCGGAGCGTGTCAAGTGGTCTTCGGAACTCGCAGGTGTCATGGTGTGTGCCCCTTCATGATCACGATAGCGTGCATATGGGGGCAACCAGCCGTTGTTTTAAGCCTTCCGGCCAAGAAAAACCGGAAGGCGGCGCAAGATTTCTGCTGCGGGTCCTATAGGTATGATCAAGCGTTGTCCTTGCGGATGCGGATCTCGGAAAAGACTTCGGCAGCACTTTTGCCTTCCATGCCGAGAGCAGCGGCGACAGAAGCTTCACCTGCACGCAGGAACGGGTTCGTTGCTTTCTCTTTCGCCATGGTCGTCGGCAATGTCGCGGCGCCTTTCTCGCGCAGCGCGGCAACTTCGTCTGCCCGTGCCTTCAGATCGGCGTTGTCCGGGTCGATGGTCAGGGCGAAGCGTGCGTTGGCCTGCGTGTATTCATGGCCGCAGTAGATGGTGGTGTCATCGGGCAGCTGGCGCATCAATTTGGCAAGTGACGACCACATCATGTCCCTGTCGCCCTCGAACACACGGCCGCACCCGAGCGAAAACAGAGTGTCGCCGGTGTGGGCCACCTTGATGGAGGCGATGTACCAGGAGATCTGATCCAGCGTGTGGCCCGGGGTCGAGATCGCCTTGATCTCGTAAGGTCCGCACCGGACGTCGTCGCCGTCTTCAACGGTGCGGTCGAACTCGGCAATCTTCAGCCGCGAACGCTCGGGACCGATGACGGTCGCGCCAGTTTTCCGCTTGAGTGTGCCGAGGCCCTGGACATGGTCCCAATGGTGATGGGTGATCAGAATATGCGTCAACGACCAGCCGGTCTGCTCCAGCGCCTTTTCGTAGGCATCGGCGTCGGGCACGTCGACGGCAATGGTCGTTCCGCTGTCAGTGTCGTGAATCAGCACGCCGAAATTGTCGTCGAGACAGGTAAACTGGTGAATTTCGGTGGTGTCGCTCAAGGCCATGAAACGGCTCCCTGCTGAGATCTGTTGGTTGAGATGCAGACTGGCAAAGTCAGGCGCCAAGGGCAAGGCAAGAGATCTTGCGCTCTCCCGCCGTTCCATGTTCAATCGCCGCGACCCTTCTTGACCGAGCAAGGCTGAATGTATCTCGACGTCGTTCATTTGCGCGCTTTTTACGATTTGCCACTCGGCAGGCTGCTTCGCAGCCTGATCGGCGCGCCTATCCGCAAGATGTGGCCGGACCTTACCGGCCAGGCTTTGCTCGGTATCGGTTACGCGGGCCCGTTCATGCGGCCCTACCTCGACACGGTTGACCGGGCGATTGCCGCCATGCCCGCCCCTCAGGGTGCGGTTCACTGGCCGCGCGAGCGGGAAAGCGCCTGTGCGCTGGTGGAAGACCAGGACCTGCCGTTTCCCGATGCCTATTTCGACCGGGTGATGCTGGTACACGCTCTCGACCATTGTTCGGACCCTGCGGCGGTTCTCAGGGAAGCCTGGCGGGTGCTGGTGCCGGGCGGGCGACTGATCGCCGTCGTGCCGAACCGGCGCGGCCTGTGGGCGCAGTCGGAGCTTTCCCCCTTCGGCTATGGCCGGCCTTATTCGGGCAGCCAGCTCAAGGATCTTCTGAAGAGCTGCCAGTTCAACGTGACCGAGGACAAGGAAGCTCTCTTCATGCCGCCCTCGCGCGCCCGCACCATCCTGCGCGCGGCCCGCACCTGGGAAGGCATCGGCCGCCGCATCTGGCCTGCCTTTGGCGGTGTTCTGATCATGGAAGCGGAAAAGGTCGTGTTCCAGAGCCTGCCCGTCGACGGCAAGAAAAGCCGCTTCCGTGTTCTGCGGCCTGTCTTCATTCCCGAAGGCGTCGCGACAGGGCTGAAGCCTGTCAGGTCCGTGCATCGGCGGGTGAAGGCGGACTAGGGCTGGTGGTTTGGTTGGGAAGACCCTTGCCTGTTTCTTTTATTCCTAAACTCCTTCCAACCTCGCTCGCCACAAGAGAGAGGTGGGTATTCAGTTTGCCGGACACGATTGGTGGAACTCCGGGCAAGACGAGAATGCTAAGGTTGTAGAGTTTAATTTTTCCCGTAATTGTTTGCAAATTTGTAACGAGTTCCTGCTTAAGGGTCTTTTGATACTTGGAAAGTCCCCTTGGGGTCTGAGGCACGAATTTCGATATGCGTCCGGATCCTCGTCCGGAACGCCCCATGATCTTATTTGCAGTCGAAACCAGAGCAGGTTCGACCGACTCATTTTTGAAGGATTTCATCATGTTCCGTCGCTTGGTCGCCATTTCCACCCTTTTGATCGCCACATCTGCGGCGCTGCCGCAAACGCGCAATGATCATGAAAATTATCTTCGCACGATGGCGAGCAGGAACACCGAAAAGACGAAGGAACAATTCATCTCTCGCCTCTTCCTGATGTCACCGACGGGCGAGCTGACACGGGAGATGGCTGAGACCATCGACCTTCGGAACGACGCCGAAATGCGCTTGAGGATGACGGCCACGATCCTGAAGAACGACCTGGACGGAGATGGCAAGGTGTCACGCGAGGAAATTAACCGAGTCCGTATGGTCCTCTCGGGCAACGAGCGATCGCAGTTTGAGACAGCAGTGTTAAAGGCCGACACCGACGGCGACGGCAAGCTGTCCGCCGCCGAAATAGCTGCGTCAAGTAAGGAAGCTATCGATGGTACGCGCAGGCGAAATGGGCGGGGCGATTTCCTGGGGACTGCATTCATGGTGTTTGATGCCGATGGCAATGGTGTAGTTGTTGTTGACGAAATCATTGAGACGATTGACCGCCTCGCTGCGGAGCCACCTTCTCCTCTTCGTCCGGCGCAACTTATCGAAGCAGAAAGCTGCAAGCTGCCAAAGCCTTCGCCCGAAGCCAGTGCCGTGTTTGTCGCTGGCCGCGGAGGAAGTGCGCTCTCCTCTGTTTCGGTTGCCGGACTTGATCAGGAGACCACGTTTGCGACGCTCGATATCGAGGAGGGCAAGGAACCACTTTATATCGTCGCCAACATCTCTGGTCCGATGGTTTTGCGCGTGACGGGTGCGACGGGGCGAGTCGAGCGATTTGTCGGTGGCGGCAACAAGCAGGGCTTGGGTGTCATCGGACTGCCGGCAGAGGTTGTTGATCTTACTTCTATGTCCGAATGCAAATTTCCAGTTGCCTATCAGGCAGATACTTCTGACTGGATCAAAGCGCGGGCATTGTTGGTCAGTGCTCTGGGCAAGGAAGTCCGGATGACGGGCCGTAACAAGCTCGACCAGTTGAAACTCCCGTCTGGCCACCGTGACAAGACGGAGGAGACACAGGGTATCAAAAGCGGTCCCGTCGTCCACAGCGGCAACAGGAGCTACCGCCTGACGAACAAGGGTCTTGTGGAACTAAAGCGCGAAGAATACCCCACCGGCTTGGAGGCAGAAATGCGCCGTTTTTATCCCGATGGGGTCGTGGATGTGTCGGCGGAAGATATCGTGGCCAGCGGCAAAGCCGAAGCCTATGACGTGTTGCCGAGTCAAGCCGGTCTCATCCAGTTGGTCAAGAGCGGTGCCTTGAGCGTGCTTAGGGACGGAGCCATTTCGATCGACAAGCCGATTCCCCGTTTTCCGGCCGGTCTGAACGGAGCGCATTCGGTGAAATTTGTTCTGCGGCGTGGTGTGCCTATGCCCGCAGGGAGTCCCGGTCATTCGATGGTTCTGCTGGAAGAGACAGGACAATGCCTAGGCGCTCGTTGCTGACCGAGCACCTCCAGCCAAAGTAGCCCAATCGAATCCAGGTGATGCAGGGTGAAGCCTGGTCCCCCCCTTGTGAGGAGGGGGTAGGGGTGGGGATCTAGTTCCCTAAATTCTCACTTGAAAGTCTAGAAACCTAGCCTGCCACCGGTCGACCCAGCCGCTCACCGCTTCAGCAGAAAAACGGCCTGTTCGGCAACGATGTTCCACACCCACCAGGGGGCGTTGACCGGGATCTTGTTGCCCCGGCCGCTGAGGGCGATGGCCTTTTCGACATTCGCGTCCAGTTCCCGGCAAAGCTCGACGAAATCGCGCAGGGAACAGAAGTGGATGTTCGGCGTGTCGTACCATTCGTAAGGCAGGTACTTGGTCACCGGCATGCGGCCGCGGAACAGGAGCTGGGCCCGGTTGCGCCAATGGGCGAAGTTCGGGATCGAAATCACGACCTGATTGCCGATGCGCAGGAGCTCGCTGACGACCTTTTTCGGTTCGCGGGTCGCCTGCAGGGTCTGGCTCAGGATCACGACGTCGAACGCCCCGTCCGGATAGTCGGACAGGTCCTGGTCGGCATCGCCCTGGATCACCGACAGGCCGCGGGCTACGCAGCGGTTGACGCCTTCCTGGGACAGTTCGATGCCGCGTCCGTCCACCTGGCGTTCGCGCACCAGAAGGTCGAGCAGCTCACCGTCGGCCGACCCGATGTCGAGCACGCGGGCATTGTGCGGTACCAGCGAGGCGACAACCTTGTGGTCGCCGCGCACGTCTCCGCTCTTGGTCTGTCTTGGAGCCAGGTTCACGGGATCAGGCCTCCTCGCCCGGTGCGGGCAGGCCGCGGGCGTGTGCTGCGCCGGTGACGAAGCCGGAAATCGTCTGGAACATCTCCGGCACGTCCAGCAGGAACGAGTCGTGACCCCGGTCGCTTTCGATCTCGACGAAGGAGACATTGGCCGCCGCCGCATTGAGCGCCTTGACCACGCGCCGGCTTTCGGACGTGGGGAACAGCCAGTCGGATGTGAACGACATGACGCAGAAACGTGTTTTCGTTCCCTTGAAGGCGTTCGCCAGAGAGCCGCCGAACTGATGCGCCAGGTCGAAATAGTCCATCGCCCGGGTGACATAGAGATAGGAATTGGCGTCGAACCGGTCGACGAAGGTCATGCCCTGGTGGCGCAGGTAGCTCTCGATCTGGAAATCCGCGTCGAAACCGAAGGTGACATTGTCCCGGTCCTGCAGGTTGCGGCCGAATTTCTGGTGCAGGGATTCGTCGGACATATAGGTGACATGCGCCGCCATGCGGGCAACCGCCAGGCCCTTGGTCGGCCTTTGTCCTTCCTGCAGGTAACTGCCGGCGCACCAGTTCGGGTCGGCCATGATTGCCTGCCGGCCGACTTCGTGGAAGGCGATGTTCTGGGACGTGTGCCGCGCTGCCGCGGCAATCGGTACGGCCGAGAACACGCGCTCGGGATAGCTGGCCGCCCATTGCAGCACCTGCATGCCGCCCATGGAGCCGCCGATGACCGCAAACAGCGTGTCGATACCAAGATGATCGACAAGGCGCGCCTGTGCCCGGACCATGTCGCGAATGGTGATGACAGGCAGTGCAAGGCCGTAGGGCTGCCCTGTCTCCGGGTTGATGGAGGCCGGTCCTGTGGTGCCGAGGCAGCCGCCGAGAACGTTGGAACAGATAACGAAATAATGATTGGTGTCGACCGGCTTGCCGGGGCCGACCATCTGGCTCCACCAGCCGGGCTTGCCCGTCACGGGATTGGTGGAGGCCACATACTGGTCGCCCGTCAGGGCGTGGCACACGATAACGGCGTTGGACTTGTCCGCGTTGAGCTCGCCATAGGTTTCATACGCAATCTGCCAGGGGCCAAGCTTTACGCCGGCATCGAGCTCCAGCGGTTCTTCTGCGGGAAAGCGCGCAAGTTTGCTCGAGGGCGAAACCGCTTCGCTTGCCTTCAGATCCTCCGGGGTGGCTGGACGTGATGTGTCTGCGGACATGGCTCTAAAGAATTATCTGTTGTCCCGGGCGGGAATATTTCAGGCCGGTTGAGCGGGCCACGGTCCGCCACCGGGAAACGGCAGGCACCCGGCAGAACGGCCAGACTGGCGACCTAGCCGTGCCGGAACGCCTGAGTCAATGTTTTCTTTTGCCTTTGGGCAATCACATGCCTATGACTATGCGCCGCTGAACCCAAACGAAGGCCGGAGCCACCTCATGTCTCACTTGCCGGACAGCGGGCTGTCGCTGGACGACCTCAGGACACGGGTCGACGAGATCGATGCACGCATCCACACCGCCCTGATGGAACGCGCCCAGGCCGAAGCCGGTATCCAGGCTGCCGGCCGCGCCGCGGGAGCTGCACCCGCCCTGTTTCAACCCGAACGTGACGCCGACCTGATGCGCCAGATGGTGGAGCGCCACCAGGGCGACCTGCCGCTGGCAACCGTCGAACACATCTGGCGGGATCTCATCTGTGCCTGCACCAGCCTGCAGGCAGACACCGCCGTCCATCTGGACGGCAGCGCCGATCTGATCGAGATGCTCGACCTGGCGCGTTTCTATTTCGGTTTTTCCGTGGAGCTGGTGCCGGGAAGCGATGCGGCCGACGTGGTCGGCGCGGTGACGGCGTCTGCCGGTGACCTGGGCCTTGTGGCGCTGATCGACCGGGCGGAGCTGCCCTGGTGGCGTGGCCTCAGCGAATCCGGCGCACTGGTGCGGGCGCGGCTGCCCTTCGTCATTCTGGACGAGCGTCCCGCGGACCTGCCGGCGCTGGTGCTGGCCAAGGCCGACAGCATGATCGACAACGCCGATATTGCGGTTTATGACGCCCGCTGGTCGGATCTTCTGCCTGGTAACCTGATGGACGAAGGCATTGAAGTGCTCAGTTTCTTCCGGTCCGCCGCCGGTGTCGACGCGCTGCTTGCGATTTCCGGCGAGCTGACGGAAGAGGATGTGCGCGCAGCCTGCCTTGCCGCAGGCGCCGCCCCGGAAGTTTTGAGACGTGTCGGCGGCTATGCCGCACCGATCGACGGCAATGGCGATCCGGACGACACTTTTGCTGCCGAGGACGAGGAGCCTCAGGGATGAACGAGATGACGACAGTGACTGAAGCCGGCAAGGCAACCGCAAACCGTCCGCAGCCGCGGCCGGGCGTTCTGGATATTGCGCCTTATGTTCCCGGCAAGTCCAAGGGCAGCCACGGCAAGACCGTTCACAAGCTTTCGTCCAACGAAACGCCGCTCGGCACCAGCGATGCTGCCCGCGCGGCCATTGAAGCCGTGGCGCGGAACCTGGAACTTTATCCGGACGGCTCCTCTGCCGAACTGCGTGCGGCCATCGGCGAAGTCTACGGCCTCAATCCGGACCGCATCATCTGCGGCGCCGGGTCCGACGAGGTTCTCAGCCTGATCGCCTACGGTTATCTCGGCCAGGGCGACGAGGCGATCTATTCCGAACACGGCTTCCTGGTCTACGACATTGCCATCCGCGCCGCCGGGGCAACGCCGGTGATTGCGCCTGAAAAGGACCTGACGACGGATGTCGATGCGATCCTGGCAAGGGTCACCGACAAGACGCGCATGGTCTTCATCGCCAACCCGAACAATCCGACCGGCACCTATCTGCCGTTCGAGGAGGTCAAGCGGCTGCATGAGGGCCTGCCGGCCAACGTCCTGCTGGTTCTGGATGCCGCCTATGCGGAATATGTTCGCCGCAACGACTATGAAAGCGGTCTCGAGCTGGCAGCGACGTCCGACAACGTCATCATGACGCGGACCTTCTCCAAGATTTACGGCCTTGCCAATCTGCGTCTCGGCTGGGGCTTCGGTCCGGCCCATGTGATCGATGCGCTCAACCGCATCCGGGGTCCGTTCAACGTCAACGGCATGGCGATTGCCGCCGGCATGGCCGCTGTTCGTGACCGTGATTTCGTCACGCGCTCGATCGAGCACAATGACACCTGGCTGCCCTGGGTGATGGCGGAGCTGGAAAAGCTCGGCCTGAAGGTGACGCCAAGCGTCGGCAACTTCGTGCTGGTTCACTTCCCCGACGAGGACGGCAAGCGCGCGGCGGATGCCGATGCCTATCTGCTGGAGCGCGGCTGCGTGCTGCGCATGGTCGGCAATTACGGGCTGCCGAACTCGATCCGCATGACGATCGGTTCGGAAGACGCCAACCGGGCCATCATTGGCCACCTGAAGGACTTTCTGGAACAGAAATAAGAACACATGACTGTTGCTCCCATTTTCGAGCGCATGGCCCTGATCGGCATCGGCCTGATCGGTTCCTCGCTCGCACAGGTCGCCCGTGAACGCGGCCTGGTCAAGGAAATCGCGATTTCCACCCGGTCTGCGGATACCCTGCAAAGGGCGGAGGAGCTGGGCCTGGGCGACAGTTATGCGCTCGACGCCGCCGTGGCGGTGGAGGGGGCCGACCTGGTGATCCTCTGCGCGCCGGTGGGGGCCAATGAGGCCATTGCCAAGTGGATTGCGCCTGCGCTGAAAAAAGGCGCGATCCTGACCGATGTCGGTTCCACCAAGGGGTCCGTCGTCGATCAGGTCAGCCCCCATGTGCCTGAAGGCGTGCATTTCATTCCGGGTCACCCGATTGCCGGGACCGAACAGTCCGGACCCGATGCCGGGTTTCCGACGCTGTTCGACCAGCGCTGGTGCATCCTGACACCGGCAGAGGACACGGATCCCGAGGCCCTCGAAAAACTCAGCGCCTTCTGGCGCGCCTGCGGTTCCGACGTCGACACGATGGACGCCAGACACCACGATCTGGTGCTGGCCATCGTTTCGCATCTGCCGCATCTGATTGCCTACAACATCGTCGGCACCGCGGACGATCTGGAGACGGTCACCAAGTCGGAAGTCATCAAGTATTCGGCGTCCGGTTTTCGCGATTTCACGCGTCTGGCGGCGTCCGATCCGACCATGTGGCGGGACGTCTGCCTGCACAACAAGGACGCGATCCTGGAAATGCTGGCGCGGTTTTCCGAAGATCTTTCCGCCCTTCAGCGGGCAATCCGCTGGGGCGATGGCCAGATGCTGTTCGACCTCTTTACCCGCACCCGGGGTATCCGCCGCTCGATCATCGAGGCCGGTCAGGAAACCGACGCCCCCGACTTCGGCCGTCATGCCAAGGACAAGGCCGGCGCACCGGCAGAGTGACCGCTTCCATCAGGAACCGGTCTTGCCAAGGGAATTTCCCGGGCGTTGAGCCCCCATTGCATTCTAGCCCCTGAGGATCGCTCGACCCTCAAGGGCTTTTTTGTCTCGTCAGTTGGTCCGGTTGACGATGAAACGGGCAAGGGCGCTCAGGATCGCCGCACGGCTGCCGTAGGGCGCGAGAAGCGTTTCGGCTTCCTCCACCAGCCGGCCGAGCTCGTTGCGCGTCCTGTCGGTGCCCCAGAGGCCTACAAGCGTCGCCTTGCCGGCCTCCGCATCCTTGCCGGTGGCCTTGCCCATTGTTTCCGCGCTGGCTTCCACGTCCAGAAGGTCGTCCGCGAGCTGGAAGGCAAGGCCGATCACTTCACCGAAGCGGGTCAGCCGGTCGACATCCGCTTCCGCTGCATCCGCCAGAATGGCGCCCGCCCGGCAGGCGTAGCGCAGCAGCGCGCCGGTTTTCATGGATTGAAGCTGGCGGATCTCCGCCTCGGAGCGCTCGCGGTGTTCGGACTCCAGGTCGAGCATCTGCCCGCCCGCCATGCCGCCGATGCCCGACGCGCGGGCCAGTTCGCGCGATAGCCGCAGGCGCACGGCTGCATCCGCATGCACCGCCTCGCCCGTGATCACGTCAAAGGCGAGCGTCAGCAACGCATCGCCGGCCAGGATGGCGGTCGCCTCGTCATAGGCCTTGTGCACGGTTGGCTGTCCCCGGCGAAGATCGTCGTCGTCCATGGCTGGCAGGTCGTCATGGACCAGCGAATAACAATGGATCAGTTCCAGCGCGCAGGCAGCCTGCAGAACGCCGTCATCCGCCCGCCCGAACAGGTTGGCAGCCTCCATCACCAGAACCGGCCGCAGTCGCTTGCCGCCGTTGAGCGCGCCGTGGCGCATGGCGGCAAGCAGCCTTGGAGGGCGCACGGTTTCATCCGGCAGCGCCTGGGTGGCCAGAAGCGTTTCCAGCGTGGCCTCCACAAACTTGGCCTGGAATGTCAGATGCTGGTTTGGGTCAAGGGTCACGATTGGCTCCGGGACGGATCGGCAACATTTTCAAAGTCCGGGTTTCCCTGAAACCAATTCTCTGTATCGTCAAGGCTCGAATTTCAAAAAAATGCGGGAGCTACCTGCCCGATCTTTTCAAACTGACCCATTTGGAGATTTTTCCATGAAACTGCTGTCGAGCCTTCTGCGATCCTTCATCAAGCGCGGGCGCATGCGTGTGATCGACGTCGCGGGTGCCGTGCACGAATTCGGGTCGGGCGAGGACGGTCCGACAGTGACCATCCGGCTGCATGACAAAAAGCTTTACCGATCCCTTTTTCTCAATCCGGAGCTGGCCGCGGGCGAAGCTTATATGGATGGAACCCTGACGATGGAGGAAGGGTCGACCTGCTACGACTTCATGTTCCTGTTTTCCATCAACAGGGCGCCGCTAGGGGCCAATCCCGTGCAGGGCCTGTTGCGGAAGGGCTGGAAGCTCTTGCGGCGGCGCCAGCAGCAGAACAGCGTCGAACGGGCAAAGTCGCAGGCGCGGCATCACTATGACCTTTCAACCGACCTCTATCGGCTGTTCATGGATGAGGGCCTCAACTACAGCTGTGCCTATTACACCTCGCCTGACGACACGCTGGAACAAGCCCAGGCGGCCAAGCTGGCCCATCTGGTCGCCAAGCTGGATCTGAAGCCAGGGATGGAAGTGCTTGAAATCGGCGGCGGCTGGGGCTCACTCGCCATCCGCATGGCTCAGGCCGGTGCAAAGGTTACCTCGCTCAACGTCTCGCCAGAGCAAGTGAAAATCGCCGAAGAACGCGTGCGCGCTGCGGGTCTTGAGGACCAGGTGACATTCGTTCTGAAGGATTACCGGGAATTCGAAGGGCAATTCGACCGGATCATCTCGGTCGGCATGATGGAACATGTCGGTATCGGCCACCTCGACGAGTATTTCGGACAGATCCGCAGATGCCTGACCGAAAAAGGCTATGCGGTCGTGCATTCCATCGGTCGCATGACGCCTCCGGGCACCACCGGGCCTTTTATTCGCAAGTATATTTTCCCCGGGGGTTACGTTCCTGCGCTGTCGGAAGTCTTTGCGTCTACCGAACGGCTTGGGTTATGGGTCTGCGATGCGGAAATCCTGCGGCTGCACTACTACTACACCATTCGCGACTGGCGCATTCGCTTCGAAGACAAGAGGGCGATTGCCGCTGATCTTTATGACGAAACTTTCTGCCGTATGTGGGAGTTTTATCTGTGTGCGGTCGAGCTGGGTTTCCTGCACGGATCCAACATGGTCTTCCAGCTCCTCCTGTCGAAGGAGAGGGATGCCGTGCCGATTGTCCGCGACTTCATTGTCGATAACGAACGGGAACTGAATGGTTAGGGTCAAACCTGCAACGGGTGGAAAGTCAGGCTCCGGGGGCGCGCCGGGGCGCCGCCGTGGCATGATCGGCCTTGTCCGCAAGCGCTTGTTGCAGCTGTTGCTGGTCCTGGTCCTGCTTCCGCCCGTTCTTACTGTCATCTATTCCGTCGTGCCGCCCATAAGCACGCTGATGATCGGGCGCTATGTCCAGTTTCTATGGGTCGACCGGCAGTGGGTACCGCTTGAGCAGATTTCGCCAAACCTCGTCCGGTCGGTCATCACTTCGGAAGACAGCGGCTTTTGCGAAAACGACGGCGTCGAGTGGGACGCGCTTCAGGATCAGGTCGAAGCACTGAGCGAAGGCGAGAAGCCTCGCGGCGCAAGCACCATCACGATGCAGACCGCCAAGAACCTGTTTCTGTGGGGCGAGCGGTCCTACATCCGCAAGGGGCTGGAACTGCCGCTGGCCCTGATGCTGGATGCCATCCTGTCCAAGAAGCGGATCCTGGAAATCTACCTCAATATTGCCGAGTGGGGCGAGGGTATCTTCGGCGCCGAAGCCGCCGCGCAGGCCTGGTTCGGCAAGAGCGCCAAGGACCTGACACGGACCGAAGCTGCCAGATTGGCGACAGCCTTGCCAAATCCACGTGGCCGGAACCCCGCCAAACCAGGTTCCGGACACCGGAAACTGGCCGGCACGAACCTGGCCCGTGTGAAGGGCGCGGGGCCGATTTTCGGCTGTGTTCTGGGGAAATAGACGAAGGTGGATAGCGCTTCGCCACCGCCTGTTCTATCCAGACCAAGAATTTTTTCTCTATGGGGTGGCAAAACGTTGGCGTTGCCTGTATAACGCCGCGCATTCCAACACGCTGCGTGACGCCACGCCCCGGGCTAACCCGGTCCGGGCCGCGCGGTTATGGACCACGGAGAAAAACAAAATGGCCGTTCCAAAGAGAAAAACCTCGCGCTCCAAGCGCGGTTTTCGCCGTTCCGCGGACGCCCTCAAGCAGCCGACTTACGTCGAGGACAAGGATTCGGGCGAACTGCGCCGTCCGCATCACGTTGACCTGAAGACCGGCATGTACCGGGGCCGTCAGATCCTTTCCGCAAAAGACGACGCATAACACCCGTATTCTTCGTGAATGCAGGTAGCGTCCGGACCGGATCGCCGCATGGCAAATCAAGATTGAGGCTGGCCTTGTTTCGACGGGCCGGCCTTTTTCTTTTCAGCGCCTTGAATTGGCTATCAAGATCGTGTCAGCTCGCTCCGATTTCCGCCCGCTTCGGGTGTCCTTGAGTTCGGGAGCCGTTCATGCGCCTTTTTTCAGCCGTTCCTTTCACGCTTTTCTCGCTGCTGATCTATAACGCCCTTGCTTTCACGGTGGGCGCGGGAGAGCCTGGCTTCTGGGCGCAGCCGATGATCACCATACAGATGGTTTCCGGCGCAACCTTCGAGCTTCTGGCGAGCGATCTGCTCATCACGGTCGGGCTGTTCTTCCTGTTCATCGAAATTCTGAAGGCGACCCGCATCGGCACGACGGCCCTGCTGGACCACATGTTCTCAGTGCTGGTGTTCGTCGCCTACCTGGTGGAGTTCCTGGTGCTGCAGCCCGCGGCGACGTCGCTGTTCTTCATCCTCATGGCGATCTCGCTGATCGATGTGATCGCCGGGTTCTCGATTTCCATCACCGGCGCACGGCGGGACGTTTCCTTCGGCCATGGGGACATGCACTAAGACTGCTTGCCGGCCGACTGCCGCTATTCCGGACAAGTGTGACGTGGCCGAGCGCAGAGCCGGCACGCGGAATTCCTTTGCGTTTTAGCGCTGTCCGCATTTGAAGAGAATGGGTTCGCTTGGCTCGCGCCGATACCCGGTTTCCGGATCGGCGTGCAGCGTTTCGCTGCACTTGTCCTAACTAACGGCGCAGGGCAGGACCGAAGGGGTCAGGCGTCCTTGCCGTCCTCGACGATCGCGTGTTTCTGGATCAGCGGCAGCTGGGTCAGGGTGAAGACAAGGGTGATCGGCATGATGCCGAAGACCTTGAAGCTGACCCAGAAATCGGTCGAGAAGCTGCGCCAGACGATCTCGTTGATCGCGGCAAGCACGAAGAAGAACACGCCCCAGCGGAATGTCAGCTTGCGCCAGCCTTCGTCCGTCAGTCGGAAGGCGCTGTCGAAGACGTAGCCGAGCAGCGCCTTGCCGAACAGCAATCCGCCCAGCAGAACCGTGCCGAACAGGCAGTTGACGATGGTCGGCTTCAGCTTGATGAACAGTTCGTCGTGGAGCCACAGCGTCAGGGCGCCGAAAACCAGAACCACCGCGCCGGACACGAGCGGCATGATCGGCAGGCGTTTCGTCAGCCACAGTGACACGACCAGCGAGATGCTGATGGCCACCATGAAGGCGGCAGTTGCCAGGAAGATAGGCTTGCCGACCTGTTGCAGCACGGGGAAGGCCGCTGCGATCTGTTCGCCGCGGGCATTGAACAGGAAGAACACGCCGAGCGGTCCCAATTCCAGCGCCAGCTTCAGGAGCGGGGAAAGTTCCTTGCGGGTGGGGTCGTTCGGGGCGTGTTCGAATTCCATGTTTTTCCGTTATCCTGTTCAGGAAGTCTGCTTCCGGACATAGGTGATGGAGGGTGCCAGGGTCAAGGACCCCGGTCCGATTCGGAAAATAGAGCCGGAAAATTTCAGGGCCAGTAGAGAGGCACCGGGAAGCGTGAAGATGAAACGTTGGATGCTGTGCTTCGCAGCCACCTTGCTGTTTACGGTCTCTGCCTTGGCGGCGATGCCTGTTCGCTGGGACCAGCTCAAGGATCCGGAGGCCGCAGCCTATGAGGACCCCTTTGCCGCACTGAGCGGCACAGAGCTGCGGTCGCTGGGCACGGTGCTGCGGCTTCGCCAGCAGTTGGACGAGACGGCTGAGACTGACGCGGATCGTTTAACGCTGAAACGTCGTCTTCAGCAGGAAGAAGCCCAGCTTGCAGCGGCCGGCGTGCCGACGGACAAATTGCTGTCGCAACGCTTCGAGGTTGCGAAGAAACGGGCTGCTGCGTCGCTTGCCGGCAACAAGACTCTGGCCGGGAGGGACATCGAGATTACCGGGTATGTGATCCCCGTGCAGGAACCCGGCAGCGATGAGGTAATGGCCGGCTATCTGGTTCCCGAACAGGGCATGTGCAGCCACATGCCGGCGCCCGATCCCAACCAGATGATCCGTTACCGGCTGTCGACAGGCTGGAGGGCGGAGTATGTCTATGAACCGGTCCGGCTAACCGGGCGACTGTCCTTGAAAACAACCCGACAGGAAATCACGCTTCTGGACGGTCAGGTCGACATGATTGCAGCCTTCGAGATGGAGGTCACAGGTGCTCAAAGCCTGGGTGAGGAGACCACCCCGGACCCGATGAGCCGGATCTGGAAGTTCTTCAAGGGGCCCGTTCCGGAAAACTCCTGGAAGCACCCATAAAAAAGGCGCCACACGGGCGCTTTTTGGAATAGCCGCGTGATCGCTGAAATTCGTTTGTCTGAGGTGCCAGGCTAAAAATACGCGATGGATAGGTAGAAACTAAAAAAGTCGGAAACCTGCTCGCCGGTGCAATTTTTGCTCAAATTCCGAGATGATTTTGCGCATTAGATTGAAAACCGGAGCATTCATCAAGATCTGATCCATAGCAGAAACCGTTTCAACTCTTGCAGCGGTTCCTTTCGTTTCAGCTCTGGTGCCTTTGTGATGATTAAGATTTTTTCTTTTCTTGGGTTTCTCGGGATCGTAGGGTTTATTATCACATTTCCGATTTTCATGGTCAGGTTGAAAACTGCCATGAAGATAGCCCTCGCGATTTTTTCAGGACTGTTGCTTTGGTGGCGTTTTATCGGCCCCTCTGACCGGGAGGGTGTTTTGTTTGTCGTTGTCTTCGCCAGTATTGCAATAGGTATGAGCGTGTCGCTACGCTTGCTGTGCGTGCTGTTTCTCCATTTCGCAGACAAGAAACGTTGTTTTGAAGATGTTGAAACCGCATCGCCTTACTGGCTGGACTTAGTCGTGGGGTTTGGTGCGTCAGGCATTTTGACGCTGATCTTTTTTTGCAACCTGGCCTGGGCAACCAGTGACCTGTCCCACGCCATGCTACTGCATGTTAGCCTTGCTCTTTTCTGTATCTGGCTATTTGCCAAGACCACTGAGTCTTGGCTGAAACGACCAGCATCAAGGCTTTTTCTTCATCCATTCGGCATTGGAACCGCCACGGTCCTGCTGGCTCTCACGGCTTATAGCTGGTTCTGGTATCCGACCCTGGTACGCTCTGAAGCGTATGCTGCTGTCAATGGCAGCGACCACTGCATCTACTTTCCCACCACTCAAAAAGTCGCGCAGGTCGGCGACCGTCTGACCCTCCTGACTTTGGCCAAACGCAGAAGAGGGGGCAATTTTTTCCTGGTTTCGCGAGAGAAGGCCTGGGCGTGGAGCTACTATGAACGTGGCTTTGTTCCCGATCAGAAGGCTAATCGCGGCTGGCTTCAGCGCGTCTGTTTCGGGCAGGATCAAGGAGAGTAACGTTCTTAAAAGCAGAAAAAGAAAGGCGCCCGAAAGCGCCTCTCCGTGGTTCTGGTTTTTACTGAAGCCTTAGCCGTTGGCGATGTACTGGCCGCCGTTGATGGTCATCACCGCGCCGGTCATGAAGGCGGCGGCGTCGGACGCCAGGTAGACCACCGTCTGGGCGATTTCTTCCGGATGGCCGAGGCGGCCGACCGGGATGCCCGAGATGATCGACTGCAGCACCTTTTCCGGCATGGCGGCAACCATGTCGGTGTTGATGTAGCCCGGGCAGACGCAGTTGACGGTGATGCCCTTGAAGGCGTTTTCCTGCGCCAGTGCCTTGGTGAAGCCAATCACGCCGGCCTTGGCCGCGGAATAGTTCGCCTGGCCCATCTGGCCCTTCTGGCCATTGATGGAAGAGATGTTGATGATGCGGCCCGAAGACCGTTCCCGCATGCCGTTGATCACCGGCTTGGTCATGGTGAACATGGAATCGAGGTTCGTCGACAGGACTTCGCGCCACTGTTCGAAGCTCATCTTGTGGAACATGCCGTCGCGGGTGATGCCCGCATTGTTGACCAGCACTTCCACCGGACCCAGTTCGCCTTCCACCTGGGCAATGCCTGCCGCGCAGGCGTCAGGATCGGAAACGTCCCACTTGAAAACGTGGATACCGGTCTCGGCCTTGAAGGCTTCGGCCTTTTCGGTGTTGCCGGCATATGTGGCCGCCACGGTGTAGCCTGCGTCTTTCAGACCCCGCGAAATTGCTTCGCCGATACCGCGCGTACCACCCGTGACCAATGCGACCTTGCTCATTCCCCTTCCTCCTGACTTCCAGTTCCGGGCCCTTTGGGCTCTCTGACATCAATTCAGTCTTGTTTGCTGTTCCCGATCATGGCCGGAGGCCCGGCCATGATCCTTCTTTGCCTTTGCGGCTTAGCGCTCCAGGCACATGGCGACACCCATGCCGCCGCCGATGCACAGTGTTGCAAGGCCTTTCTTGGCGTCGCGGCGGTTCATTTCGTGCAGCAGGGTGGTCAGGATGCGAGCCCCGGACGCGCCGATCGGGTGGCCGATGGCAATCGCACCGCCGTTGACGTTGACGATGTCCGGGTTCCAGCCCATGTCCTTGTTGACCGCGCAAGCCTGAGCGGCGAAGGCTTCGTTGGCTTCCACGAGATCGAGGTCGGCAGCGGACCAGCCGGCTTTTTCAAGCGCCTTGCGCGATGCCGGGATCGGGCCGGAGCCCATGATTGCCGGATCGACACCCGCAGTGGCCCAGGAGGCGATGCGGGCGATCGGCTTCAGGCCGCGCTTTTCGGCTTCGGCGGCGCTCATCACCAGAATGGCGGCTGCACCGTCGTTGATGCCGGAGGCGTTGGCGGCAGTCACGGAACCGTCCTTGGTGAAGGCCGGGCGCAGCTTGGCGACGCTTTCCAGCGTGGCGCCGTGACGGATATATTCGTCATCGGCAACGACGCGCTCGCCCTTGCGTTCCTGCAAGGTTACCGCGGTGATCTCGTCCTTGAACTTGCCGGCCTTCTGGGCAGCTTCCGCCTTGTTCTGGGAAGCAACTGCGAACTCGTCCTGCTGGTCGCGGTTGATCTGCCACTTTTCGGCGACGTTCTCGGCGGTCTGGCCCATGTGGTAGCCGTTGAAGGCATCCCAAAGGCCGTCCTTGATCATGGTGTCGATCATCTTGTAGTCGCCCATCTTGTAGCCGGCGCGCATATGGGCGCAGTGCGGCGACAGCGACATGTTTTCCTGGCCGCCTGCCATCATGATGGTGGCGTCGCCCGAGATGATCTGCTGCGCTGCAATGGCAACGGTGCGAAGACCGGAACCGCAGACCTGGTTGAGGGTCCAGGCCGTCGCACTATCGGCAATGCCTGCCTTGATGGCAGCCTGACGGGCCGGGTTCTGGCCCTGACCGGCCGTCAGAACCTGACCAAACACGACTTCGTCGATGTCGCCGCCTTCGACGCCGGCCTGTTCCATGGCCGCCTTCATGACAATGGCACCGAGGTCATGCGCCGGGGTGTTGGCAAAGGCGCCATTGAACGACCCCACGGGCGTGCGGGTCGCACTGACAATGACGATATCGGTGAAAGCGCTCATCATACTCTCCAGACTTGAGGCCAATTGACCGTAGTGGACTGGTGCCGCAGGGGCACCTGTCGATGCTTATTATGCATGGACTAGAAACTGCGCTGAGATTTGTGTCAACCGTAACACTCCGTATCGAAGGCCTGTTTTCGCATTTGCGGTATAATCCTTTCGTCAGCGCACATAAAAAGGCTGGCACGATCCGATACGATTGGCTTAGTCTCTTACACGGAGGAGATGACAGGCCTGCGAAAGCCTTGTCGTCAAATGGGAAACTAGCCACAAGGCTGATAGGCGGAATTCACGGATGGCCAAGACCAACGAGCCGACAATCATCAAGAAATACGCCAACCGGCGCCTGTACAACACGGGCACCAGCACCTACGTCACGCTTGAGGACCTGGCGGTGATGGTGAAGGGGGAGGAGGACTTTGTCGTCTATGACGCGAAGTCCGGTGAGGATATTACCCGGTCGGTCCTGACCCAGATTATTTTCGAACAGGAAGGCAAGGGGCAGAATCTTCTGCCGGTCACGTTCCTGCGCCAGCTGATCCGTTTTTACGGCGACAGCATGCAGGGCCTCGTGCCGAGCTTCCTGGAATATTCCATGACCTCGCTCACCAAGGAGCAGGAGAAGCTGCGTTCGCAAATGAGCGAAGCTTTCGGCGCAACGGCGTTCGAGGCCATCGAGGACCAGGTCAAGCGCAACACCGAGATGTTCGAGCGGGCCATGAAGATGTTCATGCCCTTTCCGGCCGCAGGGGGAGATCCGGCTGCGACTGCCAACCCGGCGAGCCAGGCCAAGCCTGCAAAGTCCGGCGGAAACGATCTCGACGACATGAAGCGCCAGCTGGAAGACATGCAGAAAAAGATCAACCAGCTCAGCGAGAAGTCCTGAGGCGTTTACGCGACCTGCAATGAGCCGTGATCTGGACCGCATGAACATCGCCATCATTGCGCTTGGCGATGATCCAGTGTTGCTGAAAATCCTCGAGACGTGGTTTGTCGAGGAGTGGGCCGACTGGTATGGCCCGGGGCAACCCGGCGATGCGCGGGAAGATCTGGAAAAGTGCCTTCTACCAAATGCTCGCCTGCCGCGCTGTCTGGTTGCGCTGGACGGAGATGGCAGGCCGTTGGGAACGGTCTCCCTGCGCGATACCTCGCCGGGGTCGGACCTTTATCCCGGCGCTTGGCTGACCGCATTGCTTGTGCATCGCGATTTCCGGAAAGCAGGTGTCGGCATCAAGCTGATCGCTGCCGCAGAACGGGAAGCCACCAGGATCGGATTTCCGGAAATTCTGACTGCAACGGCAACGGCCGGGTCGCTCGTCCTCAGACGGGATTGGCAGCAGGTCAAAACACTTCAATCGGCTTCGGGGCCGTTGGATATCTATCGCAAAGCCCTGGGGCCGGTCTGAACGGGCGTCAGCCCGGACCGCCGTCAAAATAAAGCCTCATCCCGAAGAGCGAGCTCACTCGAGTCTCGAAGGATGGGCCGCTTGCTCTTGTGTTTGCAGCCCATCCTTCGAGACGTGCCTATCGGCCCTCCTCAGGATGAGGTGAAGGGTAGGTGAGGCTTCTTGAAAGAAGGCAGATCCGGTCCTTCCCTCAGCCGCAGTCTGCAACCAGGCTTGCAGCGGCAATGCCGGCGACTGCGCAGGCTTCGTCATTGTCGGACGTGTCACCGGTAATGCCGACAGCGCCAAGGGTTTCGCCTTCGTCGTTCTTCACCAGAACGCCGCCGGGCACCGGTACGATGGCACCGCCGGAAACGCCGTTCAGAGCGTTGACGAAATGCGGACGGGACTCTGCATTGGCGTTCAGCCATCTGGTGCCGGTGCCGACGGCGAGTGCACCGATCGCTTTGCCCGTGGCGATCTGCGGACGCATGATCGAGGATCCGTCCTGCCGCTTGAGCAGGATCGCATGACCCCCCGCATCGAGGACAGCTACGGTAAGCGGTTTCAGATTCAGCTCGGCTGCTTTTTCAAAAGCGGCAGAAATGATGGTCTCTGCCGTTGATAATGTCAGTTTGCGCATTTTCCCACTTCTCCTTAAGGTGCTGACCGCGATACCGATTTGCTAACAGAACATGGCATTGGCGAATAGGCGGCATTCCCGAGAAGCTATTGCTGCGATTCGGAAAGAAAGACACTTCGGCCAGGAGGAATTCAGTGAAGCGTGATTTTCAGGCCCCGGGCCGGTCCCCGGTTTTTGCACGCGAAGCAGCGGCTGCGACCTCTCATCCGCTGGCAACGAGCGCGGCTCTGGAAGTGCTTCAGGCAGGTGGTAATGCGGTTGATGCCGCGATCGCGGCAGTTGCCGTTCAATGTGTTGTCGAACCGCATATGACCGGTATCGGCGGCGACTGTTTTGCCATCGTCATGGAGCCGGATGGACGCCTGACGGGTTTCAATGGCTCAGGCGCAGCCCCGCGGGCCGCGACACCGCAAAAGCTTGCAGAGCTCGGCGTCAAGGACATCACCGACACGTCGCCCCATGCCGTGACCGTACCCGGTGCCATTCGGGCTTGGGAAACGTTGCTGAAGGCGCATGGCACCAAGAGTTTCAAGTCCCTGTTCAAACGGGCAATTCAATATGCCCGCGACGGATTTCCGGTTGCCCCGCGTGTTGCGCGCGACTGGGCCGGGGATGTCGACAAGCTGCGCGCCGACGAGGTTTCGGCCGCGCGCTACCTGATCAAGGGCGAAGCACCCAAAACCGGCACGGTTCTGAAATATCCGCGTCTGGCAGACACTCTCGCGGCAATTGCCGAGGGCGGGGCGGATGCCTTCTATTCTGGCCCGGTTGCCGACGACATCGTGAGCGCGCTGCAGTCGCGCGGCGGGTTGATGACCCAGGACGATCTGGCCGCTTGCCACACGACAGCGGTGTCACCGGTGTTGAGGGACTACAAGGGTCACACGGTGGCCGAATTGCCGCCAAACGGGCAGGGGATCGTTGCCCTGATCATGCTCGGTATTCTGGAACAGTTCGACCTGGAAAGCCTTGATCCGCTCGGTCCGGAACGTTTCCACCTGGAAATGGAAGCCGCGCGTCTGGCCTATGGCGTCCGGGAGCAATTCATCACCGACCCGGGCTATATGGATGTCTGCCACACACGGTTGATCGGCGCGGATTATATCGACCAGCTTGCCCGGCAGGTGTCGCTGACCAAGCGGATGGACTCGGTCCCGGCAAGTGCGCTGGCTCCGCAAACGGATACGGTCTACCTGACGATCGTCGACAGGGACGGACTTGCGGTTTCCTTCATCAACTCCCTGTTCAGCGGGTTCGGCAGCGGCATTGTCGCTCCGGAAACCGGTGTGCTGCTGCATTGCCGTGGCAGTTCGTTCCGGGCCGAGCCGGGACATGCCAATTCCATCGACGGCGGCAAGCGGCCTATGCATACGATCATTCCGGCGATGGTGCTGAAAGAGGGGGCACCGTTCCTGTCCTTCGGCGTGATGGGTGGCCACTACCAGGCCTGTGGCCATGCACATGTGCTGACCAACATCATCGACTATGGCATGGATGTTCAGGCCGCCATCGACTTCCCGCGGATGTTCTTCGACATCGCCAGCCACGAACTGCAGGCGGAACGACTGGTGCCACCGTCCACGCTCGACGGCCTTCGCGCGCTGGGCCATTCCGTCGTTCCGGCGTCCGGCCCGATTGGCGGGTCCCAGGCCATCATGATCGACAAGGCCCGGCACTTGCTGACAGCAGGCTCCGATCCACGCAAGGACGGGCATGCCGGAGGCTACTGACCCGGCTTCGACAGGCCACCTGACCGCGTCAATTTGAACCTTGTGATCGCCGCCTCACGGGTGTTTGGTGCGGTTGGACGCGCCGATAATCATATGAGGTTTTCAATATGCCCGGATTTTCGAGGCGGGAGATCCTGCTTGGCGGCGCCGGGGCGCTGACGGCGTTTGCAGCCGGTGGACTTGGTGCCAGGCAGGCACTGGCCGCTGAGCACAGCCTGACCCTTTCAAGGCTCAATCATTCGGTGCTGCCGGAAACGGTCACGGCTGACATGATGAGCTTCAGCCCCAGTGGTCCGCCACCGGTGCTGCGGTTCCGCAAGGGGCAGACCACCACGATCGACGTAAAGAACGCGCTTGATGAAGCGTCGGTGGTGCATTGGCACGGGCTCAGGATCGCCAACAACATGGATGGCGTACCCTATCTGACCCAATATCCGATCGAGGCGGGAAACGCGTTCCGCTACGAGTTCACGCCGCCTGACGCCGGCACCTTCTGGTACCACCCGCATTGCAACACGCTGGAACAGATCGCCCGGGGAATGACCGGGGTGATCGTGGTGGAAGACGAGGAAGATGCCGGCTTCGACAGCGACCTGCCACTGAACATTCGTGATTTCCGGCTTGGGGGCGACGGTCAGTTCATTGCCTTCTACAAGCCTCGCAATGCCGCGCGAGGCGGCACGCTCGGAACCGTTTCGACAGTCAACTGGCAACCGCAGCCCGTTTATGAACTTGCCGCGGGCTCTCTCGTGCGTCTGCGTCTGGCTGTCACCGATCTCACAAGGGTCGGCAGATATACAGTTTCCGGTGCCGAGGCACTGGTGATCGCAATCGACAGCAACCCGTTGCCGCAGCCGGTGGCGATGGACGAAATCGTGCTTGCGCCCGGCCAGCGGGCTGATGTTGCCCTGCGTGTGCCGGATAGTGAAGACGAGGTCGCCACGCTTGTTCTGAAAAAGCCGAATGGCGACAAGGTGCTGGCGACGTTCCAGCCCAAGGGCGCGTCAGCCGGCAGGGACCTGCGAGAACTGAAGCCACTCAAGCCGAACCCTGTGCCACAGGCAGACCTTGCCAATGCCGAGGTTCTGGATTTCGTGTTCGGCTGGTCTCCCGGCGGGGATGCGCCGCAGGCCAGCATCTGTGGTTCGCTCGGCTATACTTTCTGGTCGATCAACCGGGTGGCCTGGGGCGGGGATGTGCCGGGGCCGTTCGATCCGCTGGCGACCATGCGGCACGGCAAGTCCTACATCCTGCGCTTTCGAAACGAATCACCGAACGATCATCCGATCCATCTGCACGGCATGTCGTTCCAGTTGCTGCGGTCGAACAAGCGCAAGCTGCCGCCGCTGGTGACGGATACCGCGCTGCTTCTGGAAGAAGAAACCATGGAAGTGGCCCTGGTTGCCGACAATCCAGGCGACTGGGCATTCCATTGTCATGTGATCGAACACCAGAAAACCGGCCTGGCCGGTTTCCTGCGTGTAGAAGCCTGAGCGTTTTCCGACAGGTCAGGCAGACAGGGAGATCGTGTAGGAGCGTTCGTCGCCGTCTTCGGCGGCGGATGCATATTGCGCGACATGCTGCCGGCGCTCCAGCCAGGTCTGCTCGTCAAACGAGTCTCCGGCCAGAAGCTGGGTGGCATATTCGGCATGGGCGCCGTAATAGGCGTCACGCTGAGAAGCCTGTGCGGCGAGATGTGCGGGGACGGCATCCAGAGCGCCAAACTGACCATTTGAGGTCGAACCGAAGCCGGTTCTTTCAGTCGGAGCGGTTACCGGCTTCTGCCGGATGCGCATGGGATGGATGGCCGATACGGGTCTTACTTGCATTTCAGTCTCCGGGGTGGGCCAGTCCGTGGCCAGTCTTTCGGAGGTCCGGGGAGTCCGGATCTGTTGTTGAATATAGGGTCTCTGACAACAGAAAAATGTGACGCGCGTCACACTTTGACGGGTGAGGGGTTTGCCCGCTGCTGTCTAAGGGTAACGGTTGTCAGCAGAATTTGTTCCCGATGCCGTCATTTGGCGCGGTGCTTCTGCCTCCAGCCTCTGCAGTTCGGGTGATATGCCCCTCCAAGATCCTCACCTGAAGCATGCTCAGGCAAATCAAAAAAAGACCCGGAGCAATGCCCCGGGTTGAAGGTCTCCAGTGGTACTTCTGGAACTTTAAAACAGGTTGGCCTAGCGCTCGGTCTTGAGCAGTCGGCCGGCAGGGCGCTGGCGTGGCAAGGCAGCAGTTGCCCGATAGGAGTTCACGCCGGTGAGAGGCTCAGTTTGCCTGCGGAACCTTGTCTGGGGCTCTCCATCTCGCGTCGCGATCAGATGGGCGAGGAAAATAGAGTTCGGGCGGTAGCGTGCGCTGAACGCAATCTGCTCGCGCTCAAGCTCCGGTTCCACGGGAACGGGGAGATACGTGTCAAAGGTCGCCTGCCGCTCGGACTCCGTCTCTCCCACGGAGGGACGCTTCCGCCTCACATTGGCACGACCTGCAGAAGAAACCGGGTTAACTCGCACGATTTAACGCCTCATTGTTTCAGAATGGCACGCCCAAGGCTGCCTCACCTGAAACGTCGCAATCACCGTGCCACGTTAACCTCTTGTTAACTTTTTGTCCGCAGAAAACCGCCGATCCGCATTAACAATCGTTAATGCGGTGGCGCAAAATCGGACACTTTTCAGTGGGAAGCGGGGATAGCGGTGGTAACCGGAACCGGCCCGTTGCAGGCAGGGGCAAGTCCTGACGGCAAAGGG
Organism: Roseibium sp. ROS1; assembly: GCF_054658215.1. Taxonomy (NCBI): domain Bacteria; kingdom Pseudomonadati; phylum Pseudomonadota; class Alphaproteobacteria; order Hyphomicrobiales; family Stappiaceae; genus Roseibium; species Roseibium sp. ROS1. Next base: position 322,748 of record NZ_BAAGIG010000004.1, read on the forward strand.
AATCAGGTTTGACCTGCGGGGGGAGGACTCAGGCTGAACGGTGTTCCGACAGTTCTGGCAGCCGAACCGCGAGTGGTAGAGCGAAGTCCTCGGCGGTCAGTTTCTCATTCCTCAGAAGATGCTGCAGGCTCACGGCAACCGACATGGCATCGTCGAGAGCGTCGTGTTGCCGCCCGTCCGACGTCTCGAGGCCAAAATACTCCGCCAGACGACCGCTCGTCATTTTGCCCATATCCTCAACGGGGGTGCCCGCATTCAAGATCAGGCCGATGGCGTTGCCGAAGCGGTGGGCGGGGATGGGTGGTGTCAGGCCTTCGATATAGGAACTGATCGCCAGAAGGGTGAGTTCGTCCTTGCCCCAGGACCAGAAATTCGCCCCCTCTGCGAAGGCTGCGAATTTTTCCAGTGCGTCGGCGTGGGCAATGCCTTCGCGGTCGATGTCCGCCTGGGTAATGCCGGTCAGCTCGGTGAAGAAAGGATCTACATTCGGGTGCCTGCCGAACCTGTCCCTCGGCTTGATCAGGACATTGAATGTATCGAGAATGTCATAACCGCCCCCGAGCGAGAGTTTCACCGCGCCAATCTGGGCGACATTCGGATCCGGATCCAGCGGACCGCACCATTGCCGGCTCATGGCGCCGGGCGCGGTCAGATATTCGCAGTCGTAAATGATCACGTGATGCATGAAAAAGAGGTCCGTCCGATCAAAAGAAGGAAAAAGCGAGGGCGGCCAGAAACAGAAGAACGGTTGAATAGAACGTCAAGGCAAAGCCGAAGGCCCTGGCGGCCGCGCCTTTTTCATAACCGTTCCAGAACAGAGCGCGTCCGCACCAGAACAGGAGTGCGGCGGCAGGCAAAGCGCCGAGATACCCGGCCGGGGCAAGTGCTGCGAATGCGATGTAGGTAAGGGCGGCCAGCGTGGTCTGTTCCAGCGTGTTCTGGAGCACGGCCTGCAACAGCTTGGCCTTTTCGGTGCCTGAGGTCAGTCCGCTGCCGTCGATATCCTCCGGTGTGAAAAAGCGATGCCGGGCCAGAAGGCCTATCGACAAAAGCAGCCAGAAAGCGCCGGCCAGCAGACATTGGGCTGCCAGCGTAAGGCGGGCTTGCGGCGAGCCGTCCGGCAGCCAGTCCTGCGGATAGTGAACGGCGCTAAGGCCAAGCCCGGTGGCCGCGACGATTACCGCCGCGATCATGCCCTTCATGACGCCATGTTGTTTCGCTGTCAGGGGCAACCTGCTGCCTCGCTTTTGCTGACGGAACCGACACGGGAACAGGACCACACCGGGCTTCAAAAGAAAAGCGTTGGAAGGCCCCGGCGCAGACAGACTGGCGCGACCAGGAGGCCGCGCCAGTGCAAGAGATCGTCTTCTGAGCCCGTCAGTCCGGCGCCTTGCCGGTCCAGGCGCTGCGGTCGATGTCGAGATCCGCGAAGTTGTCAGGGTTCAGCACCGGTCGGGCGACACCTTCCCGAAGCTGGCTCTTGAAGTCGTCCAGAATCCGCTTTGCCGTCGGGAACAGCATCATCAGAGCCAGTAGGTTGACGACCGCCAGGACGCCCATCAGCGGATCGGAGAAGAAGAACACCGAGGTTGCATTCGGTGCCGTCGCCCCCAGGAACACGACGCCCATAACGGCGACCCTGAGAACGTGCAGGGCCATGGTGCTGGATGTCATCGAACTGAGGGCGTTTTCGCCGAGGTAGTAGTTGTAGATGATGGAGCTGAACGCGAAGAGCAGAACTGCGCCGGTCAGGAAATAGCTCGTCCAGCCACCGAGGTGGGAAGCAAGCGATTGCTGGGTCAGGACGACGCCGTCAACGCCTTCTGCACCCGGCGCATAGACATCGCCGAGCAGGATGATCAGCGCCGTGCAGGTGCAGATGATCATCGTGTCGATGAAGACCGAAAAGGACTGGGTGATGCCCTGGCTGATCGGGTGGCGGACTTCCGCCGTCGCGGCAACGTTGGGAGCCGAGCCGAGGCCGGCCTCGTTGGAGAACAGCCCGCGGCGCAGGCCTTGCGCAAGGGCTGCGCCCATGCCGCCGCCGACCACTTCTTCCAGCCCGAAGGCGTTGAGAACGATGGAATAGATGACGCCGGGCACCTCGGTGATGTTGAGAAGGATGATCACCAGCGCCATGCCGATATAGCCGACGGCCATGATCGGCACGATGACGTCGGCTGCCTTTGCAATGCGGTGGATGCCGCCAAAGACGATCAGGCCGGTCAGCACGGTCAGGCCTATGCCCGTCCACAACCGGCCGATGCCGAGGCTTTCTTCCGCGGCGCCCGCCACGGTGTTGCCCTGGAAGGCGTTGAAGCCGAAGGCGAAGGAGGCCATGAGGCAGAGTGCATAAAGCACCGCAAGCCAGCGGTAATCGGCGCCAAGGCCATGGATGATGGTGCGGGCGGGTCCGCCACGATAGGTACCGTCACCCGTGGAGCGCTTGTAGAGCTGGGCGAGCGAACACTCGATCAGGCTGGTTGCCATGCCGACAAGGGCAACGGCCCACATCCAGAAGACCGCGCCGGGACCACCGAGCGTGATCGCCACGGCGACACCGGCGATATTGCCGCCGCCAACCCGGCCGCCGACAGACAGGAGCAGGGCTTCGCGGGCAGAGATCGCGTTGGGATCACCCGACTGGTTCTTGGAAGACAATACGCGGAACATACGCAGGAAGAAGCGTAGCTGAACGAAACCGGTAACGACCGTGAAGAAGATGCCAATGACGACGAGAAACGGGATGAGTGCCCACCCCCAGGTCAGGTCGCCGATTAGGGCGAAGAACGCCTCGACAAGCTGCATGGATCCAACCCTCCTTGTTTTCCGCAAGGCTGACGAAGGGTCAGCCTCATCGGAACCGGAAGGGTAGGCTTCAATTTCCGGGGTTTGCAATAAAAAAGAGAGGTGCTTGAAAATGCAGCTTTGAATTGCCGGGTTGATAGGCAGCCACCAGGCAACAAAAAACGCGGCTCGAATGAACCGCGTTTTTCAAATCGGATCGGGAAGCCTGCCTTAAGCGGCCAGAGCGCCCTGAGCCTGATCAACCAGGGCCTTGAAGGCATCCGGCTGGTTGATGGCGAGGTCGGACAGAACCTTGCGGTCGACTTCGATGCCGGCCTTGTTCAGACCGTCGATGAAGCGGCCATAGGTCATGCCGTGCTGGCGGGTTGCCGCATTAATGCGCTGGATCCAGAGCGAACGGAAGTTGCGCTTCTTGGCCTTGCGGTCGCGATAAGCGTACTGGCCGGCTTTCTCGACGGCCTGCTTGGCAACGCGGATGGTATTCTTGCGGCGGCCGTAATAGCCTTTTGCTGCCTTGATTACTTTTTTGTGGCGAGCGTGGGCGGTAACGCCCCGTTTGACGCGTGACATTTAGGTGATCTCCTTCGGGGCTGGCTTTATGCGTAGGGCAGGAACTGCTTCACGATCTTTGCATCCTGGTCGCTCAGCGTGGTGGTGCCACGGGCGTTGCGGATGAACTTGTTCGTGCGCTTGATCATGCCATGACGCTTGCCGGCCTGCGCGGTCTTCACCTTGCCGGTCGCGGTCACTTTAAAGCGCTTCTTGGCGCCGGACTTCGTTTTCAGCTTGGGCATTTTGCATCCTTTCCTTGGTGCATCCGTTCAGAACGGATACTCTTTTGTTGGTGCATTCAGAGCCGACACGGCATGCCCTCGGTTGTCGAAAACGGTCTGCGCAAGAACACAGAAAACCAGTCCACGACGAGCCGGACGACTCTGGACCGGGCGCTTATATGGGAGCTTTCCTTGGAATGCAACCGGTTTGCGCGCCTTTTTTGGCGGTTTCGGCCAGATCTGCGGCACGGTCCTCCGCGGCAAAAGCAGTGGCCGCGGAGATCGGAGTGCGCCAGCAAGGCCGATCAGGCAGCCAGATCGCATTCCTGCCGGGCGGCCAGAAGGCTGGCAGAGACCTTTTCAGGATCGGCGACGGTGCCTTGCACGGCAATGAAGCGGATATCCTCAACGCCCAGGAACGACAACAGGAACTTGAGGTAAGGCTGCACGAAGTTGGCCGCGGCAAAGGGCTGGCCGTCAAGATAGCCTTCGGCCCCATAGGCGGAAATCACCACCGCGCGCCGGGTTTTTGCAAGTCCCTGAAAGCTGTTGCCGTCAAACGAAAATGTGTGCCCGACACGAACGATCTGGTCGATCCAGGCCTTGAGAGCCGCGGGAACTGCGAAATTGTAGATCGGCGCGGCAATCAGCAGGGTGTCGGCTTCCTGAAGCTCGGCGATCAATTTGTCGGAAAGGGCTGTCGCTTCCTTCAGGTCTGCGGTCATGGAGGCGGGCTCGGTATAGAAACCTTCGATGGTCTTCTGGCCGATGATCGGGATGGAGCCATCGGCAACATTTCGCGTGATGACGCGGCAGTCGGGATGTTTGCGGCGGTAGCTTGCCTCGAAATGATCGGCAATGGCGGTGGAGTGCGAGCCGGTCTGGCGGGAACTGGAATTGATGCGCAGAAGCAGTGTCATGCGGGTATCTCCTGGTTGGATGATGCCCGGAGGTTATTTCTGCGCATGTAGAGGAAAAACACTGTGGCTCGCAGGATATTCGTGCTTATTCTGCATGAATGGATCTGCAAGCCCTCAAGACAATCCTGCTCGTCCGCGACCTTGGCAGCCTGGCAGCTGCCGCGCGGGCGCTGGATCTCGATGCCTCGAATGTGTCCCGGACGGTTTCTGCAATCGAGCGGGAGCTTGGTCAGAGGCTTTTCCAGCGCAGCACGCGCAAGCTGTCGCTGACGGAGGCAGGCGAAGCCTATCTCCAGCGGGTTGCGCCGCTCGTGGAGGAGATCGAAGCGGCGAACGAGGACATTGCCGCCAGAAGCCAGCAGCCACGGGGAACCTTGCGCATGACGGCGTCGGTTGCCTTCGTGCTGGAAGGAATCGTCCCGCTTCTGCCGGTGTTTCACGACCGGTACCCGGATATCTCGGTCGAGCTTTTTCCCTCCGACAGCAATCTCGATCTACTGGCCGAAGGACTGGACCTTGCTATCCGCCTGGCTGCGGCGCCGAAAGGCGATCTCATTTCCACAAAGCTGCTGCAAACCCATTACCGGGTGGTGGCCTCGCAGGACTATCTTGAAAGGGAAGGACATCCGGAAGCGCCGGGTGACCTGTCTGCCCGAAATTGCCTGTGTTTTGCATTGCCGGATTTTCGCAATGCCTGGCGCTTCAGGCTTGGGGATGACGCGCCCTTCGATGTGGAAGTGTCCGGCAGAACGACAATTTCAAGCGCGCTTGCGCTACGCGAAGCAGCCAGGCTTGGCCTTGGTCCGGCATTGCTGGCCGACTGGCTGATTGCGAGCGACCTGAAGGACGGCAGGCTGGTCGATCTCTTTCCCGACCACACGTGTGCTCCGGCGAACTTCGAAACCGCCGCATGGATCCTTTATCCGAGCAGGGCCTATCTGCCACTCAAGGTGCGGGTGATGATCGATTTTCTGAAGACAGAGTTCGGACGTTCCGGGAATTGATTATACGTCAGAGGCTCCGTTCTTTTTTGGTCTATTTATTCAATTTATTGAAATGAAGAAGATTTTTTACCTCCAGGAATATTTATGAATTCAAATATTCATGATTTTTGATCGTGTTTCTGAATTTATAAACTGATGTATACGATTAAGTTTATTCATTTAAGGCTATTTCACTAAGAAAGGCGCCATATTCAATCTTTACGTGTTATTTAGTGTAAAACTTTGTCCCATAATACATTTCTTTGTTGAGAATCAGGTCGTGAATATGTTGTTTTGAGGCTACGGAACAATAATTCGGACAACCTTGGATATGAATCCCAACATATGCCACGATCGAAAGATTGTTTTTGTACACAATCCCAAAGTAGCTGGTACGAGCCTGAGAGATTGGCTTGGCTTTGACGAAGTCTGGAATCACGGATTCCCGACGACAAATACACCTGTAGAGTGCTGGAATGACTACAGGGTTATTGTTGCTATACGAGATCCGATCGACCGGGCCTTGTCCGGGTACAGGTTCATGACCCGGGAAAAATATGTCGGAAGCTTCCGCAGCCGGTATCCTGACCTGCCAACCTGGGACCCGCTGACCTTCTTCCGGAAAATGTTCAACGAACAGATCTTCGTGGTGCCGCCGCAGTTCAAGTACACGATGCACATGCATTCCAACAAGGCGCCGGACTATCTGATCCGGTTCGAGAACATGGATCTTTCCCAGCTCGCGCAGGATCTCGATATCCAGAAGCCGTTGCCACGGGAAAACGCGAACCCGCAAACTGAAGTGGTCGATATTGCGGAGGATCTCTATGTGGCCCTGATCGACCACTACAAGGTCGATTACCTGCTTTTTGGCTACAGGCCGGTGCCTTATCGCGACTTCATGCGCTCACAGGAAAAAGCTGCGGCTGCCTGAAGATCTGCATTCATTTCCATGACGAAATTCGCCCGGGCAGACGCATTGTCCACCCGGGCAAGGAATTGTCTCAGGCATTCACGTCGACGACGACACGGCCCTTGACCTGGCCTTTCAGGATGTCGGCACCAAGCGCCGGCAGGTCTTCAAGGGTAGCCGGGTGGATCATCGCTTCCAGCTTGTCCATCGGCAGGTCTTTCGCCAGCCGTTCCCAGGCTTTCAGGCGGCCGTCATAAGGCTTCATAACGCTGTCGATGCCCAGCAGGTTGACGCCGCGCAGCAGGAACGGGATGACGGTTGCCGGCAGATTGGCGCCGCCTGCAAGGCCGACGGCCGCAACGGATGCGCCGTATTTCATCTGACCGAGAACACGTGCAAGCATCGGACCGCCGACAGCATCGATACAGCCCGCCCAGGTTTCGCTTTCCAGGGGGCGCTTGACCGTTTCGGCAACGTCATCGCGCGGCACCACGCGGGCGGCGCCAAGAGACTTCAGGTAATCCCAGGTGCTCTCGCGTCCGGTGACGGCGGCAACCTCGTAGCCGAGATTGGCCAGAATGGCGGTTGCGACGGAGCCGACGCCGCCAGCGGCACCGGTGACCAGTACCGGCCCGTTTTCAGGCTTCAGCCCGTGCTCCTCAAGCGCCATGACCGCAAGCATGGCCGTGAAGCCGGCTGTGCCGATCGCCATGGCGTTGCGCGTGGTCAGACCTTCCGGCAATGGGACGAGCCACTCGCCCTTTACCCGTGCCTTCTGGGCGTAGCCGCCCCACCACGCTTCGCCGACGCGCCAGCCGGTCAGTACCACCTTGTCGCCCGGCTTGTACCAGTCGTCGGAGCTTTCCTCGACGGTTCCGGCAAAGTCGATGCCGGGCACATGCGGATAGTTTCGAACCAGTCCCCCTCCCGGGCCAAGGCACAGGCCGTCCTTGTAGTTGAGCGTGGAGTATTCCACGGCAACGGTGACATCGGCTTCCGGCAACCGGCTCACGTCGATGTTCTCAATCGAGGCGTGGGTTTTGCCGTCTTCGTCCTTGTCGACAATCAATGCCTTGAAGGTCATGAGCTGTTCCCTTTTCTCTTCGGTTTCAGGCGGCGGCTTCCGCCGCCGGGCCGGACCAGTCGATCTGGCAGATTTCAGCACTTCTGCCGTCAAAATCCCAGACCCTGCCGTAAGCGCGCACGCGGCCTTGCGTGGCGGTGGCGACCGTGATGTCCGAACCCATCCAGTATTCGGTGTTCTTGACGACGATATCCTCGTCCGGATTGGCGCCGCGCACAGGCTCCACCTCGCCCTTGATCGCCTTGCCGACGATCAGGCGGCGTTTCTTGCCTTCGTTGGTGTAGGAGACGGGGGCACGTTCGGCGCCCAGAAACTCGCTGACCAGAACCCGGAACAGGCCGGTGGTGCCCTTGGCCTGGCCGGAGAAGATCTTGATCAATCCGTCATAGGCCGCTTCGCTGGCGCGCTCGTCGATATAGGCGGCGGCCTTCCAGTTGCCGCGGGCCATCAGGCCCGGAATTTCCAGGACGAGGCCAACATTGAGCCCGGAGAGGTCCTCGCCCTCATAGTGGCCTTCGTCGATGCGCACCCCGGCCCAGGCCTGGCAATAACCCTCTGTGGGCGGGTGCTTGCCGAGCGATACCACGCAGGGGCAGAAGACGGTGCAATTGCAGTTGAGGATCAGTTCTCCTCTGATGGCCCAGCCGGACATGATTTTCTCCCTATATGGTTATTGGTAATAACGGCAGAACCAGAACGACCAGTCCGGCCAGAATGAGGAAAACGCCGACCGGCGCGGTAAGTTTCGCGCCGATGTCGGGAAGTTTTTCCAGTGTCATCAGCACCATGGCGCCTCCCATAAAGGCGAGATTCATGGTGCCGGCGAGAAACGCGAGCAGCATCAAGGCCCAGCAGCAGCCAAGGCAGACGGCGCCAAGTCTGAGGCCAAGCATCAGCCCGCCCCGGGCCCCCGGCTGCCAATGGCTGAAGAAAAAGGTCAGCGGGTTCCGGCAGGAGCTGAGGCAGGCCTGCTTGAGGCGGCTGAACTGATAAGCTCCCGCCAGCAGCAGCAGGGCTGCGTTCAACGGGTTGGAAATGGATTTGCCGAATGGATCGAGCAGGCTTTGTCCTGCCAGCCAGACCTGAAGAGAACCGGCCAGAAGCGAAAATCCGAGCCAGACAGCAAGATACCCACCCACAAGCGCGGCCAGCGGCAAGATGCCTGCGGCGGCAGTCTGTGTCAGCTGCGCATAGGTGCGAAAAGCAGGAAAGGCTGTTGGTGCCATCATCGCCAGGGCCATCAGGGCCCACATCAGGGCGGCGACCCCGAAGCCGGCATTGGCGGCTGTAGCCGAGCACAGGGACAGGAATGCCTCCAGCGGCTGCCCCATGGGTAGCCCGGTAAGCTGCCAGTCCGTGGTTTCCCTCAGGCCGTCTGCCTGCATGGCGAACAGGATGGCCCAGGCCACCAGAATGGCGGCATAAAAGGTCAGCCAGAACGCTCTGTGGCCAGGCATGAGCCGCGCAACGGTGTCCACCCGATCCTCCTGATAAATTTTCGCCTAGGCTGCGGGGGCAGCCTCTAAAAGTCAAACATTTAATTGTCAGACATTTAAACAATTTGTTTGACCGTGTCGGGTCGTCTCTTTAGGTTTGCCGGGGTTCAGGCGAAAATTCGGAGGTTCTTTTGGCGATTGAATTCAACACGATTCAAAAAGAGGGTCTTTCGGTCCAGATCGCCAATGCCATCCGCAATGCCATTCTCGAAGGCCGCCTTGCCGGTGAGGAACGCCTTCCGAGCGAAGCCGATCTGGCGGAGCGCTTCGGTGTGTCGCGGTCGACTGTTCGCGAGGCCTTGAAACGGCTTGCCGCCCAGAACCTTATCCGCAGCGAGCGGGGTTCTTCCGGTGGGGCTTTCGTCAATCGCATGACCTGGGCCGAAGCTCAGGACAATCTGATGACGACCACGCGGCTCCTGATCGGCATGAACGACATTCCGCTGGAAGACGCCATCGAGGCCCGCTTTGCGCTGGAAGCTGCCGCGCTGCCCCTGGCGGCGGAAAAACGCACCGACGAACAGTTGTCCGAACTTGCCCGTGAAATTTCCCGGCAGAGAAACCGTGACACAAGCGACGAGGACTTTTGCGCGTCGGACGTCGCCTTTCATTCGGCCGTGGCGCGGGCAACGGACAACCCAATCCTGGTCTTCCAGTTGTCGGCCGCCTTCGAGGCGATGCAGCCACTCATGAACATGCTGGTCTACCGCCTGCGCGACCGCGAACGGATCGCCGATCTGCATCAGGCCCTGGCCGATGCGCTGGCCGCGCGCGACAGCACCGCTGCGGCACAATATCTGGATGCCTTGTCGGCCTATACGCGGGAACTGGCGGCGCAAAGGCGCAAGCCGCGCAGCGCATAACACCCCTTTTCAGGGATGTCTGTCCTTGTCCATGCGAAGCTGGTAGGCGATTTCTGTCGCGCCCAAGCCTGAAAGCCAAGTCATGTCAGAGACTTGCCGAATAAGTAACTTCACGGCATTGTTCAATCTCATCCTAAAGTCTAATATAGACGAAAGTCGAAGTTCGAATCGTGGCGAATTTGCCTCCCACGTCTGCCGAGACGGTCACCGGATGCGCCATCTGTTTGAAAAGGTCGGCTTTTGTACGCCCGGTCACCCCTGGCGGGCGTAAAGGTCTGAACAGAGCTTGCGCCTGCGCGGCAGGAGCGCTCTTCACCATAGGGAGCAGTGCCATGAAATTCTGGAGCATCGCCGTCGTCGCCATGATCCTCGCCGGTGTCGCCGCCACCAAGGCCGCCAACCCCAGCCATGCCCTGACTGACGGCTCCGTCGCCACCGGCATCCCGGTCACGACGCTGCACACGCCGGTCACGCCGTAAGGCAACCGACAAACGTCCGGCGCAGGCGCCCTTTGCCTGCGCGCTCAGACTTGTTTTATGAAACCTGCTTCGGCTGCATATCTTGCGCGTAGCCTTTTATCCGGCCTTGAGCGAGCGTTGTTCGGCCGTGTCACATTTGCAAGCCTGCAATCCCGCCATTGTCATGAAAAAGTCAGGCCATGCCTGCTTTCAGAATGGAACGATTGCCCTCAGGTAACCGCCATTGCTCCGGCTCACGCTTCCGAAACTGCCGGTGTACGCGAGCTTGAAGGAAGTGCCGGAGGCCTTCTGCAGTTCGAGTGCGGCGGAAAGGTTCATGACCGTAGTATCGAGTTTGGTCGTGGTTACGAAACTAGGAACACCCGAAGGGGCTTCAGTGAAGCGTGAATGGATGCGGTAGTCGTTGTTGGAAAAGAAGCTGACACCCGTCTTCATGGAGCCATTTATCTTGTAACCGGGACTTTCGTGTAACGTGCCCATGACACCAACAGCAGGTGTTGCAGTCAGAATCCAGTCGTTGCTGCCAGATATGGTGAGGTTGGCGGATCCGGCTCCCGTTTCCTGAACATCGCCGAAGCCTACCCGGGTCGCAGCGACGTCGACCATCGGCACGACGCGGAACGTACCGGTATCGAACGCATAGGACAGCCGGGAGACGATCCCGGCGAATGAGATGGTCTGATCACTGCTGGCGGTACCAAAGCCGAGACCGACCTGACGGTCGGTGTCGTATTGCGCCAGGCCGCCATAGCCACCCAGACTTGCCTCCAGCGCGCCCCAGGTCTTTTCAAACTTCGCGCCGATTGTGTAGCGCATGCCGTCGGATGTGCCTGAATTGTTGGTGGAAAGCTCGCTGGTTTCTACCGTGCCGGCGACACCGACCCGCATGCCGTCGCCGAGTGGCACCTCGAGGCCGCCGGAAAAGCCGTAACTCGTCTCTCCGCCGCCGATCGTGGACGTGGTTTGGCGGATATCGACCCTCTGGCCCTGGACCCGGCCCCAAAGACAATAGTCGTCGGCGGCTGCAACCGCGACGCCATCGAGCCGGGAAGGGCATGACAACAGGGATTCACGGAAATTGTGAAGGCTGCCAATCGCCGCCCCGACCTGTACCAGATAATGTTCGCCGTGCAGCCGGTCCAAGGCTTTCTGGTAGGCCTCGATGCTCTCGATCTTCATCAGTTCCAACTGCAGGTCGTGCATGGCGCCGCCGCCGTCAGAGTAGATTGCGTTCATGTTGGCGCCAACATTGCGCTCGTTTTGGGTCCTGAGCTGCGATGTGCCGTCGGGAGCAACGGGTGTGAAGTCGATATACTGGTTGCCGATTGCCACGTCTGTCGCATTGGGAAAAACGAGCGTGTAATCCACCACAACGGTGTCTCTGGCGGTCAACCCGTTGTTGGTGACACCGCCTGCCGCGGACAGGATAGTCAGGGTTTTGGTCGGATCGACCAGGTTCAGCGGGTTAACCTTCACGTTGCCTGAGAGCGTCGCCGTTCCGGAAATGTTGATCCGGTCGACCGTCGAGGCTTCCGAGTTCATGTCTACGGAAAAAGTCCCGCTGCTGGTCTGGACGAAATTGCCGGTCAGTGCCGTTGTCTGGATCGTTCCGGTGCCGCCGGGTGAGAGGTCGCCTTCGTTGGTCAGCGTGTTGCCGGCGCCAAGATTGACGGTCGAAGCACTCTTGAAGAGGCCACCTGATCTGTTGTCGAAGGAATTGGTGCCACCGCCCAGGTCGACGTCGCCGGTGACCGTTCCATAGTTGACAACAGTGTCGTCGCTGGCAGGCGTATTCAGTGTCGTGTTGATTGCTTTGTCACCGCCGCTGAGAGCTCCGGTCCCGGTGATGGTGATCGTGTTGGGGCCGGCCACGCCCAGGCCGACGCCATTCCGGCCGCCATAGACCGAACCGGTAATGGTGATGTCGGCGCTTGTGCTTGCGCCGAGTACATAGATACCGTCGTTATTTGTTCCGAAGACGTCATGTGCAGTGACGGAGGTGGTTCCCGTGCCGTCGTTTTGGGCCCTGATGCCGTTGGTGGCTCCGGAGATTCGGCCGGTCGAGGTTACGGTCAGGTCCGTGCCGGTAAAACTGGTGAGGGCATAGATACCCTCGGTGGTGCCTCCGGTGGCGTTCACCGCGCTGATCGTTGCGGAACCGGTTCCCATGTTCCTGGCGGCAATACCGCTCCTGGTGCCGCTCACGGTACCCGAGCTGGTGATGACGAGGCCCGTACCATGGGCCTCCACATTGATGCCGTTGGCCGTGTTTTTTGGGTGATCACCGTCGAAACCTTCAACGTCATAGGTCGTGATCCTGAGCGCGCCGGTGCCGAAGTTTCTGGCATAGAGACCTGATGAGGCACCGGAAACCGCACCTGTTGCAGTGATCGTCAGGTCCCCTGCGGAATTGAAGTTCTTGGCCAGAATGCCGGAATTCTTCTCCCCAGCAGCAGTGGTGACCGTGAGAGTTGTATTTCCGGTACCGTCGTTGCGGGCGTAGATGCCCCTTTCCTCGCCAGTAACGGGACCATTCGCGGTGATCGTAATATCCGTCCCGCTGGTCGAATTTCGAACGTATATGCCGTCCTTTGCCCCGCCCGTCACCGTTGCGGTGGTCACTGTCACCACGCCGCTGCCTTCGTTCTTGGCGAATACTCCGTATCGCCCGCCCGACACTCCACCGGTGGCGGTGATCCACAGGTTGGTGCCAGTGCTCTCAATCAGGCCATAGATGCCATCGTTTTTGCTGCCCCGGACATCTGCGGCGGTAATGGAGAGGCTGCCGCTCCCTCGGTTCGTCGCAGTAATACCGTTGTTTTCAGCAGTGACGGCTCCCGTGGCGGTGATGGACAGGTCCGTGCCAAACGCGTTGTCAGCGAAGATGCCATCGACTTCGCTGCCGCCGCTTGCCACAACATCGACAGTTTCGATTGTCAGGGATCCGGAACCGTAATTGCGAGCAACGACTCCTGCTCTTGTGTCGTGCCCTGAGCCGGTACCTGTGACGGTAACTGTGCCTGTCGCACGCACGCTGAGGTCTGTCCCTTCGTTCCATGCCAAAATGCCACTTCCCGACCCGCCGGCAACGTCGGCGGTTGTGACGGTCAGTCGGCCAGTGCCGTCGTTTCGTGCATTTATGCCGTTCTTTTTGCCGGAGACCGTACCGGTCGTCGTGATCGTCAAGTCGCGGCCAGCCGTTGTACGGTTGCGCGCATAAATGCCGTCTTTTGTCGCGCTTGTGACGCCGGCTGCGGTGACGGTGATCGACCCGCTCGACCCTGACTCGTTGAGAGCATTGATGCCGTAGCCTTTCACGGCACTGACGTCCCCGGTGACATTGATGGTCACCGCCCCCCTGATTGCGCCATCGTCACCTGTCGACCTGACATCGATGGCATTTTCTTCGCCCTGGATGAGGCCTCCGGTCGTATTGATGAAGCTGAGGGCGCCGTTTCCGGTCACGGTGATGGCGTTACCGGTGCCGCCGGTTGTGTCGATGGAGGCACCTGAAGCCATGGTGACGTCGGCATTGTCTGCGTTGATGGTTTGCGTGGTCCTCAGCGTGCCCGAGCACAGATAGGTGCCACCGCCTAGTGCGCTGCAGGCGGCATAGGCCTGGCGCCCCGCATAGCCGAAGACGACAGGGACAGCGAGCGCCGAGGTCAGCATAAGCTGTCTTTGTACTGCGGACTTGGGGAAGGAACGCATGCAACGGGTCTTTCCGGTGACTGCCGACCTTTGCCGGTCAACAAATCGCGAGTAATCGAAACAGGACAAAACGAATTACTGCTATTCTTGCTCCCGGATTGGTTAATGCTTTGATTCGACATCTTCAAAAACAGATGCCTTCAGACAAAAACTGTGCTGCGAAAAGAGCATGATAGATGGTTAATGCTATGCCTGTGGCGAGCTCGGCCCGAATGGAAGCGGGATGCTGATGCCGACTGAAGACAGGAACCTGCCGGTCGGTATTCGCGAGACCCGGGCTGATGAACCAACAGGCGTCACCTATTCGATGTCAGGCGGCCTCGTTGGGCTTCTCGCCTCGCTCAAGATCTCGGTTGCCTTTTCGTCCTACCAATCCGGCAAGTTCTATCTGCTTGGCCGCAATCCGGACGGTGGACTGATGGTCAACGAGCAGTTCTTCAGCAAAGCCATGGGAATTCATGTCAGCGGCGGAACCATTCACCTGGCCACGTTGTCGGAAATCGTGCGGCTGGAAAACGTGCTTGAACCGAACCAGCGGATCAACGACACATTCGATGCCTGCTTCGTGCCGCGCGCTGCTCATGTCACCGGTGCCCTCGATGCACATGATCTGGGCATCGACCGTGACGGACGCATCCTGTTCGTAAATACGAGGTTCAACTGTCTGTCGACAATATCCGAGCGACACAGCTTCAGGCCGGTCTGGACGCCGCCCTTCGTAAGCCGGATCGTCGACGAAGACCGCTGCCATCTGAACGGTATGGCGATGAGGGACGGGAGGCCGGTCTTTGTCACGGCGGTGAGCCGGTCCGACACGATTGACGGCTGGCGAGACCGGCGCGCCGACGGCGGCGTTGTGGTGAAGGTGGAAACCGGCCGGATCGTTTGCCAGGGGCTTTCCATGCCGCATTCCCCACGCTGGTACCGCGGCCGGTTGTGGCTCCTGAATTCAGGCACCGGTGAACTCGGGTCAATAGTCCCCGCTGACGGCGACAGCGAGGGACGGTTCGAACCGCTCACCTTCTGCCCCGGTTTCCTGCGCGGCCTATCCTTCCACGGTCGTTATGCGTTCGTGGGGCTCTCCAAACCACGTTACCAGCGTTTCGAGGGCCTGGCGCTCGATGAACGGCTGAGGGTTGCCGATTCAGAGCCCTGGTGCGGTGTTCAGGTCATCGACCTCGACACCGGCGCCTGTGTGGAATGGTTCCGTATCGACGGTGCCGTCGCCGAGCTCTATGACATCGGCGTCCTCCCCGGTGTCACTTGCCCCATGTCACTTGGGTTCGGAAGCGAGGAATTGATGAACCTTGTTACCGTCGATGTCGAAGACAAGGAGAGGCCAGTCAGCCCTTAGCTGAACTTTCGCATCAGAGCGCGATCGGTTGGGGGATGCAGCACAAGCGTATCATGGCGCGGCAACCTCAAAAACTTATTCGCTAAATCAGGAAAACTGGTGACCCCGGCGCGATTCGAACGCGCGACCCTCAGATTAGGAATCTGATGCTCTATCCTGCTGAGCTACGGGGCCTTTATGCGGTCGATTAGCATGATTTGACGTCCGTGGCGACCCCTGGCTGCAACAGACTGTAGCTGCCGATTGGGATTGTTTGTCGAGAAAGCCGGTGCGCGGCGAGGGGGATGCTGACGCGCCTTGGGGCTGCTCCCGCGTTGTCCTGATTTTTACTGCCGTTTTACTGGCGTGTCTTGGACTTGCCTTATTCGCTGCTTAGCAGTTTGGATCATCGTGACCGCTTTCTCAGCCTTGCCCGATGCCATTCATGTTGTCGGGTGACGTGTGCCTTGCGCTGCCTGCCTGCAGGAAGCGTTCCGGAAAAGGGTCGCGTACCAAGGTGAAGGAAGCGGACGTGCCACAGCGGCGACAGAAAACGGGATGGAGAAAGGCCGGGCGGGTGACAACCCTGCGCACGGCTGCCGCGCAGTTGCTTGCCGGCTGCGTTGCCGTTCTGCTGACCCAGGCCGTTGCCGCTGACGAGCGCGCGCCGGTGGAGCGCCCGGAAACGTCCGTGGCTGCCGATGTTTGCGCCGGTGTGCGGGAAAAAACCGTTCAGGTGACCTTCGACAGCACCGAGGCCCTGTTTGTGTCCGCCGCCGGAGACCGCTTCCTTGCGAGCGATATCCAGATGCCGGTGCAGGCGCCAGGACAGGCGGGCGGCAAAGATGCCGGCCGGAACACCTTGCAAGCCTATCTGGAAAGTGGGCCGGACCTAGAGCTGGCCGCAGTCGCGGCTGGACCGGAAAACCGCTGGGGGCTAACGCCCGGCTGGGTGTTCGTTTCGGATGATGGCCATTCCGCGCTTCTGCAGGAGCAACTTTTGAAGGCAGGCGTTGCCATTTTTGCTCCGGGCCATGCCGGAGCTGAGTGTGCAGACGCCTTGCGGGCCGCGGAAACGCAGGCAAGCCTGGCACGAGCGGGTCTTTGGGGCGAGACATCGCCGCGTCTTGTCTATTCCGCAGCCGCGCCAAAGTCTTTCAGCGACGCTTCCGGGCACTATGTTATTGCAAGAGGACGTATTGTTTCCCTTGGAAAAACGCGCAGCACCCGTTATCTGAACTTCGGAAAATACTGGAAAACAGATTTCACGGTCACGCTGAAGGCTTCAGCTGAGGACGACGTCAACACGGCCCTCGGGCGATCCGGCTGGACGCTGGATGCCCTGGAAGGGCAGGTTGTCGAAATACGCGGCTCCGTTCAGGAAAGGGACGGACCGTCTATGGTGCTCCGCCATCCGGAGCAACTGGTGGTACTGAATGACAAAAGGGCAGGACGTGACGGCCAAAGCAGCAACTGATTTCCGTCAGCCGGCATGTTTGCCCGCGCGGCGCGGCCTGCGCCAGACCTGGCTGCGCAACCTTGTTGCAGGCGGTTCCGCGCTTCTGGTGGCCTCCTGCCAGTTGCTGGGCGACGGGCCGACCGTCGGCACGGTAACGCCCGGTACACTGCGCCCCAACCTTGCGGCCGATATCGGCGAGCGGGAGCATCCGCGCGTGGTGGCCACCTATGGCGGGGTCTACAAGGACGCCGGCGCGGAGCGGGCTGTTGCGAGCGTTGTCGGCCGGCTGGTGGCGGCATCGGAAGACCCCTCGCAGAGCTACAAGATCACCATTTTGAATTCGCCGGCCATCAACGCCTTCGCCCTGCCGGGCGGCTATCTTTATGTCACGCGCGGTCTCTTGGCCCTTGCCAACGACACGTCGGAAGTTGCCGCCGTGCTGGCGCACGAGATGGCGCATGTGACGGCGAACCACGCAATCAAGCGGCAGCAACGCGCTGAAGCCAAGCAGCTTGCCAACAAGATCCTGACCGACGTGGTGCAGGACAGCGAGGAAGCCCGCAAAGCGATCATCTCGTCGCAGCTTTCCTTTGCCCGCTTCAGCCAGGTGCAGG
Source organism: Roseibium sp. ROS1 (assembly GCF_054658215.1). Classification (NCBI taxonomy): domain Bacteria; kingdom Pseudomonadati; phylum Pseudomonadota; class Alphaproteobacteria; order Hyphomicrobiales; family Stappiaceae; genus Roseibium; species Roseibium sp. ROS1. The sequence continues at coordinate 340,184 of NZ_BAAGIG010000004.1, forward strand.
AACTTGAAGCCGACGATATCGGTGTGAAGACCCTCGCAAGGGCCGGGTTCGACCCCTATGCCGCTGCACGGTTCCTGCGGTCCATGGCAGCCTTCGCCCGCTACCAGTCCGCCGACAAATCGGGCTCGACCGCGCCAGACTTCCTGTCTTCCCACCCTTCCACGCCGGAACGTTTGCAGATCGCCATCCGCGCGGCCCGGCAGATCGGTGCACCGGGCATCGGCGAGCGTGACCGCACCCGCTATCTCAGCCAGATCGACGGCATGCTGTTCGGCGACGATCCGCTTGAAGGCTTCGTCCGTGGACGTTCCTTCCTGCACAAGGCGCTCGGCATCAGCTACACCGTGCCTTCCGGCTACATTCTGGAAAACACACCCGAAGCGGTTCTGGCCAGCAATGGCGACGGCACGGCGATCCGGTTCGACGGGGCAGATGTCAGCAGCTATTCCGGCCTGCGTGATTACATGAACTCCGGCTGGATCAACGGCCTGCTGCCCGAAAGCGTTCGCGAAACGACGATCAACGGTCTGCCGGCGGTCACCGGGGCGGCCATCACCCAGGGCTGGTCCTTCCGCATTGCGGTGATCCGGATCGGCAAGACAGGCTATCGCTTCATCTTTGCCAGCCGCTCGCCCAATGAAACGTTCGACCGGGATTTCCACCAGACGGTGGAAAGCTTCCAGCAGCTGTCGCCGACCGAGCGTGCCCGCCTGCGCTCGCTCCGGATCAAGGTCGTCACCTCCAAGCCGGGCGACACGCCGCGGAAACTGGCGATCGGCATGAGCGGTGTCGAGCCTTCACGGCGGCTGGAATTCTTCTCCATCCTGAACGATCTGAACGCCGATCAGGCGATCCCGACAGGCACGGCGATCAAGCTGATCGTCGACTGATGGTTTTTCTCCCGGTTCGGCTCCGGCATTTGTCTGATTGAAAACTGACGCAACTCAAAAAAAGGCGGACCGGAAGGTCCGCCCGTCAGAGTTACTTGGAGGAGATAGAGGTCAGGTGCTGTAGGCGGCCCTGTCCGGCTGTGCTGCCAACAGGGCGGATTTCAGTTTTTCCATGGCCCGGCTTTCAATCTGCCGCACGCGTTCCTTGGAAATGCCGAGTTTCACGCCAAGCGATTCCAGCGTGGCGCCCTCTTCCGACAGGCGTCTTTCACGCACGATCTTCAATTCGCGCTCGCTGAGAACCTCCAGGGCGGAGGACAGCCAGCGACGCCGGCGTTCGGCATCGATGTTGACGGTCACGATCTCGTCCGGCAACGGGGCATCGGACACCAGGAAGTCCTGACGGTCCGCGCTGGAGCCTTCGCTGTCGGTCACAGGAGCGTTCAGGGACGTATCAGGGCCGGACAGCCGCGCATTCATGAGGGCGACGTCGGACTGCTTGACGCCGATTGCATCGGCGATCTTCTGGTGAAGCTCGCTGTCGGTCAGAGGAGTCTGATTGCCGGAGAGCTTGGCACGCAGGCGCCGAAGGTTGAAGAACAGGGCTTTCTGGGAGGAAGAGGTGCCACCGCGAACGATCGACCAGTTGCGCAGGATATAGTCCTGGATGGAAGCGCGGATCCACCACGTGGCATAGGTGGAAAAGCGCACTTCCCGTTCCGGTTCGAACCGGGCGGCAGCCTCCAGAAGACCGACATGGCCCTCCTGGATCAGATCGCCAAGCGACAGCCCGAAGTTGCGGAAGCGTGAGGCAACGGCAATGACCAGGCGCATGTGCGAGAGCGACAATTTCTCAAGCGCTTTCTCATCCCGGTTATGTCGCCAGCGGATCGCAAGCTCCAGTTCCTCTTCGCGCGTGAGGTAGGGGGCTTTCATCGCGGCCCTTACCAGTTGACGTTTCTCGCTCTGGGACATGATCGACGCTCCGATATGTTATCGGGGGAAATACGTACCGAAGCGTAGGTTAGATCACTTATCGCTACCGTTGGGGCAGTTTTTGTGCACTTTCGCGTGAACAGCGCGCGAGGTGGTGGTGCCAAAACGAATAAGGGCCCGGATTTCTCCAGGCCCTCGTCGATTTTCGCGTTCGGAAAATCCGCTTGGATCAAGCGGCTTCTTCCTTGTCCTCGTCGTCTTCCGCTGCAGCTTCCTCAGCGGCTTTGATGCGGCTCGGAGATTTTGCCAGGTTCTGTTCGATCTGCTTGACCGCTTCGGTTTCGGAACATTTGTTCACTGCCGCGATTTCGCGGGCCATACGGTCGAGCGCAGCTTCGTAGAGCTGGCGTTCAGAGTAGGACTGTTCCGGCTGGTTTTCAGAGCGGAAAAGATCGCGAACCACTTCAGAGATCGCGATCAGGTCGCCGGAGTTGATCTTGGCTTCATATTCCTGAGCGCGGCGGCTCCACATCGTCCGCTTAACGCGCGGGCGGCCACGAACGGTCTCGAGAGCCTTCTTGACGGCCGCAGGGTCGCCAAGCTTGCGCATGCCGACGGAGGCAATCTTTGCCACCGGGACACGAAGGGTCATCTTGTCCTGTTCAAAAACGATAACGAGCAACTCCAAAGAGTGACCTGCAACGTTCTGCTCTTCAATGGCGGTAATCTGGCCGACGCCATGCGCCGGATACACAATGTACTCGCCCGTCTTGAAACCTTGGCGCTGCGCGGTCTTTTTGGTGTTCGTTGCCATACTCGTATTCTCTCCTGCGCAGTTGGCGGTCCGGGTTCGGACCGATGACGGACCGCGGTGCGGTCCCCTGTTCTTGTGCGACACGAACCCCGCAGAGCGATCCGTAATGGAACGCCTGTTGATATGCGGCGTGTCAGGGCTGGTCAGTCGACGTTTTCCACTTTAGAACCTTGATCAGTCATATGAGCTGCCGGGAGCTTGATCTGTCCGGTTGTTGATACCCGGGACAGTTTTCAAAGACTCCGTTTTGGGGGTTGTTCTCGTGGTTGGCGACTATCTTCCATGTGTATCACACTTTTGTGGAAAATTAAAGTACTGAGCTTTAATGGTGCCAAAACATCACAAGGGCCCCGCCCGGTCGCCACGGGCAGGTACCTGAAAAAGATGGAAGAATCGCCGTTTTAAGCAGTTCTTGTTTGTCTTGCGGCAGTCTGCCGCACAAGCAGTTTTCGCGAATCAGGACGCAGGATTCGGCGAAAAATACTTTTCGAACTTGTTTTCCTTGCCGTCAAACTCTTCAGCGTCCGGCAACGGTTCTTTTTTCTCAGTGATGTTCGGCCACTTCTCAGAGTATTCGGCATTGACCTCGATCCATTTCTCGAGGCCGGGCTCCGTGTCAGGCAAAATCGCCTCCGCCGGGCATTCCGGCTCGCAGACGCCGCAGTCGATACATTCGTCCGGATTGATGACGAGGAAATTCTCACCCTCGTAGAAACAGTCCACCGGGCAGACTTCAACACAGTCGGTGTATTTGCATTTGATGCAATTGTCCGTGACGACGTAGGTCATCGCTATCCTCATTCGGCGCCGGGCAGCCTGCAGCCGATTTGCGCAAGGCCCTGGCGGTCAGTTTCGTGCCGCTCTCGCAAAGAAGGCGCACGTATAACGTCTGGTGCAGATGTTGGGTATCGTTTTTGTCAAACGGGCGCAAGCGCTCTGGATGACGCAGTCCGGGCCTGAAAGAGAAAGTTTTTCTGTTTTCCGGGCTTTGTCAGGAAACAGCGTCAATCGCCGCCGCGGAACGCGTCGATTTTCCGCCGCTCGCGCTTGGTCGGGCGACCGGCACCGGCTTCGCGCTGTGCAGGCGCAGGTGGCGGCGGGGCATCCTTCGGCGGGGGCGGCGGCGACAGATCCTCGTAAAGCTTGCGGGCCTCTTCATAGGGACCGCGCCTGGTGCCCAGGGCAAGGATCTTGAGGACGAGGATACGGCGATCCAGGCCGATGGTCAGAACGTCGCCGGTTCGGACAGTCTTGCTGGCGGAATCGATCTTGTCCTTGTTCACCCGGACATGACCGGATGTCGCCAGCTTCTGGGCAAGAGAGCGGGATTTGGTGACCCTGGCGTACCAGAGCCACTTGTCGATGCGCAGGCTGCCGGCGGCAGCATTGTTTTCAGGCGCAGGAATTACTTCTTGTCCTTGCTGTCCATATTCGCCTTCAAGGCCATCAGGGCCGCGAAGGGCGAGTTCGGATCGATCGGCTTGTCCCTTGGGGCCTTGTCGCGGCGGTTGCCACCGTCAAAGCCCTTCTGGCCGCCATGACCACCACGGCCGCGGCCTTCGCCTTTCGGTCCGCCCTTGCCGTGACGCTTCTCGCCCTGACCACCTTTGGCACCCTGACCCTGGCCCTGGCCCCGGCGGTTGTCGCCGCCACGGCGCTGGTCCTGACGGCCGCGTGGACGGCGGTCGTGCCGGCCCGGACGCCAGATCTCGATGGTCACCGTTTCCAGTTCGGTTTCACCCGCAGTGGCCTCAGCAGCAGCGGTTTCGCCTTCCGTCTGTGCATCCGGCGTTGCGTCCACGGCGGCGGTTTCAGCGGTTTCAGCGGTTTCAGCGGCTGCGCCTTCGGCAGATGCTGCAGCTTCGGCGGGGGCTTTCGCCGGTTCGGACACCGCTTCAGCTTCGGCAGTGGCCGGTTCAGAAGCGGCTTCGGCGGCCACGGCTTCGGCCGTTTCTTCCGTAGCCGGTGCTTCCGTAGCGGTGGCTTCGGCGGGAGTGTCCGCTTCGGTCGCAGCAGTTTCCGCCACCGGCGTTTCTGCCGGTGCTTCCGTTGCCGGCTTGGCTGCTACAGGGCGCTGCACTTCCTTGGTCTCGGACCGGTAGCCGAGGGATTTCAGCACGGCGGAGAAGTCCTCGCCGGCGCAGCCGAGCAGCGATGTCATGGCAACGGTGACGGTGAAGCCACCTCCGGTTGCGACCGCGCCTTCCGGCGGGCTGACTTCCGCATCAAGCGGCTTCCAGGCGATCAGCGGACGGATCAGGTCAGCCAGACGTTCCAGAATGTCGACGCGAACGGCACGCGGGCCACAGACGCGGAAACCGACAACCTTGTAAAGCGCCTTGTCGATGGTTTCATCAACCGGGATGGACGTGCGGCCGGATGCAGACAGCTGTGGCAGCTCGGCCATGCCGTTCATGTCCAGCGAACCGTGCTTCAAGGCCCAGAGCTGTGCCAGCAGCTGGCTCGGCGCAGGCTTCAGCAGGGCGGGCACGAACACGGTGTAGGCACCAAAGCGGATGCCGTGCTTGCGCAGGCTGGCGCGCATGTCCTGGTCGAGCTGGCGGATCTCGTCGGCAGCTTCCTGGCGTTCCAGAATGCCGAGGCCTTCAACGATGCGGAACGCGATGCCGCGGGCAAGACCTTCCAGGCCTTCGCCGGCCTTCAGGTCGACAAGCGGTTTCAACAGGGTGTCGATCTGTGCCTTGACCCACAGATCAAGCCGCGCTTGTACATTGTCGCGTGCCGGGCCGGTCAGATGTTCATCGGCCAGCAGCAGCACGACGGGCGTCAGTACCTCTTCTCCGGAGACGAGCTTGGCCACGGGTTCCCCGCGCCAGCGGATCACGGCTTCGGACGTCAGCACGAAATCGGAGTTCTCGGACTTGCCGAGCTTGTCCGCACGGGATTCGATTTCGGTGGTCAGGGCCTTTTGGGCTGCGGCACGCACGGTCTTGCCGTCCGGTCCTTCAGCTGCCGCGTCAGGGGCAAACCGGAAGCCAAGCAGATTCCCGATGTGCTGACCTTCCACGAGCACATCGCCGCTCGATGTAATTTCCGCTTCCAGCATTGCGTTCTCTCTCAAACGTCGCATCAATACACTTGTACGCCGATCCACGAACCGCTGCGTCAGCCGCTCGTGAAGGGCGTCAGATAGTTTGTCTTCTATGTCGCGCGTCTCGCCCTGCCAGTGGGCCGGATCGGCCAGCCAGTCGGGACGGTTGGCGACATAGGTCCAGGTCCGGATGTGTGCAATCCGGTTTGCGAGAGTGTCGATATCACCATCTGTGCGGTCTGCGAAGGCCAATTGACGCGAGAACCAGTCATCGGCAATCGCATTGTCCTGCATCAGGTGGGTGTAAATGGTGTTGAGCAACTCTGCGTGGTTCGCCGGGGCGATCTTACGATAGTCGGGGACCTGACACACGTCCCATAACAATTCGACCGCATTTCCGCCCTTTGCCATGCCGGATATTGCGGGATCGCGCAATAAATGTTCAAGAGCAGTGATGTCGTCGCCAATGGGTGCCCTTGCGAGACCCTCTTCACGCGGCACCATGTCGAGGCTTGAGCGCAAGGCGTTTGCCGACGAAAAATCCAGCGCACTGTTGCGCCATTGCAGCACTTTCAGGCTGTCGAAGTGGTGGCTTTCGATCTGTTCGACCAGGTCGTCGTCCAACGGATCGACCCGTCCGGTCACGCCAAAGGTGCCATCCTTGGTGTGGCGGCCAGCCCGTCCGGCAATCTGACCCATCTCCGAGGCGGTCAGCTGGCGGTACTGGTAGCCGTCATATTTGCGGTTACCCGCAAAGGCAATGTGATGGACATCGAGGTTCAGCCCCATGCCGATGGCGTCGGTCGCGACCAGGTGATCGACATCGCCGTTCTGGAACAGTTCCACTTGCGCATTGCGCGTGCGCGGGCTCAGCGAGCCAAGCACCACGGCCGCCCCGCCGCGTTGGCGACGGATGAGCTCTGCAATGGAATAAACTTCGTCTGACGAGAAGGCGACGATGGCCGAACGGGCCGGCAGGCGCGAGACCTTCTTGGAGCCCGCATATTCCAGCACGGACATGCGCGGCCGCGTGACCACATTGATGCCCGGCAGCAGTTTTTCCAGCAGCGGGCGTGCGGTCGCCGCACCCAGCAGGAGCGTTTCGGATTGACCGCGAACATTCAGGATGCGGTCGGTGAAGACATGACCGCGATCGAGGTTGCCCGCCAGCTGCACTTCGTCGATGGCGACGAAATCCGTCTTCAGGTCCAGCGGCATGGCCTCAACCGTCGAGACCCAGAACCGCGGGTTCTTCGGGACGATCTTTTCTTCGCCGGTGACCAGCGCCACCGCTTCCGGACCCGCGCGGTCGGCAACACGGTTATAGACTTCACGCGCGAGCAGGCGCAGCGGCAGCCCTATCAGCCCTGAAGGCTGGGCCAGCATGCGTTCAATGGCGAGGTGGGTCTTGCCGGTATTGGTCGGTCCGAGCACGGCCGTCACAGTGCGGGACCGGGCAGACGGCGGCAGCGGCAGGGTCTGGGGACGGGGCATGGGGAGGCTTGTGATCGGCTTTCTTCGGATCGGCGCAAACGGATGGCGCCTATATCTGGTGTCGCGTGTCTAGCACAGCCGGGGCGGGCATGTCCTTATTCTTTTGGCCAGCCGGTCAGGTTTTTGACGGTTGAAATATGTTGTGGAGAACGACTCTGGAACAAACCGAAACCGAATCGGCGACTCCGGGCGATTCAGGATTTGTTCCCTACGACATGTGGTTTGCAAGGTGGGTAGAGCCACAAAATCCTGAATCTGGTCAAGAGGTTGAGTCGTTCTGCGCGGTTGTGGCTGATTTGCCTCGAATCTCTGTCAATGATTAATTTTCCATAAACGCGTATCATCGCCGGAGGGAGAATGCCGTTTACCCGGGGACACAGGGTGAACGAATCTTGGACGAATCGCTGATTCATAAAGGTTGCGGATTTGTTCTCACAAGATCTAGTGGGTTTCCGGTAGAGCGGTGTCTACGCAGTTGGGCGGTCCTGAGGGTGAATTTGTCTTGCAGACAGGAATGTGTCCCGAAATGGTCAGCAGCCACGCAAGCCGGTTTTTGCGGTTTCGGTGCCTGTCCCGATCTTAAAATTGCTGCGCTGCACTTTTTTCAAAAAGTCCGGGAGGATCTGGGGTTCAATCGAATTAGTGTTCGTTTTCCTACAGTTACGGGCGCAGACGCAAAATTATTTTCCAAGTTAAAAAAAGGACATAGCTTCTGCCCCTTTTCAAGCGCCTCCGACCAAAGTAGAAATCTTGCCGAAACTGGCTTTTCGTTTTGCGTAAAATTAGGGGGAGAAGGCGTTTGGCGATAACAAAAATTCTCGTTGCTAACCGATCTGAAATCGCGATCCGGGTGTTCCGTGCCGCCAACGAGCTGGGCATGAAGACCGTTGCGATCTATGCCGAGCAGGACAAACTGGCATTGCACCGGTTCAAGTCCGACGAAGCGTATCAGGTCGGCAAGGGGCTCGGGCCGATCGAGGCGTACCTCTCCATCGACGAGATTATCCGCGTTGCCAAACTCTCCGGTGCAGACGCCATTCACCCCGGTTACGGCCTTCTGTCCGAAAGCCCGGAATTCGTGGATGCCTGCGAACAAGCCGGCATCACCTTCATTGGGCCGAAGTCCGAAACCATGCGCCGCCTGGGCAACAAGGTGGCCGCGCGCAATCTGGCCATCGAGGCGGGTGTGCCGGTGATGCCGGCAACGGACCCGCTGCCGGACGACATGGACGAAATCAAGCGCCAGTCCGCCGAGATCGGCTACCCGGTCATGCTGAAGGCCTCCTGGGGCGGTGGTGGCCGCGGCATGCGCGTCATTCCGGACGAAGCGACCCTGGCCAAGGAAGTTCTGGCGGCCAAGCGCGAAGCCATGGCGGCATTCGGCAAGGACGAGATCTATCTGGAGAAACTGGTCCAGCGGGCGCGCCACGTTGAAGTTCAGATCCTGGGTGACGGCGAGAACGTGGTTCATCTGTTCGAGCGCGACTGTTCCATCCAGCGCCGCCACCAGAAGGTGGTCGAGCGCGCTCCGGCGCCGTATCTTTCGGCCGAAAAGCGGGCCGAGCTCTGTGAATATGGTCTGAAGATCGGCCGGGCCGTGAATTACCGCGGCGCCGGCACGGTCGAGTTCCTGATGGATGCCGACACCGGTGCCATCTACTTCATTGAAGTGAACCCGCGCGTTCAGGTGGAACACACGGTGACGGAAGAGGTCACCGGCATCGACATCGTCCAGGCACAGATCAAGATCTGCGAAGGCGAGAAGATCGGCACGCCGGAAAGCGGCGTTCCCTCCCAGGACAAGATCCGTCTCAACGGCCATGCCCTGCAGTGCCGCATCACGACGGAAGATCCGGAGCAGAACTTCATTCCGGATTACGGGCGCATCACCGCCTATCGCGGGGCGACGGGCTTCGGCATCCGTCTGGACGGCGGCACGGCGTATTCCGGTGCGGTGATCACCCGTTTCTACGATCCGCTTCTTGAAAAGGTCACGGCCTGGGCTCCGACGGCGGAAGACGCCCGCAAGCGCATGGACCGCGCCCTGCGCGAATTCCGTATCCGCGGTGTGGCGACAAACCTGGTGTTCCTGGAGAACATCATCAGCCACGCCGACTTCAAGGCCAACAACTACACGACCCGTTTCATCGACGAGACGCCGGCCCTGTTCGAGCAGACCAAGCGTCAGGACCGCGCAACCAAGCTCCTGACCTATATCGCCGACGTTTCGGTGAACGGTCATCCGGAAACCAAGAGCCGCGCACGTCCGCCGAAGGATGTGGCCGCGCCCGTCATCCCGAACTTTGGCGATGCCAAGCCCTCCGGCACACGCCAGTTGCTGGACGAATTGGGTCCGAAGGGTTTTGCCGACTGGATGAAGGACCAGAAGCGGACGCTGGTGACCGACACGACCATGCGCGATGCGCACCAGTCGCTGCTGGCAACCCGCATGCGGACCCACGATATCGTCAACATCGCGGATGCCTATGCAGCCGGTCTGCCGAGCCTGTTCTCGCTGGAATGCTGGGGTGGCGCGACCTTCGACGTTGCCATGCGCTTTCTGACCGAAAGCCCGTGGGAACGCCTGCACAAGATCCGCGAAAAGGCGCCGAATATCCTGTTGCAGATGCTGCTGCGCGGTTCCAACGGTGTCGGCTACACCAACTATCCGGACAATGTGGTCAAGTATTTCGTGGCGGAAGCCGCTGAAAACGGCATTGACCTCTTCCGGGTGTTCGACTGCCTCAACTGGGTGGAGAACATGCGTGTGTCCATGGACGCGGTCCAGGAAGCAGGCAAGCTGTGCGAAGGCGTGCTCTGCTATACCGGCGACATGCTGGACAGTGCCCGGCCGAAATACGACCTGAAATACTATGTCGGCCTTGCCAAGGAACTGGAAGCAGCCGGCGCACACATCCTGGGTCTCAAGGACATGGCCGGCCTGTTGAAGCCGGAAGCAGCCAAGGTCCTGATCCGGACGCTGAAACAGGAAGTCGGCCTGCCGATCCATTTCCACACGCACGATACGTCCGGCATCGCCGCGGCCACTGTTCTGGCAGCGGTCGAAGCGGGCGCCGACGCGGTGGACGCAGCCATGGACGCGCTGTCCGGCCTGACCTCCCAGCCGTGCCTTGGCTCCATCGTGGAAGCCCTGCGCGGTTCCGACCGTGATACCGGCCTCGATGCCAAGACGATCCGCCAGATCTCGTTCTACTGGGAAGCGGTGCGGACCCAATATCGTGCCTTCGAAAGCGACCTGCGCTTCGGGGCATCGGAAGTCTACCTGCACGAAATGCCGGGCGGGCAGTTCACCAACCTCAAGGAACAGGCCCGTTCGCTTGGCCTGGAAACCCGCTGGCACGAAGTGGCGCAGGCCTATGCCGACGTCAACATGATGTTTGGTGACATCGTCAAGGTGACCCCGTCTTCCAAGGTCGTCGGCGACATGGCGCTGATGATGGTCAGCCAGGGGCTGAGCGTGGCGGAGGTCGAGGATCCGGCGAAAGACGTCGCGTTCCCGGACAGCGTCGTCAAGATGCTGCACGGTGACCTCGGCCAGTCTCCGGGCGGATGGCCGGAAGCGCTTCAGAAGAAGGTTCTGAAGGGCGAAACCCCGATCACCGTGCGGCCGGGGTCGCTCCTGAAGGATGCCGATCTGGATGCGGAGCGAAAGACTGTTTCCGACAAGACCGGCCACGGCATCAGCAACACCGAGCTTGCTTCCTATCTGATGTACCCGAAGGTGTTCACCGACTTCGACAAGGCCCAGCAGCAATATGGTCCGACGTCCGTCCTGCCGACTCCGGTCTATTTCTACGGCCTGGAACCGGGTGACGAGATCTCCGTCGATCTGGAAGCCGGCAAGACGCTGGTGATCCGCTGCCAGGCGATCGGCGAGACCGACGAGAAGGGCGAGAAGAAGGTCTTCTTCGAGCTCAACGGTCAGCCGCGCAATGTCAAGGTTCCGGACCGCGCCCATGGCGCCACCGGAGCTGCCGCAATGCGCAAGGCCGAGGACGGCAACGCGGCGCATGTCGGAGCACCGATGCCGGGCGTCATTTCCACGGTGGCGATCACCGCCGGTCAGGATGTCACCGCCGGTGATGTGCTGGTCTCCATCGAAGCCATGAAAATGGAAACCGCGCTCCACGCCGAACGCGACGGCAAGGTCAAGGAAGTCCTAGTCTCACCGGGTTCGCAGATCGATGCCAAGGACCTTCTGGTGGTCTTCGAAAGTTAAGATGCTGGCGACAGCACCAACCAAAGGCCGTCCGGATCCATTCCGGGCGGCCTTTTTGTGTCCACCTCGCCCGTCATTCCGAACTAGCGCGGCGGAGCCGCGTGCAGATCCGGGAGCCAGATATCATTCGCGCTTCAAGCGCGTCTTTCCTCCAGCTTGAGGGTTCGCTGCGCTCACGCAGATGCGCTGGATTCCGGATCGGCGTGCAGCGATGCTGCACTTGTCCGGAATGACGGTGGACGAGAGGCGGATTGTCTTCCTGGTCAGCCTCGTTCACGAGCCATTTCCAGCAGCTTGCGGACAGTGTTGAGGTTTCTGGCGGTGCCGGGTTTCAGGGCCGGGAACTTCAATTTGGAGGGACCAGAGCCGTCAGGGTAACGGACGACGATTTCACGTCCAAGGACGACGGCCTCTTCGCCATCGGGTGCTACCATTGCCTCGAGGGCATCGGAGAGAGCAGCCTCCGGCAGAAAGGTCACCAGTACGCGGTTTGGCGGGGCGTCCGGAAACGGCATTTGCGCGCAAAGAGTTTCGAGTTCCGGGATGGTCCGAAGCATGACGCCCGGCGTCTTGCCGAAATAAGCCGTGAGGACTTCGGTGAGCCGGTTTAGAACGTCCTCGGCTTCCAGATCTGACGTGAAGACAAGATTTCCGCTCTGTATATAGGTGGCAACAGCTTCAAGGCCGATGTCCTCAGCCATGGACCGAAGATCTGCCATCGGCAGCTTTCCGGTTCCGCCGACATTCACGGCGCGGAGCAGGGCGACAAAGACAGTCATCGTGGTGTCCCGGTGGTTTCTGTTTCGCCGCATAGACAGCCTTATTCGCAAGAGTTGCGCAATCGGCGTCATTAAAAGATTGGGTGCTTGCGACACTCATTTCAAAAGCCGTTCGGGATTATTTGGGGCGACTTTTGTTTTTCTTTCGTCTGTCACCGGAGGTGAGACGCGCAAGGGGAGCCCAGTGACAATTGTTGCAGAATTCGAGGCGCCTGAACCCCCGCCACTGTCGTTCCGGATCTGCGCACGGCTTCGCCTTGCTTGTCCGGAATGACGGTGGAGGCAGTTCAGGGTCTCGTTAAAGCAATGTCTTGCCGGGGTATCGGGTCTGATACGCCGGTTATTCCGCTGCCTTCAGCATGCCGTGGCAAACCGGGGCGGCGGCCGTGCCGATCCAGAGGTCCAGAAAACGGTCAAGCCATTTCCGAACAGCGGGATCGTAAACGAAGCGTCCGGCAAAATGGTCGCGGCGTTGCTGGGCACCGGGCAGCTCCATGCGCGGGGCGCCCTTGGTCGTCCAGCGGACCATCATCTGGTGGGTCAGTTCCGGGTGAAACTGGATGCCGTAGGCGCAAGACCCGACGCGGATCGCCTGGTTCGGATAAGTCGGTCCGGAGGCCAGCAGATCGGCGCCGCGGGGCAGGTTGAACCCTTCCCGATGCCATTGATAGACCTTTTTCGGCCAGTCCATCAGGGATTTGCCTGCCTCGGTCGGCTGCAGCGGATAATAGCCGATCTCAACCAGGCTCTCATGATGACCCGTGACTGTGCCGCCCATATGCTTGACCATCATCTGCGCACCAAGGCAGATGCCGAGAAAGGGTTTTTCCTCGGCAAGCGGAACACCGATCCAGTCGATTTCCTTTTGAATGAACGCATCGGGATCGTTGGCGCTCATCGGGCCGCCGAAAATCACGGCGCCGGCATGGTTTTCCATGGTGTCGGGGAGAAGGTCGCCGAACCGAGGCTTGCGGATGTCCAGCGCGAAGCCGCGCTTCACAAGCTCAAGGCCCACTCGTCCGGGCGAGGAATGCTCCTGATGCAGGACAATCAGGACTTTCGGTCGGTTCTTCACGGGATCGGACTGAAAAAGCATGGACTTAATATGAGGGAGGTCGGCACGAAAATCGAGTCCCGTTGCCACTTCATCCTGCATAAATACGCGTCCCGGCTGATTATCGCGTGGGCGATCAGTCCAGTTCGTCGGTCTCCGGGGCAGTCTGGGCAACCTTGTGGCGCAGGGTCATGCGATCACGTGTCGAGACACCGAGAAGTTCGGCAACCCGCCAGATTGTGTTGTCCTCAAACTCGTGCACGTGGCCGTCGGCATAGACGATTTCCCACATCATCTCGACGATCGCGAGGCGCTCTTCCTCGTCGGTTGTGCGCTTCAGCACCGATGTGAAGCCGTACAGATCGACCGCTTCCTCGTCGCGCTGCTTGGCGGCGGCGATCAGTTCGGTCGTTTCCTTGTCCGTCAGGTCATAGTGCTTGCGCAGGATTTCCCGCAGCTTCGAGCTTTCGCTTTCCTCGATCACGCCATCGATATCGATCAGGTGAAACAAGAGAGCCGCCGCTGCCAGGCGCTTGTCGTCTTCGGCGAAGGTCTTTTCTCCGCTGTCACCAAAGGTCAGCTCCCGAACAAAACTTTTCAGCGCATTGAGCATGTCTGTCGTTCCTGTTGCCTGGCCCCCCAAACAGGCCGGCTTTTATTGCTATACCATTCCCTCTTTACCATCAAAGGGTTGATGTCGGCTTTAAGACTTTGAGATGGGAATCAAATCCGGCATTTATAAGTCAACTTTTTGGAACCGTTCTAAACTATTGATTTTTTTGGAATTATAACTTGACTTCCTGCCTCATGAAATGGTTTCCCTCTCCCTGCGGCGCGTGTTTCCGCGCCACAAAATCATTCAGGTTTCGCCCAGAGACGGTCCACGCGCACTGCGGGCGACACATATTACGGGATGGATCAATGAATACTTTCAAGCTTGGCCTTCTGGCCGCTTCTGCCCTTTTCGTCACTCCGGCCCTGGCTGCAGCACCTTCCGACGTTCTGTCGACCTACGGCGACATAGCCCAGGCAAAATATGCGGACTCGCTCGCAACGGCCAAGACGCTCAAGACCGCGATCGACAAGCTCGTAGCTGAGCCGACCGAAGCAAACCTGGAAGCCGCGCGCACCGCCTGGAAGGAAGCACGCGACCCTTACCAGCAGACAGAGGCGTACCGTTTCGGCAACGCCATTGTCGACGATTGGGAAGGCAAGGTGAATGCATGGCCGCTCGACGAAGGCCTGATCGACTATGTCGACGCGTCCTACGGTGATGAATCGGAAGAAAACGATCTCTACGTCGCCAACGTGATTGCAAATCCGACACTCAAGGTCGGTGGTGAAACCATCGATGCCACCGAAATCACGCCGACCCTGCTTGCTGAATCCCTGCAGGAAGCCGGCGAAGTGGAAACGAACGTTGCGACCGGCTACCACGCCATCGAATTCCTGCTGTGGGGTCAGGACCTCAACGGCACCGAAGCTGGTGCCGGCAACCGCCCTGCCACCGACTTTGATCCGGCAAACTGCACCGGTGGCAATTGCGAGCGCCGCATTCAGTATCTGCAGGCCGCAACCGATCTTCTGATTTCGGATCTTGAAGAAATGGCCAATGCCTGGGCTCCTGACGGGGCTGCGCGCGAAGAACTGGCCGGCAAGGGCGAGGCCGGTGGTCTTGCTACCATTCTGACCGGCATGGGATCTCTTTCCTATGGCGAACTGGCCGGTGAGCGCATCAAGCTTGGCCTTATGCTGCATGATCCGGAAGAAGAGCATGACTGCTTCTCCGACAACACCCACATGTCGCACTACAACGACGTGGTCGGTATCCGGAACGTCTATTTCGGGTCGTACAAGAGCCCGGTCGGCAACGATGTTTCCGGTGCTTCCCTGGCCGATCTGGTGGCGGAAAAGGATCCGGCGCTGGCAGAAGAAATGAAGACGAAGCTCGACGCCACGCTGGCGGCTTTCGAAGCCATGAAGGCCCGGGCCGAAGGCGGCGAAGCCTATGACCAGATGATCGGCGAAGGCAATGACGAGGGCAACGCCGTCGTGCAGGCCGCTGTCGATGCACTGGTTGACCAGACAGCTTCCATCGAGCGGGTCGTCAAGGTGCTTGAACTCGACGATATCGCGTTTGAAGGTTCCGACAGCCTGGACAACCCGGGCGCCGTTTTCGAATAATCGAACAGATCGTCAGGCGGCATCGGCCGCCTGACGGCTTGTCCGCGAATTGGGGCTCGCGGATTACAGTCAGGATGCGAATATGAGACTGGTCCCCAGACCGGGCGCCATGACGGGCGTCTTTTTGTGTTTCTGCCTGGCGGCAGGAACCGCTCTTTCAGATGATACGCTGTCTCACCGGGATGATCTTTCGGCCAAGGACAGGATCAAGGCCGCGAAGGTTCTGCAGCCGCCGGCCGATTTCGAAGCCGCTGAAGCCTTTGAAATCATGCAGGGCGGGGCCGGTACGTCCCGAAAGCGGATCAACCGGGATGCCTATTCCCACTCCAATGCCAATCTGACCTTCGAAGAACAGGCCACCTTCAAGGTGGGCAACGGGCTGTTCAAGAAGCTCTGGGCGTCTTCTCCCTCGTCGACACAGGCATCGGATGGCCTGGGACCGCTCTATAACGCGCGCTCCTGCCAGGGGTGTCACTTGAAGGATGGCCGGGGCCGACCGCCGCGGGCGGGTGAAGACGCGGTTTCAATGTTCCTTCGCCTGTCCATCCCGCCTCAGTCCGAGGCGCAGCGCCAGGCACTTGCCGACAAGGATATCCTGCTGGTGCCGGAGCCGACCTACGGCGGTCAGTTCCAGACCTTTGCGGTGCCGGGCCTGCCTGGAGAAGGACGCTTCGATATCGAGGTGGAGGAGATCGAGGTTCCGCTGGCCGGTGGGGAAAAGGCTGTGTTGCAGAAGCCCGTCTTCAGGATCCGGGATCTTGGATATGGCGACATGCACCCCGACACCATGATTTCGGCTCGCGCGGCCCCGCCCATGATCGGCCTCGGTCTGGTGCAGGCCATTCATCCCGGCGACATTGAAGCGCTTGCGGACCCCAACGACATCGACAGTGATGGAATTTCCGGCAAGGTCAGCCGGGTTCGTGACCCCGCGACGGGTGCGTTAACGCTTGGCCGTTTCGGCTGGAAGGCTTCCAAACCCTCGATCCGTGCCCAGTCCGCGGCAGCGTTTGCCGGTGATATCGGCATTTCGACGCCCGAGATGCCGGACAATTACGGCGACTGCACCAAGGCGCAGACAGCTTGCCGCGCCTTGCCTCATGGCGAACAGGCAAACCTTGGTGTCTCGGAAGCTCCGGACCCGGTCATGGATCTCGTCACTTTCTATTCGGAAAACCTGGCGGTGCCGATGCGCCGCGAGGTGGATGATCCCGAGGTGCTGAAAGGCAAGCAGGTTTTCTACCAGTCGGGCTGTCCGGCCTGCCACCAACCGAAATTCGTGACCAGCCGAAAGGCTGAAAATCCGGCGCACAGGTTCCAGTTGATCTGGCCTTATTCGGATTTCCTGTTACATGACATGGGCGAAGCCCTTGCCGACAATCGCCCGGTGGGTGACGCCAGTGGACAGGAGTGGCGTACGCCGCCGCTATGGGGCATTGGCCTGACCGAGACTGTCAACAATCACACCCGGTTCCTGCACGACGGCCGTGCACGCAATCTGCTGGAAGCGGTCCTGTGGCACGACGGCGAAGCCAGACAGGCGCGCGACGCTGTGGTTGCGCTTCCGCCCGCCGACCGACAATCGCTTATACGTTTTCTGGAGTCCCTTTGATGCGCTGTTTGCTATTTGCCGCTCTCGTTTCCGGAGCCGTTATCGCCCAGCCCGCGTTCGCCACGGACTACGAGCCGAAACTCGACAATCTGATCGAGACCTATATCCAACCGGCAACCGGTGCGTTTGCCGAAACCTCTGCAAATCTGCCGGACGCTGTTCGAGCGGTCTGCGCAAATGCGGACGAAGCATCGGTCGAGGGGTTCAGGACGGCCTTTTCAGACACTGTGCGGGATTTCTCCCATGTGCATTTCTTGCGGTTTGGCCCGTTGATCGACAACGATCGCCTCAGTCGGCTGGCTTTCCTGCCTGACCCGCGTGGCATCACGCAACGCCAGATCCGCAAGCTTCTCGCTTCTGAAGACAAGGACGCCTTGTCTGCGGCGACGCTCAAGGACAAGAGCGTCGCGGTTCAGGGACTGACAGCACTGGAATTGCTCGCTTTCGACAAGGACAGTGCGGTTCGGCTTGGGCAGGCGGACGACGGCAAGGACTTCAGCTGCGGCTATGCACTGGCAATTTCGGAAAACCTTGCGGCCATGGCCAGCGAAATCGCTGCCGGCTGGCAGGATCCCGACGGATACAGCGAGGTGCTCTTGACAGCCGAAGGCGGCAACGAGCGGTTCCATACGTCGAAGGAAGCGCTGGAAAGCGTGTTCAACGCGCTGGTCACGGGGCTGATCATCGCGCGGGATCAGGATGTGCTTCCGGCATTGGGAACCGGCAAGGACAAGGCCAGGGCGACGCGCTTTCCGTTCTCGCGCTCCGGCAACAGCGTGGTCTATCTCAACGGCGAGCTGCTCGGCATTCAGAAGGCCATTGTTTCCCTCGACCTGAAGGACCTCACGCCGGACGATTTCACCTGGATATACGACACGCTCGACTTCGAATTTGGCAATGCTGTCACTCTTCTGGGGACCCTAGATCCGCCCTTGCGCCAGTCCTTCGAAGAAGGCGATGCCTATGACAAGATGGTTGTCCTGGCGATCACGCTGAAATCGCTTCGCGACACGATTGCCCTTGAACTTGCAGGTGCCCTGGAACTTGCTGGAGGTTTCAATGCGCTCGATGGTGACTAAGCCCCTGTCCCGGCGTGGTTTTCTGGCAGCACTCGGCGGCCTTGCCGCCTTGCCGGCATTTTCCGGCTCGACGCTGGCGGCAAGCCTTCTGAACCGGGAAGCATCCGACGGCGTGCCGCTGTTCGTGAGCGCCTACAAGCTTGAAAACGGCGATTATGGGGTCGGTGTTGTCGACGACCTTGGACAGGTTCTGGCCAGGATCGGTCTGCCGGGACGGGGCCACGGCGTCGCGGTTTCTCCCGACAAGTCCAGGTTTGTGGCCTTTGCCCGCCGGCCCGGCACATTCGCGGTCGTGGTTCGGCCATATCAGGATGTGGAGCCGGAGGTTCTCACGGCGGAACCTGGCCGCCATTACTATGGACATGGCTGTTTTTCCGCTGATGGCAGACTGCTCTATGCGGTCGAAAACGACTATGCCGCAGCCCGTGGCGTGATTGGCGTTTACGACATGAGTGGCCGTGAGGTTCAGCGGATCGGCGAGATCGAGACCCTTGGCATCGGTCCGCACGACCTCCTGCTCGCGCCGGACGGGCGCACGCTTGTCGTTGCCAATGGCGGCATCATGACCCATCCGGACAAGGGGCGTGAAAAGCTCAATCTCGACACCATGGCGCCGACCGTGGTGTTCCTGGATCGCGAAACCGGTGATCTTCATGCCAGCCACGCACTGGACGCTTCCCTGCACCAGCTGTCGCTCCGGCATATGGCGCTGGACGGACAAGGGCGGGCTTGGGTCGGCGGTCAGTTCGAGGGGCCGGAAACAGACCTGCCGCCTCTGGTTGGCGTATTTTCGCGGGACGAAGCACCCATCTTGACGGAAATTCCGACAGGTATCGCGTCAGGCCTTCAGAACTACATCGGCTCGGTAACCGCAAACGCAAGCGGTGAGGTCATTGCAACGTCTGCTCCAAGGGGTGGGCAGACGTTGTTCTGGAAGGCCGATACCGGCGCATTCCTGGGTGCCGAGGCCATTGCCGACGGATGCGGCGTTGCGCCGATCGATCAGGGCAGCTTTCTGATATCTGACGGCAACGGGGCATTGTCTCTTGTTGAGGATACTGCCCAGCCGGCGGAAATTCTGGCTCGCCCACCGGGCATTTCCTGGGACAATCACATGTTTGCCCTGTCCTGAGACAGAGCATCGGACGGCCGGATCCTGCACTATTCAGGCTGTTTTCAGCCTGAATGGTGCCAACCTGGGGCAAATTCGGCAGACTTCCTGCTTTTGTCAAAATCGGCTGGCACAGTGATCGGGATCGTATGCCGGTCCCAAGGGCGGTATGCGGAGTTGTAGACCGATGTGCCGGTATTTGATCGTTCTGTCTCCTTTCCTGCGAAAGCGGTTGCTTCTGCTTGGGGACGTTCCGGCCCGATTGGTCTACATTGGGGACCGATTCGCGACGGGGAGACACTAAATGCGTCGGCTTTTGATCGGACTGGGCAGTCTGCTGTTCATGCTGGTAACCATCATTCTGGTGGTGCCGCTGTTCCTGCCCAAGGACGAAATCAAGCGTCAGGTAGTTGAGCAGGTGGACAAGCGCTTTGGCTGGCGCGTGCGCCTGGACGGACCTGTGTCCTTGTCGCTGTTTCCCGGATTTTCGCTGGTCGCGGAAGATATCGGCCTTGCCGGCGAGGCCGGTGCCGACGGGATCGAGTTTGCCAAGGCCGAGCGTGTCGAATTTGGGCTTGCCTGGGGTGGTCTGGTTTCCGGCAATATCCAGGTGACCGGAATTGCCCTGGACAAGCCGGATATCTATCTGGAAATCGGCCCGAACGGCACCACGAGCTGGGAGCCCCGCCGCGACATCAGCGACATTGGCGACTTGATCGAGGCTGAAACCGGCGACGCTGAAACCGATGCGTTGGCGGAAGCCACGCCTGCGCCTGCGTCTGAAGCAGAGCCGGCAGACACAGCCGCAGCTCCCGAGGGCTATCTCAAGAGCATTGGTGTCGACAGCCTGCAGATCACCGGTGGCACGGTGACCTACAAGGCGCCGGATGCTGCCGAGCCGGTTCGTATCTCCAACCTTGATCTCAGCCTGCAGGCGCCCAGCCTGTCGGGTGAGGTGGATCTGACATCCAGCTTCACGTTCCGCGAAATGCCGGTCGCCGTCGCAGGATCCCTGACCAACCCGCTCGCTCTCATGGGCGGGGAGCAGGTTCCGGTAGACCTGAAAATTTCCAGTGGTGAAAACAGCGTCTCGGTCACCGGTCAATCCGGCCTGGATCCGATGCGCGCCGAATTGGCCCTATCTGCAGCCGGGCCTTCGCTGAAAGCGCTTGCAGCGCTGGCCGGGCAGGACCTTGCCGCCGATCCGGGTGCTTTTGCCGTGTCGGCCAAGGTTGCAGGCACCGAGGCCATGCTGTCGCTGGCTGATCTCGACATCACGCTTGGCCAACTGTCTCTTGGCGGTGCGGCGGACGCGGATCTGTCGGGGAGCGTTCCTGAAGTCTCCGGCCGGCTGGTGCTGAAAGACGGTTCGATTGCCGATCTCCTGCAGCTTGCAGGCAGGGATTTGCCTGCAAGCGGCAAACTCAGCCTCGACCTCGCCTTTGCAACCGTGGGGCAGACAGGGGAGGAACTGCTTGCCGGTCTTGATATTACGGGGTCCGTACGTATCGCCGAGGGCGAGATTGGCGGACTTGGGCTTGCGTCGGCGGTTGGCGGCGATCCGGAAGCGGACCGCCTGACGAACCTTGCCATGGATATCGATCTGCAGGGACTGGAAAACCCGATATCGCTCAGCGGTGCCTTGTCCTGGCGCGGCGAAGCGTTCAGCCTGACCGGCGAAGGCGACACCGCTCGCCTGCTGGCGGGGGGAGCTGCGCCGGTTTCCGTGAGCGTGAAAGGCAATCGCGTGAGCGCCGGCTTCAATGGTCGGGCTTCGCGCGATGGTGCGCTTGATGGTGCGGTCAGCGTCGATACTGCCGACCTGCGCGGGCTCATGGCGTGGCTCGGCAAACCGCTCGGCAGCGGTGGCGGTCTGAGGCGCTTCAAGGCTTCGGGCATCTTTGGCGTCGCAGGCGAGACGATTTTATTCGAGGAAACACGGTTCACGCTGGACGATACGTCGGGTGAAGCCAACGGACGGATCGTCCTTGGTGGCAAGCCAAGCGTTACGGCGCGGCTGGATCTGCGGGAACTTGTGCTCGACCCTTATCTCGGCGGCGCATCGTCTTCGGGCGCAGGCAGCGGCGGTGGTGGCGGTTCTGGCCAGGCGTCCGGAAATTCCTCGGCTGGCGGCGGCAAACGCGGTGGGGCAGGTGGCTGGAGTACAGAGCCGATAGATTTCTCCGGTCTCAACGCGATCGACGCGGACTTCAAGCTGACCACCAGCGAAATCCGCTGGGACAAGATCAAGATCGACCAGAGCGCCCTGTCGACCACCATCAAGAACGGTGTGCTGACTGCGAACCTGGAAAAGCTGGCACTTTACGGCGGCTCCGGCACCGGTACGGTTACGCTCAACGGGGCGTCCGCAACACCTCAAGTTGCCGCGAAATTTGCTCTCGCCAACCTCAATGCCTATCCGTTGCTGCGCGATGCAGCCGATTTCAGCTGGATCGAAGGCAAGGCCAACATCAACCTGGATGTTACCTCCAAAGGCGGCAGCGAACAGGCATTGGTGCAGGCCCTGAACGGGACAGCCAACTACACATTCGCCGACGGCGCGATCAAGGGCATCAACGTGCCGCAGATGGTGCGTGGCCTGTCGGTGGAGACGTTGCTCGGATGGCAGGCCAATCCGTCGGCCAAGACCGATTTCAGCTCGCTCGGGTCAACGTTCCAGATCCAGAACGGCATTGCCAAGACCGACGATCTGTCGCTGATCGGGCCGCTGGTTCGCATGACCGGCAAGGGCACGACGGACATGCCGGCGCAGCGACTTTCCTGGCGTGTGGAGCCGAAGATCGTGCCGACGCTGGAAGGCCAGGCCCCGCAGCCTCGGCGGAAGGGCGAAGACAAGAAGTTGGCCGGCCTAGGTGTGCCCATCGTGATCGAAGGTCCGTGGAACGATCCGCGGATCTATCCGGATATCAAGGGTATTCTGGAAAACCCGGAGGCAGCCTACAAGCAACTGCAGCAGACCGGCGGTGAGCTGATCTCCATTCTTCAGGGAAAGAAGGAACCGTCCCAGGAGCTGGTTGACCAGGCCAACAAGGTCATCAACCAGGCGACCGGCGGCAAGACCCAGATCGACGTTCAGAAGGTTCTGGACGGCGAGGTCGATGACGAGGAAGTTCTGAAAGCGGTAGAAGAAGGTTTCGGTCTGCCTTCCGGCCTTTTGGGCAACGTTTTCGGGAACAAGAAGAAAAACAAGAACTGACGGCACATTGGCGCAAAGGTGCTGCGTTCGGGGGCTGCACCTTTGCTTTTGCCGTGGGACTGAGCGGGCGGGTTTCGTTCGGGTGTGCGAGTGGCCTGGCAGCGGACCTGTTGTCCGGTCAGAACTGCCGCGCCCGATGGGCCAGTTCGACACCAGGGCTGACCCGCATCAGCCGCATTTCTCCAAAGCTGCGAATCTCGCGTTTGCCAAGGTCTTCCAGGTGAAACTCGTCCACCAGGAATTCCTTCATGGCATCCGGCGCAACGACGCACATGGGATTGGCGAATTCCTGCAGTCGTGCAGCAAGGTTCACTGCCGAGCCGAAGACGTCATAAACGTACTTCTGGATTCCGACGACGGAACCGACTGCCGATCCCGTACCCAGTCCGACACGCGCCCGCCACTTGTGTTGATGGCTCTGGTTCCGACGCTCCAGGTAACGAATGAAGCGCACGGCGCAGTTGGCAACAGCGCGCATGTGATCCGGTGAGGGCTCGGGCATGCCTGAAACGGCAAGATAGGCATCGCCGATGGTCTTGATGCGCTCACAGCCGAATTGCTCGGCGATACGGTCGAATGCGGTAAAGATGTCGTTCAGCTCTCCAAGCGTCACCGTCGGGTCGTGCTCTGCGGAGAATTTCGTGAAGTCCACGAAGTCGAGCATGACCACGGAAACGCTCTCGTAAAGCTGCGGCGTGACGACGCCGAAGGTCTTGAACTCCTCGTAGACCGAACGCGGCATCAGGTTGAGCAGCAGGCGCTCGACACGTTCCTTCTCGCGTTCCAGTTCCCGCGTATTCCGCTCTACCATGGAGGAATAACTGTCGATCATCGACTCCAGTTCGCGGATCCGCGTGATGTTCTGGCACTCAACGACGAGGAAGTCCTGCTCTTCAGCTGGCGAAACGGTCAAGGCGATGACCAGGGTTCGGCGCTTCAGCTTGACGGAGACTTCTCCGGAAAAGCGTCCCTGCTCTTTGATTGCTTCACGTAGCTGTGCGATGTCGATATCCGGCAGCAGATCGGCAAGCGTGGTGACGGCTTCCGGCTTGCCGAACCAATCGGAAAACGGAGCGTTCTGGAACAGGAACTGGAGGTCCTTGCTGTTGACGACGGCAATGCCGACCCCGATCGCACGCAAGAGCTGCTGGTTGATGGCGGTGATGCTCATGTCGCACCGGTCGAAAGGATGGCGGAACGTCGCGCTTCGATTGCCGACATCACGGACTTGATGTCTGCAGGGTCGAACTTGTGTTCCACCAGCGTCTCGCGCAGGAGACGTGCAACTTCGTCAAAGTCCTCGTTTTTCAGGTCAAGGGTGGCATGGGTCCGTCTCAGCCGCTCTTCCGAGTAGCTGACCGGCCCGCCCAACAGATAGGAGATAAACTTGGTCTGATGATCGATCAGGCGGGTCATGTCGACGTCGTCGAAAAAGTCACCGATCTCTTCGGAATCGAGGACCTTGTCGTAAAAGGTCATTACGATGCGGCTCACCGACCCGAAGCCGCCGTACTTTTCAAACAATGTCGCAGGCATGCCGCAGAACTCGATTTTCAGAATGAGATCAAGAATAAGAGAGTAGTCGACTATTCTGGCAATGCAAAGATTTTGTGTCGACTATTCCTTTGCGTCATTCGTCAGCTTCCTCTGGGAAGTGCGACGTATTTCTGTCGCCTGCTGCCTGTCAGATCGTAAATTCGTGCCTTGGATGTTTGCGAAAACCCGCTGCAGACAGTATCCGGTCGGTCGCCCGACCGGATGTGCCGATGTTCTTCGGGGGGCTGTTCCTTGTGAGCCGCCTATTTGGACAGGTCCTGAGCAAGCATGAGCGCGTTGCCATCGGGATCGTAGAAGGTTGCGGTGCTGACCATGCCTTCGATGGTCTCCGTCGCTCCGTCGAATTTGACACCGGCCCCTTCCAGCGCACTGCGGGCACCTGCGATATCGGCCACGCCGAAGACGGGAACCGTGTTTCCGGGCGTCGGTTCGGATTGTTCGCCCAGTCCCAGGGTCACGCCTTCGGTTCGGGTTGCCAGCTCGCTCCAGCCAGCTTCGTCCATATGATAGAGCAACTCGAATCCGAGTTTTTCCGCGTACCAGTCGGCACTTGCATGCCTGTCGCGAACGGAGAGGGCGAGAGTGATCGTATTATCCAGAGAAACGAGAGGCATGAGACTTTCCTATGTATCAAAAGTATAGTAGATATAAAATATGAATATGCAGCTTCTTGTCAACCTCACATCCAAAGCCTGGTCGCTGAAAATTCTGGCTCAATTGCATGCAGGTGTTTCCGGTCGGCAAGCCCCGCTGATCGCGGCGACAGGGGCGAGTCGCAGTTCTTTTGCAGCAAGCCTTGAACATCTGTTCCAGCTTGGACTGCTGGAGCGGAACCCCGGCCACGGCCATCCCCTGCGGCCCGAGTTTCGGCTGACGGACAAAGGCAAGGTTGTTGCTGCCATGGCGAGCCGGATCGAGGAGATCGTTCCGAACGAGGATGCCTTTTCGGTACTGCGACGCAGCTGGACGGTGCCTATCCTGGCAGTAACCGGGGCGCCAAGCCGGTTTTCGGCGATCAAGTCAGACCTCGGACCGGTGACGGACCGGGCCCTGTCGAAGTCCCTTGGTGTTCTGGAAGAGCAGGAGTGGCTGAGGCGGGACATCGACCTGTCACAGCGCACACCTTTCCCGATCTATCACGCCGTGAATGCGGGTTTGAAAATCAATCAGGCGATCGCTGCGGGCGCCCGTTGACCCGGATGTGAACCAAAGTTCTACCCTGTGGTTGTATTTTCTGGCCTCGAAATGAAGTTTTCCCGGCCGCAGTCCACTGCACAAGTCTTTGTCCAAGAACAATAATTTCGAAATCAATGAATCTGGGCGTGTAATGACGCATCATGACTCTTCTGGTTCATTGCAGTTTGCGGGTGTAGCGCTACGCTTGAGTGGTCGAGGCGAATCTTGCGAGGCAAGCATGTCCCGGTCAGACGAAGAGAAATGCGGTCGCCTGATGCGCACCGCTTGCAGGAATGTCATCGGATTCTGGCAGCTTTTGCAGGAACCGGATGTTCACAGGCTCGATCATGTCAAACGCCTGCAGTATCGGGCCTACATGATCGGTTCCGCCCTCCATCTGGCAGACCTTGTGGTCAGGCACGAACACGCCCTGATCCATCTCCGCCGGGCGGTCGGGGAGCCCGAACTGGGCGAAGAAGCAAAACAGTTCCGCACCATGGTTCACGCGTTCGACGGTGATCATCAGGACGCACTGGATGCCAGGGCCCTGATTTTCAGTCAGGCCGTTCAGAGCGCGTTTGCGGATTAGAGACGGGTTCGGTTGAGGTCAAAGGCCGAGTGCGGCGACCATCCTGTCGACCGCATCCTCCACCGTGCCGGTGTTTTCAATGCGGATCAGATTGGCGACGTTTTCCGGTTCAAGGTCGGCACGGCGCAGCCGTTCCTCTATTTCCTGTCTGCTTTCGCGGCCACGTGCGGCGAGGCGTTCGGCAAGGACTTCGACTGGCGCGGTGATCAGCAGAACGCTGGCGTTTCGGTACTTGTCCTCTGCGTGCTTCAATACCTTGCGCGAGCCATTGGCAATCACGGTTGCGCCCGCTTCGATTGCCTGGTCGTAGCTTTGCGGGATGACGTAGCCGAGCCCGTGGGCCTCCCAGCACAGGGCAACCTTTCCGGCAGCTCTCAGCTGATCGAATTCGGCGCGCGAAAGCGTGTCGTGATCCTCAGCCTCGACATCGGCCTGCCGGGTGATCGCTCTCCGGGCGAAGCTGACGTCCGTCCGGCCCGCCAGACGGGCCTTGAGCGCGGCCATCAATGTGTCCTTGCCGGCCCCGCTCGGCCCAACCACGAGCACCATGCGGCCGGGGCCGAGTTTTTCTGTCATGTCGGACGCAGCCTCAGGCAACCCGTTTGCCCTCGCGCCAGACACCGCGCACGATCGGGATGTCACCAACCATTTTCACCTGGATGAGATCGGCCCTGAGGCCGGGTTCCAGGGTGCCGCGGTCTTGCAGGCCAATGGCCTTCGCGGGCGTCGCCGTGACCATGGCGACTGCCTGTGGCAGGGCAATCGCCTCGACCTCTGCAGCCAGCTGGAACGCAGCCTGCAGCAGCGAAATCGGCACATAGTCCGAGGAGAGCACATCCAGAACGCCCGCTTCGGCAAGCGCCTTCGCCGAGATATTGCCGGAATGGGATCCACCGCGCACGACGTTCGGCGCCCCCATCAGAACAGCCATACCGGCTTCGTGCGAAGCCTTGGCGGCTTCCAGTGTGGTTGGAAACTCGGCGATTTTCGTCTGCAGTGAAATCGCCTCTTCCACATGGGCGGTGGTGGCGTCGTCGTGGCTGGCGATGGCGATGCCGCGCGATTGGGCGATGGCCGAGAGATGCTTGCGGTTTTCAGGGGCAAGACTGCTGGCGCGCGCCTGGCGCTTGCGGATGAAATCGTCCATCTGGGCGTCGGTGAAGCCCTTCTTGCCCTGATAGTAGATCTTGTAGGCATCCATCGACACGAACTGGCGCTGGCCGGGGGTGTGGTCCATCAGCGAGATCAGGCGGATGCTGTCGTCGTCCTCGAACACCTTGAAGGCGCTGAGCACGTCGGGTGCAGACACTTCGCAGCGCAGGTGGATGAAATGGTCTGCGCGCAGGCGGTTTTCCCGCTGGCCGGTTTCAATGGCATCCGCAAGCGCGCGCATATCCGAATAGCCAAGGTCCGCGTCTTCATCCATGCCGACGCGCAGCGCATCGAACACGGTGGTGATGCCGGAACACGC
Source organism: Roseibium sp. ROS1 (assembly GCF_054658215.1). Classification (NCBI taxonomy): domain Bacteria; kingdom Pseudomonadati; phylum Pseudomonadota; class Alphaproteobacteria; order Hyphomicrobiales; family Stappiaceae; genus Roseibium; species Roseibium sp. ROS1. The sequence goes on from NZ_BAAGIG010000004.1 coordinate 367,439, forward strand.
GATCTGGGCGTCGTGGGCCTGCACGGCGGAAACCGGGCTCCAGCGCACCTTGGGACGCGGCGCATAGTGGGTTTCGAGGTGGTCGGTATGCAGTTCGACCAGGCCTGGCAGCAGGTAGTCGCCTTCGCAATCATGCCCGTCGACCTCGGTCGGCGACCCGATGCCGGAAATCAGACCGGCATCATCGACCGTCAGGGAACCGTCGAACACTTCGCCTGCGAGAACCAGACTGGCATTCTTGAAGACTTTGGGATGCTTGCTCATGCAGATTCCTCTTGGGAAAGACGCTCGGCCTGGCTGAGCGCGTCGGCGGGAGCGACGCTGCCGGTCAGCTGAAAGACGGTATGGACCTGGAAAGGCGCGCCGCGTTCGGCTTCGGTGTAGAGCGCAACGTGGCGGCACAGCCGCTTCTTGCCGATGACATCCGCAAAGTGGTCCTGGGCGGCATTTGCCATCCGCTCCATGTCGCTGTTGTCTTCCAGTTTGTTGGAAAGGGTCAGGTGGAAGCGGAATTCATCGAAGATATAGGGATAGCCCCACCTGACGAGATAGGTGTCATGCCTTTCCGACAGTCCGCTCTTGCGGCGGCGCTCAAGATCCGCCTCGGACAGTGGTGCGCGGAACGGCTCGAAGCGACGCACGCACAGGCCGGCGAAGGCGCGCAGGGCCGGCTCTTCTGCCTCAGGGGTCAGCGCCAGAAAGCGGCCGAGCCTGTTCACGCCGAGCGCTTCTATCTCGTAAGGGGCGATTTCTGCCGCAAAGGCTGCGCAGGCGTCCAGCAGTGCTGCCTCGGTCTGATCGGCTGCGAGAGAAAACGGGGCTTTCAACGTCCCGTGAAATCCATAGCGCCGGGGGTCGGTCGTCAACTCCTGGAAGCGTGCCGATGTCATGCCGGGCAGCTCCGGTTGCGGAAGGGCCGTGCCGGAAAAGGGATCGCGCCCGAGCCAGGAATTTCCGAGCTGCATCAGGCGGTCGTCGGCATCGGCGGCGAAATAGAGGGCGTAGCGCATGAAGAAAATCGCGATTTTGAAATGTGGTTTGGCCGGGATGTGGCAGGGCCACATCCTTCAACTTTCTGAGGGAGTGACCTAAAGGCGGGCGGTGACTTTTCTGTGACAGTTTCCGCCCGTCTGCAAGCCTTTCCTCATCTCGTGGCTCAGGCGGCTGCCTCCGCGCTGAAACCGGTCACGTCGATGATGCGGTCGGCGATCTGCTCCCGGACGTCCTGGTCGTGAAGAATGCCCACCATGGCAACGCCCTGGGTTTTCTTTTCTTCCACCAGACGGACGACCACGGCCCGGTTGGCAGCGTCGAGAGAGGCGGTTGGCTCGTCCAGCAGCAGGATCGGATAATGGGCAATGAACCCCCTGGCGATGTTCACGCGCTGCTGCTCGCCGCCGGAGAACGTGGCGGGCGGCAGCGTCCACAGGCGCTCGGGCACATTCAGCCGCGACAGCAGGGAGCGGGCCTTGTCGACGCCCTCCTCCTCGCTGGTGCCCTGGGCGATAAGAGGCTCGGCGACGACGTCTTCGGCCGAAACACGCGGGATGGTGCGCAGGAACTGGCTGACATAGCCGATCGTGTCTTCACGCAGTCGCAGAACCTTGCGCGGCTCGGCCCCGGCAATGTTCACGATTTCATCGCCAACCGTCACCAGGATCTGACCCTCGTCACAGCGGTAGTTGCCGTAGATCATCTTGAGGATCGAGCTCTTGCCGGCACCGGAGGGGCCGCCAAGGACGACACATTCGCCGGAATTCACCGAGAATTCGACCTTCTCGACCACGGGAATGACGGTTCCGCCCTGCAGGTGCATGATGAAGGACTTGCCGACGTTGTTGAGATAGAGGCGTACGGGCATTTCGGTCCTCATACCTGGAGAATGGAAGAAACAAGCAGCTGGGTATAGGGCTCGCGCGGATCGTCGAGCACCTGGTCCGTCAGGCCGCTTTCGATGACGTTGCCGTGGCGCATCACCATGATCCGGTGCGACAGCAGCCGGGCGACCGCAAGGTCGTGGGTGACGATGACCACGGAAAGTCCGAGATCGGCCACCAGGCGGCGCAAGAGGTCGAGAAGACGTGCCTGCACGGAGACGTCCAGACCGCCGGTCGGCTCGTCCATGAAGACCAGCCGTGGTCTCGTGACGAGGTTGCGGGCGATCTGCAGGCGCTGGCGCATGCCGCCGGAGAAGGAGCGCGGATCGTCATCGATCCGGTCGCTGTCGATTTCCACCCGTCCCAGCCAGTCGTCGGCGGTGGAGCGGATGTTGCCGTAGTGGCGCTCGCCAACCGCCATCAGCCTTTCGCCGACGTTGGCGCCTGCGGAAACGTTCATGCGCAGGCCGTCCGCAGCATTCTGGTGCACGAACCCCCAGTCGGTGCGCATCAGCAGGCGGCGCTCGGCCTCGGTCAGCTGATAGAGGTTGCGCATGGTGCCGTCGCGCATGCGGTATTCGATGGCTCCGGCCGTCGGCGCGAGACGTGTCGACAGGCAGTTGAGCAACGTGGTCTTGCCGGAGCCGCTTTCGCCGACGATGGCAAGCACCTCACCGGGCCAGAGATCGAAGGAGACATCGGCGCAGCCGATGCGGTCGCCATAGTAGCGGGTGACGTTATGAACCTGCAGCAGCGGGTCCGCGGAGGGAAAGGCGTTCATCGGGCGGTCTCCTCTGCCTGGGTGGCGCCGAACTGGTGTGCCGCCGGATCGGCCGCCATCGGGCCGAGATGGCCGTCCGCGCGCCGTTCCTCGCAATAGTCGCTGTCGGAGCAGACGAACATGCGTCCGCCCTTGTCATCCAGGATCACCTCGTCGAGATAGACATTCTCCGCACCGCACAGGCCGCAGGGCTTGTCGAACTTCTGCACCTCGAAAGGATAGTCCTCGAAGTCGAGGCTCTTCACCTTGGTGTAGGGCGGAATGGCGTAGATGCGTTTCTCACGTCCGGCACCGTAAAGCTGAAGCGCCGCCATCTGGTCGATCTTCGGGTTGTCGAACTTCGGCGTTGGCGAAGGATCCATCACGTAGCGATCGTTGACCTTCACCGGATAGGCGTAGGTCGTGGCGATATGGCCGTTCTTGGCGATGTCCTCGTAAAGCTTCACATGCATGAGGCCGTAATCCTCGAGCGCATGCATCTTCCGGGTCTCTGTTTCGCGTGGCTCCAGGAAGCGCAGGGGCTCGGGGATCGGCACCTGGAAGACGATGATCTGGTCTTCGCGCATGGCCTTTTCCGGAATCCGGTGGCGGGTCTGGATGACGCTTGCCTCCGACGTCTCGTAGGTCGTGCGCACGCCGGCGGTCTTTTCAAAGAAACCGCGCAGGGAAACCGCGTTGGTGGTGTCGTCGGAGCCCTGGTCGATCATCTTCAGGCAATCGTCCTTGCCCAGAATTGCCGCCGTGACCTGCACCCCGCCGGTGCCCCAGCCATAAGGCATCGGCATTTCGCGCGAGGCGAAAGGCACCTGGTAACCCGGTATCGCGATGCCCTTCAGGATTGCCCGGCGGATCATGCGCTTGGTCTGCTCGTCCAGATAGGCGAAGTTGTATTCGCCCTGTTCGAAAATCTGAGCCGTGTCGTTCATTGCGCAGCACTCCGTTCCCTGAGTATCCGGCGATAGTGGTCGAGGCGCATGTCCAGCGTTCCGGTGTGCAGCTCGAACAGGTGATTGTCGTTGTCGTAAAAGTAGATGGACCTGCCTTCACCTTCGACGCGGGCGCGCGGAGGCTTGACTTCCAGGCCAAGGCGCTCGACGGCTGCCAGCTTCGTGTCGAAGTCTTCCTCTTCGATCTTGAAAGCCACGTGATTGTAGGTGCGCTCGTTCAGGGCCTCGCCCTGCATGATCGCGATCCAGACGTCACCGACCAGAAAGAACTTTTCCTGGGAGAGGGAAAAGGTGGCCTCTTCACTGGAGTAGACTTCCCGGGCCCCGAGTACCGTCGTCAGCAGGTTCGTCATCCTTTCGAGATCACTGACGATGAACGTCATATGACTAAGTCCGCTGCTCATTCCGCCGCCTCCTGGGCAGTGCTGCCCTCTTCTTCTTCCTGGCGGCGTTTTTCGAACCATTCGCCGCGCATCCGGCGCACCAGATCGAGTTCGGCCTGGAAATCGACGTAATGCGGCAGCTTCAGGTGTTCGACGAAACCGGTCGCCTGGATGTTGTCTGAATGGGACAGGACGAATTCGACATCCTGAGCCGGGGCGGACTGTTCCTCGCCCAGTTCCTGCCACCGCATGGAACGGTCGACCATGGCCATGGACATGGCCTTTCTCTCCACCTGCCCGAACACGAGGCCGTACCCCCGGGTGAAGGTCGGGGCGGTCTTGGCCGAACCCTTGAACTGGTTGACCATCTGGCACTCGGTTACCTTGATGGCGCCGAGCGTCACGGCAAAGCCGAGTTCCTCAGCGAAGAATTCCACCTCGACCTCGCCGTAGCGGATTTCGCCGGCGAAGGGGTGTGTGCGGCCATAGCCGCGCTGGGTGGAATAGGCCAACGCCAGCAGAAAGCCTTCGTCGCCACGGGCAAGGTTCTGCAGGCGCAGGTCCCGGTCTGCCGGGAAGGACAGGGGCTCGCGGGTCAGATCGCCGACAGGCGCGTCCTCGTCGGTTACCGGGTCCGGCTCCATCAGGCCTTCGTCGCCAAGCAGGTCGGTGACGCGCGGCATGCTGCCTTCTTCAGCGGTAGCTGTTTCGACAGGCTTTTCGAGACCGTCCTCTTCGGCGGCCAACGCGAAATCCAGAAGGCGGTGGCTGTAGTCGAAGGTCGGGCCCAGCACCTGGCCGCCTGGTAGGTCCTTGTAAGTGGCTGAAACGCGCCGTTCCACCAGCATCTTCGCGGTGTCAATCGGCTGGCTGTAGCCGAACCGTGGCAGGGTCGTGCGGTAGGCACGCATCAGAAACGCGGCTTCGATCAGGTCTCCGCGCGCCTGCTTGATGGCAAGTGCGGCCAGCATCTCGTCGTAGAGCGAGCCTTCGCCCATGACACGGGCGACAGCATGGGACAGCTGCTGGGCGATCTGCTCCAGCGTCAGCGAGGGAACGGAGGTGTCGCCCCGGCGGCGCTTGGCCATGAGCTTGTGGGCGTTGCGGATGGCCTTTTCACCACCCTTTACGGCTACATACATGGATCAGGCCTCCGCTTTGAGGATGCGGGTGGAACGGGGCAGGGCAGACAGCACATCCTGTCCGGCAAAGACCAGATCGATACCCCGTGGAAACTGGCGGTTGTTGGCAATCACCTGGTCCCAGAACACTGGCGGAACCGGACCGGTGCCAAAGGAAACGGTGTCCTTGATGCCCGGGCCGCTAAAGGAGACGGCCGGATGGGACCCGAAGTCCTGACCGGTCAGGATCACCGTTGTCGACCGGTCCGGATATTCGGCCGATCCCTGGTTGAAACTTGCCAGCGGGATCATGCTCACCGGTGCACTGACCAGCGCAAAGGCCGCTTCCACCGGTTCGGTGACGATCGGGCAGCCGGTGTGGAAGCGCAGAAAGGTCTTCACGGCGTCCGACGTCATCAGAGGCTTGTCGAGCCAGATCGGCGTGTCGTAGTCGAACAAGGTCAGGGCAATGGCGGCGGCCACCTGCGTCAGCGGTGCGGGCGGCTTCAGACTGCCGGCGGAAATCGCCTGCCGCGTACCCGGCCGGGCCATGGCATTCATGATCGCTCGAAAGCAGCCCTGCGCATCGTGAACCGGGTCCTGAAATCCTGCGGCCAGCGGGGCGGCGGCGGTCTGTTGTGCTGCGCTCATCAGTTGTCTCCCCGCACCATGGTGAAGAAGTTGACCTTGGTGGCCTCGGTTTCCTCGCGAACGGTTTCCTGCGTGCCTGCCTGGGCTTCGGCCAGCGGCGCGATGATGTCCGTCTCGATGCGCTCCTGCATTGCAGGGCGTTGCCACAAAGCGTCGATCACGGCGGACTGCAGCGCTTTCTGCTTGTTGCGGCCAAGGCTGTAGGCATTGCCGGTTTCACCGGTTTCCAGGCGAACAACGCAGCGAGTGACGGTGACCTCGCCCAGGTTGAACGGACTGCCGGTGCCGCCCATGCGGCCGCGCACCATCACCAGTCCGGTTTCGGGCTGGCGCACCAGCTCGTAGCTTTGCGGCGGAAGTGCGCTGAATTTTTCCGCGACGGCCTCGGCGGAGGCTGCGGCCAGTGTCGCGATCACCTTCTGACGGGCGCCCACGGCTGCGCCGGGTTGGGTGTCTGGGGAGGCGGATGAGGTAATGTCTGTCATGAAGCGCGCCTTTTGGGTTGGGCGGTTCTTCGGAAAGCGTTTGAAAACGCCCTTGTCCTAGACTTGATTTGTCTATTTGTCTAGACAAATAATCCGGTTGACTCTTTGGTACCGAAATTTGATGACGGGCTCATGACGACGAACAGCACTCTCGACCGTAGCGCCGGAATTGCGGTGTGGCGCCAGATCATGGAAACGCTGAAGGCGGAAATCGTGAGCGGGGCCTTTGAAAAAGGCAGCCGCCTGCCTCCGGAATCCGAGCTTGCAAGCCGGTTCGGCGTCAACCGCCACACGGTCCGCCGGGCGATCGCCGCGCTGACGTCGGATGGTATTCTGCGGGCCGACCAGGGCCGTGGCACCTTTGTTGCCTCAGCCCCGCTCAGCTATCCCATCGGGCCACGCACGCGCTTTTCGGAAATCGTTTCCGGCCAGCTTCGGGCACCGTCCGGACGGTTGATCGGCTCGGCTGTCGAGGAAGCCGACGCCCTTCTGGCGCATCAGCTTGGCGTGCCGCTCGGAACGCTGCTCATTCGCGTGGAAACCCTGCGCGTTGCCGACGGTGTGCCGATGATCGCGGCCACAAGCTGGTTCGAACAGTCCCGCGTGCCCAATTTCGTCGCCGATTATGCCGACACCGGATCAATCACCGCGGCTTTGCAACGCGCCGGCATTTCCGATTACCGCCGCAAGGAAACGCGCATCACGGCCGAGCTGGTGGAAAACCGCGATGCCCAGCAGCTTGGTCTGGCGCTGGGCCAGCCGGTGATGGTGATGGAAAGCGTCAACCTGGACATGACCGGCAAGCCCCTGCAATACACCCGTGCCCGCGTGGCGGCCGACCGCATGCAGCTGGTGGTCAGCGGCGAGGTTTAGACGCTCGCTTTGATGCGAGGTTGGTTCGTCTTTTTCGCCCGGTGAGCCATGCCCGCAGGATCAGCCAATCCGCCGCCAGGCGCCGGGTGACATGCCCGCCATCTTCTTGAATGCGCGGGAAAACGCCGCTTCCGACCGGTAGCCCACGCTCCAGGCGATTTCCGCAATTGAAGACCTGCTGTCCCGCAATTGTCGCGCCGCGAGCTGCAGGCGCCAGGACGTCACATATTGCATCGGTCCCTGACCCATTTTTCCGGCAAACCGTTCGGTCAGCACCGTACGAGAGGTGTTGATCTGCCGGGCAAGGCGTTCCAGCGTCCAGTCCGATGCCGGGTCGGCGTGTATGGCGGTGATCGCGGCACCGGCGACCGGGTCGGTGAGGGCGCCGAGCCAGCCTTCGCTCGCCGGGGCCTGCGACAGCACATGGCGACGAAGCGTTTCGATGAAGATCAGTTCGCACAGATGCAGGCGTACACTGCGGCTGCCGGGCTGGTCTGACTGTATTTCTGCCCGGGCTATGTCGATCAGCCTTTGCAGACTGTCATCAGTCCTTTCGGATGGCGAGACAAGAAGCCGGCGTTCGAGCCTTGCAAGCAGCGGGTTGAAGGGTCTTGCGTCGCAGGCGAGGAACCCGCACAGGAACAAGGCCCGCGGGTCTCCGCCACCGCCTTCCGGAACGATGCTCGGCAAGCGTCCGGCGGCAAGGTTTTCGAAAAAGTCGACGACCTCGTCCGCACTGAACTCGGGAGGCGTTCCAGCTGCGCTTTCCATCCGGTACCCATCACCCTGCGGGAAGACGAGAACGTCACCCCGGTTGAACCGGATGGGCGCCTCGCCCGGTATGGAGGCCAGGCCTGAGCCTTCCAGGACGACATGATAGGACAGCACGTGCTGCCCGGGATCTGCAAGGATCGCGCGGTAGGCATTCGTGTGGGGAATATCGACACACCAGGGGTCGCTGGCATCCACCAGGAACATCAGCGCACCGGTCAGGCGCACGAGGTTCAGAACGTCGGCGAGTGGATCCTGTGCCGGTCCAGACCCGGCAGGGGTTGCCGTTTCCCGCGCGGATGCGGGGGCAGAACTTGCGGACGGTGGAGCATGGAGCCGGGACATGTCCGAGTTTAGCATTTCCAGCCGCAGGTAAGAAATCAACGGAAGGACACTTCGCCATGGCAGCATTCGTGTTTTTCGACGTCAGGGAAATCCACGATCCGGAACTCCTGGGTGCCTATCGCGCCAAGGTCTTTGAGACCGTGGAACACTTTGGCGGGCGCTACCGTGTTCTCGGCGACATGGATAGCGTTCTGGAAGGTGACTGGACGCCCAATATCCCGGTGCTGATCGAGTTTCCCGACAGCCAGACTGCCCGAGCCTGGTATGAGTCCGATCTTTATGCCCCGCTGAAGAAAGACAGGATTGCCGCAGCCCGGTGTGACGGCGTTCTGTTGGGCGGGTTCGAGCATGGTCCGGGCACTTGAGGAAACAAGCGCCCGTGACGGGTGCGTGGCCGACGCTCGATCAGGATTCCGGCAAAGTGGCCGGGTCGAAGTCGCACATCTCGGCGGCCTTGGCGAGGCTCTCGCTGAAGCCGGCCGGCGAGAAGCGGCCGTAGAGCCATGTTTCGCCCAGGCTTTCGCGCTCGACGGAAATGTCGATCGTCGTCTGCGCATCTGCCACCGCGGTAACCATGTCCTTCACGAAGCCGGAGGTCATCGAGATCTGGTAAGGGTCCTGCATGCCGACGGGAAACATCTCACCTCCCAGCCAGGAATCTTCCTCGTCGATGGTGATTTCAACCAGGTCGGTCTCGGCCCAGGGGTCTTCTTCGTTTTCGGTGTAGGGCGCATATTCGTATGTGAAATCCGCATTATAGCCTTTGACGTCGAAGCTGAACTGCAACGAGCCGGAGGTGTCGCGCACCGGGGCGTTGTTATAGACAAGGCAGGTGCTGCCGATCCTGGCGGCTTCCCAATCGCCGCTGCTGAACGGCGCGGCAGCCGCACCTGTTGCCGGCAGCAAGGCCAGTACCGAGACAAAAGCTCTGAAATTCATTCCAAAATACCTCAAATGCATATTGATATGCGGACACCGGCCCCTCGCGCGGCGGTAAGCTCTGCGCACGCTCGAACCTTTGCCGTTTCCGGCAACGCGGCGCATGCACATTGCCGACTAGACGCGAATTTGCTTAAGGACAGGTTCAGTAAACTGTATGTCCGGCTTCTGAGCACGCAGGAGGCGGTAAACGGCTTGCTGTCTCTTGCGGGCAGGGGAAAGGCTCCTCCGGTATTTCCTGCCTGCCGTTTCAAGGCGATGTGTCGGAACGCCTGTTGACCCGCAAATCCAGGCGGCCCAAGCTTGCGGTTGCCAACATTTCTCCCGGGCGAGGTACCTTTGTGACAGCCCCACACCGCCTTGCGTGCGACACGATCGTTTTTGCGTCCACCCAGAGAACGGGCAGCACGGCGCTGGCAACAACGCTGAGTGCGTCGAAGGTGACCCGGCAAAGCTACGAGTGGTTCGGGCAGGGGCATTTCGACAAGAAGATCAGGCACTTCCTGCCGGAGTTTCACGATCTGCCCGCAACGGCAGAAGAGCTGAAGCGCTATGTGCGGGCGATCCGGCATTTTGACGCCGGTTCGGGTCTGCCGGTCTCGCTGATGCTGCACAATTATCAGTTCGACCTGCTGCGGGAACTCGGCGTGACGAGGCTTGAGGAGCTCTTCGGCGACTGCCTCTACGTCTACAATCACCGGGGCGACATCTACTATCAGGCCGTATCGCTTCACATTGCCATCCAGACCCAGCAATGGGTTTCCGCGCAGGAGCGTATCGCCGAGCCCAGCTACGATTTTGAAAGCATCGACAGGCTTGTGAACTGGATTTCGCAGGACTGCGAAAGCTGGCTGGCCTATTTCAGACAGAACGGCATCGTGCCGTTCCATGCCGCCTATGAGCGCTTCGCCCAGGATCCCCATGCGGCAACACAGCTCCTGCTGGACTGGCTGGGCATGCCCGACCAGGCTATCGAAACGACTTCACTGCAACGCCAGGCGAGCGGCCTGAACACGGATTTCTATCATCGATATCTTGCCGAATGCGGCACCCGTAGAGCTTCACGGGATCCTTGAGCGAACTTGCGTGGGCGTTGTTCCGGCGGTCGATTTGCCCCTCGCACCGCCTCATAGGCAGGTTGGCTGGCGATATTTCAGTCAACAGCCACTTGCTTGAAGTGCGGTGCCCCTCAGGCGCTTGCGCTGTGTTTCGGGCGGATGCTCCAGGAGATCCCGAGCACACTCAGGAGCAGGAAGACCGGGAGGATCGCCAGCGGGCTTGCCGCCGCGACGAGGGCCGTCCCGGCCGCGCAGGCAATGGATGCGGCGGCCTCCGCAAGCGTGGAGGCCTTGGAAGCGACCTGACGGCGCCGGAAGGTTGTGCGCTTGGCCTGCGCCCGGAACCAGAGTTGAACAAGCACTGCGCTTGCTGCCGCGGTCATGGCGCCGGCAGCGGTGATGACAGCGCCCCAGAGCGATATGAGCGCCAGACCCAGGGAGATCGGCAGCACGATTGCTGCGATAATCGTCAGCACCGACAGCACTTTCGCCCACAGGCGTGTGAACGCAGAGATGGGGGCAGTTGCAATCAGGTCGGGTGCGTCCTCACCGGAGATGGTCAGCCAGGCGAGGCCGCCGGCAAGCTGTCCAACCGCCATGACGACAACCGGCGCGACGATCACGGAAATCTCGGTTTTCTCGCCAAAGCTGACCCAGAGCATGACTGCCGGCGGAATGAGATAGAGAACCTGCATCAGCGTCTGGGATATCAGCCAGGGATCCCGGGCGATGAGCTTGAGTTCCTTCAAGACGACCGCGCCGAGCGGCGAATAACTGCGAAAGGTCCGCTCGGAAGCGCGGCTGCGCGGGGTCTTTTCCGTTACGCCAAGTGCGAGCACGACAATGCTGCGGAACTGGACCGCGCCGCGCCAGGCCCCGACTGCAAAAAACACGACGGAAACCGCCAGGAACAGGAACACGGCATTGGTCTGTCCGGCCACCGTGTGGGCGAGGAACCACCACGGCGAGCCCTCACCCGGCGCATGGCTTGCCAGAAAAGCAGGATCGAACAGCGTGAACCGCGACATCGACCCGAAGGACAGGATCGCCACCACCTGCATCCCGATGAGGAAGGCCGCGCCAACGACCGCTGCCAGAATTTGTGCGTAGAAGCGCGTGCGTTGCGCGCCAACCGTTCGGAACAGCGCGAGCGTGATCAAAACGCCTGCCCCGGTCGCGTTCAGCGATACCGCCAGAAGAACCACATATCCCGCCAGCCAGTGCTCCCCGCCAAGCACCACCGCAACGTTGAGGAACGGTGAGATGACCAGCGCCGACATGGCCCAGCTCGTCAAGGCCATCATGACGATGCGCACGAGAAACAGGTCACGTGAGGGGGCAGGGGAAGACAGGATCAGGTCCAGGTCATCCCTTGCGTAGAACGCACGGGTTACCGACTCCATCGCCTGTGACAGCATCATGGTGAAGCTGAGCAGCACCGTGACCGAAAGCGCTGCCTGTGCTGTCTGGTCAAGAACAAACCCGGTGGCAAAGCGGGGGGAAAGCACCGCGTAGGCAATCAGGTGCATGACCGCGTAGAAGATGCTCATGCCGATCAGGGCGCGCCGCAGGCTCGTGCTGCGCCAGCCTGAAAACATCCAGGCCCAGTCGCGCCATGCCAGCCGCAATTCATGGCGGGAGAAACGTATCAGGGCGGAAGGGGCCGCCAACGCTCTCATGCCACCTTCTCATCAAGGAGTTCGGCCGTGTTCGCATGTGCGCCGGCATCGCCGCCCACGATTTCCAGGAAAATATCCTCCAGGGAATGGCCGCCGGCGCTTGCCCGTTGGCGCAGCTCTTCCAGCGTTCCTTCGGCAACAAGCTGTCCGCGGGCGATAATGCCGATCCGATCGGCCATGCGCTCCGCCACCTCCAGGATATGGGTCGTCATGATGATCGACACGCCCTGCGCGACAAGCCCGGTCAGCACCTTCTTCACCTGGCGGGCAGAGCCTGCATCAAGGCCGGTGAGCGGTTCGTCGAGGATGATCAGGCGCGGTTCGTGGATCAGGGCACCGGCAAGCGCCACCTTCTGGCGCATGCCTTTCGAGAACCCGCCGCAGCGCTCATTGGCATGGGGGGCAAGCCCGAAGGCGTCCAGAAGGCTGTCGGCCTTGAACCTTGCAAGGTCCGGCTGCATGCTCCAGAGGCCTGCCACGAACTCGAGATATTCAAGCGGCGTCAGCTTGTCGTAGACCATGGGTTCGTCCGGAACCCAGGCCAGAACCTGCTTGGCGGCAATCGGATCCGCAAACGCATCGATGCCGCAGACCCTGACCGCCCCCGCATCGGCCTGAAGCAGGCCGGCGACCATGCGCAGTGTGGTGGTTTTGCCCGCACCATTGGGGCCCAGCAAGGCGTAGAATTCGCCTTCCCGCACCTTCAACGAGAGATCGTTGACCGCGGGTTCGCTGAAACGCTTGTGAAGATTGAGAATTTCGAGTGCGGCGTTACTGGAAGACGGCATCACTTTCTCGTCTCTGGAAGGTTTTCTCCAGTCTACCGATGGGACCTTTCGTTAATGTAAAATCCGGTCATTTCTCCAGGGCAGAAGTATCAGGGGCAAAAAAGAGAGTTGGAAGACCGGTTCGCCTAGTTCGGGATGGAGCCCGTGATGAGTCGTTCGACTTCGGCCCGTTGGTCTGCGGTGTAGATGGCGCCCGGCGTCACCTTGAAGCCAGGGGTTAGGTTCAGGCGTGCGACAAACGCCTCGACCGCGACGTCCGCCACCTCCCGGGCGGGTTCCGCTCCGCTTGGCAGACCGTCCGCGACCGGGGCGTCTGAGGAAAGGGTGGTTGCGGCCAGGGCATGCAGAACCTCGGGCGCGTCAATCAGGGGCGAGGCCTTCAGCATGAAGACGAGACTGTCCGGCTCTGCCTCGGGGATTTGCCTCAGGAGGCTGGTTCGCGCTTCATCGTCCCCCAAGGCCGAAAGCGCCAGCCGGGCTGCCAGGGCTGCGGGGGCCGTGGGCTCCTGTGGTTGTGCCTTGACCAGGCGTGTGCCGGAAAGGTGAGCTTCAAGCGCCTCTTCCGCTCCGGGTGCCAGTGCCCCCAGCAGCAAAACGCCGCCTTCCACGTCCGGCGCTTTCAGCGCTGCTAATACTTCGGTTTGAAGCTGCTCGGCGACGGGGCCAGACGGTGGGCCATTGGCCAGCACGACTTTCAGCGCTGCGGCGCTGGCGCGCGCGCGCAGGTCCGGGTCGGCATCACCGATATAGGGCAAGACGGGCGCCAAGGCGTCTGCACCGCCGACGGCGGACAGCAGATCCACCAAGGCCGATTTTTCCCCGGTGGTCTTCGCCGCAGCCAGGCGCGCGGCCAGGGGAGCGACGGCGGCCTGGCCTGCCTCCACCACAGCCTCCGGAGAGCCTCCGGCCAGCGCGGTATCGATCTCTGCCTCAAGGTTCATGTCGTCTGCCATTGTGCTTCCTGCAAGCCAGGTGAACAGAAACGCCCCTGCGATGCATCCGGCCAGGTTGCGGTGTCGAACCATCATGTGCCCGACGGATTGATGATGTTGGCCTGGGCGCGCGAAATCAGCTGCCCCGTTCGCACCGCGCCACTGGCGATCAGGTGCGTTGCGGTTCCGCTGTGCGGGCCGATGCCACGCAGGTGAATGGTCTCGTGTGCCAGGGTTTCGGCATGGGTCGAGCCGGTGATCGTATCTTGCATCAGGCAGTTCTTCTCGGCGGCCAGGGTTCCGGCCCGGGTGTTGTTGACCGCAGGCGTCGCATCCTGCTCATACTGCCACACAAAGAAGACATTGAAATCCGCGGCAGCATCGGCAAAGGCCGTGACATCGTCCCATTCATGTTCGGCGGCCGCAACGCCCGCCAGATGGCTGGAAAACCGTACCGTGGCGCCCAGGTTCTGTGGAACCGTTATCGTGCGTGCGCTCTTTCTGTACATCCGCACGTTGGCCTGGGTGTCCAGCAACCGGTTGACGCCCCGTATCAGGGCGTTGAGGTCACCCATGTTGCGGTTGGTCTTGTGGCCGGCGTTGTCCTTCACATAGTGAAACGCCGTGTTGATCTTGACCTCGGTCTTGACCGAGATTTCCAGAATGTCGCTGTTGGGAACAGGCCCCGCAAACCCGGCGTTCGGCACAAAGCGGACAAACCCCTTGCCGGCCTTGAGGCCCTTGAGCGTCAGATGGTGTTCGGCGCCGACACGGCGATAGGTGACCCTGGCAATGTCGTTGGGGGTCAATTCGGGAATAAGGGCACCTGCCCCCCGCACCACAATCGTGCGCTCCCACCCCCTCGGCACCATTTGCCACTTGGGCGAGGCCGTGGCGTCAAAGCCGAACATGGCGATACGAGGTGCGAAGGTAATTGGCATACGTCAGGTTCCAGATCGACTGTCGCGCCTTGAATGCCTTCAGCAGGCACATCTTTCTTTTGCTTTGAATCGCACAAGAAATGGCACGTCACAGGGCTTTGTATGACAAGTAACTGCTCTGGATAGTGAGCCGATGTGTGTGGTAATGCAAGAATTAACGTAAGGGAAGATGAGGAAATTTTATTGTTTGGTTCCAGTGAAACGGTAAGCCGAGGGGCCTTTGCCGACTGGCAGATTTTGGGGGAGGGAGCGGACGGTCGGCTCTTGGAAAATCGATTACCTAAGCCGACATCCGTTAGGTCAATTTCTGCGGTAGCTATCGGCCCTAAGCGGAAGTTCGACGGCGCGTGGAGATGCTGCAACGCGGCCCACCGAACCGGCCATTCGCCCACAAGGACTTCGAGGTGCACTACGGTTGGCGCCGTTTGACGGGCGGGGGGCTGATTACTCTGGAGTGAATGCATCGAACAGCGTGACCCAGCGTTCGACAATGTCGTCTGGAATCGCCGCTAAGCCTTTGTTCAACAATCTCTGCTTGACCTTCACGGCGAGAGTCACCTTCCAGCCGTCTTCAAGGGTAACGCCTTCGCGTTTCGCCCACGCTTCTAACTGACCCACGAAAGGCTCGCCGACCGTGATGACATCGGCCAGCCGCGTGTCGGGCTCACGTTCCAGCCGGTCCATTTCTTCAGCCATGATGTCGAACGGCATCAGGTCTTCGATTTCGCAGTTGTCATAGCCGACGAAATCGCGAACATTCAGAACCTTGTCTGGGGTTTCCTTGTACAAGCCTGACTTCAGATTTCCGATCATCTGGCGACCGGGGCCATCGTCATCCAGCAGCATCATCGGAAGCACTTCGTCGCGGCCTGTCAGGATGCCGGCAACTACCCGTGCCGTCTTGGTCCCGCCGGAAGGCGGAAAGACCAGTTCACGCTTCGGCTTGATCTTCCCTCCCGACACCAGCAGGGCCTTGATTGCCGTCAGGTAGTGCTGGTCAGAAGGCCCTTCCACAAGTACCGGCTGGCACCCGACAAGCAGGCTTTCTGCAACGCTCAAGTTCAGCGCGGAATGCACCGCATACGCAGCCCCGGCCTGTTCGTCCTTGCCTTCGCTGTGGCGCAGGTTCGGCGTCGCCTTCGTAGTCCCGTCTTCGGCAACGTAAACCTTTCGCGCGCGCTCAAGACGGTCGGCATCGACCAAGAATGGCGAATGCGATGTGTACATGATCTGGTTGGTGCCAGACAGGCTTTCAAAGAAGGCTGAAAGGTCGCGCTGCGCAAGCGGGTGAAGCGACACACCGGGTTCGTCCAGCAGCAGGATTGCACGTTTATGGCTGCCTTGGCTTTCGACCAGAAAAACGAGGTAGAAGCTTAGGAACCATTGTAGGCCGGTGCTGCGGTTTTCCAGTTCAACTTCAGTCGGCCTGCGGTCATCGGCCACCCAGATACGGAAATGGTTGCCATCCGCCTCGAACCTGAAGCGGTAGTCTCCCTGCTTCCACCATTCCTTGAACTTCGTTGTCAAGATCGTACCTGCGGACTGAAGCAAAATCGAACGCGTTCGCTTCTTTTCAGCGATTTCAGCGATTTCTTCTGCCGTGGGTTCTCTGTCCTGGCTATTCGCCTCTTTGAAGTCCCGACCGAGTTCAAGGATTTCCTTGGCTTGCAATCGGACAAAGCTGAACAGCACTCGCAGCGTGCGCGCTTTTGCGGCTTCCTTTGCTCCAAGGTCTTCCCGCGCAAGGTTGTGGACTACATGAGGAAGGTAGATTTCGGAGTCCAGATTTCCGTAGTTCGAATAGTAGACGAACGGGGGCATCGCCTCCACCACAGCGTCGACCACCCCTTCACGTCCACCCGGCGCGGTGGCGGTCATCGCCACCAATTTGGCTATCAATTCTTGGATCAGCTGCTTGACCATAGGAACGATCACGCTTGTCTCCGCCGGTTCCTCTGGGACAAGCGCTTTCACTGATGCAATGACGGCTTTAAGTGCCGGTGCTCTAAGTTCGTCGTCCTCCGGCAGCTTCTCGGCGACATCGGCCAGCCCGTCAGCCAACTGCGTGTTCAGTTCACCTTCTTTCTTCAGCACCTGTCCGGCTCGAACCTTGTCGGCCACTTCGGTGATCGTCTTCGCCAACTCACCACGATTTGCAGTTCTCTTGATGGAGTGCTTCGGGAAGCTGACCGAGTAATTTCCGTCGAAGTACCGAGTAACCTCAACCGTCGACGCGATGTCTTCAGCCAAACCGGCCTGTTCGGCGATGCCCTTTGCAGCTCCGCCTGTCTCAAATTCCGCTTGGATGAAGTGGTAGTCGCCAGGTGCGTCTCTAATTTCCCCAAATTTCGTCTTTGGGTAATCCGAGGTCGGTTGAATTTCGCCGTCGCGCGCTGGCTTCAATTTCCAGAGCGGCAGCAGCAAGTTCGTTTTGCCAGACTCGTTGACGCCAATCAGCGCCGTCACATCGTCGACGTCGAGCCAGCCGCTGTCATCAACTGAACGGAAGTCCGTTACCCTGAACCGAGTAAGCTTCATCCAAATTGTCTCCTATAATGTCGGTGCATACTAGGAGTTGCGCCAGGTGGTGGCAATGGCACAGCATCTGCACAATCTGCCAGCCTAGAGGCTATTCGCCTGCTAGTAACCGACATCGCGAGTGACCTCGGTTGGTAGGCCCGAAGTCGCCGAACCGGCAATAAGCACTGCCGTCCCGTCCGCATCGATGCTACTGACGATGCCATAAAGTATCATATGCCTACCGTCGCCTATAAGGGTGGTACCAACCTGCCCAGATAGCAACGGCGAATGATGTGAGTGTCCGATTTCGCGAAATGTACAAGAACACGCTGCACTGCAGCGAATGCCCGCTCCCCGCCCTCTATGAGCCTTCATGCGTAGCGCAACGAACTGCGGCTATGCGATCGGACCGAAAACCAGTGATAGTCCGCCTTGGCGACGCATAGCCGCCCTTCCCGCGTCCTACCGCCCCAGAAACCGGAACGGTTCTGCTTCCTGGAAGTGCGCGTTGGCCATGCCGGAGTAGATGTTGGTCTGGTTGGGGCCGAGGTCGAGTTTGATGACCTTGCCGGTTTCCGGTGAAAAGTCGGCCTGGCTGAAGTCGATCCAGAAGATGTTCGGGGTCACCACGGATTCGAAGAAGTAGAGCTTGCGCTTCTGGTCGGCGACGGTGCGCCAGCGGGTGGAGGAGATGTTCGGCTGGTCGGGCGTGGTGATGCCGAGCGGCACGGAGACATTGCGGATGACGCCGAAGACGCTGGCAATCGTCTCGACCGGGCTTTCGGTTCTCGGGATGGCGTCGACATAGAACGATGCGCGGGCAAAGCGGTCCGCCGCACGGTTGGTGCCCGGCAGCATGACGGTGCCGCCGATTTCCTTCCAGTACTGGTTCAGGGCCAACTGCTCTTCGAAGGTCGGCGAGTTGGTCATCACCTGGTAGGCGCGGCTGTGGTGGATCACCTGCTTGCCGTCGATATATTCCACGATGGCGCTGTCGCCGCTTGCATCCGACAGGGACAGGTGCAGAGTGGCGAGGCGTTCTTCGCCTGGAACATTGTCGCTGAAGAGGGTGAAGGGTTCGGCCTCCAGCGCGCGGACGGCCTCTTCAACGGTCGCGAAATTGTCGAGCACATATTGCGCCCAGGCGGCGATCGTCAGGCCGGGTTTGGAGCTGTCGTATTCTGGATACTCGGATTCCACCAGCCACAGCACATTGGCGACAAGCCCGGCTTCGTTCATGCCGTCGGTCGTTGAAATGTCGTAGCCGGAGGCAATGACGCTGCCGTATTTCGAGGTCCATTCCAGGGAGTTTTCACCGGCCTCGCCGTTGCGTTTCATGCCGCGCGGGAACAGCCAGAGGTTCGTGCCGACATCGGTTTTCCAGTCCATCGAGCGGGCGGTGATCACCTGCTCGCTGGCACCCAGATAGACCACCCGGGTGCAGGCATCCGCAAGGCGTGGCGCCAGCAGGCCAGACGAGGCGATGGCCAATGCGCAGGCTGCCGTTATCGTGGTCTTGCCGATCTTCATGCGCCGTCTCCTTGCGGTTTGCCGATGGGGTGCCGAGTCGCTCCCGGCACAACTGGTGATATAGGGACGGCCAGGTGTGACGCTGTCAAGACAGGCCGGCGATTGTGTGCCGGTTCGAGCGGCAAACGGAAATGGCCCGCAGTGTTGCCACTGCGGGCCCCGGACACGGAACTTGGGCGAGTTGGGTGAAACCCGTCCGGTCAAAGCGTCCGGAACAGGTTGACCGTGAAAAAGGCAAGCCCGGCGGTGACCGCGATCGCACCAACCGCGATGACGGGTTCCATCGCCGTATGGCCAAGCGCATAGGCGGCCAGCGCCGCCATCATCACCGGCAGACCAAGCGCATGAAGCCAGAAGTGCAGGCGGGCAAACCTGTTGTCCGCCATGGCCGGGATTACCGTGTAGAGAAGCCCGGTCAGGGCCTGGGTTGCCCAGCCGAGAAGGTTGGTGTGCACATGGACCGGCGCGAGCGCGTGGTCATGGCTTGCCGCCATGACGATGCCGAGCACCAGTCCGATCAGCATCCAGAGAGCGGCAAGCCGGAACAGCCAGGCGGCCAGGGTTGGGATGCGGGTGGTCAAGTCTTTCGTCCTTTCAAGGAAAGTTGTGCCCTTGGGCACAAGCGGGGTGATGAGACCGGTGCGGACCGGCGGTACAGCGTGAGGGAGGAAGAAAGCCCGGGCAGGGCTTTCCTGAGGTGTCGTGGCTGGGGAGGTGCCGTCAGACCTGCCAGGCGAGGCGCAACCGCTCGCGGATATCGCCGAGCCTTTCTGCCGGCTCGTTGGCGAAGACGAAACGCAGGTAGCGTCCGGCGATGTCCTCGCTGCCCCAGCCGGTCATCGGTGTTGCCGCGATCCGCCCCTTTTCGAACAGCAACCGGGAGGCTTCCACCGGGGAGTAACCAAGCTCGGCGGTGTCGATCAACAGAGACCAGCCGCCATCCGGGCGCACGACGGGCAGGTCCGAAAGTGCCTGCAGGATGATGTCCCGGCGGGCTTTCCAGGTTGCCGTTGCGGCGGCGATGCCGTCGTCTTTCGCGGTGATGGCGGCCGCGGCGCCCGGCATTGCGATGCCGACCTGGCAGACGACGTTGGTGAGGCTGACAAGGCCGATGTCCGCCATGATCGGGGCGGGACCGACCGTCCAGCCGACCCGCCAGCCGATCATCCGGTATTCCTTGGAAACGCAGCCCACCGTTATCGTGCGCTCCGCCATGCCATCCAGGCTGGCCGGGTGGATCACCGGCTTGCCGGTGTAGAGAATCCGCTCCATGGCGGCGTCGTGCAGCAGGAAGGCGCCGGTGCGCATCACGACTTCCGCAATGGCGTTCCATTCTTCCGCCGTGTGGACGATGCCAGTCGGCATGGACGGGCTCATGGTCAAAACGGCCCGGGTTCTGGCGCTGGCTGTGCGGCGCAGTTCTTCCAGATCAAGACGCCAGCCGCCGTCGACGACCCTCAGCGGAACCAGCTTCGGAACGCCGCCGGCAAGGCGGATGCGGTTGAGCAGGCCCGCATAGGCGGGATCGGTGATGATGACCTCGTCGCCCGGCTCCAGAATTGCCAGCAGGGCGTTGAGGATGCCGGACAGGCCGCCCGCCGAAATGACGCATTGGGTATTCCAGTCGTAGGGCTGGCCGGTGGTGGCCGATATCCGGCTGGTTGCGGCCCTGCGGATGTCATTCGTCCCCAGGAACGGCAGATAGCTGTTGGCGTCATCCCGGCCGATGGCAGCCAGCGTTGCTTCCAGCGCCTCCTCCGGCGGGCGAAGGTCCGTATCCAGGTTCTCCAGCCGAAGCATGTCGGAATTTCCGGCGTCATCGGCGGCCTGTCCCATCTTGTCCACGCCAATTCCCGGAATGTCCTTCAATCGCGAGACGGTCATCTGTAATATCCTTTTTGTATCCAAATTTAAAAACTGGATACATATTTGCCGGATTGCAGTCAAGTCGCTGATTGTCTACGAAGGCGGAAAGACCCAGCCGGACGGACAGATGACAGAGCGGACAAGCGCAAAAAGAACCGGAGATCAGGCCATTCGGGTGGCCGATGCCCTGCGGGAAAAAATCGTCTCGGGCGAGCTGAGACCGGGCGAGGCGCTGCGTCAGGAACGGCTGGCGGTGTTGTTCGAGACCAGCCGGATGCCTGTTCGAGATGCGCTGCGCCTGTTGGAGGCCGAAGGACTGGTGCAGATGCCGCCGAACAAGGGCGCCATCGTTGCCCCGCTTGATCCGGAAGAATTCAGGGAAGTTTATGAAATGCGGGCGGCGCTGGAGACACTGGCCTTGCGCCTTGCCATTCCGGAGCTGACCAACAGCCAGATCGACCGGGCCGCAGCCATTCAGGACAAGGCCGAGGCGTCGGACCTGGAAAACTTCGGAGCCTTGAACAAGGCGTTTCATTTCGCGCTGTATGAACCCTGCGCAAGGCCGCGGCTGCTGGCACAGATTGCGGCGCTCAATGAGGCCGGCGACCGGTACTTGCGGCTAGCGGCGGCGCAGCTCGACTACACCCGGCGCTCTCATCAGGAACACCGGGACCTGCTTGAAGCCTGCCGCCGCCGGGACGGCGCGGAAGCCTGCGACATCCTGAGGCGTCACATCGAGGCTGCCGGAGAGGCACTGGTCGAGCGCCTGACTGCAAGACTGCCCGCGCCGTGAAGGTGATCAGACACGGCAGGCGTCGTCTGTCTCCCGCTGGCGAGGAAACGAATGTCTCGAAAAATCTACCGGATTGAAGCGGCAGCCGAGGCCGATGCGGAAAGGCTTGCCGACATTCGCGTCGAGGCAATGCGGCCAAGCCTCGAAGCCGTCGGGCGGTTTGACCCTCTCCGGGCCAGGGACCGTTTCCTGGGCAGCTTTGTTGCCACAGACACAAGGATCATCCTGGTGGAAGAAGGCATAGCCGGCTTTTTTGTCGTGCGCAGGCACGCCGACCATTTCTATCTCGATCATCTCTATGTCAGCCCGGCCTTTCAGGGCCTTGGGCTTGGCCGAGATATCGTCGAGGGCCTGAAGGCTGAGGCAGAAGCGGCTGTAGTGCCGATCCGGCTGATGGCCCTCAACGGCAGTCCCGCCAATGATTTTTACCTCGCCTGCGGGTTCCGATCCGTCTCGCAGGACGCACTGGACACTATCTACATCTGGACGCCCGGCGCTTGAAGCCTGCCGGCCTGGAATCCGGCCGACTGGATCGGATATTGCCCGGTCCGGTGTTGTGATGTCAGCTCGTTGCCGGGCTGCGCAGCTTCTCCGCCACGAATTCTCCGAATGCCTGCGTTGCAGCCGAGGGATTTGGCGACGCGTAGGCCAGGGTGACGCCGATGCCGGGAAGTGGCGGCAGGCCGGCCTCCACGATGTGGAGATCATGCGGCACCGCGGAGCGGGTCACCACACTGATGGCCTGGCCGGACCGGGCAATCGCCAGCAGGCCCGCGAGGCCATTGCTGGCAAAGGCGATGCGATAGGGCTTGCCCGCCTGGTCCATGGCGGTGCGGGCGGCGCGATGGTCCAATGTGTCCGGCGCCGAAAGTGCAAGCGGCACAACATCCTTTTGCAGGATCTCCGGATCGGGACGATTGGCCACCCAGACAAAGCTTTCCGGCCTCAGGATGCGGGCGGACGCGTCTTCGCCGGGAACGGAAATCAGGGCAAGATCGATCCGCCTGCGCTGCAGCTGAAGGTGCAATTCCGTTGTCGGGGCACAGACTACCTCGATCTCGACATCGCCATGCCGCGCGCCAAACCCTTTCAGAAGATCGGGAAAGAAGGCGGTCAGATAGTCTTCCGGGCAGCCGAAACTGATCAGACCATGCAGGCCTGCCCCCGGCAGGGTGGCAAGTGCTTCGTCGTGGACGGCAAGAATGCGTTCCGCCTGGACCAGAAACCTGTCACCTGCTGCCGTCAGTTCCACACCCCCGCGTGTGCGGCGCAGGATCTGCTGGTCGACAATCGCCTCCAGCCGGTTCATCTGCATGCTGACGGCGGATTGTGTCCGCCCCACTTGCCGCGCTGCGGTGCTGATCGAGCCGCTGCGGGCGACTTCCATGAAACTGCGTAGCAAGGCGATTTCCAGAACAGGCATGAGATATCAATCCAATTGAATATCATAATCTAAATTATGAATTTTATTGAATGCAAGGCTTCTCCTAAACTTGCCGCAGTCAGTTCAGCCGGCCGGATCAGGAGACGCATCATGGCATTGGAAAGCGCCAGCAACAGCACGGATACCGGGTTCTGGTCCGACGTATCGGATCACGTCCTGCGGTATGGTCCTGTGTTCGAACAACGTGTCATCGAACGTGCCGAAGGCAGTTATGTCTATGACAGCTCAGGCGCACCAATCCTCGATTTCACGTCCGGTCAGATGAGTTCCATCCTGGGGCATTCCCATCCGGATATCGTGCGCACCGTGCGCGAGCAGATCGGCCAGCTCGACCACCTGTTCAGCGGCATGCTGTCCCGCCCGGTCGTCGACCTGTCGAAGCGCCTCGGGTCTCTCGTGCCCGGACTGGAAAAGGTGCTGCTCCTGTCCACCGGGGCGGAATCCAACGAGGCCGCCATCCGTCTGGCAAAGCTGGTTACCGGCAAGCACGAGATCGTGGCCTTTACCAAGAGCTGGCACGGCATGACCGGGGCAGCCGCTTCCGCCACCTACAGTCACAACCGGCGGGGCTACGGGCCGGTCAATCCGGGGTCGTTTGCAATTCCCGCCCCCAATGCCTACCGGCCGCGGTTTACTGATGCGAACGGCAATCTGGACTGGAAGACCGAGCTGGACGATGCCTTTGCGCTGGTCGACAGCCAGTCCACCGGCAATCTTGCTGCCTTCATTGCCGAGCCGATCCTGTCGTCAGGCGGCATCATCGAATTGCCGGTGGGCTATCTCGCGGCACTGCGCCAGAAGTGCGACGAGCGCGGGATGCTGCTGATCCTGGACGAGGCCCAGACCGGTATCGGCCGGACGGGGCATATGTTTGCCTTCCAGCGCGATGGGGTGACACCGGACATCCTGACCTTGTCCAAGACCCTGGGTGCCGGATTGCCGCTTTCCGCCGTGCTGACGAGCCGTGCCATCGAGGAAGAAGCGCACCGGAAAGGGTTCGTGTTCCTGACCACCCATGTGTCCGATCCTCTGCCCGCTGCTGTCGGACTGGCGGTGATGGATGTGGTGGAACGGGATGGACTGATCGGCCGTGCGGTGTCGGCAGGCCAGCGCCTGCAAGCCGGACTGGAAGGCTTGAAGCAGCGTTTTGAGAGTGTTGGCGATGTGCGCGGCCGTGGGCTGCTGCTCGGGCTGGAGATCGTGACCGACAGGGCCAGCCGCCAGCCGGATCTCGCGATGGCAGACCGGATCGGCGCCGAGGCTATGGCACGCGGGCTCAGCATGAACATCGTCAAACTGCCGGCCATGGGCGCGGTCTTCCGCATCGCCCCGCCATTGACGATCTCGGATAACGAGATCGATCAGGGGCTGGACATCATGGCGTCGGCGATTGAAGCGGCTCGGGCCTGAGATGGCCCCTTAGGGTATGAGGCGATGCAGGGGAGCGTCAGCGCTCCTCCGCGGTCTGTCTTCTGCCGGTGAAATCACTGCGCGGGATCCGCTCAATAAAGCGTTTTCCGGTAGGTCTCCTCCAGCGCAGCATCCAGCTTCTGCATTTCCTTTTCATCCGGCGCGCCGGTCGTCTGGTCCAGAATGATCTTGGAAAGCGACGGCATTTCGCTGCGGTCCTGCTGGTGTTCGGGGTCCCAGAGGTGTGAGCGCCGGAACGCCTTGGCGCAGTGCAGGAAGACCTCGCTCACTTTCACGACAATGGCGAGCCTGGGCGCACGGTCCTTCACGCTCATGGTTTGAAGAAGATCCGGATCGGTTACAAGCGTTGCCCTGCCGTTGACGCGCAAGGTCTCGTCAAATCCGGGAACAAGGAACAG
The DNA here is from genome assembly GCF_054658215.1 of Roseibium sp. ROS1. NCBI lineage: Bacteria > Pseudomonadati > Pseudomonadota > Alphaproteobacteria > Hyphomicrobiales > Stappiaceae > Roseibium > Roseibium sp. ROS1. The sequence continues at coordinate 391,992 of NZ_BAAGIG010000004.1, forward strand.
AAGCCCGACATTCGGGTTGGCGACAATATTGGCCAGACTGTCGAGGCGGTTGTTTCCCGGACGGTCCGGAATGGCAAGCGTTTGCGGGTCGAGAACCTTGACGAAGCCGACCGGATCGCCACGCGGGCTGACATCCGCCTTGCCGTCCTTGTTCTGCGTACCGAGGCACAGAAACGGCGAGCGGGCAATGAAGTCCCGAGCATGCTTGTCCAGCGCGCTCAGGCACTTTTTTGCTGCCAGCGGAGATAGCTCGGAATAGTGGCTCCGGAGCGTTTCCTCATCCGAAATGACGAACTCCGGATTGATCTTGTAGGCTTCCATCACGCTATCCCTCGACCTTGATCCCTGTGTGACCCAGCTCTGCCGGTCTTCGCCCGGCGGCTGATCAAGCGTTCGACTTGCCGAACACTGGGTCAATCTGCGTGGAAGGTAGCATAAACTGAGGTGCGTACATCAGGAATTGATTGTCCGCTCGTCGTCAGGTGGTAAGGGGCGGGTTGGGCATGTGATGCCCAACCCGTTTTTGCCGTATGACCCGTGCGATGAAGCGTTTGCAGGGTCTGGTGCTAGTCCAGCCTGACCGCCTCGATCCTGCCTTCCAGCATATGCGGCAGGTATAGGACGTCATCGTGGGTGGAAATATCGGCAAGGCCGGCGGGTTCGCTCATGATCTCGTTCGGTGTACCGTCAGAACCAATCTCGAAGACCTTGCCGTTAATCCAGTCGTTGAGGACGAGCTTGCCGTTCAGCCGTGCGATGCCGTCGATGTTGCCGATATCCCGCGCCACGACGCTGATAGCTTTGGAGGCAGGATCAATGGCAAGCAGGCTGCCGGGTGCTTCAGTGGTGAAATCGTTCTTGAGGCCCTTGCCCCAGGCGCCGACAAGCAGGCGGCCGTTGTCCCAGTAAAGGCCATTGGGGTGATTGAGCTCGGGGCTTTCCAGCCATTTTTCAAAAGTGCCATCTGCGTAGCGCCAGATGGTGTTCGTCATCATGTCGGAAACGAAGATTTCGTCGCCGCTGGTGGTCACATCGTTCAGGAAAACCGAGCCTTCTGCAGGCAATGTCTGCAGCAATTTGCCGGTCTGGGCGTCGACAACCCGCAAACTGGTGAGATCGGCCGCGAAGACCTTGCCGTTCATCAGCGCCAGTCCCTTGGGAGCGTCCATTCCGGTCGCCCATTTGGCGTCGATGATTTTCCCGTCCGTGGACAGAAGCGCCAGATGGCCGTTGCCGTCGGCCGCATTCGGCGCGCCTTCCATGACACTGACGATGAGCCGGTTGCCCGCAGCGTCAAAGGCTACGGATTCAGGCATGTCGAAGCCGTCCGTTGACCAGAGTGAACCGGCTGATGAGGGGAGCGTTGAAAGGCCGAGCAGCAGTGCTGCGGCCAGAGGTTTGAAGGTCTGCATGGGAAGTCCTTTCGCAAAGTTGAACTGGACCTCTCCTGCAGAAGGCGAACTTTTCTTGCAATTGATGATGATTTGGTATCAAAAAACGATACTCAAACTGTCGAATTCGGGATCAGGAATATGCGCGGTGATACCTTCAAGATCTTGCAGGGCGTGCTGAAGGCACGTGGCATGACCTATGCGGATCTCGCAAGCCGGATGGAAATATCGGAGCCGACGGTCAAGCGGATCTTCGCCGGGCACGATTGCAAGCTAAGCCGGTTGCTGGAGATCTGCGAAATTCTGGAGGTGCCGCTGGCGGACGTATTGCATCGGGCAGAGCGGAATTCGGAAGAGGCAAGCGTCCTGCCGGTGGCAACGGAAGCGCGGCTCGCTGCGGATCCGTCGCTGTTCTACCTCTTCATCCTGCTGCGTGAGCCGATCCCGCAACAGGAAATCGAGCGCCGTTTTGATCTCTCGGGAGAGGACATGTTCCGACTGGGCCGGGTGCTGGAGGCGCTGGGGCTGGCAGAAGTGCATCCAGGCAACCGCATCAAGATCACGCGCAAGGAGCCCTTCAGGTTCCGTCCGGACGGGCCGTTGATCCCGCTGCTGAAGGAAATCAACATGCGCTTTCTGGGGCAGGTGATTGCCAATCCGGGTGGCAACCAGTCCCTGTTCTTCACGCTCTCCCGCCGCATGCTGCCGGACACGGGGGCGTTCATCCTGCGCGAGATCGAAACTCTGAAGGAGACCATCGCCGAGCTGGCCCGTCAGGACCAGCTGGTCTCGCGCGAGGAAGACCTGACCACCTTCAAGCTGACCGGAGCCTTCGCCCCCGTTTCCTTTCCGGACATTCTGACGATCGAACCGGGCCGGTGATAAGCGTCAGGTCCAGAATTTCGGTGTTTCCCGGGTTGCTTCCCAATACCCCTTGGCGTGCTGCCACATGGCCTGGCATTGGGCCTCGTGCCAGCCGATGACAAAACCGATGGCCTGGTTGGTTGCCAGGGCATTTGCCCCGCTGACCTTGCATTTCACCGGCAGTTGTTCGGCCATGGCGACATCGTTGAGATAGCCGAAGATATCCTGCAGCTTCTTCATCCGCTTCAGGAAGGGCTTCACGGTGTCTTTCAGATAGAGGCAGCCGAAAAATTCGATGCCGTAGCGCATCTTCTTCATCGCCTTGCGCATTTCGTGGCGTTCGGGAACGGTAAGTTCTTCCAGTCGCTTGCCGTATTTCAGAACCTTTTTCCACTGCTTGGCAAGAGCTTCGCCGGCGTGAGTCTCCACAGGTTGGGCCAGAAGCTGCGTCTGGCCGAAGTTTTCCGGGTCCAGCCAGCCGCGCCCCTCGGTGTAGGCTGCAAGGTCGAGCAGGAAACCGTTGACCTCTTCCGATTTCAGGTGATCCGTCAGCGTGGTGCGGGTGCTTTCGTCCCGGAGGCTGTTGAGACTTTCCAGAAGAGCGTCAAAGGACAGGGTTCCGGGCGCCCTGTCGACCAGGGGCATAACGATCTCATCGACCAGGACGTCGAGATCCCGCAGGGAACCGGCTTCGGTGGCAATGACCTTCGCGGTCCTGTCGAGCGGTGCCATGGTCGCCGGGTTCAGGATTGGCCGGAACAGGCGAAAAGCACTGCGCAGGCGGCGCAGGCCTACCCGTAGCTGATGCGGGCCTTCCGGATCGTCCGACGACAGGACTGCAAGCCGGTTTTCGGAAATCTGGGTCAGGCAAGAACGCAGCACGTCGCGAAATGCGTGCTCAGTGGTGATGCCGCTGTCGAAGGAAACATTCTCGGCAAAATACGGTGTCCGTTCCGCAGGCGCGGTACCCTCGGCAAAACGGTACCCGCGCTCGGCCTTGCTATAGGGCGAAAAGCGGAAGGGGATGTCCTTCAGAAGAGCCTTGGCCGCCTCGAAAAGGGCAAGGCTCGGGCCGGACTTCAGTTCCATTTCGAGTTCGGTCAGCGGCTGGCTGCCGCTGCCGGCCAGAATATTGCCGTTGTCGAAGGCGAGTTCGATGAAGGTGCCGTCACTGTCCCGGGTCAGATTGCGCACGGTGCGCTTCATCACCGTTTCAAAGCACTCCGACAGGGGGGCATCGCCGATGATTTCCAGAAGACGGTCGTGGACGGCGGGGTCTTCGATGACGGAAAAGTCGAGCGCACGGCCCTTGACCGGATGTTCGGCTTCCACCGGGGAGGACAGGCCGCCCATGACGCCCGTGCCGAGCTTGACGGTCTGAACCCAGCTGTTGCCGGACTTGCGCACGCGAAGGGAAATCCTGGCCTTGCGAAGCGCCTGGTCCGGCGTGTCGAAATAGATCGACTGCAACGTCTTGTTCACGGCGCGGCTGGCAGTGAATCCGTCTATGGAACCGGCGCGTTTCAAAGCGTCCTGTGCCGTCGTTTCCAGCTCGAGCTTAAGCTCGATTTCACGTCCTGATTTGCTCATGCTGAATTTCTAGCCAAGCCATTTCTGCTTGTCCAGAAAAAGCGCACAATTTGCGCCTTTGTTTGCAGGCTAACAAATTCGCCCGCCGAAAGGCGCAGGGCGCCTTTCTTTCAAGACCTCATACAGGAACGCGAGCCCGATATTTTAGCCGAAAAGTTTCTTCCCGACGCCTTTCAATCTCTCGAGGATGCGGGACTGATAATGCAGATACCAGGGAACCGGCTTCTGATTGAACGCAAGCTTGCGGATGTAGGTCGGCACTTCCCAAACGGCGGAGGTGCCTGCCGGAAAGAACAGGGTCACGCCGGGCTTGCCTTCATAGACATGGCCGGCATCGTCGGTGATCCGGACTCCGCCTTCCAGAAACATGACCGACTCATCCCAGCCGTAGTGCCAGCGGAACTTGCCGGCAGTGCAGGACCAGTGGCAGGCATCGCCCCAGCCGAACTTGTGCCTGGCCAGCACGGCGCACATGGCTTTCGGGTCGCCTTCAAGCACCCATTCGGGTCGGATCGGCGCTGGCATCAACTGTGATTTGTCAACGAAGGACTGTGTGAAAGCCTGCCCGTGCCGAGCGGCTTCGTTCACAGCAGAAGTTTTCGTGCGTTTCGCCTCTTGAAGGCCGCCAGCCAGTGTCATCCGTTTCTCCCAAACTTGTCTGACTGTCCACTTGCGCGAGCAGCAGTTGCAAACAGCTTAAATATGCGCCGGATTTCACCCTCTGAGGCTGTGTGGCAGGCGAATTCGCAGCCCAGGGTTAAGGGAGCGTAAAGGGAGAAGCTCAAATTCGATCAAATTCGGCGCCCGCCGCACTTGCTGGCGGAAAGCTGCGGCGCGCTGGAACCGCTTGCATCGGACAAGGCCCCATGATAGGCACCCAATCCGATACCGGATTGCCCCCCTGGCGGAACTGGTAGACGCGCCGGATTCAAAATCCGGTTCCTTCGGGAGTGCCGGTTCGATTCCGGCGGGGGGCACCATCTCCAGCGGTTTGAATTGCTGCAGGAATGCGCCGGAGTGGTTCGAGGCTTGCCTCCCACCCGCACAGGTAACCAGCTACTTCAGCGTCACCGTGTCGAAGGCCAGGGAAGCGCTGGTCTGGTAGATGTCTTCCACTTTCTTGATGCGGCCCTGACGCGGGTGGCCGATTGCAATGCCGACGATGCCTCTCTGGCTGTCGGGCTTTGCCAGCGCGACCAGCCGCACGAGGAGCTGGTCGCCTTCCTTGTTGATGAAGTTGCCGACGATTTCGGATGCAGGCAGATCACCCAGCGTGATCTGGCGGCGGATATTCAGGCGTGTATCGTCTGTGGTGCCGAGCTGTTTCAAGAGCTCGATGGCAATATAGTCGCCCACCTCGAGGCGCTTTTGAGGATCATCGGTCTTCATGGTGTAGGTGACGATCTGAAGGGACGAATAGATGCGCTTGGTTTCGTCGTCTGTGGTGAAGTAGATCTTGATCGGACCGCCGCCGGCCGGTTTCGCCTGGGCCAGAATTTGCTGTGCCTCGCGCCGGGGTGCGGCAAGGCTGAACGGGACGGGGACCTCGACATCGTGTTTTGCGCCGAACGCCGCATCCACCGTGTAGATCGTCGACAGGGTTACGCCCTGGGCTTCAAAAGGCGTCAGCTTGACCGATCCTTCCAGTTCGACCTGCTGGGCAACTGCCGCAGCTGGCGTGCTCATCGCGAGAACCAGTGCCAGTCTGGCGATGCTTGAGGCCGTTCCGTTCATGTCCCCCTCCCAACGTCGTGCGAAACCTGGCGAGGTTTCAATGCTACCAGATACGGGCGAAAAGTCTGCCTAGTGTCTTGATACGCGTTTTTGAAGTGGTTTCACATCAGGCTGGGATCGTATGTGCCGGTGGCTACGCGACAACGTGCTGCTGGCGGTGCGCATTTCCCCAGGTGACTTTTTGCAGCGCAGCGGCTAAGGGAAGCGCCATGATCAGACGCCTCTACGACTGGACCTTGTCCCTTGCCGCCGGACCGCGTGCGCCTGCCGCACTCGGCACCGTATCCTTTGTCGAAAGCTCGGTGTTTCCGATCCCGCCGGACATCCTGCTGATCCCGATGGTGATTGCCCGGCGCGAGAAAGCCTGGTGGTACGCGCTGCTGTGCACGCTGACGTCGGTCGCCGGTGGTATCCTGGGATATCTGATCGGCCTCTTCCTGTTCGAACAGGTGGCGGTGCCGATCCTGACTTTCTACGGCAAGATGGGGTTCGTCGACGAGTTCAAAGACATCTATCATCAGTACGGCTGGTGGTTCGTCTTTATCGCCGGGCTGACGCCGTTTCCCTACAAGGTGATCACCATTGCCTCCGGTGCGCTGGGGCTCAGCCTGCCGGTGTTCATTGCCGCGAGCATCGTTTCTCGGGGGATCCGGTTCTTTGTCGTCGCCGGATTGCTCTATCTGTTCGGCCCGCCGATCCGCGATTTCATCGAAAAGCGGCTTGGTCTCATGTTCACCATATTTGTGGTGCTGCTGGTCGGCGGATTTGTTGTGCTTAGGTATATCTGACAATAAGAGGGTGAGATGACAGCCGACCGGATTTCGCGCAATCTGACGGGGCTCTTGTTGGTGAGCGGTCTGGCGGCAATTGCGACCGCCTGGGGCTTTCAGCTGATAGGCGGCTATGTGCCCTGCAAGCTGTGCCTCGAGCAACGCATTCCCTATTACGTCGGCCTTCCCTTGGCGTTGCTAGCGCTTTTCCTGATGCAGGCCAGGCGGACCGGGTTGGCGTTGGCTCTGCTTCTGGTCGTTGCGGTCGTGTTTGCCTATGGTTCTGGCCTCGGTATCTATCAGTCCGGCGCCGAGTGGCAGTTCTGGGACGGCCCGAGCGATTGCGGTGGCGGTACCTCGACACCAACGTCTGCAGCCAACATGCTGCAAGCGTTGAAATCGACGCGCGTCGTCAGCTGCACCGAGGCCAGCTGGCGCATGTTCGGCCTGTCCTTTGCCGGCTGGAACGCGGTTGCGTCCGGCGGGCTTGCCCTTCTGGCGCTTTTGGCCGCTTTCGGGTTGAAACGCCGTGGCAACACGGCCAGTGTAGGTGCATGAGCGAGAACAAGCACCCGAAGGAAAAACTGCGCGATGAAGCGCTCCGCACACTCGACCGGGTGAATGCGGAGAGCGAGACCGTTGCCGGGTCAACCTTCGTCCGCATGGCCGACCGGGCAAAGGATCACCTGAGCGCCGCCGACAAGGACGAGGACGACCGGATCGAGGTTTGGGGCAGCCGGATCGGCCGAGGTCTCGGGCTTGTGTTCGCAATCGGACTGGCGATTTATCTACTGGTCACCTACGTACTGCCCAAAACCTGAATGAACCGATCCGTCAAAGGAACCGATATGGCATCCGTCCGGCCGGTCAGCCACAGCAGCTGGACCGAACGCAAAGCACCTGACCTGGAAGACTTCGAGGCGATGGCGAGCGAGATCCTCTCCGGGCTTCCGGATGATCTTCTGCTGCGCTGTGGTCATCTGCAGATCAGCCTTGCGGACTATGCGCCCGACGACGTTCTGGATGAACTTCGCATCGAGGATCCGCACGACCTTCTGGGCCTGTTCGAAGGCCAGGGGCTGAGCGAAGGCGAAGAGACCGTGATGACCGGGCAGATGCCCAACCGCATCTGGCTCTTCCGCCGGCCGATCCTCGACTACTGGGCCGCGATGGACGAGACTCTGGGCGATGTGGTTGCGCATGTGCTGATCCACGAGATCGGGCATCATTTCGGCCTTTCCGACCAGGATATGGAGCGCATTGAGGCGGCAGCGGAACGCTAATTCTGACCCTTGCAATGAAAAAGGCCTCCCGCGTCTTGCGACACTCGGGAGGCCTTTTTGATTTCGTCCGTTTGGAAGCGCTTATTCAGCGGCTTCCTTCTGGGCGCGTGCGATCGATTCAACGATCAGCCGCTTTGCGGATTCGACACCTTCAACACCGGTGATCTTCACCCACTTGCCCGGCTCCAGATCCTTGTAGTGTTCAAAGAAATGCTTCACCTGGGCAACGGTGATCTCCGGAAGGTCGGTCACGTCGTTGATGTTGTCGTAGCGCTTGCTGAGCTTGTGGGACGGAACCGCGAGGATCTTTTCGTCCTGGCCTGATTCGTCTTCCATCAGCAGAACACCGATCGGACGGCAGCTCATGATGGCGCCCGGAACGATCGGGCGCTGGTTGACCACGATCACGTCGATCGGGTCGCCATCGCCACACAGGGTGTGGGGAACGAAGCCGTAGTTGCCCGGGTACCGCATCGGAGTGTACAGGAAGCGGTCGACGTACATCGCACCGGCTTCTTTATCCATCTCGTATTTGATCGGCTCGCCGCCAACGGAGACCTCGATAATGACGTTGATGTCTTCCGGCGGATTCTTGCCAATCGGCACAGCGTCGATACGCATTTAGGAAACTCCTGTTATTCGTTGCTGCGTCTATCGCAATCCCGCCGAAGAAGTTCAAGTCCTTTATTTTTGCATTGCACCTAATTGATTAACATGCGTCTATTCGCGCGGCAGGCTCTGGAGGAGATAGATTTATGAAACGGCTTACTGTTTCCCTTTTGATGCTCGGCGGATTGCTTGTGTCTCTGCAGGCTGCAGGGGCGGCGTCGGTCGACAGTGCCTATACCAAGATCCTGCTGGACAGCTGCCGGCTGATCGAGGCCGGGGACGAGGAAGAAGGCACCTTCGGCGGTGCCTGGCAGTGCCCCGGCTACAAGGGAGAGGGTGTCTATGTTGCCGAGGGCGACCTGCGCATGTTCGTCTCCTTCGGTCCCGACGCCGCCAACGAGCCCGCGGCAGGCCAGACCCTGCCCAATTTCAACACGGTCAACGAAACACTGGAATGGCGCCTCAGGGGTGGTGTTCCGTTTGCGACCATCCTGCGCTGGTTTCCGAGCCTCGATGAGGGGTCCAAGACCGGCAGCGTGCTGATCGTGACCCAATTGCAGCCCGGTGGCGGTACCTGCCAGATTGCCCGGATCGATGCCCAGGCCAACAAGAACGCCAACGATTTGGCGCGCCAGGCCGCTGATACCATGGCCGGTTCTTTCGACTGCACGCAGCCCCCGCAGATCATCGGCAATCCCGGAATTCTCTATTAGGCAAGTGCCCTGTGGCTCAGGTGCTGATTTGCGGCCAGGCGTAGATGCTGAGCTCCAGCCTGCGGCCGCCGATCCTGTACCAGGACTTTGCCGCAAGTTTGCCACCGACGGCCTTGTAGAATGAGCGCGCGGGCTCGTTGGCGCTCAATACCTGCACGGCGACACCGGGCATGCTCTTCGCCGACAGCGTTTCCCGCACATTCTGGAAAAGGGCCCGGCCGAAACCGAGGCCCTGATATTCCGGCTTCAGGTAAAGCTCGTAGATTTCGCCATCCATGCCGGTGTCCCGCAGTCGGCACGGCCCATAGGTCGCGTAACCGGCGGGAATTTCGGCAATGCTGAGGATCTTGATGTCGACACCCCTGGCAAGGGCACCACGCCACCAGCTGCTGCCTCGGCGCGAAATCATCTTCTGAAGATCGACACCGTGCAAGACTCCGCGATAGGCGCCCAGCCAGGCTTCGCTATGGATGCCGGCGAGTGCCTCACAATCGGCGGTCCGGGCCGCGCGCAGATCTATCAGGTCGGTTGTCATGCTTTTAGAAAGATACAACAAGCAATCCGACGGAAAAGAGGCAATCGCGTCGTAGAAACGCCAATTATGCCGATTTCATTGCGTTCGGCATCCGGGAGTTGATCGGCCGGAGGGGCAACACGGTAATAGTGCTGAGCCCCCTCCGGTCGAACCTTGTCAAAAGGCCTCAGGCGTTGGCGCCCTGCCGCAGCCGGGCGAGAATCTCCTCGGCCAGATCCTGCCGAACCTTGCCAAGCGATTTCAGCTCGTTGGCCACCAGGTCGATTTCCTCGCCGGTCGCGCCCACCATCAGGGCAACGTTCTGGGCGTGCAGGGCCATGTGGCCTTTCTGGATGCCGGTGGTGGCAAGCGCGCGCAATGCACCGAAATTCTGCGCCAGGCCGACGGCAACGATGATCCGGGCCAGTTCGTCTGCCGTGGTCACGCCGAGAATTTTCAAGTTGGCCTGCGCTGTGGGGTGAATCTTGGTTGCGCCACCGACCAGTCCGACAGCCATCGGCAGTTCCAGGATGCCGACAAGATTGCCGTCGCCGTCCTTTTCCCAGCGGGACATCGAGCGGTAGCGGCCGTCTTTCGACGCGAAGGCATGGGCACCTGCCTCCACGGCTCTGGTATCGTTGCCGGTTGCCAGAACCACCGCGCTGATGCCGTTCATGATGCCCTTGTTATGGGTGGCTGCCCGATAGGGGTCGGCATCGGCAAAGTGATAGGCCGACAACATGTCGTCCCGAACCTTTTCGCCTCCGATTTCCTCCAGCGGCCAGACAGCCCGCACGCGTGCGACGCGGCGGTCGGCGAGGTTGGTCAGGATCCGCAGGAGACTGCGGGCACCGGTCCATTCCTCCAGCTTGGGTGCAAGGGCCTCGGCCATGCTGTTGACGGCGTTGGCGCCCATCGCGTCGCGCGTGTCGACGATGATGTGAACGATGGTCATCGGTCCTTCGGCAGTGTCGATGACCCTTATGTCGAGGTCACGGAAGCCGCCGCCAAGCTTCACCAGAAGCGGATCGATCTCTTCGCAGATGGTTCGGATGTCGTCGATGCGTTCAAAAACCTGCAGGCGGACGTTTTCAGGGTCGCTGGCGCCCAGAAGCTGGATCTGGGCTGCCATCAGCGGGCCGCTTGTGGAGGTCTTGAAGCCACCGGTCGGCCGGCAGCGCTTGGCCGAGTTGCATACGGCGGCGATGACGGAGGATTCCTCGCTGGCCATCGGCACCAGAACGTCCCGTCCGTCCACGGTCATGTTGGTCGCGATACCGACAGGAATGGACATGGAAGAAATGGCGTTTTCGACAAGGCGGTCGGCCAGTTCGATGTTTCCGGATGCCGCTTCCACAAGGTCGGAAACGGACTTGTTGTCGAGATTCGCCTGGCGCTGGACCGCCTGGAGTCGGCCGGCCGGGTCCAGCTTGTGAAAACCTTCTATACGGGACGAAGTGACGTCACTCATCGGGGGAAACCTGTCTGTCAATTGATCATGGATTGCGGCAGCCACAACACCAGCTCCGGAAACAGGGCGCAGATGAAGATACCGATGGCTTGCAGCAGGATGAAGGGAACGATGGCACGGTAGACCGTGCCCATGCCGATGCCGGCGGGCAGGACGCCCTTCATGTAGAAGAGCGTGTAGCCGAAGGGCGGGGAGATGTAGGCCATCTGCGCCGAAACGAGGAACAGGATGCCGAACCAGAGCCGGTCGAACTCCAGGAAGTCGATCACCGGCAGGAAGACGGGCACGCACAAGAGGATGATGCCCATTTCGTCCAGGAACATGCCGAGGAAGAACAGAATGCCCAGCATGATGGCGAGAACGATCCAGCGGTTGGCATCGAGATCCTGAATGAAGGAGAGGAGGAAGTCCGCGCCGCCGGTGCCGGTGAAGATTGCCACGAAGGCCCGCGCACCGATGGTGATCCAGAGGATCATGGCGGTCACCTTGACCACGTCGAGGGCAACGCCGGATATGAGCTCCCAGCCGAACCGGCGCTCGATGAGCGACGACAGGAACGCCAGGAAGACGCCGACGGCGGCTGCTTCCGTGGGTGTTGCGATACCCATGTAGATCGTGCCCAGGACGCCGACGATGATCAGCAGCGGCAGGATGAGGGATTTCAGCGAGGCAATGCGCTCTTCCCAGGTGGCCGGGGCGTCACTGTCCGGACGCGGGGCGATGGATGGGTTGAGCGCGGACCGCAGAACGATATAGCCGATATAGAGCGAGGCGAGCAGCAGGCCCGGCACCACGCCGGCGATGAACATCTGGCCGATAGAGGCCTGTGCGGTCACGGCATAGACGATGGTGATCACCGAGGGCGGGATCAGGATGCCGAGCGTTCCGCCGGCACAGATCGTGCCGATCGCGAGCTCCGGACTATACTTGCGCTTCAGCATGGAGGGCAGGGCCAGCATGCCCATGGCGGCAACCGCGGCACCGACGATGCCCGTCATGGCGGCGATGATCGTGCAGATGGCGATGGTGCCTACCGCCAGGCCACCCGGCAACCGCCGCGACCAGAGCTCCATGGCCCGGTAAAGGCTTTCGATGACGCCGGAACGCTGAAGGATACTGGCCATCATCACATAGAGCGGGATCGCGAGGAGCGATTCCGACGTCATGGTGGAATAGAGGTTGAGGACGGTAACGGAGAGGGCGGCGGGGCCCCACAGCGTTAGCGTGAAAACGAGCGCAAGTGCGCCAAGCGTGAAGGCAAGCGGCAGGCCGGTGAGCAGCAGGCCCACCAGGCTGGCGAACATGATGGCAAGAACGAATTCGGAGCTCATGCGCTTGCTCCCGTCTGGTCCCGCGCCGGGCGCGTTGCGTTGTAGGCTTCAACAAGGGCCTGCAAAAACAGGAGCGCAAAGGACAGCGGCACGACGAATTTCAGCCACCAGACGGGTGGGTTCCAGGCGGAAAAGCTGGTTTCGCCGAGGGAGTAGGCGTTGATTGCAAGCGGCCAGCTGACCCAGGCAAAAACGCCTGCAAACACAGCAATGACGGCATAGGAGAACACGTCGAGAACCACTTTTGGCAATCCCGTCAGTTTTTCGCTGAAGATGTCGACGGCGACGTGGCCCTTCAGGTGCAGAAGGTAAGGTCCGGCCAGCATGAAATGCGGGCCGAAGATCAGCGTGCTGGCTTCCATGGCCCACACCGTCGGCGCATCGAACAGGTATCTTGCGACCACTTCGAAAAGCAGGATCGGCACCACCGCGAAGATGAGCGCCGCCGCAAGGAGGAAGAACAACCGGTTGACGCCGGTGACGATGGAACTGACGGATTTCATGAAGCTGAGCATTTGCCGATCGAAAGGACGACCGGACGGCAGACGGCAGGGAGGTGCCGTCTACCGTCCGGTGGGAGGAAGGGTCAGATCAGCCCGAGGGCTGTCATGAACTCAATCTGGCTCGCGAGCACGCGATTCGCCAGATCGTCTTCCTTGGTAGCCTTTTTCCAGGACTCGACAGCCTTGGACCGGTTGGCCGCGACATCGGCCGGGTCGAGCTGGATGATCTCGACGCCTTGTTCGCCGTATTTCTTCAGGACATCGACATTCTGCACCATGATATGCTGGCGCAGCGATCCGGAGATCTCCCGAGCCGCAACGGCAAGCGCTGCCTTGTAGTCGTCCGGCAGCGCGTCATAGGCGCCCTGGTTGGCGACATAGCTGGTGGCGGTGGTCGGCTGGTGCACGCCCGGCAGGATGATGAACTTGGCGACTTCGCCAAGGCCTGCTTCGTAGTTGGCGGTGAGATCGCCGCGGTCGGCAAAATCGATCAGGCCTTTTTCCAGCGCCGTATAGACTTCCGCCGTCGGCAGCGGGGTCACGGAAACGCCCTGGTCGGCCATGACCGCGGAAGCGAGCCCGACAAAGCGACCCTTCTTGCCGGCCATGTCGGCGATGGTTTCCATCTTGACGGTCGAGTGGATCGGCTCTTCGCCATAGACGGTGGGGGCAATGTAGAAGAGACCGGCCCTTGCATAGGCTTCGCGGGCGAGATCCAGACCACCCTTTTCGTAGAACCAGGCTTCATACTGGTCGGACTCGGGGAAGCCGAACGGGATGGTGGACGTGAAGGCAAATGCCGGGATCTTGCCGGCTTCGTAGCCGTCGAAGGTCTTCATCAGCTGGAAGGCGCCGGCGCGAACGGCATCGAATGCCTGGTTGGCAGGCACGAGCTGGCCGGCGGAGAACAGCGTGATCTTGAAGTTGCCGTCGGTCAGTTCGCTGACGCGCTCGACAAACTTCTTCTCGAATTCGAAAGGTGTGGTGCCGGCGTCCCAGAGAGCCTGCATGCGCCACTCAACCGCATCCTGTGCCTTGGCCGCAATCGGTGCTGCGAGGGCGGTGCCGCCAACGGCTGCACCTGCAAGAAGGCTGCGTCTACTTACTTTGGTCATTTTTCCCTCCCAAGGAAATTGCCATTTGCTGGCGTAATGGGGCAAACTGTCATAAAAATGATTGGGACAATCAAGGGACAGTTGTCGGATTTATGGGCAGCACTGTCCCAGTAAATTTTGAGGGACAATGAGGGTTACGGGTAGCGGTCGGAAACTGTCTCGCGTCGATCAGATCGTCGAGAAAGTCGCGCTGATGCTGGAGGCAGGGGCATACAAGACGTTTGAGCGGTTGCCTTCCATTCGTCAGGCCGCGCGGGAGAACGGCGTTTCGAAAAACACGATGGCGGAAGCTTACGACCGGCTGGTCGCCCGGGGGCTACTGGAAGCGCGGGCCGGCTCCGGATACTACATGTCACAGGTCGGACCGGCTTCCAAGACCCCGCCAGCGCCACATGTCACGGCTGCGGTTGACGGCATGTCGTTGCTGCGGGAGCAGTTGGAACAGCATTATGAAGTGCGTCCGGGAGATGGGCGCCCGCCGCCGTCGTGGATGGAGGGGGCGGAGCTGCGCCGCCATTTCGCCAACGCCAAGACGCCTTTTCCCGAAGCGATCGAATTCGGCTACGGCAGTTCGTGGGGATATGGTCCGTTGAGGGACCGGCTGCGGATGCAGTTGCTGGAGCGGTCGATCCCGGCCGATCCGCAAGGACTTCTTTTGACCCATGGCGTCAACCATGGCCTGGATCTGATCATCCGGCATCTGACGGAGCCTGGCGATACGGTTTTTGTCGATGAGCCGGGCTATTATCCGCTCTTTTCCAAGCTGACCTTCGCCAAGGTGCAGATTGTCGGTATTCGGCGGGACAGGGACGGTCCGGACCTGGAAGACCTGACCGCCAAACTCGCTCTTTACCGGCCGAAGATGTTTGTCACCCAGTCCCACGGCCACAATCCGACCGGCGGTTCCCTGTCACCTTCGCGGTCATTCGGGTTGATGCAGCTTGCCGAGCGCTGGGGGTTCCTCCTCGTTGAAAACGATGCGCTTGCCGATATTCTTCCGGCCACGCTGCCAAGGCTGGCGGCGCTGGACCAGCTGGAGCGAGTGCTTTATCTCGGCACCTTTTCCAAGACACTGTCGGCCAGTCTCAGATGCGGTTACGTGGCTGGAAATCCGGACATCATCCGCCAGCTTGCCGATATCAAGATGCTGACGGTGGTCAATTCATCCGACCACGTCGAACGCTTCGTGTTCAATCTGATGCAGGCCGGCCATTATCTGAGACATCTGCGGCGTCTCAGGAGCCGAGTGGAAGATGCCTACAAGGCATCCTTCGGGACACTGGAGGCGATCGGGTTGTCTGTGCGGGAGTGCTCCATACCCGGGTTCTATCTCTGGGTGGAGTTTCCCGATGATGTGGATGAAAGGGAACTGTGCGCCGCTGCCAGCAAGCAAAGTATCTTCATTGCGCCGGGCGCCGTCTTCTATCCGAACCGCGAGACCCGGCAGAAACCGGCAATGCGGGTCAATGTGGCCTATGGAACCGATGCGCGGTTCCTGTCGTTCCTCAGGGATTTTCTGAAGTAGTTTGAAAGCAGAAGAACAGGCAGGTCCACAAATGAAAAGGGCCGGCATAATGCCGGCCCTTCAGTTGCCCTGATGTTTGACTCACTAAATCTGGTTGGCCAGTAAAAACCCCGGGGGGCTGGGGGGCTAATGCATTCCGCGGCTTCTACGGGCCATACCCATCAGGGTATGATCCTAATATGGGTGTCTAAAATGGCTGGCCAAGGGCTGGAATGCGGCAAAATCAAGGAAATTTATGCATTCTTTCTTGGCAAAGTGCCGTTGCGTTCGTTTTTGCACTTCTTCCCGTAAAACTTATTGGCAAAATTACTCTGGTTTCGGACCTCTGTCTGTCAATATGACGTTGCGGGCTTGCCAGAATGGCTAAAGAAGACGCATCATGACAGCCAGGTGACAGGCGTCTCCCGACGATTCTCTTGTCGGTTACCTGTCAGCAGCGAAACCGCGAACGGAATGGAGGCGGAATGAGCGAAGCCGACGACAGCGCGTTTCAGCGTGGTGCGGGTGCAAGCCCGTCGCCACAACATCAACCGGCTCCCCCTCCCAAACCCATTGTTGCATTCAACAGGCGCGAACTCGATGTCATTCTGAGGCTCTACGGGCGCATGGTCGCCGACGGCGAGTGGCGAGACTATGCCATCGACCTCCTGAAGGACCGGGCAATCTTCTCCGTGTTTCGCAGATCTTCCGAAATGCCGCTTTACAGGATCGAGAAGGACCCGAAGCTGGCCCGCCGCCAGGGCGCTTATTCGGTCGTGGCGACCGGGGGCATGATCCTGAAGCGTGGCCACGATCTGGCGCAGGTGTTGAGGGTTCTGGAGAAGAAAAAACATCTTCGGGTGGTCGACGCCTGACCAGGCATCCGGTCAGTCAGCTGATGGCCGGGTGAGGTTCATTTCCCCTGCGTTGATCCGGTCACAGGTATTTCCTTGATGGTGGCGTCAATGACCGGCCAATGCTGGTCGGTTACCGGCTGGCCGCGGACCGGACGATTGGTTCGACCAAACCTGGCAGCGCAGTGTTCTGCCGCTTCATTCCATTGATTTGCGCAAGGCTGGCGTTGACGCCCATTGACGCAAGTGTAAGCAAGCGATGTGTCGGATAGTCGTGCGGCCACAAAAAAGCCCGGCACAAGGCCGGGCTTTTCCGTTTGTTCAGTTTGGCTGCGCTTAGTCGCGGTTGCCGAACAGCTGCAGCAGCATGATGAACAGGTTGATGAAGTCGAGGTACAGACGCAGCGCGCCCATGACGGACTTCTTCGTAGCGACTTCACCGCTGTCGCCTTCGTAGTACATTTCCTTGATCTGCTGGGTGTCGTAGGCGGTCAGGCCGGCGAACACCAGAACACCGATCACGGAGATGGCGAACTGCAGGGCGGAAGATGCCATGAAGATGTTGACCAGCGACGCGATCACGATACCGATCAGGCCGATGAACAGGAACGAGCCCCAGCCGGACAGGTCCTTCTTCGTGGTGTAGCCGAACAGGCTCAGCGCCCCGAAGGTACCGGCGGTGATGAAGAAGACCTGAGCGATCGAGCCCGGGGTGTAGACCAGGAAGATCGAGGACAGGGAGATACCCATTACGGATGCGTAGACCAGGAAAAGGGTCCGCGCTGCGCCGGCACTCATGGACTGAATGCGGAAGGACAGCCAGAACACCATTCCGAGCGGTGCGAGCATGACAACCCATTTCAGCGGGCTGCCGTAGATGGCAACACCCAGCTGGGTGAGCATGCGGCCGTTGCCAAGGCTGGCGACAGCAGAGTTCGGATCGGTGGTCGTTGCAAGCATGACCGTTGCCAGCGCAAGAAAGCCGGTCAGCGCAAGGCCGATGGTCATGTAGTTATAGACGCCCAGCATGTAGGAGCGCAGGCCCTGATCGATGCCGGCCTCGGCGCGTGCGCCGGCGACGGTATACGCGCCTTGAGATTGACGGTCATAGGTCGACATGGTCGTAAAAATCCCCTTCTAGATAGACGTGCGCATGCAATCGCGCATGCAACACAACTCCCTCAACATATGGGAAAAGCCTATCCCGAGCACAAGTCGAATTCGATGAAAAATTCGTAATCTTTGCGCTCAGGACGTATTATTTGAACCTATCCTTAAAAACTGGCTCAGATTCAGTCGTATTATTTCATGGCTTTCAGTCGGGATTCGATTTGCCGGTCGCAGGTGCCGCCGGGGTTGCGAACGATTTCTTCCGACGCGAAATCGAGGATTTCCTTGTCCGGATCTTGCATCTGCTCGACAGTCACACCGGGTTTGAACCACTGCAGAACCGCATAGTCGCCGCCGGCATCGGTGAGGAAAGCGATCGGCTTGCCATTTTCGGTGATGCCCATGCGGCCGACGCGGACTTCCGCAATCGATACCTTGCGCGCTTCGCCGTCGATGGTCAGCCGGTTTTTCGACACGTTCAGTTTCTTCAGCTTGGAACCTTCAGTGCCGACCCAGTTACCGTAGAAGCGCTTGCCTTTTTTCTCGACGGAAAGGCAGGAGTTCTCGAAATTCGGGATGGAAAGACGGACGGCGGAAACCTCGATCGGATCCTCGCCCTTGGGCGCCAGCGTGTATTTCATCGCGTTGTCGCCGGTCCGGTACACCCGGATGCCGACCGGCGTATAGCCGGAATCGTTCATCGAACGGGTGAAGAAATCGAACTGGTTGGCGTCGTTGGTGCCGGCCCGGCGATAGAGCCAGCGCTTCGGCAAACCGTTTTCGAAGACCAGCCAGTCACTGACGACGAGACCGCGCGGGCCTTCCGGCGTGTTCAACTGCCAGACCCCGGTATGAAACGGGCTTTCCGCCGACGCGGCAGGGGCGAAAGCCATAGCGGCAACTGCGGACAGGGCTGCGGCCCCGGCAATGGTCTTCAAACGAATTTTCGGGAGAAACTTGAACATGGAATGGCCCCTTCTTAACAAACTGCCCGGAGCTGAACCGGATAGCCAAGATCAATTCAGTATGCAAGTTGTGTGGAGCTGAAGTTTGTCGCGATTTGGTTGTATTTCAGGATTTTTTCCTGAACGAAGTTTGCCAAGAGCTGTGGGCGCCGGATCGAAATAGATCAGCGCCTGCCAAGAATTCGTTCGATCTTGTTTTCGGAAGTCTACCGGTTCACCGGAAATAGCCTTGCTGATCAAAGGAGGCACGACCGAAGCCGGCAAACGTCCTTTGATCAGCTATTTCCTGTGCGCACGTTGGCCGCTACAGCAGCTGACCGCATTTTGCGCTAGAGATTTCGCAGGACAGGTGCGGGCTTTTCACCCAGCACTCGCCATGTGCCGATGAGGCCGAAACCCACCGTCAGCACCAGCGCGATGAGCGCGGCACCTGCTGCGGTCACCGGCATCATCACGAACGACCCATCCATGATCTGCGTTATCACGTACCAGGCGGCGACCCCTCCGGCCAGCAGGGCGAACACCGCCGTTGCAAGGCCCAAAATGGCGTATTCGAGTGCATAGGCGAAGATCAGGCGAGCCCGCGTCGCACCAATGGTTTTCAGAATGACCGCATCGTAGATCCGGCTGCGATGACCGGCGGCAAGTGCACCTGCCAGAACCAGAACGCTGGCGATCAGCGTGATCGAGCTTGCGCCGCGGATGGCCCAGGCAAGCTGTGCCACCAGATCGTTGACCTGAGAGATCGCGTCCTTCACCCGGATTGCCGTCACTGTCGGAAAGGCGTTCGAGACAGTCTTCAACAAGGCAAGTTCCGTCTCTTCCGGCACATCGTCGTCCCAGCCAAGGGTCATCAGATGGGCATGCGGGGCACCGGCAAAAGTGTTCGGAGAAAACACCATTACGAAATTGATCGCGAGGGACTGCCATTCCACCGTACGCGTGTTGGCAATTTCCGCCGTGATTTCCCTGCCGAGCACATTGACCGTGATCCGGTCTCCGATCTTGAGGCCGAGATCGGTGGCGGCCTCTTCATCGAAGGACACCAGAGGAATGCCTGTGTAGTCCTCCGGCCACCAGGAGCCTTCTTCCAGCTTCGAGTTCTTGGGCAAGCTTGCGTCATAGGTAATGCCGCGGTCACCGCGCAGCACCCAGCCAGAGCCTTCCTGGGCGGGGACGAACTTGTCGGCTGCAATACCGTTCAGCGAGACAATGCGCCCGCGCAGCATCGGGACGCTTTGCAGGTTGGCGTCGGATGCTTCAGCATTCAGCAAGGCCTCGAAGGCATCGCGTTCATGGCTCTGGATATCGATGAAGAAGAAGCTCGGAGCCTTGTCGGCAATGGTTGCGGTCAGCTCGCGCCGCAGGTTTCCGTCGATGAGGGCAAGCGCGACCAGCAGCGACAGGCCAAGTCCCAGCGACAACACGACTGACGGGGTCAGCGCTCCGGGACGGTGAATGTTTGCAATCGCCAGCCTGAGCTCGGTCGAGCGGACACTGGGCAGGCGCCTGGCTATGGCCATGATCCCGCGTGCGACCAGCACCAGCAAAACGAACGCACCGGCGGATGCGGCGATGTAGGTGCCGGCCATGCGCTGGTCGTGGGCAAGCAGAATGGCGATGGCGGCAAGGGCAAGCACTGTTGCCGCGGTGGCAAACAGATAGCGTTTGCGCGGCAGCTTGGCACCACCGGTTACGATATCCCGGAAAAGGGCCGTCGGCGGTACGTCATGAGCCCGCCCCAACGGCCAGATTGCAAAGGCAAGAGCGGTCAGGAGGCCGTAGACGAGGCCAAGGGCAAGCTCGGTCGGATAGATGCTGGCCGCGAGCTTGACCGGCAGAACCGGCGCCAGTGCGGCAGCTGCGGCAAAGGGGATCAGGGCACCCAGCACGAGGCCGACGACGATGCCGAGCAGCGCAAGCACCAGCATCTGAACCAGATAGATCTTGAAGACGAACCCGCCCGTCGAGCCCAGGCACTTGAAGCTGGCGATAACCTCGCGCTTGGTTTCCAGATAGGCGCGGATGGCATTGGCCACGCCAACACCCCCAACCACCAGCGCGGTGAGGCCGACCAGTGTCAGGAATTGTGCGAAGCGATCAATGCTGCGTTGAAGGCCTGGGGACGCATTGGCGCGGGAGCGGATACGCCATCCCGCGTCGGGTTGGGCGGATTTGGCCTCTTCGACGATCCCTTCCATTGCTTCCAGATTGGGAGCCGGGGCCATTCGAACGCGGTAATGCCAGCGGACCAGGCTGCCGGGCTGGATCAGGCCGGTTTCAGGCAGGGCGGCATCGGAAATCAGAAGGCGTGGACCGAATTCCATGCCCCCGGCCAGTTTGTCAGGTTCGTTGGCAATGGTGTCGGCAATTCGGATGGTGGCTCGCCCGAGGGAGAGCGTATCTCCGACATTCGCGCCAAGCCGCGCCAGAAGAGAAGGGTCCACAACGGCGCCCCAGGTCCCGTCTTTCCGGGCAAGGGCCGTTTCCAGGGCCTCTCCGGAGGCAAGTTCAAATGTACCGTAAAGGGGATAGGGACCGTCGACGGCTTTCAGCTCTACCAATGCCTGATCGCCGGTCTCAGGTCTTCTTGCCATTGCCCGCGTGGTCGCAACGCGGGACAGGTCACCAAGGCCGTTCAGATAAGCAAGTTGATCGGCGTCGGCCTGCCGGTGGATCAGGGAAAAATCGAGATCACCGCCCAGGATGGACTGACCTTCGCGCGAAATCCCTTCTGTCAGAGCCCGTGAGACAGACGTGACGCCTGCGATTGCCGCTACGCCGAGCGCGATACAGGCAATGAAAATGTAAAAGCCATTGAGGCCGCCGCGCAGTTCACGAAAGGCGAACCGGGCTGCAAGGCGCATCGTCTGGTGGTTTGCCGGTGTGCTGCCCGGGACAAACGCGCTCATGCAGACACCTCGCGGCGGGCGCGGTCAGACGTTTCTTCTTCGATTTCTCCGGAGCGAACGCGGATCATGCGGTCGCAGCGGGCGGCAAGGCTCGGGTCGTGGGTGACCAGAACCAGCGTCGTGCCCCGGTTCTTCTGGGCGGTGAACATCAGGTCGACAATCTGTGCGCCGGTGCTTTCATCGAGGTTGCCAGTCGGTTCGTCTGCGATCAGGATCGCCGGTTCGACGACCAGCGCCCTTGCCACGGCGACACGCTGCTGTTCGCCGCCGGACAGTTGCGCCGGGTAGTGGTGCATGCGGTGTCCGAGCCCGACGGCATCCAGCTCCGCCTTGGCCTTGTCGAAGGCGGCGGTATCCCCAGCAAGTTCCAGCGGCACGGCCACGTTTTCCAAAGCGGTCATGTTGGGAACAAGGTGAAATGACTGGAAAATGATCCCGACATTGCGGCCGCGAAACCGGGCCAGCTGGTCTTCGGACAGGGGGCCGAGTTCGGATCCGGCCACGTTGACCGAGCCTTCATCGGCGCGTTCCAGCCCCGCCATGACCATCAGCAATGTCGATTTTCCGGACCCTGACGGGCCGACAAGGCCGACGGAGGCCCCTTTCTCGATCTGAAGGTCGATCCCCTTCAGGATATGCACCCGCCCGGCGCCTTCGCCGAGGGTCAGGTGGACGTCTTTCAGGGCGATCGCGGGCGAATTTGTCATTCTCTGGCCTTTACAATGGGCGTGTGATCGTCTTCCTGACAGTCACAAGCCCTCGACAATTGGACGCTCTGCGACCATATGGGCCTGTTGAAGAGCGTCTTCCAGTCCCAAAAGAGTGTTCACGTGAACCGGTTTATTGCCTGCCTGACGATAATCATCCTGTCTTTCCTGCCAATGGCCGCCCAGTCGGCCGATCTGAAACTGGTGGTGCTGGGGGACAGTCTGTCCGCCGGCTATCAGCTGTCGGCAGGAGAGGGCTTCACGGATCAGCTCCAGAAAGCGCTTGATGCGAAGGGGCAATCGGTCGAGGTCGTCAATGCCGGCGTGTCTGGCGACACGTCAAGCGGCGGGCTGTCGCGGCTGGACTGGTCGGTGGGGCCGGACACCAGTGCCGTCATCGTGGAGCTTGGGGCAAACGACGCGTTGCGGGGGATCTCTCCGGAGCTGACGCGCAAGAATATCGACGAAATCGTCCGGCGCCTGACGGAACGCAGCGTTGCCGTGCTTGTCGCGGGCATGCTGGCTCCGCGCAATCTTGGGCCGGAATATGCCGAGGCATTCGATCCGATCTACTCCGATGTTGCCAAGGCGCACGATGCGTTGTTTTATCCCTTCTTCCTCGAGGGTGCCGCCCTCAATCCCGATCTCAACCTTTCCGACGGTATGCATCCCAACGCCAAAGGGGTGGAAGTCATCGTCGAAAACATTCTGCCGAAAGTGGAAGAGCTTTTGGCCAAAGCCCGATCCTAGGGGCTTTGCTCTGGACCTGGGGTGGAAGCCGATCCGGCTTCCGGGACGCCCCGATTTCAAAATTTGAAGGATAGTCTTATGGAAAAGCGCCGTCTTGGCCGCACGGATATACAGGTCAGCGCCCTTTGCCTCGGTACCATGACCTTCGGGGAGCAGAACTCCGAGGCGGAAGGTCACGCCCAGATGGACCACGCCGTGGAAAAGGGCATCAATTTCTTTGACGCGGCAGAACTTTATCCGATCCCGCCGAAGAAAGAGACCCAGGGCCGGACCGAGCGCATCATCGGCACGTGGTTCAAGAAAACCGGCATGCGGGACAAGATCGTCATGGCCACCAAGGTGGTCGGGCGGACCGACATGGACTGGTTCCGTGAAAACGGTGCGAAGGCGAAACTGGTTCGCGAAGAGATCGAATTTGCGGTCGACCGCAGCCTGAAGAACCTGGAAACAGACTATATCGACCTCTACCAGATCCACTGGCCGGACCGGAACGTCGGCGGCTTCGGTTCAAACCCGACGCGCTGGGCGGATGTCGAACCGGCTCCGGACGAAAACAGCATCCAGTCGACGCTGGAAATCCTTGGGGATCTGGTCAAGGCCGGCAAAATCCGTCACGTCGGTGTCTCCAACGAAAGTGCCTGGGGCACGATGCGCTACGTCGCCGCGTCCGAGATGTATGACGTGCCGCGGGTCGTCTCGATCCAGAACGCCTATTCCCTGGTCAACCGGACCTTCGAAACCGGCCTTGCGGAAGTTGCCCGCCGGGAAGATGTCGGTCTTCTGGGATATTCGGCACTGGCCCAGGGATATCTGACGGGCAAATACCGCAATGGCGCCCTTCCGGCAGGTGCCCGCAAGACGCTGTTCAACCGCCTGCAGCGCTATGAGCGCCCGCGCGCCATCGAGGCGGTCGATGCCTATCTGGACCTGGCGCAGGAGGCAGGACTTGATCCGTCGCAGATGGCACTTGCCTTTGCCATGTCGCGGTCTTTCATGACCTCGGTCATCCTGGGTGCGACGACCATTGAGCAGCTGGATACCGACATCGGAGCTGCGGACGTTACGCTGAGTGCCGATGTTCTGGAGAAAATCGATGCGCTGCATCAGGAATTCGGCAATCCAGCGCCGTAACGGGTGTAACTTCCTGATCGATAAATCTTTTTAGAGAATCATCTGCAGATCGGAGGCCGGGCTGGTTATGAACCAGCCCGGTTTTCATTTGAGTGCGGCGCTGAATTTTTGAACGCGCTCAAAAACTTAGCTTTTTGTCTTGCGATTTTCATGAAGTTGATTCCTCATGGGATTCATCAGCGACAGCGGAGGGAACACCCATGCCGCGCCTATTTACAGGCCTTGAGATTCCGTCCCAGACGGCACTCATGCTTTCGATGCTCCGGGGAGGCCTTCGGGGCGCCCGCTGGATTGATCCGGAGAACTACCACATCACCTTGCGCTTCATTGGCGACATCGACGACCGTACGGCCGACGAGATCGCCGCCGCGCTTGATCGTGTCCGCAGGGATCCGGTGGAAATCCGCCTCAACGGTCTTGGTTCTTTCGGCAACGGCAAGCCGCATGCAGTCTGGGCCCGGGTTGAGCCAACCGCTCAACTTGCCGAATTGCAGGCCGAGCAGGAACGCATCATCCAGCGTCTGCATCTGCCGGCTGAGCGGCGCAAGTATGTTCCGCATGTCACCCTTGCCCGTTGCAGGACCTCGACCAACGAGGACGTGGCCAAGTGGCTGAGCGAGCGCGGCAACTTCCAGGCGCAGCCCTTCATTGCCGGACGTTTTGTGCTGTTCTCGGCGAAATCAAGTGTCGGTGGCGGCCCCTATCTGGTGGAAGAGGCCTATCCGCTGGCCGCGTGACGCCCGCATTCTGATGGCGTGCAGCGAGACCACAGGATTTGCGTATCGGCAGAATGAACCCAAGCCTTTGCCGGTTTGGGGTCATTTTTGGCTGAAACCCTGAAAAAGATTGCACCGACCCGACGCGAAAAAATGACGCACACTGGCGTCCGCGCTCCTTTCGTGATGGTCAAAAGTGACAGGAGGGGGCCGAGAAACTGTGCGGTTTTTGGGCAGGCCGGAATTCCAGGGCAGTGAAAAAGGCTGTTTTGCCTAAATAATAAGTTGATTGAATTCTCTGAATGATTGAGTGCGTAGAAGTATAAACCTCTGGTTTAGAAGATTAGTCGGCTCAGTATTCAAGTTGCGTAAAGGAAAATTAATGGCTTGAGCGTTTTCTGGGCACACTGTGCAAGGCTCGACAAGAGCTGCCCCAAAAAAACGAGACCATTATGAAGTTCTTTGCAGATCTGCCCATCGCGGTGCGTGTCGGAGCGCTGTCCGCAATCGCCGTGGTTGCCATTGGCGTATTGCTTGGCACGGCGCTTTACAGCCAGCAAATCGTGTCGCACGAAATCGACAATCTGGCTGAATATTCGCAAATGGACTTCAAAGTGTCGCAGGTTCAGGCTCATGCGCAGAACATGCAGCGCAGCCAGAAGGACTTTCTTTTGAACAAGGACATGGCCTTTGTCGAGGAATACAAAGCCGAGTTCGAGAAAGCCCAGAGCAACCTGAACGATGTCGATACGAAGCCGCAATCGGCTTCCATCAAGGATAACATCGCCAAGCTTCGCGATGTTCTTGACCAGCACAAGGCAAAGTTCGACGCTCTGACCAGTGAGCTTACCCGAATGGGGCTTGATGAAAGCACCGGGCTGCAGGGGTCTCTGCGCACTGCCGTGCATGACGTGGAAAGCAAGCTGGATGCCGCCAATCTGGATGCCTTGACCGTCAAGATGCTGATGATGCGCCGTCATGAAAAAGATTTCATGCTGCGCGGTGACGAGAAATATATCGGCAGGATCAGCGAACGGCGGGCTGAATTCGCAGATCTGCTGCCGAAAAGCGGGTTGCCCGACGCCGAACAGGCTGAAATCGGCAAGCTGCTGGATACCTACCAGGCCTCCTTCCAGGCTTATGCCGAATTGTCCCTGAAGATTGCTGCCGACCTGGCCGAGATCGAGGCAATCTACGCCCAGGTCGCTCCGGAATGGGCGGTGATGTCTGAAGCTGCCTATGCGGGCAAGCTGGCCGCCGGGGAAACGCTGGACACTGCCCAGGCCTTCTCCAAAACAACATTCCTGACCGTCTCCGCCATCGCGCTGGTGCTGTCCATCGGGCTTGGCTGGCTGATCGGCCGCAGCATTACCAGGCCGGTGAAAACGCTTACCGGAACCATGGGAACGCTCGCTGGCGGATCCATCGACATCGACGTCCAGTACACCGACCGCAAAAGCGAGATCGGCAGCATGGCCCGCGCCGTGGAAGTTTTCCGCGCCAATGCCGTCCGGACCCGCGAACTGGAAGCGGAACAGAAGGAACAGGCAGCAAGAACCGCCGCCGAGCAGAAGCGGATGATGATGGAGCTTGCCGATAGTTTCGAAAGCTCCGTTGGTGAAATCGTCCAGGCGGTATCGTCCTCGTCGTCCCAGCTGGAATCGAGCGCAAGCTCCATGAGCGCCACCGCCGAGCAGACCCAGCAACAATCTTCGAACGTTGCCGCGGCAGCCGAGCAGGCATCTGCCAACGTTCAGACCGTTGCCTCCGCAGCCGAAGAGCTGTCGTCGACGGTTTCGGAAATTTCCCGACAGGTCGCGCAGTCTTCAAATGTTGCTGCCACGGCAACGGCGGAAGCCAAAAAAACCAACGACCAGGTTCAGGGGCTCGCCGAAGCCGCTTCGCGCATCGGTGAAGTGGTGAAGCTTATTTCCGATATCGCCGAGCAGACCAATCTACTGGCGCTCAATGCCACCATTGAAGCGGCCCGTGCGGGCGAGGCCGGCAAGGGATTTGCCGTCGTTGCGTCGGAAGTGAAGGAACTGGCCAGCCAGACGACCAAGGCGACCGAGGAAATCTCCCAGCAGATTTCCGGTGTCCAGTCGGCGACCCGTGACGCGGTCTCTGCCATCGACGGCATCACCAAGACGATCTTCGAGATCAACGAGATTGCCGGCGGGATCGCGGCAGCTGTCGAAGAGCAGGGCGCGGCAACCACCGAGATCGCGCGCAATGTGCACGAAGCTTCCACCGGTACACGCGATGTGACCCGCAACATCAGCAGCGTCAGCGAAGCAGCCACCCAGTCGGGGCATGCGGCGGAAGAGCTGCAGGCGGCCTCCGGCACGCTTGCGAGCAATGCACGGGCGCTTCAGGCGGAGGTCGACGGCTTCCTGGCACGCGTACGCGCCGGCTGAGATCAGGTGCCCAGCAGGCCGGCATAAACACCGAGCGTGCGGGTGCACATGGTTTCGACCGAGAAATTCTGGCGGACATGGGCGAGAGCCCGGTCCGCCATTTTGTTTTTCTCGTCCACGTCCTGGCCCAACACACGGACAATGGCATCCGCCAGAGCCTGAGGGTCGCCCGGTGCCACCCGCCAGCCGGTGCGTTCGCTTTCGGCCGTATCGGGCGGGGAGAGGACGGTTTCAGGTACCGCCCCGAGGTTGGAGACGATCACAGGCACCCTTGCGGCCTGTGCTTCAACTGCCGCCCGGCCGAAGGCTTCCGGTTCGACAGAAGCAACAATCGCAACATCGGCCAATGCCATGGCGGCGGGAACGTCGGCGCAGTGACCGACGATCCGGACCTTGTCCTGCAAGCCGTTGTCTGCAATCAGCTTTTTCAACTCCGCCAGATATCCGTCACGCCCCTGGGCATCGCCCGCCAGAATGGCGATCGGGTCGGACGGCAGCCTGTCTTGCAGAAGCGCCATTGCCTCGATCACGACGCGCTGTCCCTTCCAGGCGGTCAGTCGGGCCATGTTGAGGAGTATCGGTCGTCCCGTCGGGATGCCCCACTGGTCCTTCAATGCCTGCAGCCGCAGAGCGCTGACATTGTCGGGTAGCAGGCCTTTCAGATCGGATCCGCGCTGGATGACGGTGATCTTGCCTTTTGCGAACGGGTGCCGGTCTTCGATCAGCCCGCATATGAAATGCGAATTGGCAATCACCGCATCCCCCCGCGCCATGACCGAATTGTACCAGCTCTTCAGTGCATTCGACTGGTTATAGGTGCCGTGGTAGGTGGTCACGAAAGGGGTTCTGGTGCGCCTTGCGGCCCAAAGGCACGACCATGCCGGAGCCCGGCTGCGAGCGTGAAGCAGGCTGACCTTGCGTGTGGTCACGATGTCCGCCAGCCTGGCTGCATTCTTCCAGAGGGTTGCCGGGTTCTTCGACTTGACGGGCAGCACAATGTGCTCCGCGCCAAGGGCTTCCAGTTCCGGCACCATCTGGCCGCCCTGGCTTGCAACGAGAGCCTTTCCGCCGGCTTCCACCACAGCTTTGGCAACGTCCAGCGTCGTGCGCTCGGCGCCACCGGAGTTGAGATCCGGGATCACTTGCAAAATCGTGGTCTCAGAAGGCAGATGAACCAAATCGGATCTCCGGTGAACTGGTCAAGGCGGGGCGTCTGTGCCAAATGGCATGAACAGAAAACATCTATCAGAACGAGAGCCTTAATATGGGTGATTCCGAACCGCAATTCATCCAGATCGGAAAAAACGACGTGAAACGCCGGATTGCCGTGCGGAACGCGCCGGGTTCCGGGGCAAGTTCGTTACCCGGCATCTTGTGGTTGTCCGGGTTCAAGTCGGACATGTCCGGCACAAAAGCCGAGGCATTGGCCGAGGAAGGGGCACGAAACGGGCAGGGTGTGGTGCGGTTCGACTATTCCGGCCATGGCCTGTCGGGCGGCGATTTCGAAGATGCTTGCGTTTCCGACTGGCTGGAGGAGGCGCTTGCTGTTTTCGATGCTTGTTGCCCGGGCGAAACCGTATTGGTCGGCTCCTCCATGGGCGGCTGGCTCGCCTTGTTGCTGGCGCTCGCCCGCAAGGACTCTGGCCGTATCAAGGGGCTGGTTCTGATTGCTCCCGCGGTTGATTTTACCGAAGAGTTGATGTGGAAGCAGCGCTTCAGCGATGAGATCCGTGCCGCTATTCTTGCCGATGGCCGCTGGGAACAGCCTTCAGCCTATAGCGACGCGCCCTATGTGATCACGCGCAAGCTGATCGAAGATGGCCGCAATCACCTTCTTTTAGGGGCGCCGCTTCATCTCGGTGCTCCCGTTACGATCCTGCAGGGCGCGCAGGACCCGGATGTGCCGGAAAGTCATGCACGCCGACTGGTTGAGGCCTTGCCGCTGGACGATGTCACTTTTTCGCTGGTGCCGGATGGCGATCATCGTCTGTCCCGGCCGGAGGACATCGATCTTCTGTTGCGGGCCGTTGCGGGCATGTCGGCTCGATAGGGACCACACTCTAGACCGGCAGGGTTTCCCGGCCCTGTTTTTTCACCTTGTACCAAGCCCAGAAGAGACGGGCGGCGACAGCTCGGTGCGGTGTCCAGGCCTCGGCGATGACGTCGAGCTCTTTTGGTGCCGGACGTTCTGCCAAGCCGAGGGACTCCTGAACCGCGACTTGCAAGGCCAGGTCACCGCTCGGGAAGACATCAGGATGTCCCGCGCAGAACAGCAGGAAGATATCCGAGGTCCAGCGGCCGATGCCCTTTATCTCGCATAATGCGCGGTGGGCTTCATCGGCCGGCGCCTGTGCCAGATGAGCAAGGTCGAGACCATTGCCGCATGCTTGCGTCAGCGCGCGCAAGGTCCGGATTTTCGGTCGGGACAGGCCGGCGCCTGCCAGTTGCTCGTCGGTGAAGGTTGCCAGGTTTTCTGCCGTCAGCGGCGCAATCAGCACCTGAAGGCGTGCGAAGATGGCAGCCGCGCTGGCAACCGACACCTGCTGTCCGGTGACAATCTGTGCAAGACCTTCAAAATCGGCTGCGCGACGGCGCAAGGGGATCGGGCCTGCTGTTCCTGCAATTTCCTGCAGGCGCGGGTCGAGACGGATCAGCGCCTTGAGACCGGCTTCGATGTCTTCTTCGGTGGTAATCGGGGTCATGTCGGCGGGGCTTGTCCGGAGATGTCTTGCACTGCCGGGCGATACTGTCTCTTGCGCGGCGGCTGGGGAATGATAGGTAGGACTTCACTCATCAGCCCGATCCGCGTCAACAGCCTTTGCCGATCTCATGACCCAGCCCGTGTTCCGCTTTGCTCCTTCGCCCAATGGGCACTTGCATCTGGGGCATGCGCTTTCGGCTCTCCTGAATGCGCGTGCAGCTGTTGCGCTCAGTGGCCGGTTTTTCGTGCGGGTGGAAGACATCGACCAGACCCGGTGCACGCCGGACCTGGAACGGGAGATGTTCGAGGATCTCGCCTGGTTGGGCGTGCCGCTCGATGAGCCCGTGTTGCGCCAATCGGAAAATTTTCCGCAATACCGGGCAGCCCTGGAAAAGTTGCAGGACATGGGCCTGGTATATCCCGCCTATCTGACCCGTGCTGAAATCAAGGCGTTCGTTTCTGCCAAGGAAGCTAATGGAGAAAGCTGGCCGCGGGATCCTGACGGTGCGCCGCTTTATCCTGGCGATGCCGCGGTTCTTTCGGCGGAAGAGCTCAAGAGCCGGGCGGCCAGCGATGCGCCGTTCTCACTGCGTCTCGACATGCAATTCGCCCTCGCGCAGATCGGAAGGGCGCTGTCGTGGCAGGAAACGGGGGCGGAAGGCGAAAGCCTGTTTGCCGAACCTGTCGCGGTGCCTGTCGAGGCGGCAGCGTGGGGTGATGTGATCCTTGCCCGCAAGGACACGCCGACGAGTTATCATCTGTCGGTGGTGGTCGATGATGCCAGGCAGGGCATCACCGATGTGCTGCGCGGACAGGACCTTTATCACGCAACCAGTGTGCACAGGGTCCTGCAGGAACTGCTCGGCCTGCCGTCACCGGTCTACCGGCATCATAGGCTCGTCCTGGGGGCGGACGGACGCAAGCTCTCGAAGTCCAGCAAGGACACCAGTCTCCGGTCGTTGCGTGAGGCCGGCATGACCCATGCCGAACTGCGCAAGAGGATCGGGCTCTAGCGCGTTCAGGGATTAGCGCAGGCTCATGCCGAACCAATGATCCAGGAACCAGATCCACAAGCTGGCTGTAACGATGGCGCAGAGCGTGGTCATGGTAATCGCATTTGCGGACATGGAATGGCCAGTGCCGTAGCGGTTGGCGAAAATATAGGCGTTGACACCTGTCGGGCAGCTGGCCGTCAAGGTCGCAACGGCTGTCCACAGAGGTGGCAGGTGGAACACGAAAGCCCCGAAACTAAAAACGACGATCGGCATGAGCAGCATCTTGATGATGCTGAGGATCAGTCCTGGCACGATATTGCCGCGCATGCCGTATTGCACGAGGCTCATGCCCAGTGACAGCAGTGACAGAGGCAGTGCCGTGGCGGCGATGCGGCTGATAACGTCGAGACCGATCTCCGGCAGCTCCAGGCCTGTCTGCCGCCAGATAAAGGCGGCGACGATGGTGACGACGAGGGGGTTCTTCACCAGGCTTTTTCCGGCTCCCATCAACAGTTGGGAAATGGGAGGGGAGGCCGTGCCGTTGTCGATCGCAGCTGCCCGCTCCATCATCACCGCCATCAGCACTGTCATCGTGGCCAGGTGGATCGAGATGATCAGCAGCAGCGGGGCCAGGCCTTCGTCGCCGTATACCGAGGCGACCAGCGGCAGTCCGACCAGAATCGTGTTGGCGAAGGCGGCGGATATCCCGCCGATCGCGCTAGCCCGGGCATCGCGGCCGAAGCCCTTGCGAATGATCAGCGATCCGAGCAGCCAGGCAAAGCCGACGCCGATAAAGTAGGTTGCCCAGAGCGCCAGCGGAACACCCGCGCTGAGGTCAGCGCCGATCAGCGATCGGAAGATCAGCACCGGGATCGCCACGATATAGACAAACTGCCCGAGTGCTTCGCTGATGCTCTGGTTCAGAATGCGGGTTTTGGCGAGACAGTAGCCAATGCCGATCAGCAGGAAAACCGGGGCGACGATCGTAAGTGTTTGAGCAAGCATCTATGCGGCAACCCAAAGGCTGTTTCCGGTTGATTTGGGACTGGGTGCAGGTGGATGCCGGTCTGGATGGACAGCGGCCACACGGCAAGGTAAGCAGAATTTCGACCAACTTGGCTTTTTGGCGCGTGTCTGGCAAGCCCGGTTGAGACCCATTCAGGCGAAGGATCTCCGGCCGCATGGCAAATCATGACGAGGACAGCGTCAAACTTGCGCTTCTGGCCCACGATCTCAGAACGCCGCTTGCCGCCATGCGCCTGACGGCAGAGCTGATCGGCACTGGTCCGTTGAACGGGACACAAAAAGATCAACTGTCGATCCTCATTCGCTCCATCGATGCACTTACGCAGATGACGGGCGAGCTTGTCACGGCTGCCGAACCGGGATCGCAAGCGGAAACAAGACCCAGTCGGATCGCAGATGTCGTTTCGGAAATCGCCGACCTTTTCCA
Source organism: Roseibium sp. ROS1 (assembly GCF_054658215.1). Taxonomy (NCBI): domain Bacteria; kingdom Pseudomonadati; phylum Pseudomonadota; class Alphaproteobacteria; order Hyphomicrobiales; family Stappiaceae; genus Roseibium; species Roseibium sp. ROS1. The sequence goes on from NZ_BAAGIG010000004.1 coordinate 424,095, forward strand.
GGTCGCAGCCGAAGCAAAAAACCTGACCTTGACGCTGAAAATAGACGACGAGGCCCGCGAGGCGGTTACATCGAGTGGTGGGACACTGCGCCGGGTGATCACGACATTGCTGGACAATGCCGTCAAATACACTGCTGAGGGCGGGGTCACGGTTGAGGTTCGCGCAGCCGGCTTCAAATCGGAGGATGCATCCGGTCAGGGCAAACCTTCCTCCCTCCTGATTTCCGTTGCAGACAGCGGCCCCGGCATCGAGCCCGAAGAAGGTGCACGGCTGTTCCGGCCCTTTGTCCGGGGCCGGCACGGCCGGGAAACCGCGCCCGGAACGGGTCTTGGTCTCTGGGGGACGGCGCAGTTCGTCCGGGACATGAATGGCCGGTTGACACTGGCGCGTTCCGAGACCGGCGGCAGCCGGTTCAATGTGGAAATTCCGCTCGGCGAGGGCGATGACGGCCTGTTGCAGGCCGAGGCAGACCAGCATGGAACGTCGGAAACATCCGAAGATGCGTCTGTCACCGGGCCCTTGTCGGCGCATGTGCTTATTGTTGATGACAACGAGACCAATTGCCGTCTGCTGGCAGCGCTGCTGGAATCCTTCGGCATTTCGTCGGAGGCCGCCAGATCGGGCGAGCAGGCTGTCGGTCTCGTTCAAAAGAGCGACTTCGATGCCGCGTTGCTCGATCTGCACATGCCCGGCATGAGCGGTGTCGAAACGGCCGAGGCGCTCGGCTCTCTGCGCCCGGATCTGCCGCTGATCGCCGTGACGGCGGCTCTGGAGTCTGTTGGCGACACGCGTTTGCGGGATGCGGGGTTCCGGGAAATCCTGACAAAACCCCTGTCACCTGCCGCCCTTTTCGAGGCGATGAAACTGGCGAGCGGACGCAGAGCGGGCTGAGGGCCACACCTTACGGCCTCTATCCTGTCAGGGCTGTTTCATCTCGGCGCAGGGTCAGAACCTCGACACCATCGGCGGTAACGGCGACCGTGTGTTCGAACTGCGCCGACAGCTTGCCGTCTTTGGTCACAACCTTCCAGCCGTCCTCTTCGGTTGAAACCCGGCTGGTGCCCTGGTTGATCATCGGCTCGACGGTGAAGACCATGCCTTCGCGCAATCTCATGCCCGTTCCGCGCCGTCCGAAATTCAGCACGTTGGGCTCCTCGTGCATTTCACGGCCGATGCCGTGCCCGCAATAGTCGCGCACCACCGAGTAGCCGTTCTTCTTGGCGTGTTTTTCGATTGCATGGCCGATATCGCCCAGATAGGCGCCCGGCTTTACCTGCTCGATCCCTTTCCACATCGCTTTCTGGGCAACACGCACCAGCCGCCTTGCGGCCGCACTGGCGTTTCCGACGACATAGGTCTTGCTGGAATCGGCAATGAAGCCGTCCTTTTCGAGCGTGATATCCAGATTGATGATGTCGCCGTCGCGGATGATCTCGTTCCGGTCCGGAATGCCGTGGCAGACGACCTGGTTGATCGAGCAATTCAGCACAAATTCAAAGCCGTATTGACCCTTGCTGGCCGGACGGGCGGCAAGGTCTTCGGTTATGAAACGCTCCACCATGTCGTTGACAGCGAGTGTCGACATTCCGGCAAGGTCAACGCCATCGAGCATTTCGAAGACAGAGGCGAGCAACCTGCCCGAGTTGCGCATGAGTTCCAGTTCTTCCGGGGTCTTGACCATGTCAGGCAACCGCCGCATCTGCTGAGGGAGCCTGCGCTGCGTCGAGCTGCATCTTGATGATGTCGCTGAAGGACAGGGTTGGGTTGGCCTCGGCCAGCATGCCGATCTTCATCCAGAATTCGGCCTGCGCATTGATGGAGCGGCACATGACGGTGCTGGCACGGCGGATTTCCTCGTGCAGACCCTCGTCGATCTTGACGATGCCCATGACTGTCTCCCGAAATGGCTGGTTATATGAAACGTATATGTTTCGTATATAGCCTTCGATCTCGGGTCCCGCAAGCCGGGTTCTGTGTTGGAATGTCGGATGAACGCGATGCTGTCTTCAGGCGTCTGTTTCAACCAGGTTCCCGGCTGCCTCGAGGGCCTGTTCCAGCCGGTCGTCGCCCCAGTAGAGGTCTCCGCCTGGAATGACGAAACTCGGTGCGCCGAAGATGCCGAGTTTTTCGGCTTCGGTAACGGCCGCGCGCAGGCTTATCTTGTTTTCCCGGCTGTGGGCGGTCGACAGGGCCGTCCGGGCCGGAGCGCCGATTTCCAGCAGCAGTTCAGCCATCAGGCTTTCGTCGGCGATGTTCAGTCCCTGTCCGAATTCAGCGATGAAGACCGCACGGGTAAAGGCCCCTATCCAGAGCTGGTTCTGTGCTGCGTGTGCGATCCTGGCGGCCAGCAGCGCGTCCTGGGGAAAGGGAGACGGCAAGGTGAACGGCAGGCCGTATTGTCTGCAAAGCCGTTCCATGTCGCGCCACATGTAGTGGCCCTTGGCGGGATACAGGTTGAAGGGAGAGGTTGGCCAGCCCTGTTTCTTGAAGATCGGACCGAGCAAAAATGGCCGCCAGGCGATCTCAACGCCATAGTCGCTTGCAAGCGTTTCGATCCGCATGGCCGAGAGATAGCTGTAGGTGGATGCAAATTCGTACCAGAATTCCACCACCGGTTTCCGGTCCTGCCGCAATGACACTATATTCGTGCCGGTAGGGGCCGCAGGCGGCTGACTGTTTTTCACATTCCGCATCTCCGCAAAATCTGAACCGGCCGGTTTCAGGAAGGGATTGGATCGGGCAATTGGATGCGTTAAAGAGCAGCCATGACGCAAACCCAGCCCCAGCAGCATAATCCCAAGACCGGACTGAGCAAACTATCCATCTGGTGCATTAACCATTCGATGGTGTGCGTTGGGCTCTATATCTGCCTTGTGTCCCTGTTCTTTCTGGCCTTTCCCGGCGTCGATCTCTGGGCGAGCGGGCTTTTCCATTTTGGCGATGAGGGCTTCAAGGCCGAGAACGTCGCGTTCTTGCGCGATGTCCGTCACTTGGGACCGTTTCTTGCCCGGGTAATCGCCATCGTCTGCGTGGCGGTTCTGCTCATCAAGCTGCTGGTGCCCGGCCGTCAGCCGCTGATGCCACTGCGTCAGCCGGTGTTCCTGCTTTCGACGCTGATCCTTGGACCGGGGGTTCTGGTCAATCTGATCCTGAAAGACAACTGGGGCCGCCCGCGGCCCCGCAATGTCGAGATCTTCGGTGGGGATCTGCCGTACCAGCCGGTCTGGAAAATCTCGAACTATTGCGACAGCAACTGTTCGTTCGTGTCCGGGGAAGGGTCGGCTGCCATGTGGCTGGTGGCGGCAATTACCTTGCTTGTGCCAGCAACCTGGCGCAAGGGCGCTCTCGTCTTTCTGATCCCGCTCGGCCTGATCCTGTCAGCCAACCGGGTGGCTTTCGGCGGGCACTTCCTGTCCGATACGCTGTTGTCCTGGGGCGTGACGCTGCTCCTGATCCTGGCGATCCACCATCTGCTTTATCGCAAGACCCCACCGCTGGTGAGCGATCGCCAGCTTGACGAGTGGTTCACCGTGAAGGGGCGGCGCTTGCAGCGGGTGTTGCAACGGCTGGCGGTTCGGGTCCGACGGGCACTTCGCGGCATCGGTCGCGTTTTTGCCGAACGCTGACAAACACCCTACTTCTTGCGTGGTCTTGTGCGTTTCAGGATGCGGGCAAAGCGCAAGGGCGAGCGGTCTTCCACCCAGGTAATGGCATCATTGAGCGGCGGCGTCTTGCGTCTTCGGCTGCGCAGCATGCGTGCCGCGCTCCGGTTCGTGCCGACAATGACAATCATGCCGAGTGCAAGCAGGGGGACGCCGGTCGGGATCGGCAGCCAGACCGTTACCAGCCCGGCCAGGATCAGCGCAGCCGCAAGCGACCACCACAGAATTTTCATTTTGGTGCCAAGGAAGTCGTGCAGATCAGACACCCATACACCGGTGTCTGAGACGGATTTATGAACCCGTGCCCGGCAATCCCCGGCTTGTCGTATGGTCAAGCAGCGTGCCTGGCTTTGTCAGGCACTCGTCATCAGGTCCTGAAAGAGACGTTGACCACCAGTGCGCACGAGCTGGTACACCTGTTCAAAGCCGTCCGGGCCGCCGTAGTAGGGATCGGGAACATCCTGCGGCGGTCTGTTCAAAAGCAATCGTAGCCGGGGGCTGCTCGCTCCGCCCATGCGCTTGAGGGCAGCGAGATTGTCCCTGTCCATGGCGACGATGGTGTCGAAGCGGCGGAAATCATCTGCCCGCACCTGCCGTGCCCGTTGGGCGGAGATATCGACCTCATGCCGCGAGGCTATCTCGATGGAGCGTGGGTCCGGTGGATTGCCGATGTGCCAGGCACCGGTTCCCGCGCTATCGACCACGAAACTGTCTGCCAGTCCTGCCTCCTGCACGATGTCCCGGAAGACGCCTTCCGCAAGTGGCGACCGGCAGATGTTGCCAAGGCAAACGAAGAGGACGGCGTGGGGCAAGCGGGTTATCCTTGAAACAGGCGCCAAGTGGATGCTGGCAGCCCGCCATTGGGCTGACACAGAACTGGATTAGGTGCACGGCAGGCAGACGGCTCGTTTTCGAGCCGGGCCGTTACGCAAAACAGGAGGACCAGATGGTTGAACGACTGAAGCCGGAAGACCGCGCCGCCGGATTGAACGATCTGCCGGGCTGGCACATGTGCGAAGACCGGGAGGCGATATCGAAATCCTTCAAGTTTCACAACTTCCGCGAAGCCTTTGCCTTCATGACCCAGATCGCGCTGGTGGCGGAAAAGATGAACCACCATCCCGAATGGTTCAATGTCTATCGCAGTGTCGATATCACCCTGTCGACCCATGACGTTGGCGGTCTCAGCAAACTGGACCTCCAGCTTGCGGCGGATATCGACAAGATTGCCGGCAAGATGCAGTGACGCTTCAAGCCGGGTGCTGATCGTTTGTTGATCTAGCCGCCCTTGGTCAGCACGAACCGGTGGCCGCCCTCTATGCGCTCTGCTTCCAGCAGGGTATGGCCCTGCTCGTTGCAGAAATGGGGAATGTCGATTTCCGCCATCGGGTCCGTGGTCAAAACCGTCAGTTGCTCGCCGCTGGATAACCGGGTGAGGGCCTTGCGGGTCTTTAGCACGGGCAGCGGGCATTTCAGGCCCTTCAGATCGAGTGTCGTTCCGGTCGTCAACAAAGTCTCCGTTTCAGGGGCGCCGGTGGCGGGTCGAAATTTCTTCCCTTTGTTGGCCATTCATACAAGATTAGGAAGTCAAAACTAGCCTGATTTGCCGGTGTCATCGGGGAACAGGGATGAAAACCGTCCCAGACTTGAGGCCAAGTAGGTCCGGTTCCGGATTGACGGCCGTCGCAAAGGCGCACCCGCAATCCGCCGGCAGGGTTTAACTGCGAGAAAGAGCTTCTTCAAAGGTGCGGGACGATTGCATGGTGCAGGAATGAAAGCAGGACTCCGGAGCGCAATCATGCTTGCGGCCGCGGCCCTTTCGCTTGTTGCCGGCCCGGCAAAGGCAGACCCAGCCGAAATCCAGATCGTCACCCAGAGTTTCGCACCGCTGCAATGGGACAACGCGGGCAAGCCGGACGGTTATGTCACGGCCTATATGCTCGAAGTTGCCAGACGGGTCGGGGAAACAATCCCGCTGAAGATCGGCGCTTACGAATTCCTGCCTTGGAAGCGGGCAATGCTCCTGGCCGAAACCATGCCGAATGTGCTTTTTTTCTCGCTGTCGCGAACGCCGGAGCGGGAAGATAAATTCATCTGGCTGGGCGAAGTCTCGCCCTATGGGCAGAATTTCTACCAGCTCTCGACCAGACCGAAGATCGAAGCCGACACGGTCGAGGACCTGCGTGATCAGAAGGTGCGGATCGGTGTTCAGGACGGCTCCAATCTTCTGTCCCACCTCAATCAGCTCGGGTTCGAGAAAACCGGGAACCTGGTGCCGATCACCGATTTTCACCAAGGTATCGAGATGCTCTATCTGGAGCGGATCGATGTGCTGCCGCTGACTGGGTTCCTGGCTGAGGCCAGCGCCTGCAAGCAGGGATATGACGGCAGCCTCCTGCAGCCGGTGGTTTTTGTCGAAGCACTTGCCGACCCGCTGTGGGCCGTGTTCAGCCAGGGAACGGATCCCGCGCTGGTCGAGGCGTTCAGGCAGGAAATGTCCGCCCTGAAGGACAGCGGCTTTCTGGACGCCCAGACCCGAGCACACCAGGTCAACTGGCAGACATTGGCCTGCGGCGCGTTGACAGCGGGCAAGTGAAGCTGGCAGGAACGGATCGCACCCCTTCCACTCCTTCATCTCCGGAAATTGCCGCCATGACAGACCAGCCGATCACCTCCCTCGACGTTCTCGATTTCTGGTGGAACGCCGGGCCGGCGAAATGGTTCGCAAAGGACGACAAGTTCGACAAGTTGTGCCGGGACAGGTTCCTGGCCGCTATCGAGGATGCGGCTGAGGGCAAGCTCGATGGCTGGGCGGATACGGCCGATGGTGCGCTCGCGCTCCTGATCCTGCTTGACCAGTTCCCGCGCAATGTCTTCCGCGGCAGCCCCAAGGCTTTCCGGGCGGACCCGAAGGCCGTAGAGGTCGCCGAAAAAGCGCTTGATCGTGGTTTTGACAGGGCGTTTCCCAAAGAGGCGCGCGGCTTTTTCTACCTGCCGTTCGAGCACGCAGAGGACATGGCGCACCAGGAAAGGTCTGTTGACCTGTGCCGCGTCCTTGGTGACACGGAACTTTATCACTACGCGCTGATCCACCTCGACGTCATCCGCCGCTTCGGCCGCTTTCCGCATCGCAATGCCGTTCTCGGCCGGCAATCGACACCGGAAGAAATCGCCTATCTGGAAAGCGGCGGCTTCTCAGCCTGAGGATCTGCCCGGGAGCTGCTTCTGCGGTCGAGGCATTGACCGAGTTGCCCTGTCTTCAGGACGGCCTTCGGAGGCCGTCCCAACGCAGCATGCGGTCTGCTTACTGATTGGAAGCGCCGCTCAAGCCGTCATACATTGCATGCATCAGATGATGCGCTGCTTCCGGATTGCCGAAGACCGGAAATTGCGGGGAGAGGTCGCCCCGACGGCTGTCTTTCTGTGCGTCATAGACCAGATTGCCGCCTTTCACTGTCCCTTCGATCTTTATCCCGGCCAGCTTGCCGACTTCGATCGACCCCTTGTCGACTGTCGCAGAATTCTTTTCCGCCCAGGCTTTCAGCGTTGCCTGCAAGCTGGCGATATCCGTGACTTCCCCGTCCGGCGGCGCAAGCAAGTTCGCCGAAAGGGCCTGAATTCCGCCCATGACCACGTGTCCGTGGCTATCTACGAACCCCGGTAGCATCGTCCGGCCGTTCAAATCGAACGCCTCCGTCGTTTCGCCCTTAAAGGTCGAAATATCGGCCAACGTTCCTGCCGCCAGTATTCGCCCGTCTTTCACCGCGACGGCTTCAACCTTCGACTGGCCGTCATTGATGGTCAGGATGGGGCCGCCGGAATAGATGGTGTCGGCCACGTCCTGCGCGTTCGCAAGACCCGGCAAGAACGAAAGGGCGATGGCCGCTAGCTTGGCACTGTGTCTCATTTCAACCTCTGCCGGTTGGTCCGTTGGGATGGGGGCGTTGAAAAGGCAGAGCAACTAATGGCTGCATCTGCCGGGATTACTTCTGAAAAGTATACTCCAGGATCCCGAACAAGCTCGAACTTATTCGATGTGGCGGCCCTTTCTCTGACGGTTTCGTAAACAGGCGTGCAGCGCCAGTCCTCCACCTGGAACCTGAGATACGGATTGTGCCTCCGTACCGAGGCGGTAGCTGCTTTCGCGGCGGGCTGTCGCCGCAGTGGCGAGGCACGTCCGTTTGCACTGCCGTAACTTTGTTGACCGGTTCAGGTGCCGCATTTTTATGCGAGGGGTGATTGCCGGTCTTTTGTGCACAATTTTTAACCTCGAAAGTGTGCTTTGTGTAAAAAATAGGCAGAAAAACTGCCTGAAAAGCCGTCATCCCATTTATGCCACAAAGTTGGCTCTGGCGTTTTTTGCACTGCAAAACCGCGGGATTCCGCGAAAGACTCTCCGAAAAAGCCAAGTTGGCACGGTCCTTGATTAGTAAGAGCCGACACCGGCCCGGGGCCACGACACGTGGTGAAGCCGAAGACCTGAGAAGATCCTTCCAGAGGGGGACAGAACCAGGCGCAGTTTCCGGGGTGGTAGGCCGAGCTTCTTCGACGGGAAGGGGCGCTAAGAAGGGGAATGGAACGAGCAATGAAAATAGTGATGGCCATCATCAAGCCGTTCAAGCTCGACGAAGTGCGCGATGCCTTGACCAGCATCGGCATCCAGGGGCTGACGGTGACTGAAGTGAAGGGCTATGGCCGCCAGAAGGGGCACACCGAAATCTATCGCGGCACCGAGTATGCCGTCAGCTTCCTGCCGAAGCTGAAGATTGAAGTCGCTGTGGATGCCGCCTCCGTCGACAAGGTCGTCGAAGTGATTTCCGGCGCTGCCAAGACCGGCCAGATCGGGGATGGGAAGATCTTCGTTCATTCGATCGATCAGGTCGTGCGCATCCGTACCGGCGAAACCGACGCCGAAGCTCTGTGATTTAGGTAAGGAAACGTATCATGAAAAAACTAGTCGCTAAGGGCGCGACGGCGCTGGCTCTGCTGAGCCTTACGGCTCTGCCGGTGCTTGCGCAGGATACCGAGGCTGCCGCTGCAGCTCCAGCCGCAGTCTCTCCCGAGGTTGCCTATATCTTCAATACGCTGCTGTTCCTCATCGGTGGTTTCCTGGTCATGTGGATGGCCGCCGGCTTCGCAATGCTTGAAGCTGGTCTCGTCCGCTCCAAGAACGTTTCGATGCAGTGCCTGAAGAACATTACGCTCTACGCCATCGCTGGCCTGATGTTCTGGATCACCGGTTACAACCTGATGTACACCGGCGTTGACGGCGGTTTCATGGGTTCCTTCGGCCCTTACGCGTTTGACGCCGTCGGCGGCGACGCACTCGACACCGGTTACTCCACGGCGTCCGACTGGTTCTTCCAGATGGTCTTCTGTGCGACCACCGCGTCGATCGTGTCCGGTACGCTCGCCGAGCGCATCAAGCTGTGGCCTTTCCTGGCATTCACCGTTGTCCTGACGGGCATCATCTACCCGATCACCGGTTCCTGGGAATGGGGCGGCGGCTGGCTCAACGGCGAAGCCGTGAAGGCTATCGGCGGCGCTGAGTTCTCCGACTTTGCCGGTTCCACTCTGGTTCACTCCGTCGGTGGCTGGGCTGCTCTGGCCGGTGCGGTTATCCTCGGTGCCCGTAAAGGCAAGTATGGTGCGGATGGCTCCGTGCACCCGTTCCCGGGTTCCTCCATGCCGCTCGCAACCCTCGGCACGTTCATCCTGTGGCTGGGTTGGTTCGGCTTCAACGGTGCGTCCCAGCTCGCCATGGGTTCCATAGGTGACGTCTCCGACATCTCCCGCATCTTCGCCAACACCAACATGGCTGCTGCTGCCGGTGTCGTCGTCGCGGTTGTTCTCACCCAGATCCTCTACAAGAAGGTCGACGTGACCATGGCTCTGAACGGCGCTCTGGCAGGTCTGGTTGCCATCACCGCAGAACCGCTTGCACCGAGCGTGTGGGTTTCCGTCTTCGTCGGCGGTGTCGGTGGCGTGATCGTGGTCTTCGCGGTTCCGATGCTCGACAAGCTGAAAATCGACGACGTCGTTGGCGCCATCCCGGTTCACCTGCTGGCAGGTATCTGGGGCACGCTCATCGTACCGCTGTCCAACTCCGACGCTTCCTACGTCACCCAGCTGATCGGTATCGTTTCCATCGGTGCGTTCACCCTGGTCGTAAGCTCGGTGATCTGGTTCGTCCTCAAGGCCACCATGGGTATCCGGGTGTCCGAGGAAGAAGAGGCCCTTGGTCTCGACAAGGTCGAAATCGGTGTGGAAGCCTATCCGGAATTCGGAACCGGCTCCGGCCGCCTCTAAGGCGGCGCCGACAAAAATCTCCCAGGCGGTCTATTGGCTCAGACCGCAAACTTGGAAAGCCCGGGGGCAACCCCGGGCTCTTTTTTGGTTGGTTGCCCTGAGTTTCTGTTTTTGCCTAAAAAAATTGCGAATGATTACAAAATAATCGATCCACACGTTCCCTTTGGTGGGGCCTCTCAAGGTTTCGATTAAAAAATCGGCTGATTTCCGGGTCTTTTTTGAGCTTTTGCCCGTTTGGCATGCAGTTTGAATGCTGTGCGCTCCGAAACGCAAAAACAAATGGCAAATTGCCTATCTGGGGGTCAAAATGAATGAAACCGGGGTCGGGGCGGACGTCTTTTTCGTCCTTGTGGGAGCTATTCTCGTTTTCGCCATGCACGGCGGCTTCGCTTTTCTGGAAGTCGGCACCGTCCGTCAAAAGAACCAGGTCAACGCGCTGGTAAAAATCCTTGTCGACTTTGCCCTGTCGACAGTGGCGTATTTCTTCGTCGGATATGCGGTTGCCTACGGCACCACGTTCCTGGTGAACGCGGCGACCTTGTCAGGTGGTGGTGAAGGCTTCGAACTTCAGGGTCTGAGCCTGGTGAAGTTCTTCTTCCTCACAACATTTGCCGCCGCAATTCCGGCGATCATCTCCGGCGGCATCGCGGAACGCATGAAGTTCTGGCCGCAATGCCTGGCCACCGTTGCCCTGGTCGGTATCGTCTATCCGTTGTTCGAGGGTCTGGTCTGGAACGGCAATTTCGGGTTCCAGGGCTGGCTGGAAGCGACCTTCGGCGCGCCGTTCCATGACTTTGCAGGCTCTGTGGTGGTGCATGCGGTCGGCGGCTGGATCGCGCTCGGCGCCGTTCTGCTGCTGGGTGCCCGCATGGGCCGTTACGACCGCAACGGCCGTCCCATCGGTATTCCGCCCTCATCGCTGCCCTGGCTCGCCATGGGATCCTGGATGCTTTGTGTCGGCTGGTTCGGTTTCAACGTGATGACGGCTGCCTCTCTTGAGAGCATTTCCGGTCTTGTGGCGATCAACTCGTTGATGGCCATGGTTGGCGGCATTCTTGTGGCGCTGGTCGTCGGCCGGAATGATCCTGGCTTCGTGCACAACGGTGCGCTGGCCGGTCTCGTTGCCGTCTGTGCCGGTTCGGACGTCATGCACCCGATCGGCAGCCTGATTGTCGGGGGTGTCGCCGGCGGCGTCTTCGTAATCGGTTTCGAGATCTGCCAGAACAAGTTGAAAATCGACGACGTTCTGGGTGTCTGGCCGCTGCATGGCATCTGCGGAGCGTGGGGTGGTATCGCCGCTGGTTTCTTCGGGCTCGAGGCCCTGGGCGGCCTTGGCGGTGTGTCTCCCGTTTCGCAGGTTATCGGTACGGTTCTGGGGGCGGTCTACGCCCTTGGGGCGGGTCTAGCCGTCTACGGTATCCTGAAAGCGACGATGGGTCTGAGGCTATCTCAGGAAGACGAGCACCGCGGAGCGGATCTTTCGATCCACAAGATCAGCGCAAATCCGGAACACGATCTCGGGCGCTAGAACGGCCTGCCGCGCGCCGGGTAGCGGCGCGCGGATCTCTCAGGAGCATTCGGGTTCTGTCAGATTTTTGGATCGACCCAAAACAGTCTCAGGCTGCTGTGCTTTCACTGATCAGCAGAGCGGCCAGGTTGTCATGGCTGTCGACAACCCGATGTGCACCGGCCGCAAGCAGCTGTTCCGCGTGGCCATCGTGACAATGACCGCCACCGACAAAACCCCAAACCGTCATGCCGGCGGCAAGGCCCGCCTTCACGCCGTTGACACTGTCTTCCACGACAAGCGCGGCTTTCGGGTCCACACCCAGCTTATCCGCCGCGAACAAAAACAGATCGGGCGCGGGTTTGCCGTTGGTCACCTGTTCGCCTGAATAGATATGCGGCTCGAAATAAGGGAAGAGCCCTGTGTGCTGAAGCTTGTGGGTCAGCCGGTGCAGGCGGGAGGAGGAGGCGACGGCACGTGGGCCGTCATGGGCTGCCAGCAGCTGTTTGATGCCCTTGATTTCCGCCAGTTCGCGGTCGATCCGCGCCTGGGTGGCAGCGTCCAGATCCGGTCCGAATGTTTCAGGCAGCGGTCCCTTGCCGAGGGTCTGGTAATCCGCGTCGAGCGCCGCCCAGAAATCCGTGCTGCCCAGGCCCTGGAACCGGTCCATATACTCATGAAGCTCGTACTTCAGGCCGATCCGGGCCAGATGTTCGCGTTCGACATCGACATAGATGATTTCCGAATCCACCAGAACGCCGTCACAGTCGAACAGGATCGCTTCAAATGCCATGGATGAGGTGCCTTTCGGGTCGTTCTGGAAAAATTGGGGCAGGGACCGCCGGTTTCAATGCCGGATGTCGTCAGTGTGAGCCGTCGAACAGGCCTTTAACGACTTGTCGTTGAAACAATATGACAAGCAGGGCCGGAGGCACGAACGCGAGTACCGCCAGCATCAGTCCGCGCAGGCTGGAATTGCCGAAAAACTGCATGCCGCGCACCAAGGTGTAGGTGCTTTCCTCCGAGGTGACCATTACCGGCCACAGATACTGGTTCCAGCCGTTGACAAACATGACCAGGAACAGCGCGGCCGCTGTCGGCGCCGACAGGGGAACCAGAATGTCCTTGAAGAACTTCAGCGGACCAGCGCCGTCGATCCTGGCCGATTCCAGCAGCGCATCCGGAACCGTCATGAGGAACTGGCGGAAGAACAGCGTCCCAAGGCCGGAGGCGACCAGCGGCAGGATGAGGCCCGCACGCGTGTTGACGAGGCCAAGTTCGACGGTCACGGCATAGGTCGGCAGGAACCGGGATTCCAGAGGCAGCAACAGGGTCAGCAGAAGCACGGCGAAGATGGCGCTGGCAAAGCGAACCCGAAAATAGATCAGTGCATAGGCTGTCATGAGGGACAGAACGACCTTCAGGGTCGCAAATCCAGCGCCCAGCAGGAAGGAATTCCACATCATCGACAATGCTGTGACGTCACCGGAAAAGCCCGCGCCGGTCTGCAGAAAGTGTCCGTAGTTTTCCAGCGTGCCACTGCCCAGATCGAGCCTTGGCCGGACCCTTCCGCCCTCATGGGTGGTTGCGGCGAAGATCGAATAGACAGGCAGCGTCATCACAAGCGCGCCGCCGATCAGGATCAGATGATCAAGAAGCTGGGCCTGCCAGCGCCGCCAGTTGGGCATATGAGACTGGTTCCTCAAATCGTTCCGAAGTAACCGGGGCGTGCTGCGAGGACGGAGCGGGGAAATTTCGGCGTTGCCGGGGCAGGCGCCAAGACAGTTCCGCAGTGAGCAAATGCCCGGTTCAGACCCGTCGGTGAGACGGCGGCGAGGATCGCCGGGTGCAGAGTATTATGGATTGTGACGGGCGAGGGCAAGACGCAATTCGGTCTGCCTGCAGGTGCAGCCGGCGGGAGACAGGCTGGTTGGCCGGGCCGGAAAAGACCTCGTCCGATGACGTAGCGTTCCGAAAGTGCTGCCATTTTAAGGGGGCGTTCTGGAAGTAGATTTTACCCCGATCCTGTCCCTTGAGTGACAGGGAGCAGTTCTTCAGGCAATATTTCTCGGTATTACGAGACTTTCTTCATCCTGAAAGCCATGTTGCACATTTGGTGCCGGGGGGCGCGATATGACACGGATACTTCTTTATAATGGTGAGCTTGATTTTTTGACGCGGGGATATATGGCCGCGCATTCCGGTTACAGCTATTCCTCGACCGATGAAATTCTGGGTCATCTGGTTCAAAACGCGCCATCGGGTGGCTTCGGCGTGGTCGAGCTGGTCTTTCACAGCGGCGTTCCCGGTCAGGTGACCCTTCTGGATGCAGACTGCGTAGGCGGATTCACGGCGGCCAGTCCGGTCGGGATGGTGTCTCACAGTTCCGGGATGGAGAACTTCTGGAGAACGCTGGGCCAGTATATCCGCCCTGGCGGCGTTCTTTCCCTCAATGCCTGTTCGATCGCGGAGGGGCGCGCCGGCGGGCACCTGCTTCGGCATCTCTGCCGCGCCATCGGTGGTGGCAAGCGGGTTTGCGGTGGGCTGGGCGACCAGACCTCCGGTGTCTTCGAGTATAACAACGCCTCGCTCATGCGCGGTTATCCCTACTATTTTTAAGACCAGAGGGTTCGGGCCACCCCCTAGAGCACCACAATGCCGGAATGCTTGGCCTTGTGTTCCGGTTCGACGTGAATGGTGATCCGGGCTCCGGGGACATCTTCGACAATGGCAATCTCGATCCGGTCGCAGATCTCATGTGCCTTGTCGACGGACATTTCGCCCGGCACCACCAGGTGAAAATCGATGAAGGTGGATTTGCCGGCAATGCGAGTGCGCAGGTCGTGTGCCTCCAGGGCGCCTTCGCCATGTTCGGAAATCAGAACACGGATCTTGTCCAATGTGTCGTGCGAGGCGGCTTCGTCCATCAGTCCGCCGACGGATTCCTTGACGAGGCCCCAGCCGGACCAGAGAACGGTGAGGCCGACAAGAACCGCAAGCGCGGGATCCATGACTTTCCAGCCGGTGAGCATCACCAGCACAACACCGCCCAAAACCCCGACGGAGCTGACCACATCGGTCATCAGATGCTTGCCGTCCGCAACAAGGGCAGGTGATCTTGCGTGTTTGCCATATCTCATCAGGTACCGCGCCCAGGCGCCGTTGATGACGGCGGCAAGCAGGTTCATGCCGATACCGGCTGGCGAATATTCCGGACTGTCGCCACTGATGAAGCCAAGCCAAGCCGCGCGGAAAATCGACAGGGCGGCAAGCACGATCATCACACCGACGAGAACCGCCGCGAAATACTCAACCTTGTCGTGGCCGTAGGGGTGGTTGCTGTCGGCGGGTTTGGCGGCGAACCAGACGGCTGCAAGCGTAGCGATAGCGGACGCGATATTGACCGTCGTTTCCAACGCGTCTGAATAAAGCGCTATGGAGCCGGTCAACAGGTAGGCGCCGATCTTGAGACCGAGAACGACCACGCCGAAAACGATGCTCAAAAAGGCTATCTGAAGCCTGCGCTTCAACTTCATGCGTTCCCCCAGGACCGATTTGCTTCACCAGACGCCGGCAAAGCAGAGAACCTGACCGGCCACTGCGTTTCGCAAATTGCCCGTGCTTTGGGCGTTTACGATCCCGAGGCGGGTCGAACGGGGCAAGGGGTAGCAGTTTTCTCGGGGGTTACAACCCGGCTTCGAGGCCGGTGGGCTCGTTTTTCAGAGGGAATTGATATTTGGTCACACCACAGCGGCTGTTCACAGACCGCCGCTCTTGTTCATGGTTGCCGCGCCGATGATCCGGCCGGGGCCGTCGGGATTTTCAAGCTGCACGACAACTGCGCAGCGGGCGTCGCCTTTCAGCATCAGTTTGGACTTCGGCATGCGGAATGTCTCCTGGCCGCCGGACCACATTCCCATCGGCTGCAGATTGCGCACCACGTTGACGTAACGCACCTTGCGGCCCGCGTTTTCGCCGCGGCCGATATCAACGAGGGCTTCATCCTGCATGCGCAGGAAATAGACGGTCGCCATGTTGAAGCCCTTGGGCAGGGAGCCTTTCACCGTTGCCTGGACGACCATGTCAGTAATCTTCAGGTCGATTGTCGCGGTAAAGGGGTCGGTACGTGCCAGCGCGGCCCTTACATCGCCTTCGCGGCTGCCGACGACGTGCTCCTCGCCGTTGATCACCATTTGCGGGGTGTAGACCGACCGGTCGCCGCGCCGCGCGGCATAGGCCCGCTGACGCTGCGAGTTGACGGGACTTGCCAGCGTGTCCTTCCAGCCGAGATAATCCCAGTAGTCGACGGGCATCACCATGGTCAGGACGTTGTTATCTTCCTGCACCAGCTTTTCCGCCAGCCGATCGGCCGGCGGGCACGAGGAGCAGCCCTGGCTGGTAAACAGTTCGATGACTTTTTCGGGTTGCGCCTGCGCGCCGTTGATTGGCGCGGCCAGGGCAACTATTCCGCCGGTTACAATAAGCGCGGTGCGGAGGGCCTTGCCGGCCTTCCGGGAAAACGATCCCACCATTTGGCTCAATTCCTTGTTCGATTGCCCCTAAAATATGCAATGGAGCACTCAACCGAAAGTCACGAGCGGGTGACTTTCGTCTTAGACGGCCTCATTCGCGCGTTTGTGACAAGGCCTCACCATTTGGCGTGTCAGGCGTCTTGTGGAAAATACAGGTCGAAACGGGCGTTAGCGTTCTGGCCTGTCTGGCTTTCCGGACCTGTGATGGTGGATTGTCTCGCGCGGAGAATCATGTGTTCTGGTGTCTCGCGCCAGCCTGTCGCCTCCTTCGCTTCAGGGCGCTGGCCGATCGTTGCCCGTGGTTCTGGCTGTTGAAACTGGAGACAAGTGCCCCTGTCTGGCGAACGTACCAAAGGTCAAGAGATCCATGACTTTGCGGTTCTGACGAGTGCCGCCCTGCCGTGGATGACCGGACCGTCCTTCATCTCGCTGTGGCACGCCTGCGGGTTGGCAACGCTTGGCTATCGGGTTGTCTATGTTCTTCCCTGGCTGGATGAGGTTTCACAGCAACGGCTGTGGGGCGAGACCCGTTTCGTCGATTTTGACGAGCAGGTCGACTGGCTCCAGACGGAACTTGAAGCCTTCGGACCCTACAAATTTCCGGAATGCCGGCCTTATCGGGCAAGGTTTGTGGCAGGCATGGGGTCGATCGTGCCGATGGAAGACGTCTACCGCGCCGCGCCGCCGGCCCGGTGCCTGATCGCGAGCGAGCCGGAGCATCTGTGCTGGTATCCGGTAACGACCGGGCGCAGAGGCATCCGCGCGGACAAGACGATCGGTCTTAGCATGACGGATTATGAAACCTATATCCGTATGTCCGGGCTGCCGTTTCCAAACAGCCTCGCCCGGCTGGTATCTTATCTGCACGGCCGCGCCCTGCGGCTGCGCATCGATCTGCCCCTCAGCCTGTCGCCCGCCCTCACCCTGCCGGGCATCACGATGCCTGTGGAACGGGTGACCGGTGTCATGCCCGGTTACGCGCAGGTGCCTCTCGTTACGCAGGAAACCGAAGGGATCTATTTTCTCGGAGCTTTCCTCTGGGAAAAAGGCCTGGACGACCTTGCCCGCATCGCTGCCCGTGCCAAAAGGCCCATCGATGTCATTGGCGGGGGGCGCGATGAAGCAGAGTTTCGCGCCTTCGCACGAGAGGAAGGCGCGGATTTACGGTTCTTCGGACCGAACCGGCGGTTCTGGTCCGATATCGGACGATACCGGGTCATGGTGAACCCTTCGCGCAGCGAAATCCTGTGCACGGCAACCGCCGATGCGCTGGTTGCCGGCCGACATGTCATCCTGCCGGACTGTCCGGGCAACCTTCCCTACAAGGCCTATCCCAACGCCCATTTCTACACGGAACTGGAAGGGGCTCTCGAGGCGCTGGAGTATGCGTTGACGACTGTGCCGGAGCCGCCCATTGCCGCGCGCGAAGACTTCGACTGGATGAGCGCATGCCGCCGGCTGGCCCATCTTGCCGGGCTGGAAAGCGAAGATTGATCTTCCTGGCTCGTGTTATCGCCGGGACATCGGAACGCACAGGCGTATCGGCTGCTCGCAAACCGAGATCTGCGCAGGCGCATGCGCGACGATATCGCCGTCGGCCTGTATCGGGTCGCCCAGGGGACCCAGGATTTCGACTGTTCTGGCCGGCTGTTGGGCAATGAGACCATGCCGCAGGAGCAGGCCTGCCGGTATCAGCAGAAAACGTCCGAAGACAGACAGAGCGCTGCCTGGAGGAAATATCGTTGCGCAAAAAGACGGGTTGGCGAGGTCGCATTTCGGTGCGAGGACAAATGTCCCGCCATACCGTTTGCCACGGCTGACGATCAGCGTCGCTGCCTTTTCGGGCTCACCGTCCAGCCGGACGTCCACCCGCGGGCAGGTCCATCGCCGCAGTGTCCGGAAAACTTCGATCAGATAGGCGGCTTTGCCGAAGCGGGTCTTGGTGGCGCGGCTGAGATCCGAAACCACCTGCGCGTCCAGCCCGATGCCGGCCATCATCATGAAGCGGTGCCCGTTGACCTGGCCTGGCCGGATCTTAAGGATGCGCGCTTCCACAAGGCAGTTTGCAATCCGGTGTGGATCCGTGCCGATGCCGAGCTCGTGCGCCAGCACATTCGCCGTGCCGAGCGGTATGAGCCCCAGAGGCGGCGTCTGCGGGCCGGCTCCCTGGATTGCATCGTTGATCGTGCCATCGCCGCCGGCGATTGCCAGGATATCGACGTCGTCTGATGTGGTTTCCCGAACGAAACCGGCGGCATCGCCCGCCTTGGTCGTGATCAGGATTTCGCACGTGTGACCGCGTGCCTCGAGCAGCGCCAATACCGCCTTGAAACGCTTCTCGCGCTTGTGACCTGTGC
Source organism: Roseibium sp. ROS1 (assembly GCF_054658215.1). Classification (NCBI taxonomy): domain Bacteria; kingdom Pseudomonadati; phylum Pseudomonadota; class Alphaproteobacteria; order Hyphomicrobiales; family Stappiaceae; genus Roseibium; species Roseibium sp. ROS1. The sequence continues at coordinate 442,463 of NZ_BAAGIG010000004.1, forward strand.
GGGGATTGTAGATGACCCTGATCTTCAGGCTGTGCTCTTGAGGGCGGCTGCCGCCCGTCGCGGGGCCCTGGTCGTCCTCAGGCATCGCTCAGGCTCTGGACACGTGCCGAGCGTGCGGCAATTCACCGGCCGGCTGCAAGGAGCCTGCCGACGGAACACGGGAAGCGGCGATGCGGTCCATGATCTCAAGAATGTCGGCGGGCGATGTGTTGGCGGCAACCGGTTGCCGCGCCTGGCCGCGCTCGATGGCGGACATGGCCGCCTTGAAGCTCTCGCTGAAATCGGAAGACGTCGAAAAGGCCAGTCCGGCTCCCGTCTTCGTCACGTGGCGCAGGACCGCAGCTTCCTGCGGCAGCGCCAGGCTTTTGTCGAGCAGCATGGATACGCCAAGTGCCATGGCTTCGCTGGTGCTGCCCGGACCCGGCTTGCCGATGAAGAGATCGCTGGCGGAAAGATACTGGGCGACCCTGTCGGTAAACCCGAGAACCTGGACCGGAAAAGGCAGGTCCATGGCGCGCAGCTGATCGGCAAGCGCTTCGTTCCGGCCGCAAAGAAACACCACCTGGGCGTTATGCGGAATGTCGCGCATCGCGGTTGCCAGTTCGATCATGCGCATGCTGCCCTGGGCACCATAGAGCACGGTCACGACAGGTCTGGAAGGATCGAGATTCAGCGCTTCCCGGCTGGAGCGTTGGGCGGGGTCGGTGAATTCCGGCCGGATCAGCAAGCCGCCCATCGCATGGATCTTGCCGGAAAGCTTTGGCAGTTTTTCGGCATTTCGCAGGGCGTCCTGCGTGCCGCAAATTGCGTGGTAGTCGGCTCGATTGAGAAACCAGACACCCTTCGCCAGTTCCGCCCAGTCCGTGATCATGACGGCGCCTTCCGGCAGCGGGCCTTCCGTTATGCCAGCGCGGTAGCGTTTCAGCGCCTCCAGCATCACCCGGTTGCCGAGCGGCATGACCGACAGCACGATGTCCGGGCGAATGTCCTCGAAATGCCGGGAAAGAATACTGATGGCCGGCGGTTCGCAGAAGACGTAGTTCAGACGCAAGGCTGCATAAAACAGCCAGCAGGTGAGGCCGGTACGTCCCTGACGCAAGATGACCTCGTTGTAGATATTCTCGCCTGTGCGTGATCCGAAGCGGCTGAAGAGGTCGAGATGCGGGATCAGCGAGGTATAGGGATTTATCAGGCTGACCCGGTATCTGCCGGACCCTTCGAGGCATGCTTTCAGGGCGAAGGCGCTGGCCCTGTGGCCACCGCCTGCGTCCGTATAGATCACTGCCACATGGACGGGTTCCGTCATGCACCACCTTCTGAAGATGTACCGGCCGGGGAAGTGCCGGACTTCGGCAGGACCAGATGCTCCCGGGTCATCGGGACATCGTTTTTCAGGCCCCTGGTCATCAGCAGATGGTAAAGCCGGTTGTCGCCCCAGCTGAAGGAGGAACTTGCGACTTCCAGATACAGCCGGAAGCTTCTGACGAAGGTGTCGTCATACATTTCGCGGATACGGTCGATATTGGCGTCGAAATTGGCGAGCCAGTATTTGACCGTCGGCGGATAGTGCAGCCGGATGTTCTCAAGGTCGATCATGTAGAGATCATTGTTGCCGGCAGCCTCGACCATGGTCGTCAGCGGCGATGCCTGAGTTCCCGGGAAGATGTATTTGTCGATCCAGGGGTCGATCGGCCGGGGGATTTCGTTGCCGATCGTGTGGACGAAGGCAAGGCCCTGTGGCTTGAGAATGTGTGCGATCCGTTCGAAGACCGGTGCGATCTGGGCATTGCCCATGTGTTCGACCATGCCGATCGAGGCAACCTTGTCGTAAAGGCCGTCCGCTTCGCGAGCGTCCTGCAGGCGGATCTCGATCTTGTCGGAGAGGCCGCGCTCGGCGATCTTCTGAATCGCATAGTCGCGCTGTTCTGCCGAAATGGTGAAGCCTACGCCCGTGATGCCGTAGTTTTCGGCGGCATACATCAGGAAGCCGCCCCAGCCGCAACCGAGATCGGCAACATGTTCGCCCGGCTTCAGGCACAGCTTGCGGCATACCAGTTCGAGCTTGTTGTTCTGTGCTTCATCCAGCGTGTTGTCGGGCGAGGTGAAATAGGCACAGGTGTAGATCATGCCCTTTCCGAGCAGGATCTCGTAAAAATCGTTGCCGATGTCGTAGCTGAAGGAAATGTTCTCGCGCGAGCGGGCAATGGTGTTGCGTGCGCGCAAGAAGTGGAAGGCCAGTTTGATCCGCAGCATCAACGACATGGGCCGTTCCGCGAAATCGATGGCAAAGCCCAGGTAGAAGAGCTTCTTGATGTCGCCTTCCACCTCGATATCGCCCAGCATGTAGCTCTCGCCAAAGCCCATGAAGGCATCCGAAAGCACCCTGGAGAGAGCCCGCTCGTTCTTGAAATGCAGAATGAACTCTGGCTCGGTCCCGATGGAGAAGCCGGTTCCGTCCCAGTAGCGGACCTCGAACTGCGCATCGGGAGAGGCCGCAGACATGGCTTCTGCGAGCTGGCGAATAACGTCTTTCATCGGCGGGCTTTCTAAATCAATGAAGAGAATTTGCAGGACGGCGTTTGGGGCCGCTGATCGCGGTCCAGAGCGAAATGATGCTGTCCCGGTACTCGGGAATGGTGCGCTTCAGCTCCTCGTGGAGTGCGGGCAGATTGTGATAGGGCACCCCGGGATACATGTGATGCGCCGTATGAAAGCGGAAGCCGACCGGCTGCACGATCAGGGCCAGCGGAGACTCGATCGTGAAGCTGTCGATCATCTGGTCTTCCCGTCCGGAGGTTTCGGCAAGGCGTTCCAGTTCATGTTCCAGCGGAATACGCGCGGTCAAAAGCGCCCAGCCCAGAACCAGGACGGCATAATAGAAAGGCAGCGCCGCGGGGAAGAAGATGATTGCCGCAATGAAGAGCGCGAGCGTAACCCGGGCGTGCCGGGTCACTTCGGCCTGCTGTTCCGGTGTCAGGGCGGAGCTGAGCGAAAAGCCGAGCTTCTCCGTCGCCCAGCGATCGAGCGCAGCTTCGACCCGGAACGCACCGAGCGCGGCGGTCACCGTCATCAGAAGGTTGGTAAAGGGCACCACAAAGGGGATCACGAGCAGAACCATGGCCATGGCAAACGCATTGCCGCGCACGAGCGGGTATTGCGGATCCTCGGGCGTTCCGAAAATCCCGAGCCGATGATGGGCCAGATGCGGCAGTTGAAACCGCAGCGGCGGAACCATCACGATGAGCGCCACGGTCCAGGTGTAGAGCGCCCGGAAACCGCGCAGCTTGTCGTCCTTGATGTGTACGATTTCGTGGCAGAAAAGTCCTGCGCGGTGCAGGCCGAATGTCGCGAGCAGCCAGGGCAGGATAACCATCGGCCAGGAGGCGTTCAGACCCCACGCAAACCCAACGACAAAAAGCGCCAGATAAAAGCAGAAATCGCGATAGTAGATGGCTGGTCGCGGTATGAAATAGTCACGGGCAATCATGTCGTTCCAACCTTCAGCGATAGGGTCGAGCAAGCAGCACTAGCTTAGGCTTGCGTCTCAGATCAAGCCTGTATTGAAGGCCGCGACACCCATCATGTAGTGAATCAGGATTACACCGGCGATGTTCTGATGCCTGATGTAGATCCAGCCGAAGATAAATCCGGTGCCGATTGTCATCAGCACGGCCGGAATGCCGAAATGAAGGTGGAACATTCCGAACAGCACCGAGGCTAGAAGGACCGACCGCCATTTGCCCTGGTCTCCCAGGAAACGCTGGAAGGAAGACTGCAGAAAGCCCCTGGCGATGATTTCCTGCAAGGCGCTGTGAAGAAAGTAGCTCAGTGTTCCCAGCAGGTTGAAGGGCAGTGGCTTGCCGGGCAGCGCGTCGAAATATTTGAGCACGGCCGCCAGTCCCCAGGCAAAGATGCAGAGCCCGACCGAAATGATCGCGCCCTCGATCAGGGATTTCTTCAGGCCGACGGTTGTCAGTCCGAGCGCCGAAATCGAAATGCCCATGTGCCGGATGACAAAGAGGCTTGGCACCATCAGGATGGCGAGATACTGCCAGGCGAAGACTTCGGTGTAGACGTCGACGTTGACGATCGTCCGCGCCAGGACGTTGTTCACCAGCGTGCCGATGGACATCATGATCAGCGAATAGACGAAAAACTTGCCGAACTGCTGCTGTTCGTTCCGGAGGTCCAGTTCACGCTGCAGGGCTGCGACATGCTCCTGCGTGGAGGCGCGCATGCGCCGTGTCACGAAGGACGCCAGTGCCCCCTTGAATTCTGCAAGTCTGGCTTCGCCATCAGCCAGTTCGAGGATCCGTTCCGGCTCGATTTCAAGCACGGCACCGGCTGTTTCAGCACGCACGGTTGCCGAGCGTGGTTCACCGTCGAGAAGCGCCATTTCACCGAAAGGCTGCCCCAGCCCAATTTCCGCAACACGGTGGTCCGAGGCCGTGCCGTCACCCTTGCGATAGATGCCGAAGGTGCCTTCCAGAACGATGTAGAGCCCGTCGCTTGTCTCGCCCTCGACGATGACGTCCTGATGTGGCGCCACCGGCACCCTGCGCGAGGCCGCCCGTACCGCATCGGCGACCCGCTGTGGCATGAACTCCGTCATCCGATGAAAGATCGTTTCAAGATCTTCCGTTTCCTGGACCTTTTCTTCAACGGGGATGGAAGCCGTGCGCATGGGGTTACCCTACCTCGTGGTCCTGAACCAGCGGCCGCCGAAATACAGAAGCACGACGATCGGCATCAGCAGGACGTGATAGCTTCCATAGAGGCCAAGACCCCAGAACCCCGGGCTCTGCATCGGGATCATCGCTGATACACCCAGCGTGAGAAGAATGCCGGCGATCATCGGCAGCGTTCCCTTGTTCTGGCGGAACCGGACAACGCTCAGCACCAGCAGGAATATCAGGCCGACGGAATAATAGAGGATCACGGACAGAAAATCGTCGGAAGTCAGGATCATGAAGACCGGCCAGAGTGCACCCAGGACGCCGGCAGCCACAAATCCCTGGCGCAGCGGCGAGGACAGATACTGAAAGCTGGCCGCGACGATCATGCTGAGACTGCCCAGAACGATGACGATGCGCGTTGCGATCACAAGCGGACGGTGCGCTTCGTGACCGATTGTTTCGAAGAACCCGTGGTCAATGGCACCCAGCATCGAGGCAAGCCCGATCAATGCCAGTGTCAGGCTCCAGATCCAGGCAGGTGAGAAGGTCTGAATGCCCGGACGCAGGCTCAGGCCGGCGAGAAAAAATAGCTCGCAGGCAAGGATCACATCAGTCAGGGCTGAAAGGACGAGTTCGGAAAGCAACAAGAATACTCATGGTTGGCGCCAATCTGACCGGTGGCGGCTGGCGGTATCCGGCCTGAAATTGGCCGGTTCGCCGCAATAATCCGCCGTCAGCATTGAGATTATGTTAAGCGGCTCGCCGCAGCGAGACACGGAATTCGACGCGTCAGGATGTTGCCTCGTTCGGTGTTTGTGCGGACCGCTTTCCCTTGACCCATGATTTCAGCGCCCGCTCCGCCGGCATCTCATAAATGCGGTAGAGGAAGATCGAAAACGCTGCCGTGATGCACAGCGATACCGGAAAGAAAACGATATCCGCCGGGATGGACGGCCTCAGGAAGATGTTCATCAGGTGAAGCGACGGCTGGTGCACAAGATAGAAGGCGAAAGAGGCATTGCCGAGAAGCACGAGCGGGCGGGTTGCAAACACCCGTGTGAGTGCGGCGCCTTCCGTCAGATGTGCATAGAAGAACAGTGTGATGACCGGCAGATAGAACAGGGAATAGCGGAAGGGATCCGGGACATCCGGTGCCAGCCACATCGCCAGGAACAGAAGAAGATAGCTGAGTGGCTGCACTGCGCCGGGCAGCCGGACGCCGCGACGCCAGACCTCATGCAGAACCATGCCGACCAGAAACTCCAGAATGCGGAAGCCGGGAAAGACATAGAACAGCCAATGCGAGAACGGGTATTTGCCGAAGAAGATCACATCGCCCAGGAATACCTGAACCAGCAGGGCGGAAACGAACACCACCACACCGAGCCCCAGGGTCACCGCCACTAGCTTTCGCGGTGAAAACGCGACCAGGCCGAAGAAGCACACATAGAAGAACATTTCATCCGACAGCGACCAGGACGGTGCGTTGAGAGAGAAATAGATCGAGGAAACCGGAATCCAGCTCTGCAGGTAGGTCAGGTTCAGAACCGTCTTGATGACGCTGAATTCTTCCGAGTAGATCGCCTCGACCTGCATGATCGAGAAATAGAGAAACGGCAATCCGGTGAGGAAATGCAGCGGCGTCAGACGGGCAATGCGCAGCAGGAAGTAGTCGCGAAAGGACATCGTGCCGGCAAGGATCCTCGTCTTGTAGGACTGCGTCAGCACGAAGCCGGACAGGATGAAGAAGAAAGAGACGCCGACATAGCCCTGTTCGGCGATCGTCTTGACGAAGTCGCCGCTGGTATCCCAGCGGAAATGAACGCCAAACACCAGCAAAGCTGCGAAGAAGCGCAGTCCGGTCAGTTGTTCCAGTCGAACCTTTGCCGCGCTGTCGGTCACGTTCATGCGCAAATCATCCCCTCGATTGACCCAGGGACACTAATGCCCGCAGGCTTCCGGGAAATCTATGCCAGCGTCGATTTTATTATGGGTAAATGAACTGATGCGGCGGGTCCAATTCAGTCAGTCGCCGATTTTCTGCAGGTTCCAGCGCTAACGGCACATCAAGGTGCGCTGTGCTGCTTCACCCATTCCCACGTTTCTCCGATGCCGCGCCGCAAGGGAACGGCAGGCTGCCAGCCGAATGTCGCTCGTGCCCTGGCAATATCCAGCACGACCCGTGGCACATCGAAGTTGCGGCCCGGCTTGTAGACCGGTTCCAGGGTGCGCCCTGTGGTCTGGCCGATGATGTCGACGATCTGCGAGATGGACGTGCCTTCGCCACTTCCGGCGTTGAAGCTGCCGGACGCGCCGGAGGTCAGGGCGCGATGGCACAGGTCGGCAATGTCTTCGACGTGAACGAAGTCGCGCACGACGCTGCCGTCCCCCCAGATTTCGATGGGGGCGTCCTCCGCCACCTTGCGCAGATAGGTTCCGATCACGCCCAGAAGGCCGACCTGTGCCTGGCGCGGTCCATAGATGTTCGCCGGACGAAGGGCGACGAACTCGAGCCCGTGGAGCTGTTGTTCCATGCGCAGGTACTGTTCGATCGCCAGCTTGACGATGCCGTAGGATGAGATCGGGTTCAGCGGATGATCTTCCGGCACCGGATCCTTTGTCGGGATGCCATAGACTGTGCCACCGGAGGAAAAGAAGACGAGTTTCCTCGTTCCGCTTGCCCGCATGGCTTCCAGAAGGCGAACCGTGGGAACGAGGTTGCCGGAGATGTCGGCGGCCGGATCGAGGTTCGAGGTCGAGGGAACGGTCGTGCTGGCCAGATGCACCACCGCATCCACACCGGACAGAGTGTCGGCGAGCCGGTGATGATCGGACAGGCTGTGGAAGACGTAGTCGACACCGGGAAGCGGCGGCCGGTAAAGTTCCGGCCGGGTGTCCATGACCCGCACCGACAGGCCTTGCTGAAGGCACTTGTCCACGACATGAGACCCGATGAACCCGCAGCCACCGATCACAAGTACTTTCAAGACGGGCCTCTCCGGAATCGGCTGAAAAAGATGATCCGGACTTTAGAACGGCCCCATGGCGATTTGTAAATGGGGCTTGGCCGGTTCGCCGTTGTCACCGCAAACAATCAGCGGGGACAACGGCCTGCGCAGGTGACAGGCAGGCACCACAAGGTTGGCAAGATCAGGATTTGTTGCCGTCCATGATCTTCTGCAGTTCCGGCAGGAAGACGTCGTAATAGCTTTCGGGGCTCAGCGGACCGATGAACTTGTACCGGATCGTGCCTTCGCCATCGACGACGAAGGTTTCCGGCACACCGTAGACACCCCATTCGATCGCTGTGCGGCCACCGGTATCAGCGCCGACGCGCTGATACGGATTGCCAAGACTGCCCAGGAAGCGGCGCGCGTTTTCCGGCTTGTCCTTGTAGTTGATACCGAGAAGCTGGATGCCCTCGACCTTTGCCAGCTCTTCCAGAAGCGGGTGCTCCTGGCGGCAGGGCACGCACCAGGATGCAAACACATTGACGACGGAAACCTTGTCGATGAGATCCTGACGGGAAAACCCGGCAACGGCGGTGTCACCATCGGTGAGGCCTTCAACCGGCGGCAGGTCGAATTCCGGCGCCGGCTTGTTGATCAGCGCAGAGGGAATTTTCTGCGGATCGCCGCCGAGGGTCAGCTGAAACAGGAACAGGGCGGCGAGCGCTGCGAACACCACCAAGGGCAGCAGCACCAGAACCGGGAAACCACGTTTGGCAGTCTGCTGCCCGTGTCGGCCGGCACCAGTATCGTGGGACGTCATGAGCTTGCTTTTCCTTCACCGGCCGGCCGGGCGCGGGAAATGCCCCGGGCTGCCAGGTCCTTGAGGGCTTTTTCCTGTTGGGCCTTGTCGATGCGCACCCAGGCGATCAGTCCGATGACCGTGAAGAGGCAAAGGCCGTAGGACGCCCAGATGAAGCCAGCGTGTGGGCCTAGATCCATGAGAATTACTCCGCAGGCTGAGCCGTGGCTGCCGCAGTGCCCGGCTGGGCAGCGCTGGCTGCGCGCAGGCGCAGGGCACGCACGCGGCGGCGCAGGATCTCGTTACGCATTGCCATCAGATGCAACACGAAGAACAGCAGCGTAAAGGCGATCGCCATGACCAGCAGCGGCCAGAGAATGTCCGGATGAATGGTCGGGCCGTCCATGCGCATGACGCTTGCCGGCTGGTGAAGCGTATTCCACCAGTCGACCGAAAACTTGATGATCGGCAGGTTCAGCGCGCCGACGAGCGTCAGCACGGCTGCCGCCTTGCCGGCCTTGATCGGATCTTCCATCGTCCGCCAGAGCGTCATCAGGCCGAGATACATGATCAGGAGGACCAGGACCGACGTCAGTCGCGCGTCCCAGACCCAATAGGTGCCCCACATAGGCTTGCCCCAGAGCGAACCGGTCACGAGTGCCATGAAGGTGAAGGCCGCGCCGATGGGGGCCGCGCTCTTGGCGGAAACATCCGCCAGCGGGTGTTTCCACACAAGGGTGCCAAGTGAGGACAGCGCCATCACGGAATAGCACATCATGCTGAGCCAGGCGGCCGGCACGTGGATATACATGATCCGCACGGTGTCGCCCTGCTGATAGTCTTCAGGCGCAACGAAGAAGCTCATGTAGAGCCCGGCGGCGAACGCAATGACGCACAAGCCGATAAGCCAGGGCAGAACCACCTGGACCAGCCTCAAAAATCGCGTCGGATTTGCATAATCCCAAATTGCCATGGAACCGTTCTAATCTAGAGCGTTGTCCGCTTCAATGGACGAGTATGCCGCAGGGTGCATTGCGCGGTGTCAAATTGCCGTCAATCTCCTGCAAACCTGAGCGCCGCGGCAGCGGCAAGCGGGCCGATCACCGCCGCAATCAGCGACAGCGAACACAGGATCAGGAATGGCGTCAGAAACGGCACGGGATCATGAATAGCGGCATCCGCGGCACTGACGCCGAAAATCAGCACGGGAATAGCCAGCGGTATCACCAGCACGGCCAGCAGAAGACCGCCTCGGCGCAACGAGACAGTGAGGGCCGCACCGATGGCGCCGATCAGCGTCAGGGCCGGTGTGCCGACCAGCAGCGTGAGCGTGACGGCTCCCGTGGCGACGGGGTCGAGATTGAGAAAGATGCCCAGCAGAGGTGCGGCGATCACCAGCGGCAGGCCCGTTGCGACCCAGTGCGCCAGGCACTTGATCAGCACAAGCAGTTCCAGCGACCGTCCGGCCATCAGCATCAGGTCCAGCGTGCCGTCCTCCCGATCAGCCTGAAACAGCCTGTCCAGTCCGAGGAGTGTCGCCAGAAGTGCACCGATCCACAAGATGGCAGGACCAATGCGGGAAAGCAGGTTCAGATCCGGACCGACGCCGAAGGGAATGACGGTGACAACGGCCAGGAAGAACAGCACACCGACAAGCGCGCTGCCGCCGACGCGCACAGACAGCCGAAGATCCCGCCGAAACAGCACAACAGCCCAGGAACTCATGCGGGCAGATCCTCCTCGTGCAGCGAAACGGGTTCAGCGGTGCGCAGATGCAGGATCTTGGTATTGGCAAGGGCCAGATCGGTGTGGGTAGCAGTTATGATCATGCCGCCGGCGGTCAGATGTCCGTTCATCAGGTCCAGAAGCTGGCCTTCCGATGCCTTGTCCAGCGCCGACGTCGGCTCATCCATCAGCCAGATCGGCCGGGGCGTGACCAGAAGCCGGGCAAGGGCCAGGCGCCTCGTCTGACCGGCGGAGAGAAATCCTGCCGGCAGGTCTGTCGTGTGGCTTATGCCGAGGAGATCAAGCGCTTCCTCGGGAGACATTGCCGTTGCGCCAAAGACGGATGCCGAAACCGGTGAGGTGAAGCCTTGCCAGAACGTCAGGTTCTCCAGCACGGAAAGCGCTGCCTTGACTGCGTTCTGATGGCCGAAATAATGGGCGTGTTCAGCTGGCGACCGGTCGGCTTCTCCCTGTTCCAGCCGAAGCGTGCCGCCAGCCAGCGCGACTAGACCTGCCAGCGTCCGCAGCAGCGACGACTTGCCGATGCCGTTCGCGCCCGTCACGACCAGCGCCGTGCCGGAGGGAAGATCAAAGGACAGGTCCTGAAACACCCGGCGTCCGCCGCGATCGATGGTCAGGTTTTCGGCAATCAGTCTCAGGGGAATGCTCCGGCGGCAGGTTGGGTTGAACCTTGTTAGTTGGCCGCACTGTTATGATGCAAGGAAAATTCCCCGCCTTGTCTTTGCTCAAAGACAAAACACCCGAGGCTTGCCCCGGGTGCTCTGGTGTCCGGACCCGCTTGCCGGACAATTTCAAAAAGCAGCGGGGTTTGCCCGCGTTGCTGGGCGATCAGTCGAACACAGATGCGATCTGGTCAACGCTGACGCCTTCCTTGATTTCACGCAGGCGCGCATAAATCAGTGCGACAAGGATACTCAGGAAACCTGCGCCGACTGTGGAAATGGCAGCGAACAGGATGATGCCGATGACCATGCCGATGCTGCCGGCCGAGGCCACGAGGCCGACGACGAACAGAGCGACGATGTTGATGATGGTGGCACAGATGATGGCCAGTACCAGCGCACCCAGGATCGGCCAGCGGTATTCCTTGGTAAGATACTTGCTGCGGCCAAGACCGCCGAAGCCGGCGCGTTCGATCACCACGGCCGGTGCCATGACGGCGAATACCGCATAGACCCAGAGGCCAGGAACGACCAGCAGGACCAGGCCGATACCAACCAGGATCGAGACGACGATCGAGAGAATCGCCAGCGGCACGACAGCACTCAGGGCCGGACCGAAGTAACGGCCAAGCTGTACCGGGCGCGACAGCTTCGCGTCATAGGCAAGCTGCACCAGAAGTGCGGTGGTGATGGAATAGACCACCATGCTGACGAGGATCGACAGCACGTTGGCAACAGCGCTGCCGGGGCCGGTGAACTCCTGCGGCTGGATGCCGAGTGCGGCGCCGAAGCCGACCAGCAGGCCGGAAATCAGGAAGCCGATCAGGTTCGGCACGAAGCCGACGATGACGACCTGAATGAAATGCTTGAGGAGGATCGAGAAGCTCTCGCCGATGATGGAGCCAACGCCAAGGGAGGCCGTGGGCTGGCTTAGGGTCGTGTCGGTCATTCAATTGCTCCGTAAAACTTCCAATAGTTTTTTCAAAAGTGGTTATCTAATTCCAGCCCACATACCAACGAACGCTGCCCGCCAAACGGGAGGAGCGACGATCATCCGCCTGAAGCCGTGGACTGTCCGAAAACCGGTAGATCCCGATCGCATGAGCATCTTGCCCGCCCTCTGCTGAAGACAGTCACTCTTGCGATTTTTCACCATAAATCCTTCTGCAGCAGGTCACAAGCCGGGCCTTGCGCGGAAGTTCAACCCTCCTGACACTCACTCGAAGACATCGGCGACCTGGTCAACGCTGATACCTTCCTTGATTTCGCGCAGTCGCGCGTAAACCAACGTGGCAAGAATTGCCAACGGTCCGCTTGCCAGCGCGTTGGTTGCGGCAAAGACGGGCAGGGCCCAGACGTAACTTCCCTCACGGGCGAGAAGCTCCACTGGAAAGGCGCCGGCAATCGTGACGGCCAGCGAGCAAAGCCAGACCGGCAGCAGTGCGCCGGCAATCTGCCAACGATAGGTTTTCGTCAGCGCCCAGCTGCGGCTCATGCCGCTGAAGCCAATCCGTTCAATGACGACAGCGGGGGCCAGAACCGAGAAGACCGAACATCCCCACAGGGCGACAAAAGGAAGAACCGCAAGCGCCGTGATGGAAATCAGGGTCGTATTCACGAAGATTGCAATGAAGACCAGCGGCAGCGCAATGCACACGAAGATGACGACCAACAACCCGTTTTGCAGGCAGATCGGTGCGCTGGCCTTGAGGGCCGGCAGCAAATAGCGGGCAATCGAGACCGGGCGGTTCAACCGGGCATCATAGGTCAGCTGGGCGAGAAAGGCCGCAGTCACGGCAAAAACGATCACATCGACAAAGGCCGTCGCAAGGTCGACGAGGCCGGCCAGGTCGCTGGTGTCGTCCGTTTCCAAATTGAGCGCGGCATCGACGCCGACAAGCGATCCAGCCAGCAGAGCGCCCAGGAGGCTGACTACAAAACCGATCGCAAGGACCGGCACAAGATTCCGGATCGTGATGGAAAAACTGCTTCCTATCAGCGCGCCGATCCCAAGTGACTGCCGGACATGGCGCCCCTGCGGCCCCCCGGACTGGCCAACCCGATCAAGGAAATAGGCTCTGAGGCTATGATTGTCCTGTTTCTGCAATCTGGCTGATCCACTTGATGACTGGAGCCGGAGAGGGCGAAAGGTCTATTTTTCCTCGCCGGATTGGGCGTAGTGCTTGTTTTCCCGCTTGTCGCCGAACAGCTGGCGTTGCTCGAGATGTTCCCGCTGGGCGTTGTAGAACGCCTGCAGGAACGGCAAACGATCCACCGGAGGCACCGGAGCGGCATAGCCGATCTTCTTGCGGATCTTTTCCACGATGGCTTCCAGGGTGGCGTTCCGCTGGTGGGCAGCTTCGGCTCCGGACGGTGTATTCTGGCCACGCAGCAGCGTTTCCAGTGTCTGCAGTTCGAAGGCGCCGTAGTGGTCGAGCTGATGGGACAGGAAGACGAATTTCTTGCGTGCTGTCCCGGTCGCGACCGTCTCGCTGGCCAGATCCTTCAAAAGCACCGGCACCGGCAGGTGGATGACATGGGTGCCTGCCATCATGTCGCCAAGCCGGCGCCGGTAGCGGTTGAACAGGGGGATCATCAGCGACATGGCAACCCAGGCAAAAGCGGCGAGCGAGGCAAGCGGCGTTGCCGAATCCAGCGTCAGCAGAAGCGTCCCGGGCAGGAAGATCTCCGCCTCCTTCATCAGGTTGCGCAGGACAAGCGCGCGGGCGGTCAGTGGTCCGCCGTCATGGGAAACCACCTTGATCTTCATCAGCCGTTTGCCGAGGGTCTGGCCGTTCCAGGCCAGTTCGGCCAGCACATAGTAGGGAACCCGGATCAGGAAGAACAGCAGGGCGGCGATGGCCATCAGTGTCTGCGGTGTCGTAAGGTTGATCAGAGCGAGCAGGATCACCAGGCAGGTCGCGGCAATCGCGGTCAGGGTGATATCGATGAGCTGGGCAGAAAAGCGCACCCCAACACCCGCGATGGGCAGCGTCAGTGCAACGCCCTCCGGCGGCACAAGCGTTGAAGCCGGTGGCCGGTCGGTCTTGGTTCGTTTCCAGAAACGCATTCTCATCGCCGGCTCCGGCCTCCCAACAGGAACCAGGACAGCCAGAGCGCACCGATCCCCCAACCGATGATCAACCGGGCGTCAAGACTTTGCACCAGTTGCCGGCCGAAGCCTTCCAGAAGTGCGGCTGCCACCAGCATGATGGCTGCGACAATCGCCAGTTTCACGGCATCGCGACCGGCTTCGCGCAAGGCAACGCTGCGCGATCTGTCACCCGGAAAAAGCACTGCGGCCCCCAGTTGCAACCCGCCGCCGCAGGCAATGCAGATGGCAGAGATCTCGGTGACGCCATGGATCGATAGCCAGCCGACGAGATCGAGACCCAGGCCCCGGTCGACGTGAAGGGCGAGGAAGGCACCGAGCGATAGGCCGTTATAGAATGTCAGCAAGACGGCAGGGGCGCAGGCAAAGACACCAAGACCGAAAACGAAGATCGCGATGCGGGTGTTGTGGGAAAACAGATAGGTCGCGAAGGCACCGAGCCCGCTTGCCTGGTCGGTGCCGTAGATGACCGAGCGCAGGGATTCCGTGGTCGCGTCCGGCCCACGGTTGCCGGCAAGTTCGGCCGGCATCATCACGTAGAACCAGTCGTTGTTCTCGAAATAGAGCAGATAACCCGTGAGGGCTCCGAGCGCCATGCACAGGAACCCGATCAGAATGTAGAACCAGGACCGGCGCATCGCCCGAGGCGCGCCTTCCCTCAGGAAATGCTCCAGCAGGCCCCCAAGCCGTTCCTGCGGGGCATAGACGCACAGATATGCACGGGCCGTGAGCGCTTCCAGATAGCCGAGCAGGGCCTTGTCGAGCGAGATTTCGCGGGCAATCGCGAGCGAGGTCGTCGCCTGCCGGTAAAGAGAGGCAAGATCTCGGGTCTCCGCGAATTCCATATGCTGAAGGCCCTGGCCTTCGGCCTTGCGAACCAGGGTTTCCAGCCTCTGCCAGTCGGCTTCCCGCTCCTTTCGGAACCGGGCGGAGCGCATCAGATCCTGTGTGTCCATCAGATCAGCTCCCGGGCCTTGATTTCAAGATAGGCGGAAATCAGCCGCGCGGTCACGGCATTCGGTTTGGCGTCGACGATGGTAACGCCCATTCGGGACAGTTTTTCGAACACCAGGCGGCGTTCATTGAGTGCCTGGTTGGCGGCGACAAGCGTGGCTGCGCCATCGAGATCTCCCGGCGCTGTTTCCACCAGCTTCTCAAGGTCGGGATCGCGGATTGCGACGAAAATCAGCAGGTGCCGCTTGGCCAGGATGCCGATGTTTTCCACCAGCAATTCGGCCGATGTGGTGTCGACGAAATCAGTGAAGATGATCAGCAGGCTGCGTTTGGGCGTCCGGGCGTTCAATTCGGTGAGCGCGAGGGTGTGGTTGGTTTCGCGGCTGACATAGGAAAGCTCCGCCGTCCAGCTGCGCAGCCGTGCAAACGCCGTCCTGCCCGGAGCGGGTGCGGAGAAGGTGCGCGGTTTGACGTCGTAGGAATAATAGCCGACCAGATCACCGCCAATGGCAGCCGCCCAGGCGGTCGCCAGCGCTGCGGTCACGGCGTGGTCGATCTTCGGCAGGCCGCCGATCTCCTCGCGCATCAGATAGCCGTTGTCGAGTGCGACAATGACATGGTGATTGCGCTCGGCGCGCAATTCCTTGGCGACCAGAGATCGCCGTCGGGCCGACCGCTTCCAGTCGATCGTCTTGATGTCCATGCCCTGGACGAAATCCCGCAGTTGCTGGAATTCCGATCCTTCACCGACAGCGCGGTTTTCCTTCACGCCGTAAAGCGTCGAAAGAACGGTGGTGGTGATCTGCCCGGACTGGACCATGCGGATGTTCGGGACCACGCGGATTTCTGCCCCGACGGCCAGTTTCGGCACGAACTCCAGCAGTTTGAGACGCGAGTGCCAGGAAAGCCAGAGACGGTCCACGCGCCAGACGCCGCGCCGGATCGCCCGGCAGGCAACCTCCGCCCGCGAGCTGCCGTCCGCTGCCGGGGCAAACGCGAACTCCGCGTCGCCGCCGAGGCCTTCCGGCCAGTCCAGTTTCGCTCGCAGGGCCAAGGGCGCCTGGGCAAGTTCCAGTTGAAGCTTTGCCGTCTCGCCGACAAATACCTCCGCCGGAGCCTCGAACGTCAGGTTCTGCGGTCGCCGGAGTGACATGGCCATGTCGATGACGACCAGAAGCACGAGCACGATCCAGGGAACCGCGCCGATTTCACGCGCAGCGCCCCCGGTGACAACCGTGATCACCGAGATGGCCAGAGCCAATGCGCCAAAGGCGAGCAGTCGTTTGGACGGCCGGATCAGCGGGGAGCCTCGATCTGGTTGAGGATGTTTTCCAGGACCTGCGCCGGGCTGCGGCCTTCGATTTCCGCCGCCGGGCCGAGAACGATCCTGTGACGGAGGGCCGGCACGAAGAGGCGTTTGACGTCGTCGGGAATGGCGTAATCGCGTCCGTTGAGCGCCGCCGTTGCCCGTGCCGCACTTGCCAGCGCGTCGGCCGCGCGGGTCGAGGCACCGAAGGCGATTTCGGAACTTTGGCGGGTCGCGCGGATCAGGCGCAGGATATAGGCAAGGATGTCATCCTTCAGGATGATGCTGTCAACCAGCGCCCTTGTTTCCTCAAGGGTGGTGGAATCGAGCACCTTGGACAGCGTGGCGGTTTCCATGCCGGCTTCCAGCGGCTTGTCCGCGTGCTGGCGCAGGATCGCCATCTCGATGTCTTCGGGCGGGAAGTCGATCACCAG
Source organism: Roseibium sp. ROS1 (assembly GCF_054658215.1). Lineage (NCBI taxonomy): Bacteria > Pseudomonadati > Pseudomonadota > Alphaproteobacteria > Hyphomicrobiales > Stappiaceae > Roseibium > Roseibium sp. ROS1. The sequence goes on from NZ_BAAGIG010000004.1 coordinate 459,103, forward strand.
CTTGAACAGGAACCGGTCGAGCTGGGCTTCCGGCAGGGGATAGGTGCCCTGCTGCTCGATGGGGTTCTGCGTTGCCACGACAATGAATTCCCGTCCGAGGGAATGATCCGTGCCGTCAATGCTGACCATGCGTTCGCTCATGGCCTGCAGCAGGGCGGCCTGGGTCTTGGGCGGGGCGCGGTTGATTTCGTCGGCCAGCAGCACTTGCGAGAATACGGGTCCCTTGGTCAGCACGAAGGCGTTGGTGCGGAAATCGAAGATCGAGGTGCCGAGCACGTCGCCGGGCATCAGGTCCGGCGTGAACTGGATACGGCCGAAATCGAGTGCCAGAGCCGCCGAGAAACTGCGGGCAAGCAGCGTCTTGGCGGTGCCGGGAGGGCCTTCCAGCAGCACGTGGCCGCGGGCAAACAAGGCGATCAGCAACAGATCGATGATGTCGTCCTGACCGAGTACGGTCCGGCCGATCTCCGTCCGCAAGGCATCGGTCCGTTCGCGCAGCGCTTCAAGCGTCATGGGTTATTTGCTCCAATACCTGTTCCAATTGGTCGATTTGCTGGATGGCTTCCGTGGCCGGAAGCCGGGCAGGCAGTTTTCGTATGTCGGCCAGGATCGCGCGCAGGCGCGGTGCAAGGGCCGGATGCCGGCGTTCGGTGTAGGTCAGGAAGGCGTCTTCCCCGGCATAGTGGCGGGCATGGGCCGGACCGAACAGCGCAGAGGCCGTCGCCGAAATACGGGCGGTCGCATATTCGCGAATGAGAGCGCCATCCTGCCCGGATAGCCGCATCAGCCTTGCGCGCGCCTGGACCGCCAGATCCTTGCCGGCGCCAGGTCCCGCCTCTTCATCGCGGATGGGGCCGTAGCGGATGAAGCTGCGCCAGAGCGCCAGCCCCAGCAACAGTGCTGTGCCGAGCCACAGGGTCAGGAAGGGCGGTCCGAAGAAACGGAGCAGATCTTCCCAGGTGCGCTCGCGCTTGGGTTCGCTCACGGGATCGCGCAGCCAAGAGGAGCGGCTGTAGTCGATGACGATATTCCGGTTGCCGGCCTTTTCGGTCAGGACATCAAGGGCAATGCCGGCATTGTTGCCCAATCGCAGGCCGTGGTTGTTGATCAGGTCCGGATCGGACAGCACCAGAATGCGCTCCTGCTCACCGTCACCGGCATTGGCGAGCGGGCAATCAGCCAGCAGCATTGCGCCGGTGTCACCGACGATCGGGCGGCAGGCCTCGTTGGCGAAGGTCTGGGCGGCATAGACCTCCGCCCGCAAGGGCTCGCCTTGCTGTGACTGGTACCGGAAGTCGGAGAAGGGCCGACTTGCAGCGGCAATTTTCGTGCCGCTGGTGCCGGTCACCTTGTTGACGATTGTCTGAAGACGGTCCGCCTCAACCTTCAGGAAAGGGTGGGCAAGGCCGGTCAGGCGCATGCCGCTACGCCATTTCGGCAGCACAAGCAGGGTTGGAACGCGCTCGGCCTTTTCCAGGACGACGGCGGTCGCCAGATCGTATTCGTCCTGCTGCAGCAGCAGTTCTTCCTTGGTACGGGGGTTGCTGCGTTCGCTGTCCGGCAGCGTATCGTAAAGCGGTACCACAAGCAGGCCGACCGCTGTCTGGTCCATCAGCCAGCCGCCGGCAAAATTCTGCGCACTGGCCCCATTTGTCGCCAGCCAGACCTGCAGGCCGTCCAGCCCGGCGGGCGAGCGGCGCAAGACCTGTTGGCGCTGGGACAGGATGTACCAGCCGGCAATCAGAACCGCGACGCAGATCAGTGCGATGACGGCGGTTTCAAGGCTCGGGCCCTTCGGCCGCGTATTTGCAGCGCTCTCGCTCATGCCGCCTCCGGACCCAGCAGGTAGCGACAGTTTGCAACGTGGTCGTTGAACTCGTCTTCGCTGACGTTCCTGCCGCCGAATTGCACCCGTTCGGCCATGGTTACGAGCTTGCGCAGCAGTTCCCTCGCCTGGCTTTCGGGCAACTGGCGCAAGGCGTCGCGTGCCGTCCAGCTGCGCTGCATCAGGATGCCGTTGGCTGCAATGGCGGTGGCCAGCACCTTTTGCGTCAGCAGCACAAGGGCCCTCTGCCGGTCTTCCATGCGCAGGATCTCGTCAAGCGGGGCGAGCTTTTCCGCCCAGATCGGGGCCTGTCCGCGGATCCGGGGGCGGGTGCTGTCGGGGTTGCCGGCCTCCCGGCCTAGCGACACCGTGAACCGTCCACCGAAGCGCAGGAAGAAATAGGCAACGGCAACAAGGATGCCCCCTACGATCAGGCCCGGAATCCAGCGGTTGTCGATGGTCGGGTCTGCCTGATCCGCCGCAGGTTTCGGCGGCTCCTGGGTGGTGTCCAGTTTGGGTGGCGGTGCGGAGGGGTCGAAATAGGCCACGTCCGTATCGATCCCGCGCAGACGGATTGCACGCAGGTACTCCGTGCCCGAGTCGCCGATTTCAAGCGGTTCCTGAACGGCTTCTTGTGCATATGAGGGGAGCAAAGTCCCTGAAAGGATCAATAAAAAACAGACGATCAAAAATCGGCGCATGACGGGTTTATTAGCGGCTCGGTCTGAGCTTCGCAACCGACAGCTGCTGCCAGAGTTCCGTTAGGATCTCGCTCCCCGTTTTTGCTCAGGGCATTCACTGCCCGATCCGCTCCAGATGCTCGCCGAAATAGAGCATGTTCCCGTCCGGGTCCCTTGCACCGAATTCGCGCATGTCCCAGGGCCGGTCGGTGATCGCCTCCGCGATATCGGCGCCCGCTTCTGTCACCGAGGTGTAATAGCCGTCGATCCCGGCCACGAAGCAGTAGGCCGTCGCCGGATGCCGTCCGGCCCCGGCCGACAGATGCAATTCGACATGGTCCCGGCACAAAATGGCATAGCGGACGGGCTCGGCCTCCGTATCCGCCCATTCGAACCGGCTCTCGAACAGGAGCCTGTTCCGGTAATAGGCGACGGCGGCCTTCAGGTCGGAAACCGGAAAGACCGGAGCGATATTGGAGAGATGCGGTGGTTTGGTATCTGGCATGAGGAAACCTCCGGAACTGCCTGAGGTTGAGCCTGACGGACTTTTCCACCAGTGGCAAATAACAAAAGCGCCCTGCAGGGTCCGTGGCTGGGCGACTAACTCTCGGCTGGTCATTCCGGACGGTCTGCAGCGCAGCTGCATGGCCCGATCCGGAATCCAGTGAATCAGCGTGAGCGAAAGCGAGCGCAAACTCAAACAAGCATCCGACACTTAAAAAAAGACGCGCCTGCGGCGCGAAGCATGCGCTGGGTTCCGGATCAGCGCGCAGCTTCGCTGCACTTGTCCGGAATGACCCACCGGGGGGTATCCAAAAAAAAACGGGCCCCTCAGGGCCCGCTTCGATCTCACCTGACTTGAAAAGCCGACCCTCAGCTCGTCACGAGGTTCCTGAGCACGTAGTGCAGGATGCCGCCGGCCTTGATGTATTCCAGCTCGTCCAGCGTATCGACACGGCACAGGCATTCGATGGTCTTGGTGGTGCCGTCCTCATAGGTGACTTCCACGTCCATCATCTGGCGTGGCTGGATGTCGGCGATGCCCTTGATGGTCACGCGTTCCTTGCCGGTGATGTTATGCGACTGCCAGCTTTCGCCTTCCTTGAAGGTGAGCGGGATGACGCCCATGCCGACCAGGTTGGAGCGGTGGATACGCTCGAAGGACTGAGCGATGACCGCACGCACGCCAAGGAGGTTGGTGCCCTTCGCGGCCCAGTCACGGGACGAGCCCGTGCCGTATTCCTTGCCGGCGAAAATGACCAGCGGAACACCTGCTTCCTTGTATTCCATGCAGGCGTCGTAGATCCATTCCTTCTTGCCGTCCTTCATGGTAACGCCGCCTTCGACACCCGGAACCATCTGGTTCTTGATGCGGATGTTGGCAAAGGTGCCGCGCATCATGACTTCATGGTTGCCCCGGCGCGAGCCGTAGGAGTTGAAGTCCTTCTGGGCAACCTGATGCTCGGACAGGTATTTGCCGGCCGGGCTGTCCAGCTTGATCGAGCCGGCCGGTGAAATGTGGTCGGTGGTGATCGAATCCAGGAACAGGCCCATGACCGCCGCATTCTCGATGTCCTGAAGCGGCTTCGGCTCCATGGTCATGCCTTCGAAGTAGGGCGGGTTCTGGACGTAGGTCGAGGACACCGGCCAGGAGTAGGTCAGGCCGCCTTCCACCTTGATGCCCTGCCAGTGCTCGTCGCCCTTGAAGACGTCGGAATAGCGGGTGCGGAACATCTCCTCGTTGATCGAGGCGCGGATGAGGTCGGTGATCTCTTCCGTGGTTGGCCAGATGTCCTTCAGGTAGACCGGGTTGCCGTCCTGATCCTCGCCGAGGGGATCCTCGGTGATGTTGATGTTCAGGTTGCCGGCAAGGGCATAGGCGACCACCAGCGGCGGCGAGGCCAGGTAGTTGGCGCGCACGTCCGGATTGACGCGACCTTCGAAGTTGCGATTGCCGGACAGCACCGAGCAGGCAATCAGGTCGTTGTCGTTGACTGCCTTGGAGATCGCCGGGTCCAGCGGACCGGAGTTGCCGATACAGGTGGTGCAGCCGTAGCCGGCCAGCGTGAAGCCGAGCGCGTCGAGATCGTCCTGAACGCCGGCCTTTTCGAGGTAGTCGGTCACGACCTGGGACCCGGGCGCCAGGGAGGTTTTCACCCATGGCTTCACCTTCAGGCCCTTCTTCAGCGCGTTGCGGGCCACGAGGCCGGCGCCGATCAGAACGGACGGGTTGGAGGTGTTGGTGCAGGACGTGATGGCAGCGATCACAACGTCGCCGTTGCCGATGTCGTAGTCCTTGCCTTCAACGGCAACGCGCTTGGACAGCTCGCCCGCCTTCTTGAATTCGTCCGTCATGGTCTTGGCGAAACCGGCTGCGGCATCGGCAAGATTGATACGGTCCTGCGGACGCTTCGGTCCGGAAATCGACGGAACGACGGTGGAAATGTCGAGTTCCAGCGTGTCGGTGAAGACCGGCTCCTCGCCGCCGGAGCGGTACATGCCTTGTGCCTTGGAGTATTCGGCAACTAGGGCGACGCGGTCCTTGTCGCGGCCGGTGGCTTCCAGGTACTTCAGGGTTTCCTTGTCGACCGGGAAGAAGCCGCAGGTCGCGCCATATTCCGGCGCCATATTGGCAATGGTGGCCGCATCTTCCAGCGACAGGTTGTCGAGGCCGGGGCCATAGAACTCGACGAATTTGCCGACGACGCCCTTCTGGCGCAGCATTTCCACGACGCGCAGCACGAGGTCGGTCGCGGTGATGCCCTCGTTCAGCTTGCCGGTCAGCTTGAAGCCGACGACTTCCGGGATCAGCATGGAGATCGGCTGGCCGAGCATGGCGGCTTCCGCCTCGATGCCGCCGACGCCCCAGCCCAGAACCGCCAGGCCGTTGACCATGGTGGTGTGGCTGTCGGTGCCGACCAGCGTGTCGGGATAGGCGACGGTTTCACCGTCCTCGTCCCTGGTCCAGACGGTCTGGGCCAGATACTCCAGGTTCACCTGGTGGCAGATGCCGGTTCCCGGGGGGACGGCACGGAAATTGTTGAAGGCGGACTGGCCCCAGCGCAGGAACTCGTAGCGCTCGCGGTTGCGCTCGTATTCCAGTTCGACGTTCTGCCTGAAGGCGTCCTTGGTGCCGAAATAGTCGATCATCACCGAGTGGTCGATGACAAGGTCGACCGGAACCAGCGGGTTGACCTTCTCCGGGTCGCCGCCGAGCTTCACGGCAGCATCGCGCATGGCGGCAAGGTCGACCACGGCCGGAACACCGGTGAAGTCCTGCATCAGCACGCGGGCCGGGCGATAGGAGATCTCGTGATCGGACTTGCGGGTCTTCAGCCATTCGGCGCAGGCAAGGATATCTGCCTTGGTCACCGTGCGGCCGTCTTCGAAGCGCAGCAGGTTCTCAAGCACCACCTTCAGCGAGAACGGCAGCCTGGAAACACCTTCGAGGCCGTTCTTCTCCGCTTCGGGAATGGAAAAATAGGTGTAGGTCTTGCCGCCGGCGGTCAGTGTTTTCTTACACTTGAAGCTGTCGAGGGACTGGGTCACGACGCGCGATCTCCTTTATTGTCCAAAAGGCCCGGGCCGTGTGTGCACCGGTGCCTGGCATACTCTCTCAAGGCTCCGGAAACGGAGCTGCAGCGCTCTGTCATCCGGCATCCTTCCGCGCGGATACGATGAGAGCCTCTCCCTCAGTCGCCGCCGCAAATTGATGCGCCGCACCTATAGCAATCTTTGGCTACGACCACCAGACACGACGCCGTCGCCGTTGTCGAGACTTCGGTTGAAGTTTCAGCCTCTTGAAACGGCGTCGTCCGGAAATCGAAGCCAGAAAACACCTTCGGAAATTCGAAAATGCGATCTTGGGTGCATGCAGATGCGCCAACCGGTATATAGACATCATTTATTGGATGGGAAGATATTGCATACCATTGTATACTGAATTAAAACGCCGCTCAGCTAGCCTGTCCCGGCCCGCCAGACCTCACGGCGATCCGGAAGCCAGGCTTCAAACAACACCAGGACGCCGGGATCATCATGAGCTTGTATGAAGACTACCTGAAAGAGATCGAAACGCGCAAAGGCCAGGGTCTGCATCCCAAGCCCATCGAAGACGCTGCTCTCGTTGAAGAGATCGTTGCGCAGATCAAGGATACCGGTAATCAGCACCGGCAAGAGTCGCTCAAGTTCTTCATCTACAACACGCTGCCGGGCACCACGAGCGCTGCCGGCGCGAAGGCGAAGTTCCTGAAGGAAATCATCCTCGGCACGTCTGTTGTTGATGAGATCACCCCGGCGTTTGCCTTCGAGCTTCTGTCCCACATGAAGGGAGGCCCTTCCGTCGAGGTTCTGCTGGACCTGGCTCTTGGCGACGATGCCCAGATCGCCAGGGATGCGGCTGAAGTCCTGAAGACGCAGGTTTTCCTCTACGATGCCGATACGGACCGGTTGAAGGCCGCCTATGAGGCCGGCAACGAAATCGCCAAGGACGTTCTGGAAAGCTACGCTCAGGCCGAGTTCTTCACCAAGCTTCCGGACATCGACGAGGAAATAAAGGTCGTCACCTATGTCGCCGCCGAAGGCGACATTTCCACCGACCTTCTGTCCCCCGGCAACCAGGCGCATTCGCGTTCCGACCGCGAGCTGCACGGCAAGTGCATGATCTCCGAAGCGGCCCAGAAGGAAATCGAGGCGCTCAAGCTGCAGCATCCGGGCAAGCGCGTCATGCTGATTGCCGAAAAGGGCACCATGGGTGTGGGGTCGTCCCGCATGTCCGGCGTCAACAACGTCGCCCTGTGGACCGGCAAACAAGCCAGCCCCTATGTTCCGTTCGTGAACATTGCCCCGGTCGTTGCCGGCACCAACGGCATTTCACCGATCTTCCTGACCACCGTCGGCGTGACCGGCGGCATCGGCATTGACCTGAAAAACTGGGTCAAGAAGCTGGACGAAAACGGCAAGCCGATCCTGAACAATGACGACAGCCCGGTTCTGGAACAGAAGTATTCCGTCGAGACCGGCACGGTGCTGACCATCAACACCAAGACCAAGAAGCTCTACAACGACGCCGGTGACGAAGAACTGGCCGATGTCGCTTCCGCGCTGACCCCGCAGAAGGTCGAGTTCATGAAGGCTGGTGGTTCCTACGCCATCGTCTTCGGCAAGAAGCTGCAGAGCTTTGCCGCAGAAACCCTCGGCATCGAGACGCCGCCGGTGTTCGCACCCAACAAGGAAGTGTCGCACGAAGGCCAGGGCCTGACGGCGGTCGAGAAGATCTTCAACCGGAACGCTGTCGGCGTTGCGGAAGGGAAGGTGCTGCATGCCGGTTCCGACGTTCGTGTGAAGGTCAACATCGTCGGCTCGCAGGACACGACCGGCCTGATGACTTCCCAGGAACTGGAAGCCATGGCGGCAACGGTGATCGCACCGACCGTCGACGGCGCCTACCAGTCCGGCTGTCACACGGCTTCGGTCTGGGATCTGAAGGCACAGGCCAACATTCCGAAGCTGATGAGCTTCATGAACAAGTTCGGCCTCATCACCGCACGCGATCCCAAGGACGTCTATCACCCGCTGACGGACGTGATCCACAAGGTGCTGAACGACATTACCGTCGACGACTGGGCAATCATCATCGGCGGCGACAGCCATACCCGCATGTCCAAGGGCGTTGCCTTCGGCGCGGATTCGGGCACGGTTGCGCTGGCGCTGGCCACGGGCGAAGCAACCATGCCGATCCCGGAATCGGTGAAAGTGACCTTCAAGGGCACCATGAAGGATCATATGGACTTCCGTGACGTCGTTCATGCCACCCAGGCACAGATGCTGAAGCAGTTCGGCGACAACGTCTTCCAGGGTCGCATCATCGAAGTGCACATTGGCACGCTGCTCGCCGACCAGGCGTTCACCTTCACCGACTGGACCGCGGAAATGAAGGCCAAGGCCTCCATCTGCATCTCCAACGACGACACCCTGATCGAATCCCTGGAAATCGCCAAGAGCCGTATCCAGATCATGATCGACAAGGGCATGGACAACGCCAACAAGGTTCTGCAGGGCCTGATCGACAAGGCAGACAAGCGCATTGCCGAAATCCGCTCCGGCGCGAAGCCGGCCCTGACGCCGGACGACAGCGCGAAGTATTTCGCGGAAGTCGTGGTGGATCTGGACCTGATCGACGAGCCGATGATCGCCGACCCGGACGTGAACAACGAGGATGTCTCCAAGCGTTACACCCACGACACGATCCGCCCGGTTTCCTATTATCGCGGCGAGAAGAAGGTCGATCTGGGTTTCGTCGGTTCGTGCATGGTGCACAAGGGCGACATGAAGATCGTCGCCCAGATGCTCAAGAACCTCGAAAAGACCAACGAGAAAGTCGAGTTCAAGGCACCGCTCGTGGTGGCTGCGCCGACCTACAACATCATCGACGAGCTGAAGGAAGAAGGCGACTGGAGCATTCTGCAGAAATACTCCGGTTTCGAATTCGACGACAACTCGCCGAAGAACACCGCCCGCACCGAATACGAGAACATTCTCTACCTTGAGCGTCCGGGCTGTAACCTTTGCATGGGCAACCAGGAAAAGGCCGCCAAGGGCGACACGGTTCTGGCAACCTCCACGCGTCTCTTCAAGGGCCGCGTCGTGGAAGATTCCTCCGACAAGAAGGGTGAGTCCCTGCTGGCCTCGACGCCGGTCGTGGTTCTGTCGGCCATCCTCGGCCGCACGCCGAGCCTCGACGAGTACAAGGCAGCTGTCGAAGGGATCGATCTGACCAAGTTCGCTCCGCCGAACCAGAAGCCGCTCGACGCACGGTCGGTTCATTTCTAAGAGCAAGCTGCGTTCATTCAGAACACAGACGCAATCTGGGGCCGCCCGATCGATGCCGATCGGGCGGCCCTGCTGCATTTGAGGGTCAGGACGGGACGTTGAAGCCAACGAGGTGATTGTTTGGCGGCAGGAAAAAGTGTTCCATGGGAATGGCCGGTGATTTTGGCCAATTTCTTAAATTCATTTCCATGGGGGCTTTCATGAAATACCGCGTGCCCGCAGTTCTTTTTCTTCTTGCCGGCTCTATACAGAGCGCACTGGCTGACCCGTGTCAGGATCGTTTCACGGAACTCTATCTGCAACTCGATCAGACGACGCCGACCAAGACCCAGGTGACCACCGCCTTCAAGGGCGCGCCGCCGACCACCAATGACTTTTTCTACCTGTCGCAGGATCACTATCTGACCGTGCCGACCTCACCGGAAGGCCCGTGGGTGCTTGGCTACGGCAACGTGCTCTATCAATCCGCGGACCAGGGGTCGACCTGGGAAAAGATCCGCGAGATGGACACCGGACAGAACGCGGATCAGGCACGTGCCGACAAGGAAACGAACGCAGCCACAATCCGCAACGCGGCCTGTGGTGAGGAGGAGCTGGAGGGTGAGGCCGTGGAGGTGGTCGCAGCGGATATTACCGTCAGCCAGGGCATGGTCACGGAAAACCGCTACACCTACTATGTCCGCCGCAGTGACGATTTCATCGTCAAGGCGATCTACGACAGCAAGGCCCCGTCTTTCGAGATGGTGACCACCCAGGTGATCGAAAAAGCCCCTGGCCTGAACCTGCCGGTGCCGGAGTAAGGCAGCCAGCCAGGCGGAAGGATCGCGGGGCGGACGGCGGGTGTACCGATTGCGCGGTCTCTTGCGCGGAACAACAGGTGTTTCTGGTAAGCGGATGGCAAGCGAGGCTCGCCCCACCCTCAGATGTCATCCCGGGCTTGACCCGGGATCCAATCCCCATCACGGCGAGCTCGGAAATCTCTATTGCGTTCAGGCAGTCGCTTTGAGCCTTGGGCAAGTCTTGAGGCTCTGGAAATGAGTGGGCCCCGGATCAAGCCCGGGGTGACACTTCCGGGTGGGGTGCGGCCTGGCGTTGATCGATGGTTCCGATTTCCTGCCCAAACCTTGGGATCATCGTATCCGCGAAGGCAGTCCGTTTGCCTTAGCCGCGTCCGCGATAGGGGGCAACGCCCTGGTCGGGGATCCAGACGCCGTCCGGAGCTGGGCCGGTCTGGTAGAAGACGTCGATCGGGATGCCGCCGCGCGGATACCAATAGCCGCCGATGCGAAGCCACTCGGGATCGAGGAGGTCGACCAGGCGCTTGCCTATGGAAACCGTGCAGTCCTCGTGGAAGGCGCCGTGGTTGCGGAAGGAGCCGAGGAACAGTTTCAGCGACTTGCTCTCGACCAGGAAATCACGCGGCACATAGTCGATCACCAGATGAGCGAAGTCCGGCGCGCCGGTGATCGGGCACAGCGAGGTGAATTCCGGGGCGACGAAGCGGACCATGTAGCCTGTGCCAGCCTGCGGGTTCGGCACTTTTTCCAGAACCGCCTTGTCGGGATCGTCGGGAAGTTCGGTGGAAGACCCGAGCTGGGTCAGGTTCTCGTAGATGCTCTTGTCGGACATGACTGTCTCCTGATTTTGAGCCCGTTCCGGGGACACGCTTTTGCGCTGTCGGTGGGTGGGATTCGTGTTCCTGAATGAACTCGCAAAGACCCAAAATTGGGCTTTCGCTTCCCTGTGCCCTGATCCTGAGGAGGACCGTCAGGTCCGTCTCGAAGGATGGGTCGCTCGTTCTGTGCGTGCCGCCCATCCTTCGAGACGCCGCTGGAGCAGCTCCTCAGGATGAGGGAGCAGTTTTGAAAAGCTTCCTCTCCGTTGTCATCCCGGACGAAGATCCGGGATCGGAGAGGCGAAGGCCTGTCGATTCTGCTCGCGACACCGTTGTCTTCCCGGTCCCGGCTCGCGCTACGCTCGGCCGGGATGACGCCGGAGAGGCCGGTTCCTAAACCCCGCGCAAATTGCCCCAGATCATCGTGTGAAGCTGCGGCAGGACGGTGGCTGCATACCATCTGTCGGAGGTAACCCGGTCCACAAGCCAGCGCATGCGCTCCATGATGCCGGCCATGTCGATGGTGGCGTCGGTGTCGGCTGCCGCCGGCGGGGTGTGGTTGCCCGGCTGCAGGAAGCAGCTGAGATGCGGGTAGCGGTCTGAGACGTCCCGTGCGAAGGCATAGTCCGCCTCGTCGAAGACAACGACCTTCAGGACGGTCTGCGTCTCAGGCCCTGCGGCCTCGACGCATTCCGCCAGGCGCTGCCAGTCGGTGACCATGCCCGAGGAAGGCGGTTTCGGGCTCAGCGTCAGGACGTCGAGATCGGCAAACCAGTCCTTGGCGAGGCTGCCCTGCGTTTCCAGCGCGAAACGGTAGCCCTCTTTCCGGCCGAGCTCGATCAGGCCTCCAAGCGGCTGGATCGCCGGATTGCCACCGGAAAGCGACACTGTCAGCGGATTGCCGCCGGACAGGATCTCCACCTGCATCAGGATGGCTTCCGGCGTCATCGGGCACCATTCGTCCCGATGGGCGCTGTCGACCGCATGCAGCGTGTCGCACCAGGAGCAGCGGTAATCGCAGCCGCCGGTGCGCACGAACACGGTGGGTTGGCCAATCAGGGCGCCTTCGCCCTGAATGGTGGGGCCAAATATTTCGCTGACCCGGATCTGTTCGATACTCATGCCGCACGCGCCCCCGGATAGACGAGGGGACGGAATTCGGCGCAGGTCTTCGGCGTTTCCTTCACGCGAACGGCCGAGGTTTCCGGCCAGCGCTGGCGGCACCAGTTGTAGAAATAGCGCGCCATGGTCTCGGCGGTCACGCAATCATCGCCCAGCACGTCATTCAGGTGCCGGTGGTCGAGCGTGTCGTCGATGAAGCGCTTGAATTCGGACAGTTCGCGGTAATCGCGCACGAAGCCGATGCCGTTCAGCTCTTCCGACATCAGCTCCACCTCGACCACATAGTTGTGGCCATGCAGGCGGGCGCAGGGGTGGTCTTCTCCCAGGCCAAGGATCTGGTGGCTGGCGGAGAAGTGGAATTCCTTGGTGATCCTAAACATTGCACGCCTCCTTCCAGAACGCTTCGTCTGCGTAGACCGTCGGGTCGATGCCGCCGGCCAGGTGAAAGGCTTCGCGCCGTTCCACGCAGGTGCCGCAGCGCCCGCAGTGAACCTCGCCGCCCTTGTAGCAGGACCATGTCTTGCGATAGTCGACGCCAAGCCTCAGTCCCTCGGCGGCGATGTCCGCCTTGGAGGTGTGGACGTAAGGCGTGAAGAGGCTGATCTCGCCCATGCCTTCCAGCGCATGGCGCTGCATGGTCTCGAAGCTTTCGGTGAAGGCCGGACGGCAGTCCGGATAGATGAAGTGGTCGCCGCCGTGGACGGCGGTCGCGACCGCTTCGGCACCGCGCGCGCTGGCAATGCCGAAGGCAATGGAAAGCATGATCGCGTTGCGGTTCGGCACAACGGTGATCTTCATGGTTTCCTCGGCATAATGCCCGTCCGGTACGTCCAGATCGTCGGTCAGCGCCGAGCCGGTCAGCTGGCGGCCGATATTGGAAATGTCGATCAGGATATGCTCGGTGTTCAGCTCATCGGCACAGGCCTTCGCGTAGTCCAGCTCCTTCTTGTGGCGCTGGCCATAGTCGAAAGATACGAGGCCGATCAGCTCGTGTTCCCGCGCAACCTTGTGCGCAAGGGTGACGGAATCCATTCCGCCGGAACAGATGACAAGTGTTTTCAACGATGTGGTCCCTTGTTTTCGCTGGCACCGGGTAGGCTGCGACCGGTGGTTCCCTTTTGGGGAACGGCGCGCGTTTTAGCAGGTTTTCGCGAAAAGGGAAGGGTGGGTCTCTACTGCAATAGCAAGTCGTGTATTGCGATTATCAAGAAGTCGAAGTTTCACTTGCCTCAAGACTTTTTCTTTTCCGAAGCAAAAGAATGTTGTTAGCATAATCACATGAGAGATTTAGACAGAATGTAGGCAAAAGATGCGATTCAGGAATATTGATAATTGGAAAGATCCAGAAAGTTTAAAAGGGTTGTTGTATTTTGCTCAGCGTATAGAGGAGCTTACATTCACATATACTATCGATAGTTATCGAGCTCCAACCATGAATCCACCATCTTTGGTTGCTGAGTGCTTGGATGAGTTAAGTATTTTAAAATCTTTAAATAAATCTACAGCATCTATTGAGCACATGCTTGACGAGCTCGAATCTCGATTGAGAAATAATGTAATCGTGCGTGAGATGTTGCAACTCAGGCTAAATTATCACTTGAGATATGATCGAAGTTCTCTTGAAGATATTGAAAAGAAGTTACGATTGCTAGAGAAGGAAATTTCTCAAAGGGAATATATATTTAAATGTTTCGAACTTTCTCAGAAATTTTGCTTACAAAATGAGCTTAAAAATATTGAATTTGTTGCGAAGGAGGTGGTTACCTCGTTGAGAAACTTTGGCGTAAGTATGGAACATATTAATCATTCGGTTGTTTCAAAATTTTTTAAAGGAAATAAAGTCGACAGCTGTGAAATATTGAATGATTTTTTTGTTGAGATTTTTCCTCATCATCATAATTTTACTGTGTGTTTTATCATAGATACCCCGGCTGTAGTTATGTCGAAAGAAGTTTTCGGAATCTATGACTTAAAGCTCCTAAAAAAGAAGCCGCAAATATTCAAGTCAAACGGATCGGGCAATAATATTAGAAATCTTAAAGGGACAGAAAATTATCTACTAGCAGAAAAAGTGTTCGCTCCTGATAAATACTCAGCAATTCAGGAGGCTAAAGGTTATATTCAAAAAGTACATGATTTGTTTGCAATATTTCATCACAAAGATACTTATCGAATCGATGATATTGCTCACACTATCCAGGCTTGTTGCGATAACGAGATTGGAAAAGTGAAGGTGAACGTCAATGCAATGCAGAATACGATTGATAATAAGCCAGAAGATGCTGCTAAAAAATTAGAAAAGTTCATTAGAGTCCTGCAGTTGGCGCGAGGTGAGGAGGCTGATAAATTTTTTAGAGTAATTGGTTTTCATGGTTTAGGCGGACAAACTAGCAGCACGGAAACTCAGATAGTAAATGTTTGGACCGCTTTGGAAACTATGCTTCCTTCACGGCCTAATAAGACTATTGTTGACTCTGTCGTTTCTGGTTCATTGCCAGTTATTGGATTAAATTACATAAATAGGCTATTCCGTACACTTTCATTTGATTTTTTCAGGTGGGATCGCAGGGCGCTTTCTAATTGTCTTCAGAATATATCGGCTCCTGATGATGCAAATCTTGTTGAAAAGGTGTTTTGCCTAGTGATCTTGAAGGAGAACGAACCTTCTTTAGCAAAGCTATTTTCAGACTTGAAGAATTTCGAATTGTTAAGGAACCGAGCTTATAACCTGCATGAGATTTTTAAGACGCCGAATTCTTGTCTTAACTTTATTGAGCAGCATCAGAAAAGAGTGGCGTGGCAAATACACCGTATTTATCGTGCAAGGAACGAGATTGTTCATAGTGGAGCAAACCCGCCAAACGCGGTGAATTTGCTATCAAATGCCCACGATTATTTTGATCAAGTTTTTGAAATAATTGGATCTTTGTGTAGCGGAGAGTCTGGTTATGATAATTATGTCGATGCATTTAACTTCGCCGAAGTTCTTTATGAGCAATACATTTCGGACATAAAGGCACTAGATATTTTTGAGGTGCGGACTGCAGGTCGAGTGATTTGGACACCGCCTAATTATCGTGCAAAAAACATTTGGACCAATCTTAATAATAAAGTGAAATGAAATTTCTATAGATGTGATGAAAATCATCACGCCCAGATCGCCATCCTCAGGCCGCGCTCATCGCGGCGGAAGTCCTTCGGAAACGGTTCCGCTTCTCCCCGAAAGATCCGCTCGGCAATCAGGCTGTTGGCGGCGGCGTCCAGAAGGTCGTCGCGTCCGCAGCCGCGCGGGGGCTTCTGGTCGAGAAACTCTCCGGGCAACCCCTTGGAGACGAGAAGGTCCCGCCGCTGGTCGAGGCCTGCCGAGTTGGCGCGGCTCTTGACCTTCTTGGGCAGGCTCATTTCCGCTCCGCCGTTGAGGCGCCAGAAGGCAAGTTCCGGGTGCACCTCATGGACGCGTGTCTCCAGCTCCGGTGTCATCAGGGCGTCGATTTCCCGCATTTTCGGGAACAGGAAGAAACACTGCTTGGAGACTTTTTTCGGCGGGTCGGACGTGGCGAGTGCCGTGTTGCAGGCCTTCAGGTAATCGTCTTCATAAACCGCGAGGCGGGCGGGCACGGTAAACACCGAGGATTGGCGCATGCCCAGGTGTTTGCGGGCGGCCTTCTCCGGGCCGCGGCCGCCGGGGCCGATGCGATCCGGCAAGCCTATGGGCATGTCGACAGCGACAATGGCAAGATGCGGGGTGTGTCCGACAATATCCGCGAAGGTCGGAAAGACGATCAGATCCAGATCGGCGGGGTCTTCCAGATTGCGGATGACCGCAACCCAACCGGCCTTGCAGCCGTCGACGCCGGCAACCCTTGTGCCTGCCCCGTCAGGCACGGGCCTTTGCTTCCAGAACCCGGCGCGAGGTGACGAGGGCCATTGCCTTCACCACGGAGTTCTGCTCCTCGGCAAACAGCAATTCGTCCGCGCCCTTGCGCACGCTGCGGGCAACCAGCTCAAAAACGGAGGCCGACGCACGTTTCAGCGCTTCCTCGTCGTTTTGACCGGCCAGAAGGTTGGACAGGAACAGGCCCGCGATCAGGTCTCCGGTGCCGTGCGGTGGATTCGCGATGGAAGCATGTTCGGCGGCAACGGCGCCACGCGGGCCTGCCAGAAGGTTGGCAATGGCATTGCGGCGCAGGGCTGGCGAGGAGGTCACCATCACTCGCTCGTTGCCGAGAACCCGGGCGGCGGCGAGAGCCTGCATTTCGCTGTCGATCTCGCGGCCCGTCAGCCAGCCGAGTTCAAAGGCGTTGGGCGTGACGACATCGGCCAGGGGCACCAGCTGGTCCCGGATTGCCTCGGCCGTTGCCGTGGGCACATAAAGGTTGCCGCTGCCGTCGTGCTGGTCGCCCATGACCGGATCGCACAGGTATGGCGCATCCGGATTGTGGGTCTTGACCGCCTTCACAAGTGACGCGATGGCGGCCGCCTGTTCCGGATTGCCGAGATAGCCGGAAATCACCGCGCCGACTTCGGCCAGTTTCGGGGATGCCGCAAGATCCTCAACAATGGCAGTGAAATCTGCTGCAGGGGCGACGATGCGAGTGCCCTTGCCCTGTCCCGGATGCCAGGGCAGCAGGATGGTCGGCAGAAACCAGACATCGTGGCCGATCCGTTCAAGTGCGAAGGTCAGACCGCGACCGCTGATACCGCCACGGACCACCTGGGAGGTGATCACCAGAACCGGCTTTTTCTGTGGCTCGGGAGCGCCCGGCTGCATCATGGGATGGTGTTCCTTCCGGGGTCAGGCAGCGTCGGAAGACGACTTGCTGCCGGTGCCGTAGCGCTTTTCGATATAGTCCAGAACCATCTGCTTGAACTCGTCGGCAATGCCGGGCCCGCGCAGGGTCATGACCTTCTCGCCGTCGATGAAAACGGGGGCTGAGGGGGTCTCTCCGGTGCCGGGGAGGGAAATGCCGATATCGGCATGTTTGGATTCGCCCGGGCCATTGACGATGCAGCCCATCACGGCGACGTTGAGGCTTTCAACGCCCGGATATTGTTCACGCCACTTGGGCATGGAAACACGGATGTGGTCCTGAATGTCCTGGGCCAGTTCCTGGAAAACCGTGGAAGTGGTGCGGCCACAGCCCGGGCAGGCGGCAACCACCGGCACGAAGGCGCGGAAACCCATCACCTGCAAAAGCTCCTGAGCCACTTGCACCTCGCGGGTGCGGTCGCCGCCCGGTTCCGGTGTCAGCGACACACGGATGGTATCGCCAATGCCCTGCTGCAGAAGGATGCCCATGGAAGCGGCGGAGGAAACGATGCCCTTGGTGCCCATGCCTGCTTCGGTGAGGCCGAGATGCAGAGCATAGTCGCAGCGACGGGCGAGATCGGCATAAACGGCGATCAGGTCCTGCACCTGGCTGACCTTGGCCGAGAGGATGATCTTGTCGCGGCCCATGCCGAGGCCTTCGGCGCGTTCGGCGGACAGAAGCCCGGACTGGATAATCGCTTCGCGCATGACGGCCGCCGCCGAAACCGGATTTGCACTTTCGGCATTCTCGTCCATCAGCTTCGTCAGAAGCTCCTGGTCGAGTGAACCCCAGTTGACGCCAATGCGGACGGCCTTGTCGTGCTTCTGTGCGATGTCGATGATCTGCGAGAATTGCGTGTCGCGCTTGGCCTTGAAACCGACGTTGCCCGGGTTGATGCGGTACTTGTCGAGTGCTGCGGCGCAATCGGGATAGTCGGTCAGCAGCTTGTGGCCGATGTAGTGGAAGTCGCCGACGAGCGGCACCGTAATGCCGATCCGTTCCAGCCGCTCCTTGATCCGTGGCACCTGGGCCGCGGCTTCCGCACGGTCCACTGTGATGCGCACGATTTCAGACCCGGCACGGGCGAGTGCCGCCACCTGCGCGACGGTCGCATCGGCATCTGCCGTGTCGGTGTTGGTCATGGATTGCACCACGATAGGCGCATCACCGCCAACCATCACATTGCCGACCTTCACACCGACGGAGGAGCGGCGGGGCAGGGCTTTCGCGAAATCATCGATCATCACAGGAACCAACGGGTTTTGAGCGTTTGCCCCTCATATGAGGGAACTGGGGCCGACTTTCCAGCGCATGATTAGGGCGTGCGGCAAAAAAGGGCAATGGCAGAGCCGCGGCAAAGGCAGGTCGATCTTGGGGCTCACGGACGTTGCCACATGGTTTTCAGCCCGCTATGAGCTTGCATGAGCCGACCCTAACCGTCGGCCGTCTTGTTGTGGAGGGTGCTGCATGTTGAAACGGATGCTGACGGACTCTGTTTCCATTGTTTTTGGCAATCTGGAAACCGTGTTCAAGGTTTGCGGTGGCTGGTTTCTCCTGCAGTTCGTGCTGTCTCTCTTCATTCTGGCGAATGGCGCGCAGATCGATGAGGCGACCGCGCCTGAAGATATCTCCGGAACGACGGTCCTGCTGCTGCTGACGACCATGGTGATTGCGCTGCTGTCGTCCGCATCCATTTCGGTCGCCTGGCACCGGTTCGGTCTGCTGAACGAGCGGCCGGGACCGCTGCACTTTCGCGTTGGCGCTGTCGAGTTCCGTTTCATCGGGCAAATGCTTTTGTTGTCGCTGGCCGCGGTCGTTGTCGTGCTGCCTGCAGGGCTGGTGATTGGTGTGCTGTCGAGCCTGTTCAACAGCACCGCCATGACGGTGGTTTTGTGGATCGTCGCGTTATTCATTCTCGCCCCGTTCCTGTTCCGCCTGAACCTCAGCCTGCCGGCCGTTGCCGTTGAGCGACCGCTCGGCTTCAGTCAGATGCTTCAGTTCGGAAAAGGCCTCGGCATGCCGATGTTCCTGGCTGCGCTCATCCTGATCCTGCCGTTTGTCGCCGTTGGCGAGGGGCTGCAGTATCTTCTTGGTCTTCTGTCCGGCGGCCTGCCGGCAGCCCTCATCCAGATGAAGATCCTCGTGCTCAACGTGCTGGTGCAGATCATCGTCACGGTGCTGGGAATCTCGATCCTGACGGCAGGTTACCGGATCGCGATGGAACGGCCGGAGGGGGCTGGTGCGCCGGCCTGAATCGCGTATCCTGCGGCCGTTGCAAGCAACCGGAGCAGACCATGTTTTTCACCGTTCTGGAACGTTCGCTGTCGTTGGCGCAGCACAATTTCGGGACGCTTCTGAAAACCGGCTGGGCCTATATCCTGCTTCTGGTCGCCCTGAATTTCGCCATTGGCGGATCGCTGATGCCGGAAAGCGGCTTCAAGACCGTTTCCTACATGACCGAGCCGGTGGCCGCTGCCGACGAAGGCGCGCTCAGGGCGCTGGCAGCCATTGCCAACCTGCTGGTCGGCTTTTCCATCGCCATTGCCTATGTGCGGCGCATCTTGATCGACGCGCGGGATTTTCCGGTCACCTTCGGGGCGCGCAACATACGCGTCATTCTCAACCAGATCGTCCTCAGCCTGATCGGCGCCCTGTCACTGATACCGCTGGTGATTGTTTCCCTGCTGCTGGCCGCGGTCACGGCGGGCATCGGACTGCTGCTCCTGTTTCTGGCACCGTTCGTTGCGCTGATGGTGGTGCAACGCTTTTCCGTCGTGCTGCCGGCATCGGCGGTGGACGATCCGCTGACGCTCAAGGAAAGCTGGCGGGCAACGTCCGGGCTTGGCTGGGCCATGGCCTTTGCGGCGCTGGTGATGAGCCTGCTTGCAGGTTTCCTGGTCGGCATCTGGGCGGTCGTTCTTGGCGTTAGCGATGGATTGATGCCTGCCAGCGTCTTGTGGCAGCAGATCCGCTCTGCGATCTTTCCGATGGGCACCATGCTGATCCTGGTCTGGGCGTTTGCCAGCCTGCACGCGACCTTCTACGGCCTGATCCGCGAACGCTTTGCCGCGCAACTCGGGCTTCGACAGGAAGATCTTTCCAAAGTGGAGGAAACGCGGGATGCCGCCAGGGCCCGTGCACGCAAGGCGCTTGAAGGGGCGCAGCGCATAAACCGGCGTTGATGAAGGCAACATGGATCAAATTTCATCATTCCGATGTTGCAGTGCGGCGATAACTGGTCGAATGTGTGCCTGAAATTTTCTGTTCTGACGCCTTGTTGCCTTTCGTGGAAGGCAGAACGAGGCCAAGCCTTTCAACGATCCGTTTCCGGATGGCCGGACACTCCCGGCCGATGATCCGCCGATCAAGGGAGATCCCAAATGCTTGCCAACAAAACCGCCGTCATCACCGGATCCACTTCGGGCATCGGGCTCGGCTGCGCCCGCGCCTTCGCGGAAAAAGGCGCCAATGTCGTGATCAACGGGTTGGGTGATGCCGATGAGATCGAAAAGACCCGGGCCGCCATCGAGGCGGATTTCGGGGTGCGCTGCACCTATTCGCCGGCGAACATGCTGAAGGGCGACGAGATCGCCGGCATGATCGCCGATGCGGAAAAGGAATTCGGCGGTGTCGATATCCTGGTCAACAATGCCGGCATCCAGTTCGTGTCGCCGGTCGATGAATTCCCGGTCGACAAGTGGGATGCCATCATCGCCATCAACCTGACGTCCGCCTTCCATGCGATCCGCGCCGCGCTGCCCGGCATGAAGTCCAAGGGCTGGGGACGGATCATCAACACGGCTTCCGCCCACGCGCTGGTCGCCTCACCCTACAAGTCCGCCTATGTGGCCGCCAAGCACGGCATTGCCGGTCTCACCAAGACCGTGGCGCTGGAAGTTGCCCAGCAGGGCATCACCGTCAACGCCATCTGCCCGGGCTATGTCTGGACACCGCTGGTGGAAGCGCAGATCCCCGACACAATGAAGGCGCGCAACATGACCGAAGAGCAG
The DNA here is from genome assembly GCF_054658215.1 of Roseibium sp. ROS1. NCBI lineage: Bacteria > Pseudomonadati > Pseudomonadota > Alphaproteobacteria > Hyphomicrobiales > Stappiaceae > Roseibium > Roseibium sp. ROS1. The sequence continues at coordinate 479,997 of NZ_BAAGIG010000004.1, forward strand.
GTCAAGAACGACGTCATGCTGGCCGCGCAGCCGACGAAGCAGTTCGTGACCATCGAACAGGTGGCGGGCTATGCGGTGTTCCTGTGCTCCGATACGGCATCATCGATCACCGGTTCGATCCTGCCCATCGATGGCGGCTGGACCGCACACTGATCCATGCTGCTCGCGGTGCGGGCTGATGCCCGCCCGCGACCATCGCCGAACCACCGGAACAAGGGAGCCGTCATGGCCGCGCCTAAGAAGATCAACCTTGCCCTTCAAGGTGGCGGCGCACACGGCGCCTTCACCTGGGGCGTTCTGGACTGGTTCCTGGAAGACAAGCGGCTGAAGATCGACGCCATCAGCGGCACGTCGGCCGGTGCCATGAATGCGGTGGTGCTTGCCGGCGGCATGCAGGACGGCGGCGAAGACGGTGCGAGAGAGCGCCTTGAAGCTTTCTGGTACGAGGTCAGCCGACAGGCCAAATACAGCCCGATCCAGCGTTCGCCGCTGGACGTGTTCCTGGGGGAGTGGAGCCTTGATCATTCCCCCAGCTATCTGTTCTTCGATGTGCTGACGCGGTTTGCGTCGCCTTACGAATTCAATCCGCTCAACGCCAATCCGCTGCGCGATGTTCTGGAAAAAACCGTCGATTTCGACCGTGTTCACCAATGCGAACACATGAAGATCTTCGTTTCGGCAACCAACGTCTTCACCGGCAAGATCCGGGTGTTCAGCGAAAAGGAAGTCACGCTGGATGCGGTGATGGCATCCGCGTGTCTGCCGCAGGTGTTCCAGGCAGTGGAAATCGAGGGCGAGCCATATTGGGATGGCGGCTACATGGGCAATCCGCCGCTCTATCCGCTGTTCTACGACACCGACACGCCGGATGTGATGCTCATCCAGATCAACCCGATCGAACGGCGCAAGGTACCGAAGACCGCGCGGGAGATCGTCAACCGGCTCAACGAGATTACCTTCAATTCCACGCTCCTTCGCGAACTCCGGGCCATCGACTTCGTCACGCGCCTGATCGAGGAAGGCAAGCTGTCGAGCGAGGAATACATGAAGGTCAACATGCACAGGATCTCCGCCGGGGAGCTGAAGCCGCTGCAGGCCTCATCGAAACTCAACGCCGAATGGGCGTTTCTCACCGATCTCAAGGACCTTGGGCGCAAGACCGCGCAGGAATGGCTCGAGCGGCACTATGACGACATCGGCAAGCGCTCGACCATCGACGTCAAGGAAGAGATTTCCTGACGGAAGGACAGCTCAATTTCTTAACCTTTTGTTAGCCGTGTTTGCAGGTGGCGTTGCAATTTGCAATGCAGCAGATGTGAAGAAAGTCTAAACGGAATCAGCATCTTGTGTCAGGCGATTTTAGCTGAACCAGATCTGGTTTGAATGGCTTTGAAAACAAATTGGCAAGGCTTTTGCGTTTTGATTGGCACGCTGATTGTCAGGTAGTGCGTCGTCAGCGCTTAGATGGACGGAAGGAGTGGGCACTCGCGACCCCGCCTGCTTCTTCCCTCCCTCCCTTGCTTCCCGGCGATGATGCCCGCCCTGCGGCAAAGGATCGCCACGATGTGAAGCGGATCTGCCTCATTTTCTCACTTTTTCAATCTTCTGATCGGATACAGTCCTTCAACCGCCACAAGTGCGACCTATCTTTAGGTGGAGATTGGCAAAGGGATTCGCGATGAAAAACAGGGTGACCCGGGTTCTTGCAGGCTGCGTTGGCGCCATGGCCCTGCTGGTGGCAGCCGGTGGAGCACAGGCTGGCAGTGATCAAGAGCGCATGGCCGAGATCAAGGAAAAGGGCGGTTGCCCCGGTTGCGATCTTCGGCTGGCGGAACTTCGTGGTCTGGTTCTTGAAAACGGTGATTTTGGCCGTGCCAATCTGCGGGAAGTCGACCTCAAGGAAGCCCTGTTGAAAGACGCGAATTTCAAGGGCTCCGATTTCCGGCGGACGGAAGCCGAGCGGGCGGATTTCTCCGGCAGCGATTTTTCCGGTGCGAACATGCGCTCCGTCGATCTTGAAAAAGCCAATCTGAACAAATCGAATTTCCAGGATGCGGACCTTCGGGACGCGGACCTGAACACGGTTGAGGCAAATGGAGCCGTTTTCGACGGCGCGGACATGCGCAATGTCCTGTTGACCCGGTCGATTGCGGACGCGGCTTCCTTCAAGGGTGCCAAGATGGATGATGCCAACCTGGAGCGCGTGGACCTGAATGGCGCCAACTTCCAGGATGCCCGCATGCGCCAGGCCAAGCTCGACAGGGTCAAGGCTCATAACGCCAATTTTTCAGGGGCGGATTTCACAGGCGTGCGGCTGGTCAGTTCGGACCTGACGGGCGCAAATCTGAAGGGTGTTGATTTCGATGGTGCTCTTCTGCGCCGTACGCGTCTCGCCGGGGCGGATCTGTCGGGTGCCTATAATCTCGACCCCAGCCGCATCCTCGGTGCTTGCGGCGACGAGAACACCAAGCTGCCGAACGGCATCAAGCTCGTCCCCTGCGCCTACTAAGTGCGTCCGAGCGGTTCTCCGTCCATCCGACTTGCCACTTCGCAAAGTGAGCGTTTCGGCTTTGCCGAAACGCGTGCACGGGTTGCGCAATGATCGTGCCTGCAGGACAGGTCAAGCCGGCTTGAACTGAAGAACTTCCATGCGCTCCCGGGATGTATGTCCCGAACAGGCGGATCAACCGGCGTGTCGGTCGACCAGAAACAAAAAATGCTGCCACACGTGGTGCGGCAGCATCTTGAACATTGCGGAAACGGGTTTCCTAGAACAGGTCGAAGGCGAAACGGTAGGTGACGCCGGCACCGATGCTGAACTGGTTTTCGCTGCCGTTCTTGGCGATCGGGCTGTCCGCCGCGTCGCCAACCAGCCGGTCATAGCCACCTTGCAGGTGCAGGCGGACGTCGTCGTTGAAATCATAGCTGGCGCGGGCCGCCAGGCCGACACTCTTGAAGCCGGCGCTCGGGTTGAACTTCGTCAGGCGGCCACCACTGTTGGCTGCTTCGGTCGAGCTCACGCCGAAATAGGTGTCCATGTATTCGTCAGAAGCAAAGCCCGCACGCGGACCGAAGCTGACTTCCCACTTTTCAGCGGGATAGACGATGCCGTCGAGGCCGAGCTGACCAACCTGGCCCGTGTGCCCGTTGATGCCCTGACGCAGTTCGGCGAAAGCGCGGAAATGCTCGGTGCGGAAACCACCGCCGAGACCGAGTTCAAGCGCCCAGTCGATGGTGTTGGTGCCGGTCAGATCGGTGCTGTCGCTGGCCTTGCGCTCGCCGATGAAGTTGAACGACGGGTAGAAGAACACACCGGACTTGCGGCGGCCGTCGACAACCTGGCCAAGGCCGGGGAAGTAGAAGCGGCCGACCGAAACGATCGGGAAGGGGTAGACCAGATAGGAGTCTGCAGCCTCGTAACGCGGCTGGACAATGGCGCCGACACCGAGGTCAACCACGAACTGGCGGTTCGCATCCTGCTCAGACAGGTCTCCACTCTGCGCCAGAGCGGCTCCAGACACAGCGCTTAGAGCAAGCGCCAGCGCGGCGCGCGTCATCAACTTGAACATTCAACCCCATCCGACAAGGAATTCCGTTGGCAGGAAGATAGCACGAGAAGGGCTTACACAAACCCTAAGCTGAGAGGGTTTTGCCGGACTGTTGCATTTCCGCACCGCCCTGTGGCTGGTGCGAAGCTTAAGCACAATCAAATGTCGGTGACGCTGCCGTCTTGCAGCAGGGCTGTCAGGAAGCTACATGAGGGCAAGACCAGATTTCGAACGGCAACGGACCGGACCATGACCGCACTCTTCAACGTGATACTGCTCGCCCTGGAACTCTACACGTATGTGATCATCGCCAGCGCGATCTTCTCCTGGCTCTATGCCTTCAACATCGTCAATTCGAGCAATCAGATCATCAATTCCATTGGCCGGGTTCTCTACAATCTGACGGAGCCCGCGCTCAGGCCGATCCGGCGGTTCCTGCCCGATCTCGGCGGTGTCGACATTTCTCCGGTGATCCTGCTGCTGGCGATCATCTTTGTCCGCCAGCTGATCATCCTGAACATCCTGCCGATGTTCCGCGGCTACTGACGCCCTCACCATGAAGGGCCCGGCCGATTTGCCGGGCTTCAAACGGTTGCTCCGGCTTCCTCGTCCCAAATGCTTCGGGCATTTGCATCGGGATGGCGGGTCGCAACAGGTTATAAAAAAGCCCGGGGCAATCGCCGGGCCTCTAAGCCTAAGTGTGGTTGCAAGTAAAACGGCTCCAGCGTTTGGCGAAGCAGACATTCGCGCCAGATAGGCTCGCAGGCGCTTTCCGGCCCAACGGGACGTTCGATCAGTCTACTGCGAAGGTCTGCCTGGAGGCCAAACCACTCGATACTGATGTTCCGACGAATGTCTGCTCTACCAAGATTTCCCAATCAGATATCGATGATTGCCGTTGTAATCGCCTGCCATTGGTCCCGCGACACCGCTTGTGGGCTGGCGAGCAGCCAATAGCTTTGGTGATGAGAAAGAGACCCGGGGTCCAAGCGCACCAACGCTCCCGTTGATAAGGCCTCCGCGCACAAAGGCAGCGATGCCAGAAAAACGCCCAACCCCGCCTTGGCCGCGCCAAGTGCCGACAGATGGGTATCAAAGCGCAGGTCGGGCAATGGGGTGGTCGGGATGCCGAACGCGGCTGCCCAGGCGTGCCAGCCGGGTCGCTGACCGGCGCAAGCGATGCGTGGTAACGTTGTCCAATGCTCCGGGCGGGCAACCAGAGAGGGCGCCGCCACCGGGGCGATTTGTTCGGCATAGAGCCGGGCGCGATAAGGGTGCGGCCAGTCGCCTGTCCCATAACGGATGCGAATGACGTCATCCTGCGGGGCGTCATGTGTGCCGACAACCATCGACTGAATCGAGAGTTCGGCTTTTGTCAGGGTTTGCAGATGACCCAGCCTGGGGAGCAACCACAGGTCGATGATGGTCTGGCTGGCGGACAGTGTCAGGTGTCGGTGTCCGGTGCCGAAAACCGCTTCGGTGCTGTCGCGCAGCCCTTCCAGCGCAAGGCGGACGTGGGGCAACCAGGCCTCGCCCTCGACGGTCAGAGAGATGGCCCGCGCCCGACGGTCGAACAGGGGTGTGCCGAGGTGTTTCTCCAACTGTCCGATCCGCTGGCTGACCGCGGCCTGCGTCAGGCCGACATCTTCGGCGGCGGCGGTAAAGCTGCCAAGCCGCGCCGCTGCCTCAAAGGCGCGGATCCATTCGAGCGGAGGAAGACGATCCCTTTTCATAAGTCAAACGATGCCTCAGGCCATAAATTCCTGATTTGAAGTTATCCATTGCGCTTGCGAAACTCCAGCCAAGTCGCAATCAACTCTTGGGAAATCTCATGCTGTCCGTCACACTCGATCCGTCCGGAACCTTTCTGACGCTGGAATCCACCGCTGGCCCGCAGCGGTTTCATGCGATCTGGCTGCGGGACAACGCGCAGGATGCCGAAACACGCGCCCCGGGCAACGGGCAGCGGTTGATCGCCCTGCGCGACATCCCGGCCGACACCCGGATAGCGGCGGCCGAGATCGCCCCGGATGGCGCGCTTCAGGTGCGTTTCATGCCGGAGGACAAGACCGTTCGTTTTGATCCCGCATGGCTTGCAGCGCATGCCTATGACCATGCGGCACCAACCGCGCGCGGCTGGCTGCCTGACGGGATCCAGGCGTGGGATGCAGGGCTGATGGCTGCCGTGCCCTGCGGTGATTTTGCCCAGTTGCAACAAGGCGGAGCCCCTTTGCGCGACTGGCTGGGCCAGATCGTCCGCTTTGGGTTTGCCAAGGTGGTGAACGCGCCGGTCGAACCCGGGGCGCTGTTCCGGATCGTCGATCTTTTCGGCTTTGTGCGCGAGACGAACTATGGCCGCCACTTTGAGGTTCGGACCGAGGTGAACCCGACCAACCTCGCCTTCACCGGTCTTGGGCTTCAGGCGCATACCGACAATCCCTATCGCGACCCGGTGCCGACGATCCAGGTTCTCTACTGCCTCGAGAGCTCTGCTGCGGGGGGCGAGAACATGGTGGTCGACGGGTTCGCTGCGGCCTTGCGCCTGCGCGAGGAAAACCCCGAGGAGTTCGACCTGCTGGCCGATCATTGCGCACGGTTCGAATATGCCGGCGAGGCGGGCGTTTGCCTGACCTCGCGTCGGCCGATGATCGAACTGGCACCTGACGGCGAGCTGACCGGCATCCGTTTCAACAACCGCTCATGCGCGGCCATCACGGAGGTACCCTTCGACAAGATGGAGGCCTATTACGCCGCCTATCGCCGTCTGGGCGAGATCATCGACGACACGGCCATGGAGCTGACGTTCCGGTTGGAGCCGGGCGAAGCCTTTGTCGTCGACAACACCCGCGTGCTGCACGCGCGCAAAGGCTATTCCGGTGAAGGGACGCGCTGGCTGCAAGGCTGCTACGCCGACAAGGACGGGCTGCGGTCCGCTCATGACGCGATGTGCCGTGAAGGTGTGCTGGAGGCCGCGGAATGAGGCCAGATATCGACACTTTGACGGCCGAGACAATTGTCGCCTTCATCGGCTCCATCTTCGATCGGCGCGGCGGTGAGGAATACCTGGGCGAGCCCGTGACAATGGGCGAACACATGCTGCAAGGCGCCACGATCGCCGAACGTAACGGTCAGCCCGAAGAAATCATCGTCGGCGCGCTGCTGCACGACATCGGCCATTTCACCAGCGAGTTCGGCACCTTCACCATGGACGATACCGAGGACCGGCACCACGAAGACGCAGGCGCCGAGGTGCTCGAGCGGTTCTTTCCGTCCGTCGTGACCGATTGCTGCCGCTACCACGTCGCGGCAAAGCGTTACCTCTGCGCGACGCGCCCCGAGTATTTCAAGCGCTTGTCCGAGGCCTCGATCCATTCGCTGAATCTGCAGGGCGGCCCGATGTCGCGCGAGGAAGTGGCCGAGTTCGAGAAGAACCCGAACCTCAAGCAGATCATCGCCGTTCGATATCTCGACGAGGCTGGGAAGGTCGCGGGGATGGAAACACCCGACTTCTGGCATTTCGCACCCATGGTGCAGCGGCTGGTCGACATACGTTGCGGGCGCGGTGCATGACCCGCGTTCTACTTGTCATCATGGACGGTGCTGGCTACGACGCGGCCCTTTCCGAATGCGGCTGGCTCGAAGGGGCTGTCGCGCTTGGGCAGGCACGCCGGTGGAAGATGCGCACAGCGCTGCCCAGTCTTTCGGGGCCAATGTACGAAACCATTCACACCGGCCTCTGGCCGCATCAGCATGGTATCGTCTCTAATGACGGGATGCGCGCATCCTCCTCACCCAACGTTTTTTCTCTGACCCGCGCGGCCGGCAAGCGCACGGGCGCGGTGGCGCAAGCCTACTTTCACCATCTCTACGTCGGACAACCGTGGGATCCTTTGCGCTCCATCGAGCATCTGGATAAGAATGCGGATATCCAAGCCGCCCGGTTTTATTCGATGGAGGGCTACGGCCCGATGAACGCCTGTGCCCCCGCCGAAATCGATCTTTGCGCACAGGCGACGCTGATGATGGAATGGCATGCTCCCGACTACATGCTGCTGCATTCCTGCTCCGCCGACACGCTGGGACATACGTTTGGCGGTGACAGCAAAGAATATCGCCGCCAGATTTGGCAAATCGACAATGCGCTGTCGCGATCGATCCCAGTGTGGCGCGATCTTGGCTACGATGTCATCGTCACCGCAGACCACGGCATGACATCAGACCACTGGCACGGTGGAACGGCACTGGCCGCAACCGAAGTTCCGTTCTATTTGTTTTCTGACGCTGAAGGCCCTGAACAGGGAGAGGAGCTGTCCCAACTGGGCATCGCTGCCTCGGTTCTGGCGCTTATCGGTATCACGCCAGGGGAGGGCATGGGCAATGCTTTTCTCATGCCACTACCACATACCAAGTGACTTCCCAAACTTGTCCCGATCAAATTTTTTTCGCATCCGTTCCAATAAGACGAGCCGCGGTCGTCGCAGATTGCCTGGGCTTTTTGGCAAACGCGGCGAACATCCGCTGCTAGTAATTGCTGCTTTTCAGCGCGACCAAAAAAGGACTGACAGCGGACACTGAGGCAACGTAGTCGAAAGGCAACAAAGTCCGCTCAGTTGCCATTCAAGGGCTTCGGAGTGGATTTATTAGTCCACGGCTCCCTGTTATGCTGAAACCACTCCGTACGGCAATTGGAGGATCAAGATCGGCGGTGCAGTCTGCGCGGTACTGCAGACCGATACAAATCGACTGCAGCGATGACGGTTATGGCATTCACCGCAGTTCCCTTGACCGCAGGATGCTCTAGCTTTTCGGCTTGGGGTATCGCTTGACACCCTTCGGGAACCCCGCGTTCACGCCGGGAATTTTCAGCGTGCTGGTGTCCCACCCGTTGGCTTTCAGCGCGCCCGGCAGCCAGAACCCAACCGAGTTGGACAGCAGCTGGTCACCGTTGATCAGCGAATACTTGAGCCGCATCATGAAGGCATCGATGTCATCCGCCGAGGTCAACGGGTAATCTCCGGGGATTTGCTTCGATAACACCGTTTCAATGTCGTCGACGTTGTAGAACGCATTCCGCGCGATCTGGGTGCGATTGTAGACACCCAGCCAAGCGGTCTGCGAATAAAAGCCATAAGTCGCAGCATTGAGATCACTGGTAAACACTTCAAGCGGGCACTGTGTGATCACCGAAACCTTCGTGCAGGGGGCCACCGCATAGGGCATGATCAGGATGTTCTCTGACCCGATCTTGCCGTCGCTCAAGACAGGCAGGGCCGCCGCAAGCTGGTTGGTCGACAAGGTCAGCCCCGCCCCATAATTGGTGCCGATGGGCATGTGCACCACAACACGGGCGTCAGCCCAGTTGATTGTGTCGGTGTTGTTGGCGATCATCATTTGCAACTCCTGGACACTGTTGAGTGCCGCCAGCATGAAGGTGCCGATCATCACGTTGTTGAACGGCACTTCATAGCGCTTGTCACCGCCATTGTAGAAATCTTCCGCGACCGACTTGGCGTCAAAATTCTTCACCTTCCCGGCACGGACACGTTGGACATAATCCAGCGCCATCCACATCCCATAGGTCATCATGGCGTTGATCTCGTCCGGGCGTTCCTTCCAGGAGGGCGCCTCCAGCTTGCTGATCCAGTCAGGGTTAAGCTTCAGCTGCGATGCAGCATGGGCGATGCGGGACTCCAGGTCCGACAACAACTTTTCAAAGAGCGGAGAGTTGTCGGCCTTCAGCGCCGCAAGATAGGCCAGGGCGGGGCCAATGTGCGACAGCGCCGTCGCCTGCACGAAACCTGTGGCCGGGTCGTTGCGGGTGAGCACATGGTCCAGCAGCTTGCCAGCGGAGGCCTGTTTGCCGTCATAAACAAATACACCGTAGCCATTCACGATGACCAAGGGACCATCGGAGGCAATAGGGCCTGCCCCGCCGTTCTTGGCCACCACCTGCGCCAATGCCCAGCCGATGCTGGGGCTGTCTGCACTGCCTTGGCTGCGAGGGAAGATGTTGAAAAGGCAGGTGAACGTGGAATCCACGCTTGGCGGAGCGGCACAAGGATCGGTGCTTTGCGCCCTGAGCGGCAGGGCCAGGCCAAGGATTAAAACGAGAGCGAGCACGGGAACCGAATACAGACGCATATCAAAACCCCTTTGGCTGACTATGCGCGTAATCATACACACTCAAGATTGAGTTGGCATGGGAAGACCACACAAAGTTGTCTCCGGAGTATGGTAAACCCAGTCGTTCCCTTATGTTGACTTCACATCAGGCTTGCTTGCGTTCTGACCCCAGGTCCGCTTTGTCCAGCTCTGCTGCCGTTCGTTCATGTCGCGACGAAAGTCCGGTTCCCGTGCAACGAACGGCGGTTTTCAGGACAAGGCCGGGCGCTGGTGAATGACCAATTTGCTGGCGCGAAGCGGGCGATTTGCGTTCCTGCCAGCGCAGGGCCGGACAAGTCGCAGTTTCTTGCTTGTTTCAGATTTTCAAAGCATGTCCGAACCCTGAAAGCCCTGCTGGACCAAGGGGTTCGGCTTAAGCTTTTCGTCTAAGCCCACTTTTGGGTTAGGGGCCGGAGTCAGTCGCCCGGGCTTTATTGCTGGCCGGTGGCTTCAGCCTTCCAGCTTGCGCGCCTCATCGGGCAGCATGATCGGGATGCCGTTGCGGATCGGGTAGGCAAGCTTGGCGGTGCGCGAAATCAGCTCCTTGGCGTCCGCGTCATATTCCAGCGTGGTCTTGGTCACGGGGCAGACCAGCAGTTCCAGCAGCTTGCGGTCAACCGGGCGTTCGGTCGGTTCTGTCATCTGGGAGTGTCTTTCAGGTTGGAGCGCCATGTTCGGAGCACTCACTGCAAGGTGGTGCCGCCGTCATTCTGCGAGCGGGCTATGTCCATCTCGGTGATGGCAATCAGGGTTTCGGCACGGGTCTTCAGGTCGCGGGCTTCCAGAAGGGCCTGCTTTTCCTGCGGGCCGTAGGGGCACATCATGCACAGGGCGTTGACCAGCACCTCGGTTTCGGCTTCCGACACGCTTTGCCAGTCGGCTTCCAGGTTGTTGGCGTCCAGATAGTCGCGCAAGGTTCTCAGAAGGCTCGTCCGGTCGACTTCCTCCTCGCCCTGGCCGCACTTGAGGTCATGTGCAAAGGCGGAGAAATCGCACTCGATCTGGCGGAACCTGCTGTAGTCCTCAAGCTCGCGCCCAACGGCAAACCTGGTGATGCCCTGCAGCGTGATCAGGTATCGCCCGTCGCCGGTTTCCTGAAAGCTGGTGAGCCTTCCGACGCAGCCGACGCTGGCAAGAGCCGGATTGTCCGGATCGTCCGAATGACGGTCGGGTGAAGGCTGCACCATGCCGATCAGGCGGTTGCCGGCCAATGCGGCATCCACCATGTCGATATAGCGCTGCTCGAAGATGTTCAGCGGCAGCTGTGTGCGGGGCAACAGCAACGCACCGGCAAGCGGAAACACGGGCAGGACCGGCGGCAGATCCGCGATGGTCTCGTAAATGGCATTTCCCGCCTGCATTCCAATGCCTTCTTTGTTTTCGTTATCGCAGCATGACTGCCAGCTTCGTGCTGTTTCCTAAATGTGTGTCAGTTGCGGCGGTCGTCAAGAAAACAGCACGGAGGAAAGCTTGCGACGGCCGTAGGCGCTGGCCGGATCCTTGAAGCCCCAGGCTTCGAAGAATTGCAGCAGCTGCTTGCGCGCGCCGTCCTCGTTCCACTCGCGGTCGCGGCGAACGATCTCGATCAGTTCGTCGACTGCGCCTTCCTTGTTGCCCTTGCCGTTGAGGCCAAGAGCCAGGTCGAAGCGGGCCTGCAGATCAAGCGGATCCTTGGCAATGCGATCCTGAAGCTCGGCAAGGTCGCCGAGGGATGCTGCCTGTTCGGCCAGCTCCACCGCGGCCTTGGCGGCGACATAGGCTTCGTCGGAGTGTTTTTCTTCCGGAACCAGTTCCAATGCCTGCTTGGCCCGCTCCAGATCGTCAGCACCGATATAACACTGTGCCAGGCCGGCAATCGCGGTCACGTTGTCCGGTTCCATCTGCATCACGGCGCCGAAAAGCTGGGCAGCCTGACCATAATCCTTGGCCAGCAGTAGCTCTGCGCCCTGCTCCAGGAAGGTGTCGGTCTGGCTGACCGGTGCAGGGCCGGCAACGCGCTCGATAAATGCCTGGATCTGGCTTTCAGGCTGTGCGCCCATGAAACCGTCCACCGGCTGGCCATCCTTGAAGGCCACCACGGCCGGGATCGACTGGATACCCATCTGGCCGGCAATTTCCGGATGGTCGTCAATGTTCATCTTGGCCAGCTTTACGCGGCCGCCAGCGGCTTTCACCGCAGCTTCGATGATCGGTGTGAGCTGCTTGCACGGACCGCACCAGGGTGCCCAGAAATCAACCAGAACCGGTTGCTGGCGGGAAGCTTCCATGACATCGGCCATGAAGGTCTGCGTCGTGACGTCAAAAATGAGGTCGCCTGCAGGGGCGTCGCCACCACCGTTGCCGCCGCCCATGCCGCCACCGCCCATTTGGCCGCCATAACCGCCACCCATGCTGGCGCCAAAGCCGCCGCCGACCTGGCCGCCGATGCTGTAATTGCCGTTGCTCATGTGCCGCCTCGAATTTTCCTGCCGGTGCCTGGGGCCTGCCGGCTCAAAGTGAATGCCGTTGAAGGGTTGATTTGGCCCATAACATGGAGCCACTGCGCGCGAAATACAAACGCCTTCGCCTGCCGAAAGTAGGTGACCGTTACAGGCCGGCTGCCTTGGCCTCTTCGCTGACCGCCAGAACCTGCGCCGTGTGGCCGCAAGCAGAGGCGAATTTCAGAAGGTCGGCTGCGGAGATCGCCGTCGTCGCGTTGTTCTTCAACGGGTGATAATTCAGCACTTCATGTTGCATCATGGCTGCGTCGAACACGGGCGTGACCCTTTGGGCTTCGCGGTCGTTGATCAGCGAGAAGGGGGTCACCGAACCCGGTTCCACGCCCAGCACCTCCATCAGAAGATCGGCATTGCCGAAAGATACGCGCCCTTGAGCGCCGATGATCTGGTGCACTTTCTTCAGGTCGATTTCCGCGTCGTGCAGGGCAACGATCAGAAACAGCCGTCCCTTCTTGTCCTTCACGAACAGGTTCTTGGTGTGGCCACCGGGAATGCGGTCATGCAGGTCGCCGGACTCGGCAACTGTAAAGACGGGCTCGTGATCCACCGTCGTGACAGGGATCCCGAGTTCCTCGAAATAGGCCAGTAGGTCGTCGCGTGTTGCCGGCATGGGTTTTCCTGAGAATTTTGAGAGCTTTTGCGCTGTCTAACGCGATTTGGCTGCCGGCCACAAGAGGTGAAGGGTAGAAAAAGCGGCAGAAATCTGCGATTTTCCGGCTTTGATTTCACAGGAAATCCACAAATCGACGGCTAAAAAAATTTCTTCAATTTCGGTGTTGCAATCCGTCTCAGCATAGTTCATATACTGCGCCACCGACGCCGAGGCGGTCACCGCCACGGACCAGGGACGCTATGCGGGCGTAGCTCAGGGGTAGAGCACAACCTTGCCAAGGTTGGGGTCGTGGGTTCGAATCCCATCGCCCGCTCCAATTCGACCGAAAGGTCCAGGAAACCAGCAATCGAAAGAATGCTGGTTTTTTTGTTTCTTGATCCTAAATGAATTTCCGTGCAGCCGTCAGATCATCGGACCTGCGACCCGGATCCGCTAAAAATCGAACGAAAAGCTCAATCGGAACTAAATCATATTCTACCTAGTATGTTGATGTTGTCGAAAACAAATTCGATGTGACATGAGCAAGATCTTGCGCAACATGCGAGTGGCCGACCGCAACACGGCAGACGAAAAAGCTTTGCGGCTTAAAAATCGGTTCCGTGAAGTGTCGTCCAAAAGCTTTCGGGGTCGTTCTTCGGAGGCTTTCAGAGCCTGGACCCCCTTGTTGGCAATGGCATTTGTTCTGGCGTTTCTTTCGCTCACATATTGGGCTCTGCCATTCTTCAGTCCCTGGTCCCGAAGCGTTACCTTGCTGCATCTTGCATCTGCTCCGAATTGCGTTGCAGCACGTTCAGTTGGCTTGGCACCGGCAAATCGTGGCGAACCTGGGTATTGGCCGAAACACGATGCTGACAATGACGGGATCGCTTGTGAACCATGGCCGCGTTAGATGTCGAGGCAGTTCAAGGTTTTTTGGGGCTTGCTGTCATAGTCAAATTCAGTCCCTGTCGCGGCAAAAGTCCATGTTTTTCGGCAGTATTTCAAGGTTCGTCTAAACATTGATACAAACCCGGCTCCCAACCTGAACGATGTTGCAGGGGCCAGGGAGTAATGTCAGCGAGCATTATGCGGAGAAGCCGGATACCGGTTGTCTCCGTCTTTTGCTTTGCCTCAAGTACCCAACTTGGCTGCAGTGGAACCATTCGGTTCCGCTGCAGTTCCAGTGCCTGCCAGCGCTTGGCGTCTCGCGCCGATCCATCCAGATCCTGCCTGGCACACCCGAAGCTTTTCGGGCCCAAAGAGACACGCCCGGAACCGGCTGTCCGGCACGTCTGGTCGCGTTTCAAAAAAATGATCGCACCGCGGTCAATAGTTCCGCGCCTTCTGCCCGGCCGTGTTACCGTGCCCGGATGCCGCTTGCAGTCGGGGGGAAGGCATTGAACGCATTGAAGGAACATCCGGTTTTCGGTTTTGTCGACTGGTGCCTGCGTGGCATCGGGCAGGTCGTGTTTCAGAACAATCCGGTCTCGGGCCTGATCATCCTGGGCGCGCTTTTCTTCAATTCGCCGATCTATGGCGCCATTGCCGTTTTCGGAGTGGTCATCTCCACCGCGACGGCGGTTCTGCTGCAGGCGGACAAGGGGCTGATCCGCGACGGGCTGTTCGGCTTCAACGGAGCGCTTGTCGCGCTGGCGCTGATTGCGTTTACAAGCGAGGATTTTCACTACGGCGCTGTTCCGTCCGTTTATCTGACGGTCTATATCGCGTTCGGTTCCGCCATGACGGCCATGGTCTTCACCAGTCTTGCAAACCTGCTTGGCCCGCATAGGGTCGCGCCGCTGACAATGCCGTTCGTGCTGGTCGGCTGGCTGTTCCTGTTTGCCGTCCTGAAGTTCCACAGCATCGATGCCGGCCCACTCGCCAAGCCCGTCTCGCCCACCCAGTATGACGGCACGGTCCAGTACACTCTCGCGACCTGGTACAAGGGCATCGGTAATGCCATCGGCCAGATCTTCTTTCAGGACAACTGGATCAGCGGATATCTGATCGTGCTCGGCATTGCGTTGAATTCGCGCATCAGCGCGATCATGGCGCTGCTCGGGGCCAATGTGGCAGCCTTTGTTGCCGTTGTTTACGGTGCGCCGGAAGGGGCGATCAGTGACGGTCTCTTCGGCTATAACGCGGCCCTGACGGCGATCGCGCTCGGGGGCTTCTTTCTGGTGCTGACGCCAGCCTCTGCCCTCTACACGCTGTTTGGCGTTGTTGTGTCGACCTGGCTCTGGGCGTCCGTCGCGATCTTTCTGGAGCCCATCGGCATGCCGGTGCTCACCTCGACCTTCGTGATCGTGACCTGGCTGATGCTGATCGGCGTCAACGGATTTGCGGCCCTTGTTCCAGTTGCTCCGGCTGACGCCGTTACGCCAGAGGCCAACCGCAGGCGTTATTTTAAGGGGTTGCGGGAAGGCTGAACCGGCAGACAGGTCAGGCTCCATGCAGGCCGAGAGGGCTGGGCTTGGATAGGTTGATACCTCCGACCAGCCTGTCATCCTTCTCTAGCCCCTCCAGTTTCTTGATGCTGCCTATTTGGGGCTCTCCGATCCCGAAAATTCGCGTCGCTGCGTCCGGGATGACGATCGAGAGGGAGGCGTGTGAGCGGGGCTTTATTGAGTGGCTCCGCTCACATTTCTCATGACGTCAGCCTCAGACTTTCAGAAAACAGCCGTTCTCCGTGTGGGAGCGTTCGGCAAGGTCGAGGGCGACCTGAAGCCGGGCGCCGTGGTCGAAATCGGGGTCGGCCGGGGCTCCGGTCAGGATAGCGGCGGCAAACCGCTGGTAGACTGTCGGAACAGCGCCAACCTCGATGTCAGTCCAGGTCGCAGAAGAAAGATCTTCGCCCTGGCAGATGCGCAGGCCTTCGATGCCCTTCTCGAAACGCACTTCCAGGCCGCCCTTGTCGCCATAAAGGCGCAGGCGCAGGTCGTTCAGATGGCCGGAGGCAAACCTGGTGGCGCTGATCGTGCCGAGCGCGCCGTTTTCAAGCTCGGCCTGCAGGGTGGCGCTGTCGTTGGCATCGAGCGTGTATTCGCCGATCCTGCCGCCCTCTGCCTTGTCAAAGGTCTTCAGCCGGCAGGAAAGTTCGCTCACCGGGCTGCCGGCGGCGAAGATGACGAAGTCGAGGATATGGATGCCGACATCGCCGAGAACGCCCTTGGAACCGTGCGCGCTCGACAGGCGCCAGAGCCACTGGCTCTCGGTCTTCCAGTCCCCCCACGCCGGCTGCGTCAGCCAGCTTTGCAGGTAGGAAGCCTCGAAGTGACGAAGCGCACCGATGGCGCCACCCGCAACCAGCTCGGCGGCCTTTTGCAGCACGGCAACATTGCGATAGCTCAGGTTGACCATGCCGATCAGCTTCTTCGCGTGGGCGAGATCCGCCATCTCCCGGGCGTCGGCAGCGTTGGTCGCCAGCGGCTTTTCACACAAAACGTGCTTGCCCGCGGTCATCAGGGCCATCGTGGTCGGATGGTGCGCCGCGTCCGGCGTCACGTTTGCCGCAGCGTCAAATTCGCCCCAGGCAATTGCCTCTTCCAGCGTTGCGAAGCGGTTCGGAATGGCAAAGGTGTCGCAGAACTGGGTGAGCACGTCCGGGCGCTGGTCGACGCCGCCGACGATTTCAACGCCGTCGATCGTTGAAAAGGCATCCGCATGGGTACGCGCCATGTTGCCGGTGCCGACTATCAGGATCCGGAGAGGGTGTGCAGCAGAGGTCACGGGGATCTTCCTCAGCGTTTGAGGGCAGGACGGACCGGCGAAAGTCTGCCGGTCCGGAAGGGAAAGTGGATCAGCGGAAACCTTCTTCGCCGTCGGCGTGCAGCTTCGGGCCGCGTTCCTCGATCTTTTCGGGAGCCGCTTCCACCGGAACATTGGGTGCAATGTTCGGATCGGCGATCCGGGCCATCGGGTTGAACGCCCATTTGACGCCGTTCTTCAGCACCGTCTGCACATGGGTATTGTGATAGGTCGGATAGGTTTCGTGCCCCGGGCGGAAGTAGAAGACGTTGCCCGCGCCGCGCTTGTAGGTGAGGCCCGAGCGGAAGACCTCGCCGCCCTGGAACCAGCTGATGAAGACCGTCTCCAGCGGTTCCGGCACACCGAAGGGCTCACCGTACATTTCTTCCATCTCCAGCTCGAAGCTGTCGGGAAGACCGTTGGTGATCGGATGGTTGCGGCTGGTCACCCACAGGCGCTCGCGCTCCCCGGCCTCGCGCCAGGTGAGATTGCACGGGCTGCCCATCAAGCGTTTGAACGGCTTGGCGAAATGGGCCGAATGCAGAAACACCATGCCCATGCCGGACCAGACGGCGTCGCAGACGCGCTCCACCACTTCATCGGAAACGTCGCCATGGGCGGCGTGACCCCACCACAACAGCACATCCGTTTCGGCAAGGCGTTCCTTCGTCAAACCGTGTTCGGGTTCCTGCAAGGTAGCGGTGGTGGCGGTGATTTCGGGATCGGTGTTCAGCGTATCGGCAATGCACTGGTGCATGCCGTCCGGATAGACACCCGCGACGATCTTGTTGTGCTGTTCATGGACGTTTTCGCCCCAGACCACGGCTCTGATCGGCATTTCAGCCTCTCCCGTTCTTCAGATGTTGGCAGAATTGTTGGCGAGCTAAGGATAGAAAGCGCTTTCTTTTGAAAAGTTCCTCCAAAGCGCTTTGGATAGCGCTAGCACCGAGGTTTTGTGCTGTCAATCGGAGGGGCTGTAATATTCGATCACAGTTCTCGCCGGTTGCTCTCCGGCCGGTACGCTCCGCGTCGTCGACAGATGTCCGTCGTTCAGGGCGGGGCCTCAGGGGCGGACACTGCCGAGGCAAAGAAGGAGCCGATCGGAACGAGAAGCCTGGGGCTGTGACCCACCGCCGCATTTCCAGTCAGGTCAGTTCATGAAAACATACCATATGTTATGGTTTGTTTTGGAGGAGTGGTGAAATGAATGGTCTATTGCTTGCAGCCGCGGGTCTTTCGGCTGCCGTCTGTCTGCTGCATACATTCGCAGGGGGGCGGACGATCGCCGTACCGCTGCTGAAAGCGTCGGATCTCCACCCGGTGCCGAAATATGTCGCCTATTACTGCTGGCATATCGTGACAATCGTTCTGGCAATGATTGCCGTCATGTTTGCCGTCGCGGGTGTGCGGGCTGAAAGCCTCGATCTCGGCTTGGTGGCGACCGTGTTGACAGCTTCTTTCTGTCTGCTGGGCCTTGCAGTGCCACCGCTGAAGAAGCAGAAATACAGCCAGATGCCGCAGGGCTGGCTGTTTCTGCCGATTGTCCTGCTGGGTGGTCTTGGTATTCTGGGCGGAGTGAGTTGATCTGAGGAAGCGTTTCGGAAAATCGGACTGGCTTGATCTCGGTCTGACACAGCTTGCAAAGGATGGGCCGGCGGGACTGACCATCGAGGCTCTCTGCACCGCAGCAGACCGCACGCGCGGCTCGTTCTATCACCATTTTCAGGATCACGGGGCTTTCGTCGAAGCCCTGATGCTTGCCTGGAAACAGCGGCACACGCTCGACATTGCCGAACAGGCGCTGGCCGAAAAAGGGGATCTGCGGGCGCAGAAGCTGTCGGATCTCGCCAATCGTCTGGACCACCGGCTGGAGCAGGCCGTGCGCCAATTCGCGCAATCAGACCTTCGGGCGCAGGAGATCGTCCGAGACGTCGATGATTTGCGAACCGGGTTTGTCGCGCGGCTTTACGAAGCCGGAGGGATGGAGCCTGCGCTTGCAGCAGATGTTGCCAAAATCGAATACGCGGCTTTTGTCGGCAGCCAGATTGTCTGGCCGGATATGCCGGCAGATGAGCGTGTTGCCCTCGATCGGCGCTTTGCGCAGCTGGTTGCAATGGCGACAGAAACAGGGTCGAGAAAGTAATCCTCGACCGGAGAGCCATAAAAAAATCCGGGCGCTCCTAGCGCGCCCGGGGTAATGTGGAGGCTGTTGGTGCCTCAGTAGCCGGCGGAAAGCGCGCCGGGGCGCCGCGGGTCGGAAGCCCCCGCCAGAACACCGTCAACGAGCATGATCGACTGGGTCGACCCCATGGCGTTCTTGACTTCCACCTTGTGCCCACGGGCTTCCAGCAAGCGGATCGTGTCCGGAGAAAGACCTTCCTCGATGCGGATTTCATCCGGCAGCCACTGATTGTGGATGCGCGGAGCAGCCGTCGCCTCGGCGATGTTCATGCCGTGATCGACAACGTTGAGGATGATCTGCAGCGTGGTGGTGATGATACGGCTGCCGCCTGGCGAACCGGTGGCAAGGAACAGCTTGCCGTCCTTGAACACCAACGTCGGGCTCATGGACGAAAGTGGCCGCTTGCCGCCCTCAACCGCGTTGGCCGTTCCGCCGATGAGGCCATAGGCGTTGGGCACGCCGGGCTTTGCGGAAAAGTCGTCCAGTTCATTGTTGAGCAAGACCCCCGTACCATCGGCGGTCAGGCCGACGCCGTAGGAGAAGTTCAGCGTGTAGGTGTTGGAGACCGCATTGCCGTCCTTGTCGACAACGGAATAATGCGTGGTCTGGTTGCTTTCATAGGGGAAAGGATCGCCGGGCTTCACCTCTTCGGAAGGCGTTGCCACATCCATCTTGATGGATTTCACCAGTTCAGCGGCATAAGCCGGATCGGTCAAACCCTTTACCGGAACATCGACAAAATCCGGGTCGCCCAGATACTTGGAGCGGTCCGCGTAGGCGCGCCGCATGGTTTCGGCCATCACGTGGATGCTGTCTGCAGAGTTCGGACCATATTCGGCAAGCGGATAGCCCTGCAGCATGTTGAGGATCTGCACGATGTGCACGCCGCCGGAAGACGGTGGGGGCATCGATGCGATTTCATAGCCGTGGTAGCTGCCCACGACGGGGTCGCGCCAGACCGGTTTGTATCCGGCCAGGTCTTCCGTGGTCATGCCGCCTCCGGAGGCAGTCACCTTCTGTGCGATCTTTTCGGCAACTTCACCGGTGTAGAACCCGGCTGCCCCCTTGTCGGCGATCAGTTTCAGCGTTGCGGCAAGATCCGTCTGCTTGAGTGTCTCGCCCGGTACGAACGGCAGGCCGCCGGTCTTGTAGAAGATCGCGGCGGTGGCCGGGTCCTGAAGAAGGCGCTTTGCGGATGCGGTCAGCGATGCCGCGAGATCCGGTGTCACTTCGATGCCGTTTTCCGCAAGGTCAATGGCAGGTGCGACCAACTCTGCCCAGGTCAGCTTGCCGCTGCCGTGTTTTTCAAAGGCTTCGGCAAAGCCGGCGACCGTGCCCGGCACACCGACAGCAAGACCGGAAAAGCGGGATTTCTGGTTATCGGGTTCGCCGTCTTCTCCCAGGAACATATCCTTGAAGGCTGCGGCAGGTGCCATTTCCCGATAGTCGAGCGCCTTGGTGTCGCCGCTGTCCGCCAGGTGGATCATCATGAAACCACCGCCCCCCAGGTTGCCGGCGCGCGGCAGCGTGACGGCAAGCGCGAAGCCGGTGGCTATGGCGGCATCGACTGCGTTGCCACCTTTCTTCAGGATGTCGACACCGACGCGGCTTGCGACGGCTTCCTGGCTGGCAACCATGCCGTTCTGCGCCGTTTCAGGCTGGAAGCGGTCTTTCAGCGAATAGATCGGCGAATCCTGCGCGGCGAGAGGTGCCGCGATGCCGACAACAAGGGCGGTCGCCAGGGAAACCGCGGCAAAGCTGGATTTGAGAAGATGTTTCATGTGTCTCTCCGGTCGCCTGGATGGCGGGAGTTGGCAAGTGGAGGGCAGGACGCGCAACGGGCGTGGCGCTCTGTCCGACAACTTTAAGTCGTTCTTGATTCAGCGCAAGGCTAGATGATGAGATAGGCTGCAGTCTTGAAGGGACAAGCTGCACGTGGGCCAGAACGCGACTGGTTGAAGGAGGATTCATGAGCAAGGCAATTGCCGTTTCGAAACCGCGTCTCCATTCGGGTGTGCGATCATTCCTGGGTGGGGTCACCCTGATGGCCGTCGCCGCCCTCTCCGGTGCGAGTGCTGCCGAGGCGGGCGATGCTGCTGCCGGCAAAGCGCTGGCGCTGCAATGGTGCTCTGCCTGCCACCTCGTGTCTGAAGACCAGGATCGCGCCTCCAGCGCGTCGCTGCCAAGCTTTTATGACATTGCGAAGGATCCCGGCTGGACGGAAGAAAAACTTGCGACCTTCCTTGCCGATCCCCATCCGCAAATGCCGAACATGACCCTCGGCAACATCGAAATCGCCAATCTCGCCAGCTACATCGAATCCCTGGCGCCCTGAGGTTCTTCGCTACACCAGACCTCGTTGCGAGGGGGGCACGAAGCCCGTCCTTCGAGACTGCACACTCGTGCCTCGTCAGGACGTGGTCTAAGGGCACCGCAAGATTTGCCACTGGTCCCTTAAAACTCGAACTCGGCCAGCATCGCGGCGTGGAAGGATCCGGCATAGGCGTCTTCATCCGCGTCGAAGACTTCATCCGGAAGACCGACATTGAACACCTTGAAGTCAACCGTTCGGTGGGCGACGGATGCGCTGGCCAGAATGTGGTCCAGAGCCTGTCCCTTGCCCTTGTGAATGACGGTCTGGCGCTTTTCCGGCGGCAATGAAGCGTCCAGCTGGTAGAGGCGGCGCGCGGCAAGTTGCGGCGAACAGGTGTCGTCCGGGTCGGCGCGCAGCAGCCTCAAGGTTCCGGTTTCCCCGGTCGCGTTGAAATCACCCGCCAGGACGATCTGGCTATCCTCGTTTGCATCGAAAAGGTCTTCCACCGCAAGGCGCAGTTCGAGTGCCTGGGCGGTCTGTTTCAACACTGATAGCTGATACCCTTCCGCCCATGCGGAAACGGATGTCCACGTGCGGTCCTCTGCCTTGCCACCGCGTATCATCGCGGCGATAGGCGCCCGCAAATGAACGCAGAAGACGTGCAGGGGGCGGCCGGTGCCGATGTCGATTTCCACCTGCAGAACGGGCCTGTCGAACAGGATCGTCTGCGGGCTGCGATAGGCCGGTACAGCGGTTTTGGGCTGCCAGTGCGGCGGGTGGGCATGTGCCTGGTAAAGACTTAAGCACCTGGTTATCGGAAAGCGCGAGAGAACCACCAGGTTATGGCGGTCGCCGGGACCTTTCCCCGAAGGTCGTTCGCTGGTTGCCCGGTGAAATTTCTCGTACGGCGTTCCCTCCAGAAGAAGTTCCAGCGCCTGGAACTGCCGTGCTGAGACACCTTTCCGTTTCTGCGCGTTGACTTCCTGCAGACAAAGGATGTCGGCCTCAAGCTCCAGAATCTTTGGCCGAAGCGCGTCCAGCCGGGGTGTCAGTGCGTCCGGATCATGCCGGTCCGCACCAAAGGATTCCATGTTGAAAGTGGCAAGTCTCATTCAGCAGGCCCGAAGCTGGAAAGCGTACCTGAAACCATAGCCGCGCATCGGGCCAAGTGGTAGAGAGCGCAGATGCAGGAATGAGCCGACCAAAGACGGGGAGAGGCAAATGAGCGGAGAGGGATGCCCCTGTGGCAGCGGCAAGGGGTTCGATCTGTGCTGTGAACCTTATCTTGCCGGAAAGGCCCTGCCCGAAACCGCAGAGGCCTTGATGCGCTCGCGTTACAGTGCTTACGTCCGGCAACTCATTCCGTATCTGAAGGAAACGCTCTGGCCGAAGTATCAGCCGAGTTTCGATGCGCAAGGCACGGCGCGCTGGGCAGCGGAAAGCCACTGGACGGGCCTCAGTGTGTTGGCCACCGACAAGGGCGGGCCTGCCGACAGGGACGGCACCGTTCTTTTCGAGGCAAAATACCTGTCCGCCGGCAAGCTTCACGTGCACCGCGAACTGAGCCGTTTTCGCAAGAAAAGCGGTCGCTGGTATTACGTGGAAGCCGTGCCGGAATAGGTCGGCTGGCTGTCTTCATTTTTGACTTTGAAAAAAATCGTCCGGTCCCTGCGATTGGCGGCGGGAGCAGGGACCGGACCAATTTGCAGATAGAAGGGGAGGCAGCCCTCAACATCCGCAACAAGGAGATCGGGAAAGCCCGCGGCAGGGTCAGCCGAGGGTGGTCGACAGGGTCGAATCGAATCTCGTTCTCGATTTGTTCTCATTAGCATGATTCCCGGTGCCGGTGTCAAGCAGGGAAGCTGTCTTCATGGATGTCCGAACGCTGAGAACGGAATTGGCAGGATAGAAGGTAAAATCAACGTCTTGACCAACTTTCCATCGTCCTCACACATCTGTGAAACGTTGCTGGCTGCGTTTGACTGATCGCCATAGAATATTAAGTCACTCATGTCACAAATACGGAAGAGTACTCATAAGGGACCCCTACGTGCGTTTTTCCGCCAACTCCTGGACCAAGCGTTTGCAAGGCATCGCCTCGCCTCTGGGATTGGGGAAGGGTGCTGATCAGATCCTGGAGTTCCTCAAGGGAAGTGGAAGCGAACGGCACGCTGCGGGCCGGATGGCGGTATCGACCTTTGCGGTGCGGATCGCCGGTGCAGCGCTCGCCTATCTGTCGCAAATCGTGCTCGCGCGCCTGTTGGGGGCGCATGACTATGGCCTCTATTCGGTTGCCTGGACTTTCGTGATCGTTCTGGGTGTCATGGCCTGCGGCGGCTTTTCCACCTCTGCCAGCAGGTTCATCCCGCAGTATCTGCAGAACCGGGATATGGCGCGCCTGCGCGGGTTCTTGCGAACGAGCCGGCAAATGGCGTTTTTTCTCGGGGGAGCTGCGGCGGTCATAGGCATCGGCTGTCTCGCCCTGTTTCGCCCGCTTATTGATACGTCCTATTTCCAGCCCTTGTCGGTCGTCCTGCTGGCGCTGCCCTTCTTTGCTTTCGGATTGGTGCAGGACGGTATCGCACGCAGCTACGACTGGTCGTCGCTGGCAATGCTGCCAACCTATATCTGGCGGCCGCTGGCGATCCTGTTCCTGCTGGTCGGTGCCGTTCTGGCCGGGTTTCGGCCCGATGCACTGACAGCTGCCATCGTGGCCGTCGTGGCAACGGCGCTGGTCGCGCTTTACCAGTTTGTGCATCTTCGCAGGCGGCTGGGCCCACGCGTTCCGAAGGGGCCGTACAAGGTCGAGTTCAGATCCTGGCTGGCGGTGTCCATGCCGATGCTGATGGTCGACGGTTTTCTGCAGCTGATCACCAGTGCTGACGTGATCATGGTGAGTTTCTTTCAGGATCCGGACGAGGTTGCGGTCTATTTCGCTGCATCTAGAACCCTGGCGCTGGTGCATTTTGTCTATTTCGCCGTAAGGGCCGCCTCGGCGCATCGCTTCTCCAGCTACACTCACAATCAGGATCTTTCGGGGCTTGCCGGTTACATGCGGCAGGCAACTCTCTGGACCTTCTGGCCGTCTGTGGCCGCGGGCGTTGGGTTGCTTCTGATCGCGCCGCTTCTGCTTGCTCTTTTCGGCAGCGACTTTGAAAGCGGCTACGAGCTGATCGCCCTCCTGATGATCGGCGTGCTTGCGCGCGCATCCGTCGGTCCGGCCGACGCGCTTCTGACGATGACAGGGCACCAGAACACCTGCGCCGGCATTTATGCCGGGACATTTGTTCTCAATGTCGTCCTCAATCTTGTTCTGATCCCGCTGCTCGGCCTTGCCGGAGCGGCCATTGCCACAAGTCTTGCGATCCTTTTTGAGGCCACTGCCCTTGCGGTTGTGGCAAAACGGAAGCTCAATATCACGACGTTCGTTTTGCCCTTGCTTTTCGCCAGGAACCGTCCGGTTGACCAATGATACGCTCTCTTCCGTGCAGCTCAAGGTCTTGTCCCTCGATCCGTTGAGCGCCGCCATACCGCTTGAGGACTGGCAGACGCTTTGTGCGGCTGCCCTCAGTCCGAACCCTTTCTTTGGTCCGGATTTCCTCCGTCCGTTTCTGGAAAAGATGAGCAAACAGGCGGTGCGACTTGTCGTGGTCCGGGAGCAGCCGGGTGGCCGCTGGCTGGTGGCGGCCCCCGTCGGCCGACGTCGTTTTGGATTGGCCGTTGCGGTCAATACCACCTGGGCAAGCGAATACGCGCCGCTCGGAACACCGCTGATCCACCCGGACGCAAGTGCCGAGGCAATCGCCGCATTCATCAATGCCGGCAGAGAGCCCGGGAATGCGCTCGCCATCCCCTATCTGCCGCTTCATTCCCAGTCGGCAACGCGCTTGAGGGCGGTGGGCGCGGGAAAGAAGTCGGTTCTGGCGAAGTCCTTCCGGGCGAGCCACGGCGCCGGAGCGACAGGCAAGTCACAACTTGCCGAGGCCGACAGCGGCAAGAGGCACAAGGAAATGCGCCGGCTGATGCGCCGGCTCGGTGACCACGGCAAGACCAGCTTCCGCAGTCTGTCCGGATCTGATGCCATTGCCGGGTTCGAAGCCTTTCTGGAGCTCGAGGCCTCCGGCTGGAAGGGCCGGTCCGGAACCGCGCTGGGCAGCCAGTCCGGGACGGCGGACTTCGCCCGCACGGCCGTCGCCAATCTGGCAAGTCGCAACGGGGTCCGGATCGACCAGCTCTGGTCGGGACAGACACTGGTTGCCGCCCTGGTGCTGTTTCAGCAGTCCGGCAAGGTGTATTCTTGGAAGATCGCCTTTGACGAGGAGTATGCCCGCTATTCTCCCGGAGCCCAGATCGCGCTGCAGGCCTTGAAGATCAATCTGGCCATTCCTGGCTTCAGGGGAGCGGATTCCCTGGCCATTCCCGGGCATTCGATGATCGAGCCCTTGTGGCGAGGCCGGCTGGAAACCGGCACGATGCTTTTTGCCGATGGCCTGAAGCGGTCGTTGTGCAAGACGGACCTGAAGTTTGAACAAGCCCTGCGCCGAGCTGCTCGGACGCTGAGAAAGCGCCTGCGCGCCTGAAACAGGCGAAGCTAGCCTTCAACGCTCTCCAGGTCCCGCAATTTCCTGCGAATGATCTTGCCGGTGGTGGTCATCGGCAACGAGGTGACGAATTCGATTTCCCGCGGATATTCATGGGCCGAAAGACGTTCGCGGACGAAAGTGCGGATATCGTTTTCCAGATCCGTACTTTTTTCCGTGCCCGGCTTCAGGACGATGAAGGCCTTGACGATTTCCGTGCGCAGCGGATCCGGTTTGCCGACAGCCGCGGCAAGCGCGATCGACGGATGCTTCAGCAGGCAATCCTCGATCTCGCCGGGGCCGATCCGGTAGCTTGCCGAGGTGATGATGTCGTCGTCGCGGCCAACGAAATGGACATAGCCGTCCTCGTCCATCAGGCCCTGGTCGCCGGTGATCATCCAGTCTCCGATGAACTTCTCCCGCGTCGCCTCCGGCTTGTTCCAGTATTCCAGAAACATTACCGGATCCGGCCGACGGATGGCGATCTGGCCGAGGGTTTCTGCCGGCAGCTCATTGCCTTCATCATCGATGATCGCAACCTGATGGCCAGGCGTTGCCTTGCCGATGGCGCCAGAGCGGCTGACGCCAAGTGCGGCCGCAGAACCGAGCACCGCGTTACATTCCGTCTGGCCATAGAATTCATTGACGTTGAAGCTGAATTCCGCAGCGAACCAGTCATAGGTTTCCCTACCGAGGGATTCTCCGGCAGAGCCGACGCTGCGCCAGGTGAGGTCGAAGTGCTCGGCCGGGCGCTCCACAGCGCGCAGCATCTTCAAAGCCGTCGGCGGAATGAAGGCATTGCGGATCTTCTGTCTTTCAAGAAGATGGAAGGCGAATTCCGGGTCGAACTTGCGAGACGCGTGGCAGACCACCGGCACACCGAGAGACAGAGCCGGAAACAGCGCATTCAGCAAGCCGCCTGCCCAGGCCCAGTCTGCGGGCGTCCAGAGCAAGTCGCCTTCACGGCCGAGTAAATTCTGCGAAAGCTCGATGCCGGGCATATGGCCGAGCAGCACCCGGTGGCCATGCAACACGCCCTTGGGCTGCCCCGTGGTGCCGGATGTGTAGATCATCAAAGCCGGATCGTCGGGTGTGGTCGCAAGGGTCCGGTAGGTGTCGGACGCCTTGTCCAGCAGATCGTCAAACCCGAACACGCCGGTTTCCGATCCGTCGACCGAGATCACCAGATCGAGGCCGGGCAGGTCAGCCCGGATTTCCGCAAGCTTTGCCAGGCCGGCCGTGTCTGTCACCAGAACGCGGGCGCCGGAATCTGAGAGCCGGTAGCGCAGCGCCTCCAGCCCGAACAGGGCTGCCAGAGGCACTGCAATTGCGCCGGTCTTGTAGGCCGCCAGATGTGCGATGGCAGTTTGTGGGATCTGCGGCAGAAGCAGGGCAACCCGGTCGCCGCGGTTGAGCCCGAGGCCTTCAAGGGCGTTGGCAAGGCGATTGGCCGCCCGGTTCAGCGCAAGATGGCTCCAGTCCCGGCAGGAACCGTTCTCGAGAACCTGACGGATCGCGAGGCGCTCCGGGTCTCTTGCAGCCCATTCATCGCTGACGGCTGTGGCCATGTTGTAGGTTGCGGGCCGAGGCCAGCGGAATGTCTCTCTCAGCGCGTCGTAGTTGCCAGTAGGCTGCAGCATTTCAGAGCGTCCGGTGCTTCAATTTTGAGCAGCGGAGTGTAGGGCGGTCATTGCTGCAGCGCAATAGAGCCGAAATCCATCCTTTGAAAGCAGCGATGAAATCCTTAACCGGACTTCTGAAACACGCTGGCAAGTGTGGTTGGAATAATATCTTATACTGTCATTATTCCTTATAAATTATCGATTGTCCGAGTGGGTCAGTCATGCGCGATGGTCCTGAAATCGTTAACGCCCGCTGCGTGAAACAGGGGCATAACGCCACCATTCCGGTTGGCCTGCGACTGCGATTTTGTGGTGAGAAAATCAGCATCCGGTAGCAACGTATTCACTAATAAATGCGAGATTTCCTTAACTTATGAGGATCAAAATCCCGCCAGGATAAAAAATAGTCCGGCTGGGGACCTGTAGATCCATGAAGATGTTTGGGCAGTCCGCGCTCGCTCGTGTCGGCGCGCTTTCCGTGAAACTGAAAATCCTTTCTCTGAGCCTTCTGACCGCAATCGGCATGTTGTCGATCGGCGGGGTGTTCTGGTGGAGCCAGAACGAGGTGGCCGGAGCCTTCAACAAGCTTGATCAAAGCGCGGGACTGGCGCGCAGCGTCGCCGATCTTTCAGATATTGCGAACGGCATGCGCAACATCGGCAAGGGGTACCTGGCGCGGCCGGAGGAAAAGGATCACGAGCTTTTCGAGGCCAAGCTCAGTGAGGCGCATGGGGTTCTGGATGACATCTCCGCCAAGCCTGTTGCCGCAGCCTTCAATGCGGAGATCGCAGACGTTCGTGACACGCTTGACGGGGCGTCGGGTGCTTTTTCGTCGCTCAATACCGTTCAGCGGGAAATCGGCTTCAATTCCGAAACAGGCCTTCGAGCAACTCTCAGCGAAAACGCCGACGAGGTGCTGAAGCGCCTGAAGAAGGAAATGCGCTTCGGTGGCGGTCCGGACTTCGAGAAGATGGTCACCACCATGCTCGATGTTCAGTTGTCGGAAAAGAAATTCATTCTCGACCGCAACGACGTTGCCCTCGGCAACTTCGAGGTGGCATTCGGTCGGTATGAGCGCCTGTTGAAGAAGGCTTATCTGCCGAACGAGATCAAGGAAGACGTCGGCACCAAGATGGCGATCTACCGGGAAGCGTTCGACGCCTACACGGCGGCTGTCGCCCAAAAGGACAAGTCGATCGAACTTCTGGAAACGCTGTTCGATCTGGTGCCGCCACGCCTGGAAGCGCTCAACAACGCCGCGCGCGAAGCCGAACTGGCAGCCGAGCAGGATCTTGAAACCGTCCGGGCCTACTCGACCCTCGCCGTCGTCAGCGTGATCGCCGCTTTCCTGGTGTCCGGCGTCCTGGCCGGAATGCTCATCGGCCGGTCGATCGCCAATCCGCTTTCGCGTCTCCAGAACGCCATGGAAGAACTGGCGTCCGGGCATGTGGACGTCAATCTGCCTGCCGCCAAAGGCAGTGTCGAAATCGCCGCCATGGCACGCACCGTTTCCGTTTTCCAGGAAAACGCTGTCGAACGGCAGCGCCTCGCGGCCGCATCGGAAGAAGAAAACGCGCAGCGCGACGCCCGTGTGGCCCGTCTTGAATCACTGATCGCCAATTTCGAGGCAACGGTCGGGCAGGCTCTGGAAAGTCTCGACCGGTCTACCTCTGACCTGACGCAGACCTCTGCCGCCGTCGAAGCCGCAGCGGACGATGTTGCCCAGCAGGCAGACCGGGCCGGCAACGCCGTACGGGTGGCTGCTGAAAACGTCAACTCGGCCGCATCGGCCAGCGAGGAACTGGCAGCGTCTATCAACGAGATCTCCAACCAGGCGTCAAACTCCACGACGGTGGCCAAGAAGGCGGTTGCCAGCGCGGAAGGCACATCCCAGACCATGGGGCAACTGTCCCGCGCGGCCGACCGGATCGGCGAAGTCATGGGGCTGATCCGCGATATCGCCAATCAGACCAACCTCCTGGCGCTCAACGCTACCATCGAGGCTGCACGGGCAGGCGAGGCCGGCAAGGGCTTTGCGGTCGTGGCCGCCGAAGTGAAGCAGCTTGCGGACCAGACCTCGCGTGCGACGGAAGATATCGCCAGCCAGGTGGAAGCAATCCAGATGTCGTCCAGCCATGCGCTTGAAGCGATCGATGAGGTGACCGGTATCATCTCCGAAATGGAAGGCCTGGCCTCGGCCGTGGCATCGGCCGTCATCCAGCAGGATGCCGCGGTTCAGTCCATCGCCAAGAACGTGGTCGATGCCTCGACCCGCTCGCATGAAGGGGCCGAATGCATGACCGCGGTTGGTTCCGCCACCGAACACGCCCGGGCAACCGGTGGCGAGGTCGAGCAACTGGCAACGTCGCTGTCCGAACAGGCGGCCCTTATCCGCAGCGAGATCTCCAACTTCCTTTCCGGTGTTCGCGCGGCCTGACCGTGAGACATCACGACGAACAAGGCCAGCCTTCCGCCAGGAAGGCTGGTATTTTTGTGTTTCGCGAAGTTGTGGCTGCGGAAAGAATTACTTCTTCGCAAGGGGATGTGCACTTTCCACCAGTTCGCGCAGGCGCTCGTCCAGGACGTGGGTGTAGATCTGCGTCGTGGAAATGTCGGCATGGCCCAGCAACTGCTGCACCACTCTGAGGTCGGCACCGTTCTGCAACAGGTGGGAAGCGAATGCGTGGCGCAGCACGTGCGGGGAAATCTTGCCGGCATCGAGACCGGCGGCGACGGCAAGGTCCTTCAGGTCTCGTGCAAAATGCTGGCGCGTCAGGTGTCCGCTGTCGCCATGGGAGGGAAACAGCCACGGGCTTTTTTCGTATGCCCCTTCGGCAGCACGCAGACCGACGTAGTCCTTCATGGCAGCCTGGGCAGCGCGGGACAGCGGCACCAGCCGCTCCTTGCCGCCCTTGCCCCTGATTTCGATCAGGCGGGCGTCCCGGAGCGCAGCGGTAACCGGCAGGGCAACCAGTTCCGAAACGCGCAGGCCGGTCGCATAAAGCACTTCGATAAGTGTGTACATGCGCTGCGTACGCAAGCGTGCCGCCGCGCTTTTCTGGGGCTTTTCGGTTTCCGCCCTGGCGGTTTCGATCAACCTGTCGACGTCTTCCATCGACAGCACCTTGGGCAGGCTCGCGCGCTTTTTCGGGGCGGACAATGTGCGGGTCGGGTCGTCTTCCCGGGAGCCCTCCGCGTAAAGGAACTTGTAGAACTGCTTCAGCGCGGACAGGCGTCTTGCCTGCGAGGTCTCGGCAAATCCGCGCCGGTTGAGATCGCCCAGGTAATCCGAAATGTCTTCGGATTGCGCTGATGCAAGGGTCTTTCGGCCGAGGAAGCCTGAAAAATCCTCCAGGTCGCGGCGGTATCCGGCCAGCGTGTTTTCTGCCGCGCCGCGTTCGGCGGCCAGCATTTCGAGGAAGTTTTCAAGATCGAACCCGGTTGCCATTGCGTATGCCTTCGCAAAGGACCTGAAACTTGTCCCGTTGATGACCCGCCATTTGAAAGCGTGTGCTAGCGGCCAAAGCCGTCTTTCTTCACCCTTACCTCGATTTCCCGTTCACGCGGATCGACAAGGTTGGCCAGGGAGTAGATCGCGCCATAACCGAGCGCGCCGAGCAGCAGCAGCACGAGCAACAGGCGGGTCAGGGTCGGCACGTCGGCTGTCTCCAGGTCAGGGCGTCGGTCCGCTCACGGGCAAGCGAATCGGATAGGCGATTGTTTCAACAAGGCGGGGGCGCATGCAAGGCAAAGCAGCAGTCCGGCAGGCGGAGTTCCCCCGTGTCTTTTTTGACGAATATGCTAAAACGCCGCCATGACAGAACACGACAAGGCGCGGTCTTCCGAAGGAGGATCCGCGGAGACAGACGTAAAACCCGTTGATCTGGCCCGCCTGGTAGCTGCCCTGGGGCATCGGTCCATCGTTCTGGTGGGAATCATGGGCTGTGGCAAGTCGACCGTCGGCAAGCGGCTGGCGCACCGGCTGGGCCTTGAATTTGTCGACGCCGATACCGAAATCGAGCGCGCGGCCAACATGAGCGTGGCGGAAATTTTCGCCGAACACGGCGAGCCTTATTTTCGCAGCGGTGAAGAACGGGTGATCGCCCGTCTTCTGCGTGAAGGGCCGCAGGTGCTGGCAACGGGCGGCGGCGCTTTCATGAGCGAGGCAACGCGGGCGGAAATCGCCGAGCTTGGCCTGTCCATCTGGCTGAAAGTCGATTTCGACACGGTCATGGCACGGGTCCGGCGCAGATCCACGCGTCCGCTGCTGCAGAACCCCGATCCCGAGGGAACGATGCGCAAGCTGATGGCTGACCGCGAGCCCGTCTATGCCAAGGCGGCGCTGACGGTCACCTCCAAGGACGTTCCGCATGAGGCGGTGGTCGATCAGATCGTCGCCACCCTTGCGGATCACCTGTTCGAACGCGAGGCCACCAGCGCCGCGCAAACATCAATGACCTGAATTTAGAAGCGTGACGGCATGGTAGACACGGTAGTGGCAAAAGCATTGTTGGGCCGGGACGAGAAAATCGTCCGGGTCGATCTTGGCGCGCGCAGTTACGACATCAAGATCGGTCGGGGGCTGCTTGAAGGAGCGGGAGCTGAAATCGCCGCCGTTATGCCCGGCGCACGTCTTGCGGTCGTTGCCGATGAAACCGTTGCGGGTCTTCATCTGAAGGCTTTTTCGCAGAGCCTCAAGGCCGCCGGTCTGGAGCACACCGCCATCACGGTGCCGGCAGGCGAAAGCACCAAATGCTTCCGTGAATTCGAGCGCCTGTGCGACGAGGTTCTGGCCGCCCGGCTGGAGCGCGGCGATGCGGTCGTCGCCCTTGGCGGTGGTGTCGTCGGTGACCTGACGGGCTTTGTCGCCTCGGCCGTGCGCCGTGGCATGGCCTTCATTCAGGTGCCGACCACGCTTCTTGCCCAGGTCGACAGTTCCGTCGGCGGCAAGACCGGCATCAATTCACGTCATGGCAAGAACCTGATCGGCGCTTTCCACCAGCCCGCCCTGGTGCTGGCCGATACCGCCATACTGGACACGTTGCCGCTGCGCGACTTCCGCGCCGGTTATGCGGAAGTCGCCAAATACGGGCTCCTGGGTGATGCGGATTTCTTCGCCTGGCTGGAGACCAACTGGCAGGCGGTTTTTGCAGGTGGCGCGGAACGGGACGAGGCCGTCGCAAGGTCCTGTCAGGCAAAGGCGGATGTGGTTGCTGCCGACGAGCTGGAATCCGGCCGCAGGGCGCTCCTCAATCTGGGTCACACGTTCGGCCACGCCCTGGAATCGGCGGTCGCCTACGAGACCGAGCGTCTGGTCCATGGCGAAGGCGTTTCCATCGGCATGATGCTGGCACACGAATTCTCTCAGCGCCTCGGCCTGATTGGCGAGGACACCGTCGAACGTGTCCACAAGCATCTGAGCGATGTCGGCCTGCCCGTGCGGGTGCAGGACATCCCCGGTCAGCTGCCGCCGGCTGAAACGCTCATGGATATCATCGCGCAGGACAAGAAGGTCAGCCGGGGGGCGCTGACCTTCATTCTGACGCGCGGTATCGGCGAAGCCTTTGTCGAAAAAGGCGTCGATCCCGCACTGGTCTCTGACTTCCTGAAGGAGAAACTCGAGGCATGACGGAAACGGCTCTCTGGCTGGCGATTGTCGCCATCTTCGTTCTCCTGTTCCTGTCCGGCTTCTTTTCCGGTTCGGAAACGGCACTCACCGCCGCATCGCGCGCGCGCATGCACCAGATGGAAAAAACCGGCGACTGGCGCGCCCGGGTGGTCAGCCTGCTGATCGCCAACCGGGAACGTCTGATCGGCGCGCTGCTCCTGGGTAACAACCTGGTCAACATTCTGGCGTCTGCGCTGGCAACCAGTGTGTTCCTGTCCCTGTTCGGCGACGCTGGCGTTGCGCTTGCCACCCTGGTGATGACCGCCCTCGTTCTGGTTTTTGCCGAAGTGCTGCCGAAGACCTGGGCCATTTCGAATCCGGAGCGGTTTGCGCTGGCGGTGGCGCCGATCGTGCGGTTCGTGGTGGCCGTGTTCGGTCCGATCGTGGTCGGGGTGGAGTGGATTGTCCGCAACATCCTGAAGCTGGTTGGCGTCAATATCGGCGACGACACCTCGATCCTGTCGCCGCATGAGGAACTGCGCGGCGCCGTCGATCTGCAGCATATCGAAGGTGGCCTGGAAAAGGGTGAGCGCGACCGCCTCGGCGGTTTGCTCGACCTGGCAGAACTGGAAGTCTCGGACGTGATGGTTCACCGCACCAACATGGTGGCGCTGAATGCGGACGATGCGCCGGACAAGCTGGTGAACGCCGCATTGGCATCGCCCTATACCCGCCTGCCGCTCTGGCGCGGGGAGAGCGATAATTTCGTCGGCGTGCTGCATGCCAAGGATCTGCTGCGTGCGTTGCAGGCGGCCGGTGGGGATGCTGCGAAGATCAACGTTCTGGATATCGCTGCCCCGGCCTGGTTCGTTCCCGACACGACCTCGCTTCAGGATCAGCTCAATGCATTCCTGCGGCACAAGTCCCATTTCGCGCTCGTGGTTGACGAGTATGGCGAGGTGATGGGCCTGGTCACGCTGGAAGACATTCTGGAAGAAATCGTCGGCGAGATCGCCGATGAGCACGACGTGGAGCTGGAAGGCCTGCGGCCGCAAGCTGATGGCTCGGTGATTGTCGACGGCTCGGTGCCGATTCGCGACCTCAACCGCGCTGCCGACTGGAGCCTGCCGGACGACGAGGCGACCACAATCGCCGGTCTGGTCATTCACGAAGCGCGGATGATTCCGGACGAGCGCCAGATCTTCACCTTCCACGGCTTCCGCTTCACGGTGCTGCGGCGGGAGAAGAACCGCATCACGCGGCTGCGCATCATGCCGCTTGGCCAGATACCCGGCGTCAAGATGCCGGCCGGAGCTGCCCAGGCCGTTGCGGGCGCGGCTGCGAAAGCGGGCGGTTGAGCAAGGCGCTTGATCGTTGAGCGAGTTAAGGGGCGCGTGTTGTCTTCAGCTGTGCTTGTGGATGCTTGCATCTGTTAACTTATAGAGTGCGTAAGAAAACAAATCTCAGGATTGCTCTGCTAAGTACGGCGTATACAAGTAGAACTGAAGAAAAAAATATGCTGGCTAGAGCGATATTGGTGACCTCGAAAAGAGTAAGGAGCTCTGTTATTGCTGCCAATACGATCAGGGTAGATAGAAACAACACGCAGCAGCGCAAGAGATATTTCGTTGAAATCGCGCTAAGGGTTGTTTTGACAATGAAATATCTTTTCACGTTTCCGAAAATCAGAAACAGGCTGAAAGTTGCGGCGAGTGATAAGCATCCGTAGTGTAAAAGTATTTCGTTAAATGAGAACGGTAGATCGTAGATCAGCATTGATGCCGAATATACTAAAAATAAACATATAACTACCGTGAGGCAGCTTATGTAATTTGCTGTTTGTCTTAGTTCATCCATCGGGGTAATTAAGCGAATCTCATTCTGGGCGTTGAACTTCGATCGCTAAAGCGTGCACGGTGGTCGCCAGTTCATGGGAGAGCGTCTCGTTGATCGCTCGATGTTGTGCAACCCGGTTCATGCCTTCGAAGGCGGCTGCGGCGATCTGTACCCGGAAGTGGGTTTCGCCGCCCTCGCGCCAGCCTCCGTGGCCCCTGTGCTTTTCCGACTCGTCGATGACGTTCAGAAAAGACGGCGAGAAGGCTGCGGAGAGTTTGTCGGTGATCGTCTGCTTTGTGCTCATGTGTCTCACTTGGCGTAGCTGTTTTCGAAGTTCAAGTCTTTCGTGGTCCGGCCCTGCCTGATACAGTGCCGGGCTCTTCGACTTCCGAAATCCGGTGCGGGGAAATTAGCTTTGGATACCGGGACAATGCAACGGCCTGCGGCTTGCCCGTCGGCCCTCACACTTCAATATTCTGGCGTATGAAACTGGACTCAAAACTCTTTGACAGCATCCGCGTGAAACCGGACAAGGAACGGGCCGAGCAGGACCGCCATCCTTCGTGCGACCATCCGGGTTGCAAGCGGCCAGGCACGCACCGGGCGCCGAAAGGGCGTGACCGGGAGGGGCAGTATTTCAATTTCTGCGTTGACCATGTGCGCGAATACAACAAGTCCTACAACTATTTTACAGGTATGGGCGACGACGACGTGCGCACCTATCAGAAGGACAGTCTGACGGGGCACCGGCCGACCTGGAAAATGGGCGTAAACCGGCAGGCAGCCGAGGGGCCGGACGGGTTCGACGCCCGCTCCAGCATGCGCTCCAATGCGCAGCGGCGCACCGAGCAAGTTCGGCGCCCGCGCGAAAGAAAGCTACTAACGCTTGAAAAACGTTCCCTGGATGTGCTCAATCTGCCTTACACAGCCCGTGGCGCCGAAATCAAAGCGCGCTATAAGGAGCTTGTTAAATTGAACCATCCGGATGCCAATGGCGGTGACAGGTCTTCCGAAGACCGCCTGCGGGAAATCATTCAGGCGTATAACGTTCTGAAAAAAGCCGGTTTCCTTTAGAGCCTGCAGGGTCCTGCCGGCTTTTCCCAAACGACCCTTCCCGAACTTCCGGGACTGCGGAGGACTGATGACTGAGACGACGACTGCGGCCATGGCCATGCCGGACACTGAAATTTCCGTAGAAGAGGTTTTCGGTTTCAAGTCCGACCTCAAGGTACCTGCATTTTCCGCGCCGTCAGAACATGTGCCCGAGCGTGACGAAGACTACCTGTTCGACCGCGCGACCACGTTGGCGATCCTGGCGGGTTTTGCTCATAACCGGCGCGTGATGGTGACCGGGTATCACGGTACCGGTAAATCGACCCACATCGAGCAGGTGGCGTCGCGTCTCAATTGGCCGTGTATCCGCGTCAACCTGGACAGCCATATTTCCCGTATCGATCTGGTCGGCAAGGACGCGATCGTGATCAAGGACGGCAAGCAGGTTACCGAGTTTCGCGACGGGATCCTGCCCTGGGCCTATCAGCACAATGTCGCGTTGGTCTTCGACGAATACGACGCCGGCCGTCCGGACGTAATGTTCGTGATCCAGCGTATTCTGGAATCTTCCGGCCGCCTGACGCTGCTCGACCAGAGCCGGGTCATCCGTCCGCATGCCGCCTTCCGGCTGTTCGCCACCGCCAACACGGTCGGTCTCGGCGATACCTCCGGTCTTTATCACGG
This sequence comes from Roseibium sp. ROS1, assembly GCF_054658215.1. Classification (NCBI taxonomy): domain Bacteria; kingdom Pseudomonadati; phylum Pseudomonadota; class Alphaproteobacteria; order Hyphomicrobiales; family Stappiaceae; genus Roseibium; species Roseibium sp. ROS1. The sequence continues at coordinate 516,423 of NZ_BAAGIG010000004.1, forward strand.
CACGCAGCAGATCAACCAGGCGCAGATGGACCGCTGGTCGATCGTCACCACGCTGAACTACCTGCCGCATGACAACGAGGTGGATATCGTTCTGTCGAAGGCCAAGCACTTCCAGTCGGACGAAGGCCGCAACACCGTTTCCAAGATGGTGCGCCTGGCGGACATGACCCGGAACGCCTTCATCAACGGCGACCTGTCCACGGTCATGAGCCCGCGTACGGTCATTACCTGGGCGGAAAATGCCCAGATTTTCGGCGATGTCGGCTTTTCCTTCCGCCTGACCTTCCTCAACAAGTGCGACGACATGGAACAGTCCCTGGTGGCAGAGTTCTATCAGCGCTGCTTCGGTGAAGATCTGCCGGAATCCTCCGTCAACGTAGTCATGAGCTGAGGTCCCGATGGCACCGCGGCCGGGTCACAATTCCCTTCCGGGCAACAAGCCCGCACCGAGCACCGAGCCATTCAAGCAATCGGTGTCCGGTACCATGCGGGCGATTTCCGGAGAACCGGAACTGGAAGTCATCTTTTCCGGTGACCGGCCCGGTCTCAGCGGCATGTCCGCGCGCTTGCCCGAGCCTTCGCGCAAGATTAACCCGCGCGAGATCGCGATCACCCGTGGCCTGTCGGACAGCATCGCCCTGCGCATTGCCTGCCACGACAAGGCTGTTCATTCCAAGAACATGCCGCAGGGCCCGGACGCGCGGGCGATCTTCGAAGCAGTCGAACAGGCCCGCTGCGAAGCCGTTGGCGCACGCCGGATGCAAGGGGTTGCCGATAACCTGTCGGTGATGCTTGACGACCGGTTCCGCAAGTCCGGTGCGCCGGATATCTCCAGCCGGGAAGAAGCACCGCTGCAGGATGCCCTGTCCCTGCTGGTGCGTGAACGCCTGACCGGCGCGAAGCCGCCGGAAAGCGCGACAAAGCTCGTCGACATGTGGCGTGGCTGGATCGAGGACAAGGCCGGTGCCGACCTCGACAGGCTGGAAGCCGAAGTCGAGGACCAGAATTCCTTCGCGGCCCGTCTTCGCGACGTCCTGAAATCGCTCGACATGGGCGATGAGCTTGGCGATCACGACCAGGACATGGACCCGGAAGAAAACGAGGACCAGGGCAACAACGACGAAGCTGAATCGGGCGACGACAGCGAAGAAGATTCCGGCGAACAGGAAGCCTCTCCGCAGGAGATGGAACTTTCCGGCGAAGAGCAGGAAAGCGGCGATACGGAAGCCGCCGAAGCCGATATGGAAGACTTCGCCGATCAGGACATGTCGGAGGATACCGAGGAACCGGGCGAAAGCGACCGGCCAGATACGCCGTTTTCCAACCGGCCGGAATCCGACTACCGCGTGTTCACCACTCAGTTTGACGAGACGATTACCGCTGAAGAACTTTGCGACATGGCGGAGCTTGATCGTCTGCGCGGGTTCCTGGACAAGCAGTTGACCCACCTGCAAGGGGCCGTGGCGCGCCTTGCCAACCGGTTGCAGCGCAAGCTGATGGCGCAGCAGAACCGGGCCTGGGACTTCGACCTTGAAGAAGGGCTTCTGGACACCGCCAGGCTGACCCGTGCCGTAACCGATCCGATGGCCCCGCTTGCCTTCAAGCAGGAGCGGGACACCAATTTCCGCGACACGGTCGTGACTCTGCTTCTGGACAACTCGGGATCCATGCGCGGGCGTCCGATCACCGTTGCCGCCACTTGTGCCGACATTCTGGCGCGCACGCTGGAGCGTTGCGGCGTGAAGGTCGAGATCCTCGGCTTCACCACCAAGGCCTGGAAAGGCGGCCAGTCGCGGGAGAGCTGGATCGGTGCGGGCAAGCCACCGACACCTGGCCGGCTCAACGACCTGCGCCACATCATCTACAAGTCCGCGGATGCGCCCTGGCGCCGGGCCCGGCGCAATCTCGGCCTGATGATGCGCGAGGGCCTTTTGAAGGAAAACATCGACGGCGAAGCCCTGCTGTGGGCTCATGACCGGCTGATGGCGCGGCCCGAACAACGTCGCATCCTGATGATGATTTCCGACGGCGCGCCGGTGGACGACACCACGCTCTCGGTCAACCCGGGTAACTATCTGGAGCGCCACCTGCGCTACGTCATCGAGGAAATCGAGACCCGGTCACCGGTCGAGTTGATCGCCATTGGTATCGGACATGACGTCACGCGCTACTACCGACGGGCGGTCACCATTGTCGATGCCGAAGAACTGGCGGGTGCCATGACCGACCAGCTTGCCAACCTTTTCGACGACGAGGTGGACACCTCCTTCAACACGCGTGGCCGCCGTTGCCGCGCGGGTCATCGTTAGTCGGCAGGATCTGGAAAACATGGGAGCAGAAAGGCGTCTTTCGGCAGGCAGCTTCGCGCTGGCTGCCGTCTTTCTCTCCACTTTCTGGCTTGCTGCGCCCGCCGCCGCCGGGGCGCCGGAGCTGCTTTCGGATGGACAGCCGGTCAAGGCCCGTACCCGGTCCATCGACACATTCCGCATAGGGCTTGCCGATACGGCTTTCGGCAAGCTGACTTTTCTTGGCGGTCTGGAGCTGATAGCCGCGGACCGCAAGGTCGGCGGGCTTTCCGGTCTGATCAGTCTGGACGGGGGAAGTGCGTTTCTGGCGGTCACCGACAACGGACATTGGGTCAGTGGCCGAATCGGGCAGACAGCGGATGGCAAGCCGACTGAGATCGAAGACTTGCGGTTCGCGCCGCTTTTAGGGGCCGATGGCAAAACGCTCGATGCACGCTGGGGTCATGATACCGAGGCACTGACGCTGTCGGGCTCCGGTCTTTATGTCACTGCTGAAACCCGCAACGCCATCTACCGGTATCCGTGGCCGATTTCGACCGGCAAGGAAAGGATGATCGGTGAAGTCGCGCTGCCGCAGGATATTCGTGATCTGCCGCGTAACACCGGTCTGGAAGCTCTGGCGGCCGGGCCGGAGGACGGCCCGTTGGCCGGCAAGCTCGTGGCTGTCGCGGAATCAGCGCCAAGCGACCTGCATGATCTGTCTGGCTTCATCATTGGTCCGGACGGCACGGAACGCTTCACCATCCGCCGGTATGAGCGCTTCGATGCGACGGATGCGGCGTTTCTGCCCGGTGGCGACATGATTCTGGTGGAGCGCCGCTTCAGCCTGCGTGATCTGATCGGCCTGCGGCTGCGGCGGTTCAAAGGAGCCGACATTGCTGCCGGAGCCGTTCTGGAAGGCGAGTTGCTGCTGGAGGCCGACTTCAACTCCCAGATCGACAACATGGAAGCTCTGGGTATTCACACCAATGAAAACGGTGAAACAATCCTGACGCTTGTCTCCGACAACAACCGTTCGATCCTGCAGAGGACCTTGTTCCTGAGGTTTCGACTGGAAGATTGAGGCGCGGGAGCACTTCTGCCCGGCAAGTCCATCCCCGGACGACCAACTCCGCCTTTTTCGCGCCTGGTGCCTAGGCGGCAGTTCCCTTCGGCATGGCCTGAAACAGGCCGAGCACGATGCGGTAAGGGGCGAGCAGGGCGACGGCAACCAGCATCTTGACCAGGAAGTCTCCCACGGCCAGCGACACCCACAGCAGCGCCTGAGTATCGTCGCTGATGCCCAGGAAGGGCACCGGGAAGGCGAGCGAGCTGTCGTCCATCCCGAACAGGCCGTCGATGAAGGCGAAGCTGGCGGAAAAGGCGATGCCGAAGAACAGGAGCGTGTCGATTACCGAGCCGATGAAGGAAGAGGTGATCGGCGCTTTCCACCAGGCCAGCTTTCGCATGCGGTCGAATATCGTCACGTCCAGCAATTGCGCGACCAGGAACGCCGTGCCGGAGGCGATGGCAATGCGGGGCGTCGCCAGCCAGATCGACAGGACCACGGCAATCAGGAAGCCGGCAATCACAACCTTGCGAGCGGCGGTCGGGCCGAAGCGGCGGTTGGTGAGATCGGTCACCAGGAAGGCGACGGGGTAGGTGAACGCACCCCACGTGAGCGTATCGGCAAGATTGACACCGCCGATGAAATGCTCGACCGGGAACTGGACCAGAAAGTTGGATGCAACGACAACGGCCGCCATCGCCAGAATGGCGACTACGTGATGGCTCGCGGAGAAGGTCCGGGTTTCGGTCATGTGTTCACCTCATAACGACAGACGCCCAACCGATATCGATTGGGCGTCCTGAAAAGGTTCTTTGCAAGTATGCGAGCTGCCTGCTGCCGGAACAAGCCGTGCAGGCGCTTCAGGCCTTAAGCGGCAGCGGCTTCAGCCTGCTTGCGCTTGATGTCGACCTTGATCTTGCGAGCAGCATCGGACAGGTCCGCGTCGCTTGCCTTCATCAGGTATGCGTCCAGGCCACCGCGGTGTTCGACGGAGCGCAGTGCGTGTGCGCAGACCTTCAGCTTGAAGGTTTCGCCGAGCGTGTCGCTGATGAGGGACACGTTGCACAGGTTCGGCAGGAACCGGCGGCGGGACTTGTTGTTAGCGTGGGAGACGTTGTTGCCCGTCATCACATCTTTGCCGGAGAGTTCGCAACGGCGTGCCATGATATCACCTTTTGTTTTCGTGGCTGGGCCGTTACTTTGAACCCAGCAAGTCCAACCGGAACCGGCGCGGACCTGAGGCCCGGCGACATCGTCTCCGGCATTTCTCGGAAAAAGTTGCCCCGCTATAATGGGAGTGAAGGCCAACGTCAAGACATCTCCGCCGCTTTGCGGAGATTCACTGCTTTTATTTGCAGGACGCCCGGCTGTTAACCAGTGAGTTACCATAATTTAGAATGATTGGGGTCGTTCATCGAGCGGGATTTATGGTATCTTTCCGTCGCGGAACACTCATGGCGCGGGGGCGCAATTCGCTGCCAGACGGCAGTCCGGAGGTTTTGAAGTGTTTGGTTTGATGTCTCTCGGGCGGCTGGTCGCCCTGCCAATGCTTGCTGCGGCGCTGCTGACGACACCGGCGGAAGCCAAGAAAAACAGCGTCGGCGGCCTTTACAATATTTCGATTGCCGGCTTCAAGGTCGGGCGCGGAACGCTGTCGCTCGTCATGCAGGGCAATGCCTATTCGGCAAAGGTCAGCCTGGAGCCGGCAGGTATCGGCACGCTGTTCACCACCGGCAAGGGTGGGGCGGAAGCATCCGGCTGGATGGTCGGATCGCGCGTCGTACCGTCGAAATACAGGATGGCGTCGCACGCCTCCAATCTCGATTTCTACGTCAACCTGAGCCAGGGTTCCGGGTCCATCCGCTCAATGGAAGTCGCGCCGCAGTTCAAGCCCAATCCGGAGCGGATCAAGGTGACGGACCGGCATACGCGCAATGCGATCGATCCGCTGAGCGCCGCTCTGATGCCGGTGGGCCGTGCCAAGGACAGCCTCGGCCCGAAGGCCTGTTCGCGTCGTCTGCCGGTGTTCGACGGCTGGACACGGTTCGATATCAAGCTGAGCTATTCCGGCACGAAGGAAGTCTCGGGCCACGGCTATGACGGCCAGGTCGTTGTCTGCAAGGCCCGTTGGGTACCTGTGGCCGGGCACCGCCCGTCCAAGGATTCGGTCAAATACATGGCCCAGGCCAACATGGAAGTGTGGGTTGCGCCGATGGGCCGTGACAACGTGCTCGTCCCCTACCGGATTTCCATCGACACCAAGAACGGTCGCCTGATAGTGGAAGCTGACAAGCTCAAGATCGACGGTGCCGGCAGCGATCAGGCATCCGTCGACTGATCACCGACCCTTCTTCGGCCCTTTCCGGCAAAAATCCGGGAAGGGTTTGCCGGGCGCGAGAGGCTTTCAATCCCTGTTTGCTGGCACACCGAGACTTGCGCCCACTTGCGTCTCTTGATACAGCCCTCCAACTATGCGTTCAGGCACGCTTGCGTTGCCTGGAGCATTTTGCGTTGTTCAGACGCGGCAAAGATGCTTGAACGTCTTTGAAATGATCGACATTCGGGTGGCTGGTCGCTTTCGGCTGGTAATCCTTCGATCTTGTGACAGAATTTCCGGAGCGGCCGCCGGACGTAAGGCGGTGCCGGCTTGTTTCAGGTAACCGAGTAAATGCACAGCTATTTGGAATTCGAAAAGCCCGTTGCAGACATTGAAGGCAAGATCCAGGAGCTGCGCGCTCTGGCCGGGGAAGATGGCGAAGCCGTCAATGTCGACAGTGAAATCGACCGGCTGAAAACGAAATCCTCGCAAACGCTGCAGGACCTCTACGCCAAACTGACGCCCTGGCAGAAAACGCTCGTTGCCCGCCATCCCGATCGCCCGCATGCCGTTGCCTATATCGCCGGTCTGATCGAAGATTTCACGCCGCTTGCCGGTGACAGGAAGTTTGCCGAAGATGCAGCGCTGATCGCCGGTATCGGTCGTTTTCGCGGTCAGTCGGTGGCTGTACTGGCTCAGGAAAAAGGCCACGACACCGAAACGCGCCTGAAGCACAACTTCGGCATGGTCCGTCCGGAAGGTTACCGCAAGGCGGTCCGGGTCATGGAAATGGCCGAACGTTTCGGCCTGCCGCTGATCACCTTTGTCGACACCTCCGGCGCCTATCCGGGACGCGGGGCTGAAGAGCGCGGCCAGTCCGAAGCCATCGCCCGCTCGACGGATGTCGGTCTCGGCCTTGGAACGCCGTCCGTTTCCGTCGTCATTGGCGAAGGCGGCTCCGGTGGCGCGATCGCGATCGCGACCGCCAACAAGGTTCTCATGATGGAACACGCGATCTATTCGGTGATTTCACCGGAAGGCGCCGCCTCCATCCTGTGGCGCGACAGCGCCAAGGCGCAGGACGCTGCGACAGCACTGAAGATCACCGCACAGGATCTCAAGCAGCTCGGTGTCATCGACGACATCATCAAGGAGCCTGTCGGCGGTGCGCACCGTGCACGCGAAATCGTTATCGACAACGCGGGCAAGGCGATCGAAACTGCGCTGAAAGAGCTGGCAGGCCTGTCGCCGGATGAAATACGCAAGCAGCGGCGCGAAAAATTCATCGCTATCGGCAGAACCCTGAGCTAGGTCGTCCGGTTGCCGGCTTCGGCGATATCGCCACGCTGGTAACCGCGCTGTTCACCAAACTGCTGTATTTCGGGAAAAACGATGCAAGGCCGCCGTAAAAGCGGCCTTTTTGCCATCCTGTGGCCAGAATTTGCCGTCATTCAGGCGAAGTTGGGACGCACAAGATGACGCGTGGGCAAGTTTTTGTTCCTATCACCATAATTTTGGTCGCAGGCACAATCCGGTTTCAGTAACTTATCGTCAACCATCATTCCCTAGCCTTTGCGCGGGGGCGAGGACGCAGGAAGTGCGGCAAGGCAGTTCGTTCGCCTTTGTCGGTTTCCGCTTAGTTTGGGACAGTATCATGGTCTTTCGGCGCCTTATGAACACGCCAGCCGGCCTTCTTCTTGGCAACAGCGGCCTGAGTGGCCGCAAGGCAGCCCGTCTTGGTGCGGCGCTGATGATTGCCGGTGTGCTGGCGGCTTGCCAGGCAGACGAATTCACAGCAGGCCCCAACAAGGCGCAGCAGCCCGTCAGCGCGTCGATCAAGCGCAAGATGAACGATCTCAACATGAGCTCGACCTCGCCGATCATGATCCGGATCTTCAAGGAAGAAAGTGCGCTGGAAGTCTGGAAACAGACCCGCACGGGCAAATACCAGCTTCTGGACGAGTTCGAGATCTGCAAATGGTCCGGCAAGCTCGGTCCGAAGTTCAAGGAAGGCGACCGTCAGGCCCCGGAAGGCTTCTACGAGATCACGCCTGCCCTGATGAACCCGAATTCCAGTTATCACCTGGCTTTCAACCTCGGCTACCCGAATTCCTATGACCGCTCCCACGGCCGCACCGGCTCGCATCTGATGGTGCATGGAGCCTGTTCGTCCCGTGGCTGCTACGCGATGACGGACGAGCAGGTCCAGGACATCTACGCGCTTGCCCGCGACAGCTTCAAGGGTGGTCAGCGCTCCTTCCAGGTTCAGGCCTTTCCCTTCCGCATGACGCCGGAAAACATGGCTCGCCACCGCGACAGCGAGCACATGGAATTCTGGAAAATGCTGAAGACCGGCTACGACCATTTCGAGATCACGCAGACCCCGCCGCAGATTTCCGTCTGCGAGAAGAAATACGTGTTCGATGCCACCACACTGGTGGAAGGCGTGCCCTTCCGGGCCAGCGCCAAATGCCCCGACTATCAGGTGAGCCCGAGCATCGCCACGGCAGTTGCCTCCAAGCAGCGCCGCGACAACGAGAAATACCAGCAGCTTGCTGCCCGCTTCGATGCTCGTGACGAGCGCCAGAAGCGCTGGGAAGAGCGCTCCAACCGGCTTGCCGAAGCGCTTGGCGGTGGTGAGGACGACACCAATCCGGCTGTTGCCACGGCCGAGACGGCTGCGCCTGACGTACAGCCCGCCGCCGAAACGGCGACGGCTGCAGTTCCTGCAGAAGCGGCTCCGGCGGCACAGCGGCGGCCGGGTTCGGCGGTCGAGACCGCCTTTGCCCCGCAGGACCAGTCTGGCGGCAGCTCTGTCGGAAGCTTCTTCAAGCGCTGGGTACCCTTCGGTCCGAAAGCCTCGGAAGAAGGCGCTGGTGTTGGCCCGATCGAAACCGAAGTGGTTCCGGATACCAAGCCGAACTGATCGGTCCCGGCTTCAGCCTCATACCCGGTCTTCAGCCCCATGGAGATTTCGCCCCCCGGATGATGTCCACATCCAGAGGACAGAAAAGTCCTCAGGATGTGGAGGGGATGCGATCCGAACTGCGTGACGGTGGATTGAGCAGATCTTGCGTGATGTAGGAAGCTCGCGGCGCAAGCCCGCCGGCACAGCCTGCCTCAACGGACGTTATTTGATCGCGGTGATGGCGGCCCATTGGGTTGGTTTGCGGTCGTAACCACTTCCCAACCAGGTTTCTGTTTCCAGGATGCGCCAGGTTGCCGCTTCTCGCCAGATCGCAGTCAGTTCGTCCTGAGGCAGAAGATTGTAGTAGCGACCAAACGCGTCTGTGCCTTCGTTGGTGCCAACCTTGAAACTGGCCCAAACGACCCCGTTGTCGTGCAGCGACCGATGAATTCTCTCAACCACATCGCCGAGGTCACCTCTTGGAGCGTGGGTTAGTGCAGCGCAGGCATAGACGCCGTCATAAAGCTCAACCGCATCAAGCTCGTTAAACAACATGGTCCGAACCGGCTGGCCTAACCGTTGCGCAGCTATCGCAGCGAGTTCGGACGAGCCATCCGTGGCATCCAGAACGAAGCCGGACTTGAGCATGGCCTCGGCGTCCACACCGCCTCCGGTTCCCAGTTCCAGAATTCTCCCCTTTGCTTTGCATCGTTCCAGGAAGGCAGGCAATCTGGGATTAGGCGTCTCCTTGTCGGCAACATATTCCTTGGCAGTGGTGTTGTAAAAATTCACTGTTTCGCTGGTCATTGATGACGCTCCCCCCTCCCCATCAGGTTCAATTTCAAATTCGCATAACTTGAAGTTGTGGCGGCTGTTTGCGGCGCAAAGTTGGCCTGGAAGGCCGTTGTTGAGGAGGGAGCCTTATCGTGCCGGGATTTGAGCGGAGCATTCCTGGCGGGTGCGCTTGCTCTGGTGGAGAAGGTGGGCAGATCTCGGGATCCTCGACACCTGTCAGGACGGCAGCAGGCCCTTTGCCTCAAGCGTCATTCTTGTGGCTTCGTTGAGATCATATTTGCCGAGATCTTCGGGAAGAACCCATGCGAAGTCCTCGAATTCTTCGTTGATGGAAACGTTGCGGTTCGCGGCCTTGCAGTCAAATATGAGATAAATCATGTAAATCTGCTCGGAGGTGCCGTGCGGGTAGGTCTTTGTCCGGACATCGTCGCGAAACGTCCAGGGTTGGACGGCCTCAATCGTCAGGTCGGATCCCAGTTCTTCCGAGATTTCTCGAAGCAGCCCTTCTGTCATCCGTTCACCCTGTTCCAGACCGCCACCCGAAAGTGCCCATTGTCCGGGAAAGACACCCCGGTTGCTTGGCATCTTGCACAGAAGGTACGCACCTTGGTTTTCGATCAAAGGGCAAACAATAATTCTCTGACGCATGTCTTTCTCGATCTAACTGATTTTACGAGGAAAAGTCCGGCTACGATCTGCGGCAATGGCGGCATTCGTCGCAACAGGGGGGCAGTCTCCCGAACCCTTTAAAGGTTGAGGGAGCAATAGACGGGTTGTTTGCGATGGAGTGTCGATCGGTGTTTTGAAAGACAAAAGCTATCGCGTCGATCACGTGCTTGTCTTTTACTGCAGCGGCGGCAATCCCCTTGAAACGCCTTCCTGCAGCACGGCCGGATCGTAGGCCTTTCGCGCGAAAACTTCGCGCACCAGAGGCTCGAAGCTTTCCAGCGTGTCCATTTCATAATCGGGATCGAAGGAGGACTGGTCCCAGCGTTCGCAGAAGTCGGCGCAGGCCTGGAAGTGCATGTGATCCTTGAACTGATCCCGGGCGTTTTCGTCCCAGCCATAGTGACGGCCGTAATAGAGCATCTGGAAGATGCCGTGATGTTCCACCACCCAGGCAACCTCGTCCCGCACGAAGGGGCGGATGACCTCGGCAGAGAATCGGTCGTGGTTCTGCGGGGCCAGCCCGTCGCCGATATCATGCAGAAGCGCGCCGACGATCCAGTCGATGTCCGCACCTTCCCGACGCGCCCTTGTGGCCGCCTGCAGGCCATGCTGCATACGGGTGATCTTGTAGCCGGACAGCGTGTCCTCGTTCTGGCGCTTCAGCTCGGACAGGATCCGTTCCGGTGTCAGGGCGTGATAGGGCCGCTCCGCTTCCGCCAGCAGATCGTAGTCTTCCTTGGTGCCGTCTTTCATCTGGGTGAAGGACACTGTTTTCATGGCGCACACTCCTGTTTTGCGGGAGTGTGCGCCAGGACTTCCGATAAAGTCCAGACAGGAAACACCCTGCTTCTGTGAAGGCCCTCTGCCTAGTTTGACGCTGGCGCCGGAAGGTGCGGCAGAACTGCTTCGATTGCCAGGCCGAGCGACAGCAGATGCCGGTCGGAATAGGCGGGGCCATCAAGCTCCAGGCCGACGGGCAGGCCGTCGGATGTCAGCCCCGCGGGCAAGGACAGGCCCGGAATACCGGCGACGGAACCCGGGTCGGTGTTGCGGATGAACGTCGGGAAGGTCGGTACGTCTTCTCCGTTCAGCGACACGGTTTCGTCGGATCCGGTGATGGGCTGTGCCGGCAGCGGGGTTGTCGGGAAAACCAGCGCATCCAGCTTGTTGGCGGCAAAGACTTCAGCATATCCGGCCTGGATCAATGGCCGCATGTCGTCCATTGCCTCCCGGTAAACTGCATCCGGGATCGCCTGGTTGCCCAGCACCAGATTGTCGAAGACGAATTTGACGTCGGGGCTGGCGACTTCATCGGCTATGTCCTGCAGCCCGAGCCCGGTTTCATGCATCTCCAGAAAGGCGGCAAGATCCCGTTTCACTTCCCACAGGGCGATCGGGAAACCGGCTTTTCCGGCAAGTTCAAGCTCCGTGCTGATATCGACGGGAACAAGGGTCACGCCGGCGGCCTGCAGCTTGTCCAGGGCTTCCTTGAAGAGACGATCCGTTTCCGGTGAGAGGTTGTCCGTCAGCACGCCTGGAACACCCAGACGGACGGTGCCGAGGTCTGCAGGGTCGAGTGTCGCAGTGCTACCCGTGATCACCGCATCGAGGAGGACCAGGTCGGAAACCGTTCTTGCAATCGGACCAGGTGTGTCGCGTGTCGCGGAAATCGGCACGATACCTTCTGCCGGGTAGCGGCCTGTGGTCGGGCGCAGACCGGAAACACCGTTGAGTGCCGAGGGAATGCGCACCGAGCCGCCCGTATCGGTTCCAAGGCCGGCGGGCGCCAGCCTGGCACCGATCGCAGCGCCGGTGCCGCCACTCGAGCCGCCGGCAAAGCGGTCCGGATCATAGGCGTTGGCAACCGCGCCGAAGGCGGCGTTGTTCGAGGTGATGCCGAAAGCAAGTTCGTGAAGATTTGTCTTGCCGAGCAGGATCGCGCCCGCATCGCGCAGTTTCTTCAAGACAGGCGCGTCTTCTGCGGGCACCCATCCTTTCAGGGCAGGCGTCCCACCGGTGGTTGGCAGGCCAGCGGAGGCAATGTTGTCCTTCACGACAATCGGCACGCCGTGCAGCGGTCCGAGGGGTTCACCTGCCTTCACGCTTTCATCGGCGGCTGCAGCGGCTGCAAGCGCGCCTTCGCTGTCGAACGTTATGTAGACATTGCCCGGGTCATCGCCGGTTCTGGCGATGAGGGCGTTGACGAGATCCGTGGCTGTCAGCGTCTGCCCGGCTATGGCGCTCGCCGTTTCCGCCGCACTCATGGTGGTGATGTCGTCGGCGGCAAGAGCCGGACCGGCAAAGACGGCTGCGATCGCAGTCAGTCCTGCTGTGAGATGCACTTTCATGTTTGTTCCCCTTCTTGTGCATGAGGGAAACAGCAAACGCCTGTGCCTTTTCCGGCGCATCCTCGAAAATGAGGAGGCGCTTCGTTTATTGGAGAGAAAGTCGCGTGTTGACGCTGGCGAGCAGTTCCGCCCGGCTGGTCACCCCCGATTTTTGAAACATCGCTTTGAGGTGGGTGCGAACGGTCGTGACGGAGATTTCAAGTTCCGCCGCAATCTCGCGGTCGCGCTTGCCTTCGCTCACCAGGCAAAGCACGTCCTGTTCCCGGCTGGTGAGCCCGTGGTGGCCCGCCCAGGCCGTCAAGCGCAATCGGGGGTCGGCATCGCGCTGTTTGCGTTCTTGTGCCTGCATGTTCGCAAGGGCATGTCCGAAGGACGTGCCGATCGCGTTCAGTATTTCCAGATCGCGCTGCTGGAAGGTTTCCTTGCCGGCGCCGCGCCAGATGCGCAGGTCGCCCAGATGGCCGGTCGCCGCATAGGCATGGAAGTTCATGCCCTGATGCAGGCCGTCCCGTGCCAGAAAGTCGTTGTAGAATTCGGTGCGCAGGAAGTCTTCCCGGGAAATGACCTGGTCGAGGTGGGTGGCGCGCCGGCACATGCGGAACCTGGGTGTGATCGGATCGCAGTGCTGGAAATGGTGCTGGTAGGCGGCGAGATTGGTCTCGTCCATGTTCAGGAACACGCCGTCCGTGTCGCCGTCGGTCCTTGTCCAGACGTAGGAGGCAAAGTAGTCCGCCTCCAGAAGGTCCAGCAAGCGGGTGCCAAGCTGCAGCCTGAGTTGCCGTGCGTCCTGGATGGCGATCATGTCCTGCATGATCGCGAAGATCAGATTTGTTTCCCGGCCCGAAAGCGTTGTCAGCATGCCAGACCTCCTCTTGCGTCATGGTAGCGAGGAAGAGGAGATCCGTCATCCAAAAGGATCGGGCCGGGTGTCATGCCTATTTCGGCATCAGGGCCCAGTAGTCGAAATCGAGAACCACTTCGGGCAGGTAGTTGTCCTCATGGTCCTGTCCGGGGAAGTCATGGCAGGTCCGGTTCTTGGTGGCGACAAGCCGCAGACGCAGCGCGCCGACGTCCGAGCGGCCGTCGATGTCCGCCTTGTCCAGAACTTCCGACCAGGCATAAACCGTGTCGCCTGCCGCCAGCGGGCCGACGTGGCGGCCGCCGTTGATGCCGGCAATATGAAACGCGTTGGCCAGCCCGTTGAACGACAGCGCACGGGCAATGGAGATCACGTGGCCGCCATACACCAGGCGGTGGCCGAAACGGTTGTGAGCTTCCGTGTGCTGGTTGAAATGCACCTTGGCGGTGTTCTGGTAAAGACGGGTCGCCAGTTGATGCTCGGCTTCCTCCACCGTCATGCCGTCGACATGGTCGATCTTCTCGCCAATCTCGTAATCGTCGAAGCGGTACTCGGATCCGGCCAGGTCATTGTCCCAATTGGCGGTGTCGAGCAATGGCACGGCGGTGCCGAGTGACTGCGGGTCGAGCGCTGAGGGAAGTTCCGGCACCACCGGTTCCGGTGCCGGATTGGCGGCAACACGCTTGTTGACCATCACCCAGCGGACATAATCCAGCACCTCGGTGCCGTTTTCGGTGTAGCCGGTCGAACGCACATAGACGACGCCGGTCTTGCCGTTGGAGTTCTCTTTCTTGCCGATCACCTCGGAGACGGTGGAAATGGTATCACCCGGGAAAACCGGTGCCAGGAACCGGCCGCCCGCGTAGCCCAGATTGGCGACGGCATTCAGCGAGATGTCCGGCACTGTCTTGCCGAAGACGATATGAAAGGTCAGCAGGTCGTCGACCGGGGCGTGGGAATAGCCCAGGGATTTTGCGAAAGTGTCTGACGACTGAACCGCAAAGCGAGAGCCGTAAAGCGCGGTGTAAAGCGCCTGGTCACCGCTGGTGACGGTGCGCGGCGTTGCGTGGCGGATGACCTGTCCCACCTTGAAGTCTTCGAAGAAATTGCCGCGATTGGTCTTGCTCACCTGTGCCTCCCGGTTCTGATTTGTCGGAGAGGATTAAGCCCGCTGCGGTGCACACAAGCAAGTCAGACGTTTTGCCGATGACCTTGTGAAAGCAAGTCGAGGCTTTGGCATCTCCTGCCAACCCGGGAGCGGTTGCCAGTTGGCAGTGGTCGTTCGGCTATTTGCCGGCCGGGTCGGGCAGCGCACCGCAAAAGCCGCCGCTCGGGGCGGTGCCGGAGCCCAGAGCCAGAAGTTTCGGGGCCTTGTAGGGATTGGGCGGTGTCGCAGATGCATCGAGAGCAATCATCGCCGCAAGTCCGACAAGGGCGATGGCAGCTGTTACCAAACGGGTCATGATCTCGCCTCCAGCTTCAGGAGCGGGCGCAGTTTCACGCCGTAGATCGATCCGGCAAAGGCGGCCGCGAACCAGACCCAGCCGTGCAGGCTGCCGGTCGAGATGCCGGAAAAGAACGCGCCGACATTGCAGCCGAAGGCAAGCCGCGAGGAATAGCCCAGCAGAAAGCCCGCCACCATTGCCGCGAGCCAGGCCTGCGCCGGCAGCGACTGGATTTTCTGCGACAGGCCGCCGGTGCGCCAGCTGGCGACCAGAAAGGCACCCAGGATGATGCCGATATTGGTGAGGGATGTGTAATCCGTCAGCAGGCTATGGGTCAGGCGCTCGACGGAGGCAGGTGCACTCCAGAAAACGGATCCGGAAAGATCCGCCCCTGCTGCAGATGCCGCCTTTGCAGCCCAAAGGCCAAGGCCATAGACAACGCCCCAGGGTTGGCCGGCCACGATCAGGTTCAGGATGGCAAGGGCGGCCAGCAGCACGGCTGCAACTATCAGCCGGCGAGGCAGGCGCCGGTTCTCGGGAGCAGCCAGTTTCCAGAGCACTGCGGCGATTGCCGAAAGTCCGAGGAGGGTAATCGCCGCGCCTTGCCAGCCGGACAGGGTCAGAACGGGCAATGCCCCAAGTTCTGTCCACCAGATCAGGTGATAGGCCCCGGCAAAGCTGCCGATGGCAAAGAAAGGCAGGGCGACAAGGGAAACCGCGTTGCCGGACCCGGCATTGACCAGGGTGCCGGACCCGCATCCGAGCACGACCTGCATGGCAGCGCCGAAGACGAAGGCTCCCGCGATCATGGCAAAGCCGATTGGGCCCTGTGCGCCGCTCAGCTCGCCCTGGTTTGCGGCAAGCAGGGGAAAGGCCACCAGTGAGACAAGGGCGATCGACAGAAGCTGCGCCCAAAGGCCGCCCGGGTCCCGGCGCAGGATCATCGCACGCCAGGGGCCGGCAAAACCGAAGCGCAGGCCTTCCAGCACGATGCCGAAGCCAAGGCCGACGGCAAGCAACAGGCCATACCGGCCACCAACCAGAAGGGCGGTGGCCAGAACGGCTGCAAGGGCGGCCAAAACAAGACCGCCGCGGCGCCAGATTGGCGTCGCAGCGGCGGTATGAATGTCTGCGGCTGTGGTCACGTCAGTTCAGTATCTGGTTTATCAGGTTCTGTACGAGACCCGGTGTGTTGGCCATCTCGTTTCCGGACTGGGAATATTCGACCATGGAGCCCGCGTAAAGCTTTGCGTTTTCCACTCCGGCGACTTCGGACACCGCAAACCAGTGAGCTGCGGCCCAGTGGCCGGTGTTGCAGAAGGAAACCGTATCCTTGCCGTCTTCGACACCAAGCGATGCTTTCAGCGCGGCAGGATCGATGGCGGTGGACATTGCCGGCGAGCCTTCCTTGAAGAACGCTGTGTAGGTGTGGTTGATGGCGGTCGGCAGGGTTCCCGGACGCGAGGCAGCTTCATGCGCCTTCTTGC
Source organism: Roseibium sp. ROS1 (assembly GCF_054658215.1). Classification (NCBI taxonomy): domain Bacteria; kingdom Pseudomonadati; phylum Pseudomonadota; class Alphaproteobacteria; order Hyphomicrobiales; family Stappiaceae; genus Roseibium; species Roseibium sp. ROS1. The sequence goes on from NZ_BAAGIG010000004.1 coordinate 532,605, forward strand.
CATTGAAGAAGTCTGCCGGGCGAGCATCTACCAGAAGCGCGTTCGACTCGCCTGCAGCGACGGCGGAAACGTCTGCCGTGGTGGCCAGCCAGGTGTCGTCAAAGGTCAGTTCCAGCTCGCTCGGAAAGGCGGATTCGGCCGTGGCGTTGACCGGAAGGCCGGCGGCTTTCCAGGACTCCAGGCCACCGTTCAGGATCGACAGGTCGGTGAAGCCGGTGGATTTCAAGGTCCAGTAGACACGCGCGGCAGAGCCGAAGTCCGTATCGGTCTTGCCTTCGGACAGGATTACGATTGGCGTATCCTGCTCCAGGCCGAGTTCTTCCAGTTCGGCTTCCAGCTTTTCAACATCCACAAGGCCACCGGGGTTTTCCGCCGGTCCGCGGAACATGCGATAGGGCGCAAACAGCGCGCCGTCTGCATGGCCTTTCTCGTATCCCTCGTTGCGGATGTCCAGAAGCACCGGCTCCACGGTGTCCAGCGACGCGGACAGCTCGGCAGCCTCCACCAGTGGGCCGAAGCTTGCGGCGGTGGCGGATGTGGCGAGGCTTGCGGTCATCGCCAGTGCGAGAGCGAAATGTTTCATTGGTTCAGCCTTCCTTGTGCGCGGTTGACCTGAGGCCAGGCGCTTCTATTCTTAGGCCGAAGTGTAAGGAGTTCCCGGTCGGGAGGCGTGGGATGGCGTTTCAATTTCCGTCACCGGACTGACATTTTAAACCAAGGCGGACATGCGCCGTGGCAATTGGTTGCGGTGAGGCATGCAGGCTGTCTCAAGTCTTCTGGTTTGCCGGGGAAAGATCCGGACGAGTGAAAGAGGGCGCGCATAGGCAAACCTCATCCTGAGGAAGCGCGAAGCGCTGTCTCGAAGGATGGGCCACTTGCTCCGAAAATGCCGCCCATGCTTCGAGACGGACCTGCGGTCCTCCTCAGCATGAGGGGAAAATCGAACTGGCTGAAAAAAAGCCCGGGACATTGCCCGGGCTTTTCTGGTTCGTTCAATCGGGCTTATGCCGATTCCTTGTTCGCCGCACGTTCCGCGCGCTTGCGCTCATGCGGGTCGAGGACGGCCTTGCGCAGGCGGATGGAGTCTGGCGTGACTTCCACCAGTTCGTCGTCTGCGATGTAGGAAAGCGCTGCTTCCAGCGTCAGCTTCTTCGGCGTGGTCAGCTTGACAGCGTCGTCCTTGCCGGCGGAGCGGATGTTGGTGAGCTGCTTGCCTTTCAGCACGTTCACTTCCAGGTCGTTGCCGCGGGTGTGTTCGCCGATGATCATGCCCGGATAAACCTTGGTGCCCGGATCGATCATCATTGGGCCGCGGTCTTCCAGGTTGAACAGGGCATAGGCAACTGCCTCACCGGTGCCGTTGGACAGCAGTACGCCGGTGTGACGGCCCTGGATCGGACCCCGGTGCGGCTCATAGCCATGGAACAGACGGTTGAAGATCGCCGTGCCGCGGGTGTCGGACAGCAGTTCGGACTGGTAACCGATGAGGCCACGGGTCGGAGCGTGGAACACCAGACGGGTGCGGCCACCGCCGGACGGCTTCATTTCCAGAAGGTCGGCCTTGCGTTCCTGCAGCTTCTGAACCACGACGCCGGAATGTTCTTCATCAACGTCGATGATGACTTCCTCGATCGGCTCCAGGCGGTTGCCGGCATCGTCATACTGATAGACGACGCGCGGACGGCCAACGCCAAGCTCGAAGCCTTCACGGCGCATGTTCTCGATCAGGATCGCCAGAAGAAGTTCGCCGCGACCGGAGACGACAAATGCGTCCGGCTCGTCGGTGTCTTCCACCTTCAGGGCGACGTTGCCTTCTGCTTCCTTCTTCAGGCGGTCGCGAATGACGCGGGACTGAACCTTGGAGCCTTCGGTGCCGGCCAGCGGGCTGTCGTTGACGCGGAAGGTCATGGACAGCGTCGGCGGATCGATCGGCTGAGCCTGCAGGGATTCATTGACCGACGGGGCGCACAGCGTGTCGGCAACGGTTGCCTTGGTCAGGCCCGCGATGGCGACGATGTCGCCCGCTTCACCCTTTTCGATCGGCTGACGTTCCAGGCCACGGAAAGCAAGGATCTTGGAGATACGGCCGTTTTCAACCACGCTGCCGTCACGGGAGAGCGCCTTGATCGGCATGTTCGGCAGAGCGGTGCCCGACACGATACGGCCGGTCAGGATACGGCCCAGGAACGGGTCGGATTCGATGGTGGTTGCCAGGATGCGGAAATCGCCCGGCTGGGCTTCCGGCGGTGACACCTTGTCGAGGACCATGTCGAAGAGCGGGTCCATGCTGTCCTGCGGGCCGTTCGGCTCCAGAGCCATCCATTCCTGCTTGGCCGAACCGTAGAGCACCGGGAAGTCGAGCTGGTCTTCATTGGCGTCGAGGGCTGCGAACAGGTCGAAGACCTCGTCCAGCACTTCATCGGCACGCTGTTCCGGCTTGTCGATCTTGTTGATGGCGACGATCGGCTTCAGGCCGAGCTTGAGGGCCTTGCCGAGCACGAACTTGGTCTGCGGCATCGGGCCTTCAGCAGCGTCCACCAGTAGGATCACGCCGTCGACCATGTGCAGGATACGCTCGACTTCGCCGCCGAAGTCGGCGTGGCCCGGTGTGTCCACGATGTTGATGCGGGTGTCTTTCCAGACCAGCGAGGTGACCTTGGCCAGAATGGTGATGCCGCGCTCACGCTCGATATCGTTGGAGTCCATCATCCGTTCTTCGGTACGCTGGTTGTCGCGGAAGGCACCGGATTGCTTCAGAAGAACGTCGATGAGTGTGGTTTTGCCATGGTCAACGTGCGCGATGATGGCAATATTACGAAGGTTCATGAGTGGCTCCAAAAGACAGAACGGGCCCTTGGGGACCCGCAGCTTGTCTGGAAGTTGATTATGCTATGGATCGGCATCCGCGCCGAATTTGGCGCCTTTATACGTGGCGCGAGGGAATTGTGCAACGCAATGTCACATCTACGCATTGACAGTGCTTCCTGAAGCGCCGTATTCGTAAGGTAACCTTACTAAAATGGGGTGGCGATGGGAGTTCCAACTCCGAATGTCGGTGTCACCATGCTGGTCGTTGATCTGGCACGGTTGCTGCGGCGAAACTTCGAGGCGGAGTTATCCAAGGTCGACACTGGTCTGACTGCCGGAGAAGCGCGTACGCTGTTTTATGTCTGGCGACTTCCGGGTCAACGGCAGGCCGTTCTGGCAGATGCGATGTATGTCGAGCCTATGACCCTGGTCGGGTACCTCGACACGCTCGAAAAGGCCGGATTGATCCGCCGCTGCCAGGACCCGAACGACCGCCGGGCCAAGATAATCGAGCTGACGCCGTCGGCCGATCCATTGCTTGAGAAAATTGGGACTGCCCTGCAAGAGGTGCGCTCCAGGGCGCTTGAGGACATTCCCGCCGACCAACGGCAGATACTGGAATCGCTTCTGCAGACCATGAAGGACAGCCTGCTGCAGGAGGTTTCCAAAGGGAAACAGAAATGACCGCCGACAGCTCAATCATGAGCGCAAGACGTACATCGCTTCTCGGGGCCGGGCTTGTCGCTATCGGCCCCATTTCGATGGCGCTTTATACCCCGGCCATGCCGGCCCTGGTCGAAGCCTTCGGGACCACCGATTCAGCGGTCAAGCTTACGCTGACGGCGTATTTCGCCGGTTTTGCCGTCACGCAGCTGGTTTGCGGCCCTCTGACGGACGCCTTTGGGCGCAAGCCGGTCACGATCGCCTTCCTGGTCCTCTATCTCGTCTCAAGCGTGCTGGCGACCTTCGCGCCGACTGTCGAGTTCATGGTCTTTGCCCGAGCCCTTCAAGGTGTGGGGGCCGCGGTCGGAATCGCGGTGTCGCGCGCCATCGTCCGTGACCAGTTTACCGGCCAGGCCTCTGCCAGGATCATGAATACGATCGCGATGATGCTGGCACTTGGTCCGGCGATTTCGCCGACCATAGGCGGGATCGTGCTGGAACTGTTCGGCTGGCAGGAAGTGTTCTGGTGCATGGTGATCTACGGTGCGTTGCTGATGATTGCGGTGCTCGTGTTTCAGGTTGAAACCAACCCGCAGCCTGGCAAGCATCACCTCAATCCGCGGCAACTGGCGATCAACTACGGCACCTTGCTGAAGGACCCGAGGTTTCTGGCGCCAAGCCTTCTCATCGGTTTCGGGCTCGGCAACCTTTATGCCCTGGCGACCGTCCTGCCTTTCATCCTGATCTATGAGGTCGGTCTCACGCCGTCCGCCTTCGGGCTGACCATGATCATCCAGTCGGGCTCCTTCATTTCTGGAACCATCCTGACGGGTCGTCTGCTTCGCTTCTTCGAAGCCCGCAAGCTGGTGCCCTACGGGCTCAGCCTCTGGGTCGTTGCGTCAACGCTGATGTGCTATGTCACGCTCACCCATGAACCGACGATCCTGACGGTGATGGGGCCGGTGGCGCTGTTCACATTCGCGCTGGCGCTGGTTCTGCCGGCGAGCTTCACTGAATCCATGGCACCGTTCCCGCACATCGCCGGTTCGGCAAGTTCCATGCTCGGCTTTCTGCAGTTCGGTGGCGGCATTGTCGCCAGCCTCGCGATCGCTGCACTCGGAGAGCCGATCCTCGGTCTCGCTTTCATTCTGCCGGGTATGCCCATCGCCGGCATCATTCTGTTCCTGATCCTGCGCAGCCAGATCCGTCAGCCGGCGGCGGCGGAGTAGGCGCACATTATCCGCCTCTCCGTCGTCATCCCGGCCAAGCGCAGCGCGAGCCGGGACCGGGGAGGCACAGCGCCGACTGATAATTCTCCATCGGAAACACCTCGGCTCTCCGGTCCCGGATCTCCGCTTCGCTGCGTCCGGGATGACGAAGGTAGGTTTTTTTAAAACAAACGGGCCGGTTTCCCGGCCCGCTCTTTTTTCTGGAAACTCTGATCAGGCCTTGCGAATCGGATCCAGCGTGACGGAGTGCAGTTCGACGTCGTCACGGTCCATCAGGCGGACGGTGAGCTGTTCGCTCTGGCCGTCGATGTCGACCAGGCCGAAGAACTGCAACCCCATGGACGGGGGCAGGTTGGCTCCCTGTTCGGCGGTCGGGGCCTTGATGTACTTAAGCTCCGGGCCGAAGGTCATGTCGAGATCGTTCGGGCCGAAGGTGCCGGCATGGATCGGGCCGGAGACGAATTCCCAGAACGGCTTGAAGTCCTGGAACTGGGCCTTGTCCGGATTGTAGTAATGCGCGGCGGTGTAGTGCACATCGGCGGTCAGCCAGACGATGTTGTCGATGTCTGCCGTCTTGATGAAGCGCAGCAGATCGGCAAATTCCAGTTCTCGGCCCTTTGGTGCGCCGTGATCGCCGTTGGCAACCGCTTCGGCGCCGGCCTGGTCTTTCCAGTTGTCCCAGACGATCAGGCCGATCGGCATGTCGCAGGCGATGACCTTCCAGGTGGCGTTGGAATTCAGAAGTTCACGCTTCAGCCAGGCAAGCTGCTCGGCGCCGAGGATGCGCGAAGCCGGTGTCATGGTGTCTTCCATCGATGCGCCGTTCGGCCCGCGATAGGAGCGCAGGTCCAGGAAGAATACGTCCAGCAGCGGACCATAGGCGATCTTGCGGTAGACGCGGCCCGGCTCGGCCGGGGTGTAGCGGATGGGAGCCAGCTCGTGGAAAGCCCGGCCGGCGCGAGCGGCCAGAAGGTGGATGTTCTTCTCGCTGTAGCGATCGTCGGATACGAGGTCCTTTGACGACGACCAGTTGTTGACGACTTCATGATCGTCCCACTGGAAGAAGGTCGGGACTTCCGCGTTGAATGCCTTGAGGTTCTCGTCCATGAGGTTGTATTTCCACTGGCCGCGGTATTCGTCCAGCGTTTCGGCAACCTTGGATTTTTCTGCCGTGACGATGTTCTTCCAGACGGTGCCGTCCTTCAGCTCGACGGTCTCCTTCATCGGGCCATCAGCATAAATCGTGTCGCCGGAATGGATGAAGAAGTCCGGCTGATGCTTTGCCATGGTGGCATAGGTTTTCATGCCGCCGCGGTCGGTATCGATCCCCCAGCCCTGGCCGGCGGTGTCGCCCGACCAGGCGAAGCGGATGTTGCGGCGGGAGGCGGGAGCCGTGCGGAAGCGGCCGGTCATCGGCTCGGACACCGCATTGACGTCGTTCAGGTCGGCAAAGGCGACGCGGTAGAAGATGTCCTGATCGGACGGCAGGTTCTCAAGCAGTCGCTTGACGGCAAAATCCGAGTCGGGAAGCGCATTGATCGGGGCAAGGCGCCGCGGCGTTTCGAACGTGCCGGTGGTGTCGACTTCCACCAGCATTTGCGCCGGGCGGTCCGAGCGGGCCCAGATCATGCCGGAATTGGCATCGACGTCGCCGGATTGAAGGCCGTGCGTGATCTGCGGGCGCGAGGCCGCACGCGACAGGCCCGGCATGGCCAGCGGTGAGGCCAGTACCAAACCGGTCGCAACCGATGATTTCAGAAAATTGCGTCGAGAAACGTTTGAAGACATTTTCAAGCTCCGTGGCTGGGGACCGCAGGGGCGAGTCCCTTGGCAAAAACATCAGGTGCTGAAGCTCCGTGACAGACGGATGTCTGTTCCAAGACCGTTTCCCGAATTTTTGATGACGGCGTGTGCGGATTGCCGGAAAACCGCCGCGGAACGATTGAACCTCCAAATTGCTTCCAAATCGTGATCGTCCACAGCCTTGGAGCGGGGTCAAGCAGGGTGAAGTCGCATTGGTGCCGCTTGACCGTCGGTGTCAGACGGGCCAAACACGTGCCTGACCGTCAAAAGGACGCAATGATGCCGACCCCGACAGCCTACGAGCCGCCGCGTTTCGACGCCGGACACCAACGCCCCCACGTGATGGGGATCCTGAACGTGACCCCGGATTCCTTTTCCGATGGCGGGCGCCACGCCAATGCGGATGCCGCCTTGCGGCGTGCACAGGAAATGATTCTGGAAGGGGCCGATATTCTGGATGTCGGCGGCGAAAGCACGCGGCCGGGCTCCGAACCGGTGCCGCTGGACCTGGAATGGTCGCGGCTCGATCCGATCCTCGATCAGGTGATCGACATGGGAACGCCCGTATCGATCGATACCTACAAGGCGGAGATCGCGCGTCGCGCCTGCGCGGCAGGGGCGGTCATCGTCAATGATGTGTGGGGTCTGCAAAAGGATCCAGCCATGGCTGAGGTTGTTGCCGAGGCCGGCGTGCATGTAGTTATGATGCATAACCGTCTTGCCGCCGATGCCGGACTGGACATTCTTTCGGACATCGACCGGTTCTTCGAAATCTCGATGGAACTGGCGGAAAAGGCAGGGATCGCCAGGGAAAAGCAGATCCTTGATCCGGGCTTTGGCTTCGGCAAGACCATCAACCAGAATTTCATCGTTCTGAACCGTTTCGAAACGCTGAAGAAACACGGCCTTCCGCTGTTGGCGGGTGCGTCGCGCAAGCGCATGATCGGTGCCGTGCTGGAAGCGGAAACGGAAGACCGGCTGTTCGGATCCGTTGCCGTTCACATGACGGCCATGCTGAAAGGGGCCGCGATTGTGCGGGCGCATGACGTAAGTCCACATGCCGATTGCGTGCGTATGATCGAGGCAACCCGCCTGGAACGGAACCCTGTCGAATGAATGCCGAAAATGCGATGGCTGACGCCCCGACCCGCTGTGCGCTCGGGCTCGGATCCAACCTTGGTGACCCGAAGGCCAATCTGGATGAGGCGATCCGCCGGCTGGAGGAAACGCCCGGCGTCATGCTGGTGTCCCGGTCCTCCGATTACCGGACGCCGCCCTGGGGACCGGTGCCGCAGGACGATTTCCGCAATTGCTGCGTGGTGATCGATACCACCATGAGCCCGCAGGCGCTGTTGAAGCGCTGTCTTGAAATCGAGACCGAACTCGGACGTGTGCGCGACGTGCGCTGGGGCCCAAGGACGCTGGACATCGATGTTCTGATCTACGGCCTGCAAAAGGTTGCTGAAAACGACCTCGAAATCCCGCACCCGCGCATGGGCGACCGGGCCTTCGTTCTGATCCCGCTCGCCGAAATCTGGCCCGACGCCCCACTGGGCGATGGCCGGACCGCGATGGAGGCTTTGGAAACCTGCCCGGACCAGGATGGCGTGGTGAAGCTGGACGGGTGACTAGCATCTTACCCGAAACCAGATCTTAAATTTATCGATTGTACAAGTGGGCTGTTTGTTATTTCACCAAGCGGAGCCCCTTCGACATGTCTTCCGTCATGGAGATCAAAGCCGATAGCGAATACAAGCTTCGCGTTGCCGAGCAGGGAGGGACGCCCACTGCTGCATCGAGCGCTTTTGAGGAGGAGCTGGCGTTTCCGGGGCGCTTGAATGCCTTTCTCATGGTGTTAGTGATAGGCGCTACCCTTTGCCTTTATGTCTTTATCAATCCCAGAATTGAGCCGTATTCGTTTGTTCCTTACGTTTTGATTATTTCGACCTGCGTTCTTCTGAAGTATTATGTGATGCGTAGAACGTCTTTCGGTGAAATATTTCGTCAAAGAATGCAGTTACTGCTCAACGGTGTTGTGTTCATTTTCGTTGCTCTGGCAAGTTTGCGCATATTTAATCATCTGACGATGAGTCTTGCTTTGCCGCTCGCTGATCCACTTCTGGACAGCTGGGATAAAGCGCTAGGTCTTGACTGGATGACGTATTTCACTTTCGTCCAGAATCATGGCCTAGTAAGTACTATTCTCGAAGTAGCCTATGTTGGATTTGACGGTGCAAGTCTATTTGGCTTCGTCGTGCTTGTTGCTATGGGTTACTTTCGCCGTGCACGCTATTTTTGTGAGATCTTTTTAATTACCGCTGCAATTTCAACAACCATTGCTCTGTTTTTTCCAGCTGTTGCAGCTGTCGTGTACAATTTTGGCCCAATTGACCAAATTGAAGGGTTCAACTCGGCCCCTGGTATCTACCACCTTGAACAGTTTATGGCGCTCAGAGAAGCAGAAATTCCTTCCATTGATCTAATGACCGCTACGGGGTTAGCAACATTTCCGTCTTTTCATGCCGCTGGTGGAGTCCTCTTGATCGCGGGTTTCTTCCGGACCCGGCTTTCGATTGCCGTTAATGCATTCGCTTTGGTGATGATTGCTTCCGTGCCTGTTTTTGGCGGGCATTTTTTAATTGATGCGATTGTAGGCATCCTCCTGGCTACGACTGTTTCAGTTCTCAATGCGCGGCGTTCCTGTTACGCCGGGCTCTTCGGCAAAGACCCCAACCGCTACTGAGTTCCTAGCGCAGGTTTTGATCCTAAGCGGGTCTTTGCTGTATCTACAGCCCCAGGAAACTCTCCATGTGAAACCCGGCCGTTTCCTGGCTTTGCCGGTGTTCCTGGCCAAAGGGGCAGGCCCGTCTTGCCAGGCAGCCGGACCAGCAATCCAGGTCGCGGCTGGTCGCCAGATGGTTTCGGCAGTCAGTGACCTTGTAGCCTTCGTGCACCGTGACGGCACCGACCGGGCAAACCGTTAGGCAAGGTGCATCGGTGCAGGTCGGGCAGGGGCCGTCCATCGTGTCCGGCGTCGGTCCGTCAAAGGGTTCCGCACTCAGAAATGCTGCGCGGAAGCCGGCCCAGGGGCCGAAGGTGCGGTGGGCCAGAACGCCGAGCGGGCTTTGGGAGAAGCCGCCGCATTTCATCGCCCATTGCTGGAACGGGTGATAGGGCGGGCCTTCGAAGGGAAACACCGGTTCGTAGCCGGATGTCTCGGCAAGATCCAAAAGGCTGCGCCGCGTGTAGCGGTCGAGAGGATCCGGGTGGCCGTTTTTGTATTCCGGACTTGCCGTCAGGTGCGGCCAGATCGACGGACCTGTGCTGCCGATCAGGAGAAGGCTTCGGGCCTGCTTGCCGCCGGCAAGAGGTGGAACGGCAACGGTGCCATCAGGAGCAAAGCCGCCGAGCAACAAAAAACCGGCGGCAGCAAGGTCCTGTTCGAGCTTTGCTGCCGCCGGTCTTGTCATGTCAGAGATCTCAGCCGATCCGGTCGCGCTTGGCCAGGGTGCGCAGGCGCAGGGCGTTCAGCTTGATGAAGCCGGCGGCGTCCTTCTGGTCGTAAGCACCCTGGTCGTCCTCGAAGGTGACCAGCTCTTCGGAATAGAGCGAATAGGGCGAGGACCGGCCGACGAGGATGACGTTGCCCTTGTAGAGCTTCAGCCTGACGGAGCCGGTGACATGCTCCTGGCTCTTGTCGATCAGGGCCTGCAGCATCTCGCGCTCCGGCGAGAACCAGAACCCGTTGTAGATCAGCTCGGCATAACGCGGCATCAGTTCGTCCTTCAGGTGCGAGGCACCGCGGTCGAGCGTGATGGATTCCATGGCGCGGTGGGCCGTCAGGAGGATGGTGCCGCCCGGCGTTTCGTAGATGCCGCGGCTCTTCATGCCGACGAAGCGGTTCTCGACCATGTCGAGACGGCCGATGCCGTTGTCGCGGCCATAGTCGTTGAGTTTGGCAAAGAGCGTTGCCGGCGACATCTTCTCGCCATTGAGGGAGACGGCGTCGCCCTTTTCGAAGCCGATTTCGATATAGGTGACTTCGTCCGGTGCCTCGGTCGGGTCGACCGTGCGCTGGAACACGTAGTTCGGTGCTTCCTCGGCCGGGTCTTCCAGCACTTTGCCTTCCGATGAGGAGTGCAGCATGTTGGCGTCGACGGAGAACGGAGCTTCGCCGCGCTTGTCCTTCGGAACCGGGATCTGGTGCTGTTCGGCGAATTCCAGAAGGTCGGTCCGGGACTTGAACGTCCAGTCGCGCCACGGCGCGATCACCTTGATGTCCGGGTTGAGCGCGTAGGCGGACAGTTCGAAACGCACCTGGTCGTTGCCCTTGCCGGTTGCGCCGTGGGCAATCGCGTCGGCGCCGGTTTCCTCGGCAATCTCGATCAGGCGCTTGGAAATCAGCGGCCGGGCGATGGAAGTGCCGAGCAGGTAGACGCCTTCATAGACAGCGTTGGCGCGGAACATCGGGAAGACGAAATCGCGGATGAACTCCTCGCGCAGGTCGTCGATGTAGATTTCCTTGATGCCGAGCATTTCGGCTTTCTTGCGCGCCGGCTCCAGTTCCTCGCCCTGGCCGAGATCGGCGGTGAAGGTCACCACTTCGCAGCCCAGTTCGGTCTGCAGCCATTTCAGGATGATGGAGGTGTCGAGGCCGCCGGAATAGGCCAGCACGACTTTTTTGATGTCACCATGCGCCATTTTGGGAAAAATCCAGTTCGATGTTCCTGGCGGTTTCCCGCCGATGAAAATTTGCGGCAATTTAGCCGGTTCTATGCATGGCGCAAGCCCCGCGATGCACTCATTTCGTCGCGTTTCGCTCTACACGGGTCGATCTGCCATGTCGGGAAATTTTGGCGGGCGCCTGTTACTGCGCCGCCACTGTTTGCGCGGTTGCCCTGGTGCCGTATCGGGCCAGGAACATGTCGACGCTTTCCTCGATGATCCGTTCCATCTCGGGGCGGGTCGTCACGCGGCCGCTGTGGATGTTCGGGTAGAAGGATCGGGCCTTGATCAGGCCGAGAAATTGCGTGGCCGCCAGGGACGGGTCGTCGGCCGTGAGCTTGCCTTCACGCGTGGCGCGATCCATGAACTCGGTAAAGACGGAGATCTTGGTCATGCGGCTGTCCATATCGGCTGCAAGGGCCGGGTCGCGGATCGTTTCGCTCATCACCATGCGAGCAAGGCTCATGAAGCACGGGTTGATCATGAGCTCGCCTTCGGCCCAGCCGAGACGCACCAGGGCATCGCGAATGGGCGTCGCCGGGTCGTAGGCGACTTCAAGCGCCGAGTTGATCTGATCGGCAAGGCACTGGTTTATCTCCTTGAAAAGCACGTCCTTGCTTTCAAAGTGATTGTAGACCGTGCGCTTGGAAACCTGGGCTCGCTCGGAAATCCGGTCCATGCTGGCTCCGGCATAACCCTTTTCCTGAAACTCCGCGATTGCAGCCTCGACGATCTGCTTCTTTTTCTGATCCGATACGGACATTACCTACTCATATATACCCCGTTGCATTATCTGTCAGACGACAGGACCCCCGCCTCTTTAATCCCAAAAATCGCGCCCTATGTAAACTCTGGCGTTTACAGATGTGCAGTTACGAACTAAACTGCACGGTGTAGTTTACATCCTTTAGCCAGAATTGGCCAGCCAAAGGAGACGCCTCCTCATGTCAGTGACATTAAAAATCAACGGGGAAACGCGTACGCTCGACGCGGATCCCGAGAGCCCCCTGCTGTGGGCTCTGCGCGACGAGCTGGGAATGACGGGGACAAAGTTCGGTTGCGGCATCGCTTCCTGCGGTGCCTGCACGGTTCACATGGACGGTATTCCGGTCCGGTCCTGCCAGACGTTCGTCGGCGACCTTGAAGGCGCTGAAATCACAACGATCGAAGGTATCGATGGCAAGGCGGCTGCCGCTGTCCAGGCCGCCTGGAACGAGCTGGACGTGCCGCAATGCGGGTATTGCCAGTCAGGCCAGATCATGGCCGCGACTGCCTTGCTTGCCGAAACGCCCAAGCCGACCGACGAGGACATCGACGCAGCCATGGACGGCAATGTCTGCCGCTGCGCCACCTATGCCCGGATCCGCAAGGCCATCCACCTTGCTTCAGACAAGATGGAGGCCTGAGCCATGCTGCATCTCCTGAAACAACCGCTGGCAGCCGCAATGCCGACGCGGCGCACCTTCCTGAAGATGTCCGCCGGTACCGTTGGTGGCCTGGTGCTTGCCATGAACCTGCCGCGCTCGACTGCCTCGGCCGCCGAAGGCGAGTTCATCCAGCCGTTCGTTCACATCCGTCCGGACAACACGGTCGTGGTCCTGTCCAAGCACTTCGACATGGGACAGGGCACGGCCAGTGGTCTGTGCAGTCTGGTCGCCGACGAGCTCGACGCTTCCTGGGAGCAGGTCACTGTCGAATTCGCACCGTCCAATCCGCAGGTCTATGCCAACTCGCTGTTCGGCGTGCAGGGCACCGGCGGGTCCACGGCCATGGCGAACTCCTTCATGCAGTACCGTCAGGCCGGTGCCGCGGCAAAGGCAATGATTATTGCCGCCGCGGCAAAGGAATGGGGCGTGCCGGCGGGTGAAATCACCGTGTCGGGTGGCGTCGTTTCTCATGGTGCGGACAAGTCTGCGACCCTGGGTGAGCTTGCCGGTCTTGCCGCCAACGAGGACGTTCCGGCAGAGCCGACACTGAAGACACCGGATCAGTGGGTCTACATCGGCAAGTCCTTCCCGCGTCTCGACGTCAAGAACAAGACCGTCGGCGCGCCCAGAACCTACACGATGGACTTCCAGCGCGACGATCTGCTGGTTGCCGTCGTTGCCCGCTCTCCCCGTTTTGGCGGCAAGGTGAAGTCGTTTGACGCCACCGAAGCCAAGAAGGTGCCGGGCGTCGTCAACGTGCTGCAGATCCCGAACGGGGTTGCGGTGATCGCCAAGTCCACCTGGCCGGCAATCAACGGCCGGTCCCTGCTCGAAATCGAGTGGGATGATGCCGAGGCCGAAACCCGGTCAAGCGATGCGATGATCGCCGAACTGAAGGACATGACCACCAAGCCGGGTGTGAAGGTTCGCGAAGACGGTGATGTCGACGCGGCGCTGGAAGCTTCGGCCAAGGTCATCGAAGCCGACTATGACTTCCCGTTCCTGGCCCATGGCGCCATGGAACCGCTGGACATCGCCATGATGTTCGACGGTGAAACAGCGGAATTCTGGTTCGCTTCCCAGATCCCGACCATCGATCACAACGTGGCGGCCACCGTACTCGGCATTCCGTTCGAGAACGTCAAGATCAACACCCTGTGGGCTGGCGGGTCCTTCGGGCGCCGCGCCCAGGCCGATGCGCATCCGGTCGTGGAAATCACCACGCTGGCCAAGGCGATGCAGGCCGCCGGCATGCCACCGGCTCCGGTGAAGATCGTCTGGACCCGTGAGGACGACATGGCCGGAGGGTACTACCGTCCGATGTCGGCTCACCGGCTGCGGGTCGGGCTTGATGACCAGGGCAACGTGACGGCGTTCAAGTACAACATCGCCGCCAAGTCCATCGTCAAGGGCACGCCTTTCGAAGCCATGCTGATGAAGGACGGTGTCGACCACAACATGACCGAAGGCGCGCATGACACCACTTATGCGTTTCCGCTGATGAACATGGACCAGTCCTTCCAGGAAACGAAGGTGCCGGTTCTGTGGTGGCGTTCGGTCGGTCACACCCACACGGCCTACGTCATGGAAACCATGATCGATCGTCTGGCCAAGGAAGCCGGCAAGGATCCGGTTGCCTATCGCCTCGAGATGATCAAGGACGATCCGCGCAAGGTGGGCGTGTTGAAGCTGGCGGCTGAAAAGGCGGGCTGGGACACGCCCTTGCCTGAAGGGCGCCACCGCGGTGTTGCCGTGCACAAGTCCTTCGGCTCCTTTGTGGCGGAAGTGGCGGAAATCTCCTTCCGCGACGACGGCACTGTGAAGGTGGAAAAGGTGACGGCAGCGGTCGACTGCGGCACGCCGATCAACCCGGACAATATCCGGGCACAGGTCGAAGGCGGCATCGGCTACGGCCTTGGTGCGATCCTGCGGAACCAGGTGACGCTTGCGGATGGGGTTGTCGAGGAAACCAACTTCGACACCTACGAGCCGATCCGGATGTCCGACATGCCGGAAATCGAGGTGCATATCGTTCCCTCGAACGAAGCACCGACCGGCATCGGTGAGCCCGGTACTCCGCCAATCGGTCCGGCTGTCGCCAACGCGATTGCCGCTGCCAAGGGCGAGTGGTCAACCAGCCTGCCGCTGGCAAAGTCCGGTCTCGTCTGAGCCTCGCCGAAGAATACAAAAAGGCCGCCTCCGGGCGGCCTTTTTCCAGATTGGTTTGACGTTTTCTGCTCAGACAAAAACGGCGGCTCCAGTGGGCCGCCGTTTTTCGTTCAGCAGATGATGTTGCCTCAGGAGGCTGCCAGGGCCTCACGGTCCTTCTTTCGCATGCGCTCGGACGCGGATTTCAGCTGTCCGCAGGCGGCGAAGATGTCGCGGCCGCGTGGTGTGCGGATGGGAGAGGCATAACCGGCGCGGTTGACGATGTCGGCAAATTCCTCGATCCGCTCCCAGTCGGAGCATTCGTAATCGGTGCCCGGCCACGGGTTGAAGGGAATCAGGTTGATCTTGGCCGGAATGCCCTTCAGCAGGCGGACCAGTTCAAGCGCGTCCTGATTGCTGTCGTTGACGCCCTTCAGCATCACATATTCGAAGGTGATGCGCTTGGCGTTGGACAGGCCCGGATACTGCCGGCAAGCGTCCAGCAGTTCCTTGATGTTCCATTTCTTGTTGATCGGCACCAGCACATCGCGCAGCTCGTCACGAACCGCGTGCAGCGAAATGGCCAGCATGCAGCCGATTTCTTCACCGGTGCGGAAGATTTCCGGCACGACACCGGAGGTCGACAGGGTGATGCGGCGCTTGGAGAGGGACAGGCCGTCACCATCGGACGCGATCAGCAGCGCCTTCTTGACGTTGTCGAAATTGTAGAGGGGCTCACCCATGCCCATCATGACGATGTTGGTCACCAGACGGCCCTCGGACGGCACGATGGCGCCCTGCGGGGTGTCCGCATGCGGGAAATCGCCCAGCCGGTCGCGCGCAATCAGGATCTGCGACAGAATTTCTTCGGCCGTCAGATTGCGGACCATCTTCTGGGTGCCTGTGTGGCAGAAAGTGCAGGTGAGGGTGCAGCCGACCTGGGAAGAAACGCAGAGCGTGCCGCGGCCTTCTTCAGGAATATAGACGGTTTCAACCTCGACCGGGCGGCCGGCGCCGCGCGCGGGAAAGCGGAACAGCCACTTGCGGGTACCGTCGACGGAGATCTGCTCGGACACAATTTCCGGACGGGCGATCGTGAAGGCTTCGTCCAGCTTCTGACGCAGGTCCTTGGCGATATTCGTCATATGCGCAAAGTCGGACACGCCGCGCACATAAAGCCAGTGCCAGAGCTGGGAGGCACGCATGCGCCACTGCTTCTGCGGCACGCCGATGGTGCCGAGTGCTTCGCCCAGCTCTTCGCGCGACAGGCCGATCAGCGTCGGCTTGTCTTCGCCGGGCAGGACAGCTTCGGCTGAAACGGTGTGCGCGTTCGGATTGTCCCGCGCGATGTCGAGCGTAATTGCCATGTCGTGATCCGTAATCTCTTCCGGCAGGGCCTTCAGGCGTCTTGGAACAAGACTACGCGGTCGCCGGGCACCTGACTTGCAGGTCTGATTTCAAGCGCTCCCAAAACCACAAAAAGCGCCGAAAATCAAGTTTGCTGACGTGCAGGGGAGCTATGCAGAGCTGTTTTTACGCAACGACAACGACCCGGATAGGCCGTTTGGCCCGTCCAGGGTGACGTCGAGACTGAAAGGAAACCACCGGTCGACTTCGGCTTTTCGCCCTGCGGTTGCAGGGGAAAGCCGGAGAAGCTGCTGCCTGAACGCGTTAGCGGCAGGCAGCGTTGGAGTCGTCGATCGCGGCTGTGACGCCGGACAGCGAGAACTTGTAGGTGGTGCGGGTGCCGCGGCTGGATTCGCCGGTCACCGTCATTTCCCGGCCTGCCCTCATGGCAGAAACGAGTTGCGCTTCGGTTGCAGCATTTTCGACCCAGGCACCGTCATTGTTGGTGAAGAGCGTGAAGCCCTTGCCGTCAATGTCTACGCTGACCGAGGATTTGTCCTTGAAAGGATAACCGACCAGCAGGCTCGGCTCGGACGAGACGCCTTCCGCCGGGCGGGTGGTCACGAAAAAGAATACGTCCCCGTGATTTCGATCTCCCGGAAGCAACGTCGTCGGTTTGGTAAGCGCGTAGCAAACCTTGCCGCCGCCACTGGTCAGCGCATAGGCCGCCCAGTCCTTGTGCTGCTTCAGAAGTGTCGGGGTTTGTGCGAAAGCCGCTGCACTCGAAACGGCAAGACCTGCTATGGCCAGAACCAGCGATTTTGCTTTCATCATCTCCACACCGTTGGATTTGAGTTTCCGTCAAATTTAGTTCAACTGCCGTCTGACATATAAACCTTGCTTTAATGATAACTTAAAGCGGGTTACGAAAGGGTTGAAGCCCGACAATTGTATTTTCTGTTTTTCGGTGCGTGCACCAACCTAATCGCTTTGCGGTTAAACGCGGCAACAGTGTGGCAGACCTGCTTGACCCCCCTTTCGAATTATGCCGAACCTGATAAAGAAGATGGATCGGCAGGGGGATTGATTGTCTTTGACGCAGGTGCAGTATTTTTCCGATCTCATTGTCAAAGTGGCGGAAGACCGGGACAAGGCGGCTTTCATCGAGCTGTTCGATCACTTTGCGCCGCGCCTGAAGGGCTACCTGATGAAGCAGGGCGCCGATGAGGCCCTTGCCGAAGAAGTCGCGCAGGACGTCATGATGACGCTGTGGCGCAAGGCCGATCTGTTCGATCCGAAAAAATCCAACGCCAGCACCTGGCTGTTCCGGGTTGCCCGTAACCGGCGTATCGACAGGATCCGCCGCCAGAAGTCTGCCGCGCTGGATCCCGAAGATCCGTCCCTGCACCCGACGCCTCTGCCGGACATTGCCGAAGAGATGGATGCGAAGCTGCGGGAAAAACGCGTGCGTGCTGCTTTGTCGCAGTTGCCTGAAGAGCAGCGGAATGTGGTTCGGCTGGCTTTTTTTGCAGGACAGTCGCACAGCGAGATCGCTGAACACACGGGCTTGCCGCTTGGCACGGTCAAATCCCGTATCCGGCTTGCCTTCGGACGGTTGCGCCAGCTTCTGGAAACCGACACGTCCGTGGATGTGGACTAATTGGGACCCCGTGCAAGAGACACCCAAAATTCTGGTGGCCTGAAGTTCAGGCACAACTCATTCAGGTTCCCGGCACTTTCCGTCCCGTGCGCATTACCGGACCGCCGCTGACATGTTTCGGACGTTCGATCCTGGGAGCGCCGGCGGTAGTGGAGCGGTCCGCGTAGCGACCCAGCGCCCTGTGACGGTCGTACATGACGATCGCGCCGGCCATGGCGACATTGATGCAGAACTTTGTCGGGATCTTCACCACGTGGTCGCAGCGCGCGAGCATCTGCGGTGAAAGCGAGCCTCTTTCAGGACCAAGAACGTAGGCCGCTTGAAGGGGATGTCCGAAGCTCGGCAGCTCGATCGATTCGTCCGTGAGCTCGATGCCCACAAGCTGGCAACCTCTGGGCAGGTCCATCGTGTCTACGCTGTCCCAGGTGAAGACAGGCAGGTGGCCGGGGCTCTTGGAGGTGTCGGAGGGGGGCGCCTTGCGCAGCTTCTGGTCGGCATCCACCGTGAAGAAGAAGTTGGCGCCGAAGGCATGGGCAGAGCGCATCAAGGTGCCCAGGTTCATCCGTTTCGAGAGGCCTTCGGCCCCGATTGCAAAATATCCGCGCATCAGTTTGTCCGTTTTCGATTTGGCTGCCTCATAGCCGACTTTCGCCATGGCCGAAAGTTTTCAGCTTATCCGGAAAGCCAATTCCCGCCTCGAACAGGGCTTGCTAACGTCTCACCCGGCGCAGCGCGAGCGGCGCTTTACGCGTAGAATGTCATGAGGATGCCGTGAAAGCCTGTCTCTGCAAAACCTTCGGTTCGCCTTCCAGCCTGGTTGTCGAGGAGATTGCCGATCCGGTTGCCGGGCCGGGGGAGGTCGTGGTGCGGGTGAAGGCCTGTGCGCTCAATTTCTTCGATACGCTGATCATCAGGGGCAAGTACCAGTACAAGCCGGAAATGCCGTTTTCGCCGAGTGCCGAATTCGCCGGTGTGGTCGATCAGGTGGGCTCCGGCGTCGAAGGGGTTTCGCCCGGCGACAGGGTCATGGGCTACATGCGCTGGGGTGCTGCGCGGGAAAAAGTGGTGGTCGCAGCTGGCGATCTTGTCTCGCTGCCGGACGATATTCCCTTTGAAGTCGCGGCAGGTTTGACCGTGACCTACGGCACCACGCTGCATGCCTATCGCGACCGGGCCGGGTTGAAGCCCGGCGAGACTGTTGCCGTTCTGGGCGCATCGGGCGGTGTCGGCCAGGCTGCAGTGGAAATTGCCGCGATCATGGGAGCAAAGGTGATTGCCTGCGCCTCATCTGAGGAAAAACTCGCTTTTGCCCGCTCGCTCGGCGCTGACATGACGGTCGATTATTCGGTTGAGCCGCTCAAGGAAACCCTGAAGGAGCTGACCGGTGGAAAGGGTGTGGATGTGGTCTACGACCCGGTTGGCGGAGAGCTGTCGGAACAGGCCATCCGGGCAACGGCCTGGGAGGGGCGGTTCCTGGTGATCGGGTTTGCCGCGGGCGACATTCCGAAAATTCCGCTGAATATCGTGATGCTGAAAGGTTGCGACATTCGCGGTGTCTTCTGGGGCGCAGCACTCGACCGGGATCCGGAAGGCCATCGCCGCAACATGAAGGAACTTTTGTCCTGGGTGTCTGAAGGCAAGCTGAAGCCGCACATCCACGGCGTTTACAAGTTGGCAGAAACGGCAACCGCGCTTGAGGAAATCGCTGCGCGCCGGGTGCAGGGCAAGGTAATTGTGACGCCTTGAGGTCTGCGTT
This sequence comes from Roseibium sp. ROS1, assembly GCF_054658215.1. Taxonomy (NCBI): domain Bacteria; kingdom Pseudomonadati; phylum Pseudomonadota; class Alphaproteobacteria; order Hyphomicrobiales; family Stappiaceae; genus Roseibium; species Roseibium sp. ROS1. The sequence continues at coordinate 552,171 of NZ_BAAGIG010000004.1, forward strand.
GCGCCTGATTGATGGCGCGGGGTCTTTCCAGGTTTAGGCAGTTCAGGTTCGGCTTTCGGGTATGTGGCCCATCCTTCGAGACGGACCTGGCGGTCCTCCTCAGGATGAGGCTCTGGTTTTGGCAAATCCGGGAACATGCAACAAGGATGACCTCATCCTGAGGAAGCGCGAAGCGCTGTCTCGAAGGATGGGCCGCTTGCTCAGACTGACCTCAGATCGCGAATTCGGCGATCACCGGGGCGTGGTCGGACGGCTTTTCCCAGCCGCGTGCGTCGCGCAGGACCGTGGTGCCCTTCACATACGGGGCGAGCGGCTGAGACACCCAGACGTGGTCAAGACGGCGGCCCTTGTCGGCGGCAGACCAGTCTTTGGCGCGGTAGCTCCACCAGGTGTAGAGCTTTTCATCCAGCGGGGTGAACTGGCGCATGGCGTCCAGCCAGCCGCCTGCCTCGCGGACCTGCTCGAACAGTTCCGTTTCGACCGGGGTATGTGAGACCACCTTCAGGAGCTTCTTGTGGGACCAGACGTCGTGCTCGTAAGGCGCGACGTTGAGGTCGCCGACCAGAATGGCGGGTTTCGAGGTTTCCTCGCCTTTCAGCCAACCCAGCATCTCTGCCATGAAGTCGAGCTTGTGGCCGAATTTCGGGTTGATCGTGCGATCCGGCTCGTCACCACCTGCCGGCACATAGAAATTGTGCAGCCGGATGCTGGAGCCGTTGAACGGCACGTCCGCCGCCACGTGACGGCTGTCCCCCACCTGGCAGAAATCGCGTTTCTCGATGTTGCTCAGCGGCAGCTTGGAAAGCGTTGCGACGCCGTGGTAGCCCTTCTGGCCGTGGATGGCCATGTGTTCGTATCCCGCCTTGCGGAAGGCGTTTTCCGGGAAATTGGCGTCCGGGCACTTGGTTTCCTGCAGGCAGATCACGTCCGGTGCGACTTCCTCGATCAACTGTTCCACAATCGGCATGCGCAGGCGCACGGAATTGATGTTCCAGGTGACGAGTTTGATCCGGTCTGTCATGGGAAATTTGCCAAGGCTTGTTGCGGGAATAGCCAAGTCATACGGATTCGGCCACCGAGTGCAAACGAATTCAGGTCTCGGGATCGTCTTCCCCGGCCTTGCCGGTTTCGCCGACCCGTTTCAGGGCGAGCTGAGTGGCCGCGGGGCCGAGCAGTTCGAAGACGATGGTTGATCCGATGGCGACGGTCAGAATTTCGTCCCGGAACTGCGGCAGCACTTCGGCAGCAACCAGGGCCATGCCAAGCGCGACGCCCGCCTGGGGCAGAAGCGAGAGGCCGAAGAGATAGCTTCGGTCGGTTCCGGCCCCGCCGCTGAGCTTGCCGCCCAGCCAGCCTCCAGCCAGACGCCCGGCGAGCCGCAGCAGAACATATGCCGCGCCAAGGAGACCAAGCTTCAAAAGCAGGTCCGGCTGCAGCGCTGCGCCGGCCAGCACGAAAAAGAAGATCATGAATGGCCATTCGATATGTTCGATCTCATAGAACGGCCGGGTATGGTGACGCCCGGTGTTGACCACCATGGCCCCACAGGCAATGCCGGCAAGCAGGAACGAGAGGTCGAGCCAGATGGCCAGACCCGCCGTCAGGAACACGATGCCAAGCGCCTCGGCAAGGGTCGGGTCGCCGGGTTGGAGGCGGCCTGACAGGTAGCCCGCCGGGAGGCCGACAATCGCGCCAAGCAGGAGCGATCCGGCAATCTCCCAAACCGCATGCAGCAGGGCGCCCGAGCCATCGCCGCCCATGAGCGCCTGTGCTCCCATGAGACAGAATGCGAAAACCAGAATGCCCCAGATATCGTCCAGTGCAACGATGCCGGACAGGATGGTTGTGAAGGGTCCCTTTGCGCGGTACTGGCGGATGACATCGCTGGTGGCTGCCGGGTCGGTGGCGGTGGCCAGGGCTGCCAGAATCAGTGCCAGTTCCAGCGGAAAGCCGAGCAGGGCGAGACCTGCAAAGACGACGATCGCGGTTGACAAGACCGCTGAAGCCGAAACGACCGTTACGGCCTTGCCGCTGTTCTGCAGATGGACCCTGGAGAGTTTGCCGCCCAGAACGAAGGCGACCATCGACAGGGCCAGAACGGCGAGGGTTTCGTAAAGCTGGGTCAGGTTTTCAGGCAGAAGATCCAGAAAGGCGGGGCCCGCGGCCAGTCCGCACAGGATCAGCAGCGTCACGCGGGGCATCTGCGTCCTGTGGCCGATTTCGTCGGCCAGCATGCCGAGCAGCAGCAGGGCGCCAATGGCGATCAGGGTGGTCGCGATTTCCATGCTCATACATTGAGGGAAAGAGACCAGACGTCTTTGATCCGCCGCAATCCCGCCCTATTCGATTGCCCGCACGATAACAGATACGTGTTTATGCGGAGAAATCGTGATTTCGTCTACGCTCCGTTAGGAAATCCCGCGCATTTTGTGCGGTGAGTGAAAGCCTTTCTTAACCCTGCCGAGGACGCTGTGCTGGCAATCGTAAAATCGTTTTGTTCCATTTTCGGGTTCATCTTTTTAAGCTCGTGCGCGGCTTACGACTTTCCGGATCCAACGCCAGAAGACTACGCGGTACACGGCATCGACGTGTCCCGATGGCAGGGCGATATCGATTGGGCGGCCGCAAAACAGGGCGGTGTCGCCTTTGCCTGGATCAAGGCGACCGAAGGCGGCGACCACGTCGACCCGCGCTTTGTCGAGAACTGGGTAGCAGCGCGCCAGGCGGGCATGCCGCGCGGGGCCTATCACTTCTATTATTTCTGCCGTCCGGTTGAAGAACAGATTTCGTGGGTAAAGGAAATCGTTCCCGTTGACCCGCAAGCCCTGCCACTTGTTCTCGACATGGAATGGAATGCGCATTCCAAAACCTGCAGGGAACGGCCGGAACGACCGCAGATCCTGCGGGACATGAAGATCTTCCTCGACGAAATGGAAAAGCACTACGGCAAGCGCCCGGTGATCTATTCCTCGGTCGATTTTCACCGAGACAGGCTGGTCGGTGCGCTCAAGAACGAGCAATTCTGGCTGCGCTCGGTCGCCAGCTTCCCGAACAACATCTATGAGCAACGCGACGACTGGGTGTTCTGGCAGTATACGGCCGAGGGCCGGGTGCCGGGCGTCAAAGGCGACGTCGACCGGAATGCGTTCTTCGGAACCAAGTCGCAGTACCGCGACTGGCTGAACGGCAAGCTGAGGCGCTGACCGTTCCCCAGGCCAATACCGCTAGCGCACCTTGATCTGGTGCGTGACGTCCTTGCCGTTGCTGACTGTGACCTGGGTGAAGCCGATCATCTTGCAAAGATCGAGGAAGTTCAGGTCCTGCGGCTGGTTTGACCGCGCGAAGAGTTCCGTCGTGCGGGCCATCGAGGTCAGCGAGGCAAGCAGGGCCCGCAGCCGGAACAGCGTGTCATAGCGCCCGTCGCCGGTTGCCACCACAATCAGTTTTTCCAGTTCGGTGCCCTTGGCGAACAGGTGATATCCGGGCGGATACCCCAGTTTTGCGTTCTGGGATGCAAGGCCGCTGACGAAGGCTGCCCGCGACCGCTTGCCCGTGTCAGGTGCAAGGCCCAGTTCTGAGACATAAACCTCCTGGGTCTGCACCTCCGGGTAATAATAGCCCGCATGCGCATCGAAGGCCGACACCGGTGCAATGGATGCAGCAAACCAGAGCGCCGCCAGCGCCATGGCAGACGCAACAGATTGAATTCGTTTCACTTCACAAAGCCCCCCGGCTGTTCGTGCGCCTATCAAGCCCGAAATGCAGGCCGAACGCAAATCGGACGCAAGCTGGGCGCAAGCTGGGGCGGGCAGCATTTGGCGTGAGAAGGAATAGAGACGCCTGCAGCGCTATACTTTTGCCATGATGCTAGCCGCTTCTTGAAGGCGTCAGGGCGCAGAACTTTGGAGTTTTGAACATGTTGATCCGCTTTTCGCTGGCATTTGCCGCGATCGTGATGATGGTGCTGCCAGCAAGCGCACAATCACGGCCGGCCATTGCCTTCACGACGGCCAATCTCAACATGCGCGCCGGACCGGGAACCAATTATCCCGTGATGGCCACCGTTCCGCGCGGGGGCGGGGTAACCATTTTCGGGTGTACGGCCGACTTCGGCTGGTGCGATGCCGCCTTCACCAATGTGAAGGGATGGGTTTCCGGCCAATATCTCAGCTATGGCGGTGAAGGCATCTATTATGGCCGGCCAATCCCCAGCGCGGGCATCAACCTGGGTGTGCAGCGCTACTACCGGGATTACCCGATCTATGCGGAGGCGCCTGCGCCTGCCTATCGCGGCGGGCCGGTCTACAAGGGCGATCCTCCCTATGATCCGCCGCCGGTTGAACCGGGCCCAGTCTATGCACCGGAACCGCTTTACGAAGCACCGCCTGTCGTGGTCGCGCCGCCGCAGCCGATCATTATCCGGCCCTATTGGGATTCATTTCCCGGCTATCCGCAAAGGTATTTCGAGCCGCGTATCTATTGACGCGGGCTGTTACCGGGCCGGTTTCGGTCCGGCCATGACCAGCGACCAGAAAACCTTGTGCTTGGCATTGGGCGCGTAAGCCGTCGCGATGCCAAGCCGGGTGGCGTCTTTCGTCAGCAACACCTGGTTATGCTTCGGGCTTTCCCGCCAGCCTGAAAAAGCTTCGGCAAAGGTTCTGTATCCGGCGCTGACGTTTTCGGCGGCAGCCGTCTTCGGCTCGCCGATGGAGGCCATGCGGGTTGCCAGCTGCTGGTTCGGGGCGAGCGATGCCTGAACGTTTCCGGCCGCGGCCATCGCGTCGGCCTGCGATTTTGCAATGGACGTCAGCTGCGGATCGGCAATCACGGGCGAAAGTCCGTTGTTGATCCGGTATTGCGAGATCATCTGAGCGGCCGTTGCAGCATCCACCACACCGTCGACACGCGCCATGTCCTCGTAGAAGGGCGGCGTCTGCATGCGGTCGCCCATGCAGGCGGCAACCGAGAGCAGCAGCGCTCCGGCGAGGGCGAGTTTCAGGGATCGATGGACCATCGGATTGTCAGCCACGCTGTTGAAGCTCCCGCTCAGGATCAATGAGATTTAGTGAGGCACATGATTCGCCTCACTTTGGAAGGTGATGGGACGACAGTTGAGCAGAATTGCGGCGCAAGGCTCCTGAAACCGGTGCACAAGCCTTTCAGCTAGGGTGTGCGCGAAATGGGTTGGAAAAAATGGAGCAGGTTTCTTGAATGGCAATTTTCAAGTTACATATAAAGTAACATGATGGTGCCGAACGTCTTGGTATGGATCGGAGCACCAGGCCACGCATTGCTTGAGGACCTTTTCCATGTCCCTGTTTTCCGGAGCCGCATCAACCACCGGATATGCGGAAAGAACGGCGAGGCTCGTTCCCGGGCTTGCAGACATGCACAAGATGACCGGCCTGCTGCTGGCGGAGCGGGCGCCATCGGACGGAACAATCCTGGTGCTTGGTGCCGGTGGCGGTGTTGAACTGAAGGCCTTTGCCCGCATGCAGCCGGACTGGCGTTTCCTTGGTGTCGACCCGTCCGCAAACATGCTGGAAAAGGCGCAAGAGCACCTTGGTCCTCTCGGGGCAAGAGTGAGCCTGCTGGAGGGATACATCCATGATGCCCCCGAGAGACAATTTGATGGCGCTGCCTGCCTGCTGACGCTTCATTTTCTGGATCGGGAGGAGAGGTTGAAGACGCTTTCCGGACTGCGGCAACGGTTGAAGCCTGGAGCAGCCTTCGTTTCGGTTCATCACAGCTTTCCGACCGACCGTGCGGGCAAGGACAGGTGGCTGGCAAGATATGCGGCGTTTTCCACCCTATCCGGCACTTCCCGCTCGCTTACCGAAAACGGCATGGCCGCGATGAAGGAGCGATTGCCGGTGCTGACGCCCGAACAGGATGCGGATCTGTTGAGGCAGGCCGGATTTGTCGACGTCGAGACCTTTTACACGGCCTTCACCTTCAGAGGCTGGGTCGCCACCGCCGGGTAATCAAAAAGAAAAGACCAGCCCGTGAGACACGGGCTGGTCAGGCTGCATGAGGCTAACGGGGCTTGAGGCCCCCAGCCTTTCAGGGAGCTTGTTGAGCCCGCCGCCTGCAGGTGGTTGCCCTGAAGGCGACGTGCCGGATCAGCGGGTGGAGGCTTCCAGAACGTCCTCATAGGTCCGAAGACCGGTGGTCGGCGCGCAGACCAGGACGGACATGTTGCCCGGTGCGTGCTGGTTCTTCCACATCTTGGTATGGGCTTTCGGGATCTGATCCCAGGGGAAGACCTCGGACATGTAAGGGTCGATGCGCCGTTCGATCATCAGCTTGTTGGCGGCCGAGGCCTGCTTCAGATGGGCGAAGTGTGACCCTTGAAGGCGCTTCTGGTGCATCCACATGTAGCGGACGTCGAAGGTGCAGTTGAAGCCTGACGTGCCTGCGCAAATGACGACCATGCCGCCCTTCTTGCAGACCAGGGTGGAGACCGGGAAGGTTGCCTCGCCCGGGTGTTCGAAGACGATATCGACGTTGTTGCCCTTGCCGGTGATGTCCCAGATCGCCTTGCCGAACTTGCGCGCTTCCGCGAACCATTCCGCATATTCGGGCGAGCCGACCGTCGGCAATTGACCCCAGCACTTGAAGTCCTTGCGGTTGATCACACCCTTGGCACCGAGATCCAGCACGAACTGGCGCTTGTCCTCGTCAGAGATGACGCCAATGGCATTGGCGCCTGCTGCCGTAATCAACTGGATGGCGTAGGAGCCAAGGCCACCCGAGGCGCCCCAGACAAGCACGTTCTGACCCGGCTTCAGCTCATGCGGGTGATGGCCGAACAGCATGCGATAGGCGGTCGCGAGCGTCAGCGTGTAGCAGGCGCTTTCTTCCCAGGTCAGGTGGCGCGGCCGGGGCATAAGCTGCTGGGCCTGCACGCGGGTGAACTGCGAGAACGACCCGTCCGGTGTCTCGTAGCCCCAGATCCGCTGGGAGGTGGAGAACATCGGGTCGCCGCCGTTGCACTCCTCGTCGTCGCCGTCGTCCTGGTTACAATGAACCACGACCTCGTCGCCCACTTTCCAGCGCTTGACCTTGTCACCGACGGCCCAGACGATGCCCGAGGCATCGGAGCCGGCAATGTGATAGGCGGCGCCGTGACCGTCGAACGGGCTGATCGGCTGGCCGAGGCCTGCCCAGATGCCGTTGTAGTTGACGCCGGCGGCCATCACCAGAACCAGAACCTCGTGGCTGTCGAGTTCCCAGGTCGGCACGACTTCCAGTTTCATGGCGTCTTCCGGCGGCCCGTGGCGTTCACGGCGGATGGTCCAGGCATACATGTTTTTGGGAACGTGTCCGAGCGGCGGGATCTCTCCGATTTCATAAAGATCTTTCACCGGCGCGCCCTCTCGCGTTTGGTTGTCATTGGCTTCCGCGGTCGCTGTCATTCTCCCCTCCCAGGGCTTCTTTTGGGCCTCAGAATTTCGCATTTGCACAAGTCGTAATCGGGCAAATACCCAATTTTGCGCAACTATTGTTCAAAAACGATCACCGTTCTATACGACTATTGCTTAACTTGCGTTTTGATGCCAACCATATTTTGCATTGCACATTGGGGTTTCGCAGTCGCGTAAACTCCGGCACACTGCTGACTGTCCGGGAGAAACAGGCTGACGCGGTGCTGCCAAATCAAGAAAAAACAGGCAGCAGAACGCCTTAGGAGGATGAGTGGCATGAGTGCATCGGGTGAGAGCCGGCCGGAGAAAGATCGTCCGTGGATTTTCCGGACCTACGCGGGCCACTCGACGGCGGCCGAATCGAACAAGCTCTACCGTGGCAATCTTGCCAAGGGTCAGACCGGCCTGTCCGTTGCGTTCGATCTGCCGACTCAGACCGGCTACGATCCGGATGACGCCCTGGCGCGCGGCGAAGTGGGCAAGGTCGGTGTTCCGGTGGCACATCTCGGCGACATGCGCACCCTGTTCCAGGACATACCGCTGGAGCGGATGAACACCTCCATGACGATCAACGCCACCGCACCCTGGCTGCTGTCGCTCTATATAGCGGCTGCCGACGAACAGGGCGCTGACCGCAAACTGCTGTCGGGCACGACCCAGAACGACATCATCAAGGAATATCTGTCCCGGGGCACCTATGTGTTTCCGCCGGCGCCATCGCTCAGGCTGACGACCGATGTCATCGCCTGGACCTATTCCAACATGCCCAAATGGAACCCGATGAACGTCTGCTCCTATCATTTGCAGGAAGCAGGCGCGACACCGGTTCAGGAGCTGTCCTTCGCGCTGGCAACGGCGGTGGCCATTCTGGATTCCATCAAGGCGAGCGGTGCCATTCCCGAGGACGATTTCCCCAAGGCTGTCGGCCGGATTTCCTTCTTCGTCAATGCGGGCATGCGGTTCATTACCGAGATGTGCAAGATGCGCGCCTTCACCGAATTGTGGGACGAGATCTGCCTGGAGCGCTATGGCGTTGAGGACGAGCGCTATCGCCGCTTCCGCTATGGGGTTCAGGTGAACAGCCTCGGGCTGACCGAGCCGCAGCCGGAAAACAACGTCTACCGTATCCTCATCGAGATGCTGGCGGTGGTCTTGTCCAAGAATGCGCGCGCCCGCGCTGTGCAGCTGCCGGCATGGAACGAAGCGCTGGGCCTGCCGCGACCGTTCGACCAGCAGTGGTCGCTACGGATGCAGCAGATAGTCGCCTATGAGACCGACCTTCTGGACTATGCGGACATTTTTGACGGCTCCGCCGAAATTACCCGCAAGGTGGAAGAGCTGAAGGCGCAAGCCCGCGAGGAACTTGCCCGGATCGATGCCATGGGTGGTGCGGTCGCCGCGGTCGATAGCAGCTACATGAAGCGCCAGCTTGTGGAAGCCAATTCCGCACGCCTTGCCGCGATCGAAGGCGGCGACCAGGTGGTGGTCGGCGTCAACCGCTGGACGGACAGCGAGCCTTCACCTCTGGCCGCCGGGGAAGACGGCGGCATTCTCACCGTTTCCGAGCATGTCGAGGAAGAAGCGGTCGAGAAGGTCAAGGCCTGGCGCGATGCACGCGATCAAGCCGCGGTCGAAACCGCGCTGGCGGACCTGAAAGCCGCCGCCCAGGAAGGCCGCAACATCATGGAGCCTTCCATTGCCGCGGCCAAAGCCGGAGCGACCACAGGCGAATGGGGCCGGACATTGCGCGAGGTCTTTGGCGAGTACCGTGCACCGACCGGTGTCGGCCAGGCCGTGCGGGACAATGTCGGCACTTTGGCAGACATCCGCTCTGACGTGGAGGCGGTATCAAAGAAACTCGGTCGCCGACTGAAGTTCCTGGTCGGCAAACCGGGTCTCGACGGGCATTCGAACGGTGCGGAGCAAATTGCCGTCAGGGCGCGCGACTGCGGCATGGAAGTGGTCTATGAGGGAATCCGTTTGACGCCGGCGCAGATCGTCAACGCCGCGGTGGAAGAAGACGTTCACGTGATCGGTCTGTCGATCCTGTCCGGCTCGCACCTGGCCCTGGTGCGTGACGTGATGGACCGCCTGCGAGCAGCCGGTGCGGACGATATCCCGGTCGTGGTCGGTGGGATTATCCCTGACGAAGATGCCGCACAGCTCAAGGCGCAAGGCATTGCGGCGGTCTATACGCCCAAGGATTTCCAGCTCACCGATATCATGGCCGATGTGGTGAAGATTGTCGGCAACCGTGCAGAACAAGCTGCTTGAACCGGCCTTCGTCGAAAGTGACAATAATGCCGATTGAAGTATTTATTGGCGAAAATTATTCGCTCTTCTAGTCTCGGATAAACTTTCAGTTGCAACTGGCGCAGTCGTGGCTGCGTCGGTTTCGCTGGCGGGTTCAAGATTTATTTATACTTGGCCATTAGTAGTTTCCCTTAGCGCGGGTCTAAGCAGGAAACGATCCGATGATACGTAAGCCAATCTCCAGAATAACTTCAGTCCTCATCGGATTGCGGGACGGGACCAGTCTGCGCCAGCAGATTGCCCTTCTGGCGGCTTCGCTTTGCATCCTTTCGATCGCGGTGGCCGCATTCGGTGCGGCCCTGATTGCACGCGGCGAAGCCATCCGGGAAAACCGGTGGGACCTGACCCTGATTGCACGTAGCATGGCGCAGCGGCTGGACCAGACGATGTTCGACCGTTACCGCGAAGTGCGCAACGTCGCAGACATGGAACTGCTGAAGCCCGTCTGGACCCGCAATCCCGACATCATCCGTGAAACGCTTGACCAGCTGCAGCGCAGCCTGCCGCAATATGCCTGGATCGGCTTTGCATCTGTCGACGGCACGGTCGTGGCGGCAACCAAGGGCATGCTGGAGGGCGCATCCGTCGCCGAGCGACCCTGGTTCATCAGTGGCCTGAAAGGGCCCGCGGTCGAGGATGTGCATCTTGCCAAGTTGCTTGACCACCTGTTGCGGACAAGCCCCGACGAAGCGCCGTTTCGTTTCGTTGACGTGGCAATGCCGGTAAAAGACGAAAACGGAAAACTGGCGGGCGTGCTTGGCGCGCACATGAGCTGGAGCTGGGCGGAAGAAACCCGGCGCGATGTTCTGGAAAACAATCTCGGCAAGGAAGGGCTCGACCTCTTCGTGCTTGCGCGCGATGGCTCGGTGCTTGTGGGGGAAGACGCCGAGGGCACAAGCCTCTCCCGGGAAAATGCTGCCTACGATCCCGGCAATCCCGACATGGTGGTCGCGGAAGTCGAAACCTCGGGCCTTGGCGATTATCCGGGGCTGGGCTGGAAAGTTGCCGTGCAGCAGCCGGTCAGCGTCGTGTCGGCTCGGGTGGCGGCTCTGGTTCGCAATATCTTTCTGATCGGATTTGCGGTTGCCTGTCTTTCCGCGCTGCTGGCATGGCTTGCGTCTCGCACCATCTCGCAGCCGCTTCTCGGCCTGGTCACAGCTCTGGACAGGATCGGGCGTGACGAAAAGGAAACGACAGTTCCGCGCCTGCACGGGTTCCGGGAGCTTTCGCAGGTGTCTGCCTCCGTCAGGTCGCTGCTGCGCCGGCTCGGTACCGTGGAAGAAAGCGCAAGAACAGCCCGGGACATGCTGGCGGTTCTGAAGGACGAATACAGCCGCAACATACGGTCCAGTGAGGAACGGAACCGGCAACTGGGAGCCGACATCCGCTCCTTGAGAACGCTGGCTGAACACGATTCCCTGTCGGGCCTCCTGAACCGGCGTGCGTTCCAGCCATTTGCGGAAGATGCCTTTGCGACCTTCCAGCGTCACGACCGGCTGTTCAGCGTGCTGATGATCGATGCGGACCACTTCAAGACCGTCAATGATCAATTCGGGCACCGGGCCGGTGACGACGTCATCCGGGCCATCGGTGATGCCATCGTTGAAGAAATCCGTTCGACCGACAAGGCTGCCCGGTTCGGCGGGGAAGAATTCGTTCTCCTGCTGAGGGAGAATGACGCAAACGGGGCCTGGGTCCTGGCCGAGCGCATCAGGCTGAGAATAGCAGCCCTCACCGTGGATGCCGGCGTTGGCAATATCTCCGTCACGGTCAGCATTGGTCTGGCGGAAGTCACGGCTGATGATCGTGATGTCGAAGACACGATCGCCCGGGCGGATCAGGCGCTTTACATCGCCAAATCGTCGGGCCGCAACCGGGTCTGTGTCGACTATCCGACCCCTCGGTCCCAGTCGGCCTGACGCCGTTGCTATTGATGAAACCGAGGGTTAACTTAACGTAAAGTTTTGTTAACCCTTTGTTGAAACAATTGGCGGGTTCCGCCAGAAGGCGGCAATTCTCTGAGGGCCAGGAGGCCGGAATGGCGACGATCGAAAGGCCGCAATCGGCCCAGGTCGTGGCGCATGCGACAGAGTACCCCGCGGACCGTGACGGTGACGGCACCGGTTACGACCGCAGAAAGAAGCGTGACACCGCAGAGCGCCATGAAAATGAAACCGGGATGTCCGAGGACACTCCGGCAGTTCTTGTTGACGATCATCACACCGTAAATCATGTGCTGGATGGCGTTGCCGCCTATCGGGCTGTCGCGTTGCAGGTCATGGAACCGGGCATCGATCACGGGCCGGTACACCCCTTGCGGGGACCTGTGGACAGGATGCCCGCGGACAACGTCCGTCATGCCTATGAGGATCACGAGGACGGTGAGCCGCCCCATGAGGTGAATGTCGCGACCTGACGGGCGAAGTCGTCCAAAAGGTTGAAGTCACTTGGCTCGTTACGTATTAACCCGTATCTATGGCCGGCAGGGGAGATCCCCTATCGTTCGTGCACAGGTGCGCGTCCTTCGGGATGCAGTACCAGGTGCCGCCATTCCGGTTGGCAAGCCTGCCCATATCTGGCGCAGGTGGCTGATCCCGGGTGACAAGAGCTGGAGATTTGAGTTTGACTTTCCCCGCACATCTTCTCGAAGGCTACGGCCGTTACCTCAACAAGGGGTTCGTCAGATACAAGGAAACCCATGAACGCCTGGCGGTCTATGGTCAGACGCCGGATGTGATGGTGATTTCCTGCTGCGACAGCCGGGTCACGCCGGAAGGCATCTTCAATGTCGGTCCGGGCGAATTGTTCGTGGTGCGCAACGTTGCCAACCTGGTGCCGCCTTACGAGGATACGGAAGGCCAGCACGGCACCAGCGCTGCGATCGAATTCGCGGTCAACGGGCTCAAGGTCAAGCACATTGTGATCATGGGACACGGCCAGTGCGGCGGCGTGAAGGCGTTCCGGGAAAACGCGAATGCGCCGATGGCGACAGGTCAGTTCATCGGCCGGTGGATCAAGCTGCTGGAGCCGGCGGCAATCGCGATGGCCTGCATGCCGGTGGACAAGGCTGACGATCCTCAGCTTGCCATGGAATATGCCGGTATCCGCCAGTCGCTGAAGAACCTGATGACCTTCCCGTTCATCGAGGCGGCCGTTTCGGCGGGATCACTCAGCCTGCACGGGTCCTGGTTCGACATCGGGTCCGGCGAATTGCGGGTCATGGACGCCGAAACACAGAGATTCTCCACGACAGCCCCTGAGGCTCTCGCTACGGCGGGATAAGCGCTGCAAGGAAAGGGACGTCATGCTCGTCGATCCGGTGCTCTATCGCCGAATGGCCAAATACAACAGCTGGATGACCGAAAAGGTCTATGCGGCAGCGGATCTCATGAGCGATGAAGACCGCAAGGCCGACCGGGGTGCCTTCTTCCGGTCCGTGCATTCCACGCTTAACCACATCCTGTTTGCCGACAGGGCATGGATGAGCCGCTTTACCGGCCGCAAATACGAAATCAAGGGCATGGGCGTTGATCTCTTCGAGAATTTCGATGAGTTGAAAGCCGCCCATTTCGACATGTGCCTGCAGATTTCCGACTTTGCCGAGTGGCTGACCATCGACTGGCTGGCGGAGGATCTGGAATGGACAAGCGGCCAGGACGGTATTCCCCGGTCCCGGCCACGCTGGATGCTTGTCACCCACATGTTCAATCACCAGACCCATCATCGCGGCCAGGTGTCGACACTGCTGACACAGGCCGGGCATGACATCGGGGTCACCGATCTGCCGTTCATGCCTGATCTGGTGTGACGGGGAAGCCTGTTCAGACTTCCGTCTTCATTCCGTAGTTCTTCACCGCGCCAAGCACCGCGTCGATCTCGGATTTCGAGAGAATGTGCGGCGAGCCGATCGTTCGGCTGAGGATATAGGCCTTGGCCAGGACTTCCAGTTCCTCAAGACGCCAGAGGCCCTTTTCAAGGGTCTCGCCGACAACCACGGCACCGTGGTTGGCCATCAGGCAGCCTTGCCGGTCTTTCATGACATCTGTCACTTCCCGCGCAAGTTCGTCGCTGCCGAAAAGGGCGTAGCCTGCCAGGGGAACCGTGTCACCACCGAAGAGCGCGATCATGTAGTGGCAGGAGGGGATCTCCATCCGGTTGATCGCCAGCGCGGTGCAGTGGACCGGGTGGGCGTGCACGACTGCGTGCATGTCCGGCTTTGCCCGCAGCAGCGCAAGGTGGAACTGCCATTCGGTTGAAGGTGGCAGGGGCCCTTCAAAAGCGCTGTCGCCGTCCAGCGGGATGGAGGCCAGCATCTCCGGGGTCATGCGGTCATAGGGCACGCCGGAGGGCGTGATGATCATCCGGTCGCCTGCGCGCGCGGAAATATTGCCCGATGTGCCCTGGTTGATACCGCGGCTGTTCATCTCCTTGCAGGAATCGATGATGGCCTGGCGAAGTTCGGGTGTATCCTGATAAGGCGTCTTAAGCATTGTTTTCCGTCAGATTGAGCATTTCCGTCGCCGTTTCCGAGCAGGTGGCGATGTGGGTGGCGTAGCCGCCGCGCAGGGCGGCCAGCATCGGTCTGGCACGGTCCGGGCCGGAGCCGACCAGCAGGCCCATGTCCTTGCCGCGCATCTGGTCCAGCGTCACGGCAATCATCCGGTCCTCGATTTCCCGGTTGAGACCGTTGCCGTCGTGGTCGATCAGGCGGCCGCATATCACGCCGATGGCACCGCGTTCCGCACATGGGTCAACGTCGGCGGGGTCAAGCAGGCCGGTATGGACGACGTGGCTGTCTGCCGTGCAGGTGCCGCAGGCGAATAAGGTCTTGTTGCAGTCCGCCACCGCATCAAGCTGCATGCGGATCACCGGCTCCCGCTTCAGTTCTTCCACCAGCGCCCGGTTGGACAAGAGCAGCGGCACATGAAGGTTGACGCAGTGCGCGCCATAGCGGCGGGCGAGCGTTGCCGAGCAGGTTTCCGCGGCAAAGCCGAGAGCTGCCGGACGCGAGCCGACCAGCTGAACCAGAGTAAGGTCCGGCACAGTTACCCGCGGCGCGGCCTCCGCCACCCGGTAGACCGTTTCGCCCCAGGCAACGCCAAGCCGGTCGCCCGGTTCCAGCAGGCCTGGCAGCCAGTCGGCGACCACCCGGGTGACCCGGTCAAGGGACTGATCGGCCCCGGCGGGCGATGTCGGAACGACGATGGCGTCCTGCAGACCGAACCGGTCGACGAGACGGCGCGCCAGATCGTGGTCGCGGAAGATGTCCGTGTCCAGTGTGATGCGGACATAGTCGCGCTTTCGCGCTTCGGACAGATAGTTGACGACCGTCGCCCGCGAAATGCCGAGGCGTTCGGCGATCTCGTTCTGGTTCATGCCTTCCTGGTAGTAGCACCAGGTGACCTCGATGATGGCATCGTCCTGGCTGCGCGCCCTGGTGGCCGCAGGGGGTGCCGCGGCCTTGGTGCCGGTTGGCCGGGAACTGGTCGGGCCAGGGCTCATGCGCTCTTGGCGATCCTGCTGAGATCCGGGAAGAGAGCGGCAAGGCCTTCGGCGCTGGCCTCGCAGATACCGCGTTCGGTAATCAAGCCGGTGACGAGGTGGTTCGGCGTGACATCGAAGGCAGGATTGCCGCCGGGCGTGCCGACCGGTGTCACCTGCACGACGCCGATCTTGCCGTCGTCCGTCAGGCCCTGGATGTGCGTGACTTCGCGTTCCTGGCGTTCCTCGATCGGTATTTCGGCAACGCCGTCATCTACCGTCCAGTCGATGGTCGGTGAAGGCAGGGCAACGTAGAACGGCACGTTGTTGGCCTTGGCGGCGAGTGCCTTCAGATAGGTGCCGATCTTGTTGCAGACGTCGCCGCGGCGTGTGGTGCGGTCGGTTCCGACGATGACCATGTCGACAAGGCCGTGCTGCATCAGGTGGCCGCCGGCATTGTCGGTGATGTAGGTGTGGGGAATGCCGTGGCTGCCCAATTCCCAGGAGGTGAGGGCGCCCTGGTTGCGCGGGCGGGTTTCATCCACCCAGACATGGATCGGAATGCCGGCGTCATGGGCCTGGTACATCGGGCTCGTCGCCGTGCCCCAGTCCACGGTCGCAATCCAGCCGGCGTTGCAATGGGTCAGAATGCGGACAGGCTCTCCGTCCTTCTTGCCGGCTGCGATCTTGCGGATGATCTCAAGACCATTCTGGCCGATGCTGTGGTTGATGCCGACATCTTCGTCGGAAATCTCGTGCGCGAGCTTCAGCGCTGCGGCGGGACGGTCGGCTTCCGGCAGCGGGAGCAGGTGCGCACGGCAGCGGTTAAGCGCCCAACGCAGGTTGATGGCCGTCGGCCGGGTCTTGTCGAGAAACTCCCAGGCCGTGTCCAGATGCGCATTGGACGGGTCGATCTTTGCGGCCAGTGCCATGCCGTAGGCAGCGGTTGCACCAATGAGCGGCGCGCCGCGCACGCGCATCTCAACGATGGCGTCGGCGAAGTCCTGAAGTGTGTCGACCTGCTGGATGCGGAATTCGTGCGGCAGCCAGCGCTGGTCGATGATCTGCAGGGCAGCCTTGTCGTCATCCCACCAGAGCGAGCGGTAATGAGTGCCGTTGACCTTCATGGGATGTCCTTCTTGTTGAATTGGCGCGCAAGCTTCACGAGCGCATCGGTCGAGCCGTAACTTTCTGGCGACAGGATGAGGTCGGCCCCCATCAGCAGGTTGCGCGTTTCCAGACGGCGCTTCAGCTGCTTGTCCTCGATTTCCTCGAAGTCGGCATTGTGGGCGAGCGACAGGGTGCGGCGGTGCATCTCGATACCGCAATAGCCCATGGCCTCGTTGCGGATTTCCTGCAGGAGGCCCGCACATGCGAAGTCCGATGCCTGCCCCTGATCCTCGAATAGGGAAGCCGGGTAAAGCATGCCGGTGCGCTCGGTGTTCCAGAGGCGGGTGAACTCGGCCTCGAAGGATGAGAAGGTTTCGGCGATGACCGACAGAACCCATTCCTGGAAATCGTCGAGTGTTTCCGCGCTGCGATGGGCCGGCTGGCTGAAATAGGCCATCAGGAAGTTGGCCGTCAGCATGCCGATGTCGAAGCCGAGCGGGCCGTATTGCACGAATTCGGGATCGATGACGCGGCTATCGCTGTCCGTGGACATGATGGAGCCGCTGTGCAGGTCGCCGTGCACCATTGTTTCGGTGTTGGAGGCAAATTTCATCAGGAACCGCTGCACCTTTGCCTTCAGTTCGGCATTGGCGCGCAGGTCTGCCACAACGGGGTCGAGACCTTCCGTGTGGTGGTTCATTTCAGCAGCAAAATAAGGATCGGTGAAAACCAGCGCTTCGGTGATTGCTGGGATTTCCACGTTGCCGGCGAACAGGCTGACATCGGCCTTCTTGTCCGCGCTCTTCATGGACAGTTCCGAGCCGCGAAACGCGGTGCGGGCGCAGAAGGTGCCAAGGAAAGCACCAAGTCCTGCAACCTTTTCACCATCGATCAGCTTGCGCCGCAGGATCTTGTGCGGCGAGAGGAATTCCATGACGATCAGCGCCTGGTCCTCATCGAAGTGGTAGACCTCCGGCACTGCGACCGGATCACGGGCGGCCTGTCGCACAAGCGCATGGTTCTCGTAAAGCGCGCGATAAAGCGGCAGCGGCCAGCTGTCGCCGACCAGGCGCACATAGGGCAGTGCCTGCTTGACGATGATCGTGCCTTTGGGGCCCTCGACAATGAAGACGAGGTTCAGGTTGCCGTCGCCAACTTCGCGAACGGTCCAGTCAGACGGGTCTGCTCCGATCCTGTCCGCAACGGCGGAAATGCCGGAAAGTCTTTCGCCGAGCGTTTCCGGCGTGAGGGGCCGATAGAGGTCTGGCGTGTCCATCTTGGGTCTTGTTCCTCCCTATTTTGCCCCGATAATGGTCAAGATTATTCAAAAGTCAACACAGTTGACAAATGCCTATTTGGCGTGTTGTAACGATGAGAAGCGGGGGAGGAACTCGCAAAAATATCGGGAGGAAAGGTGCCAGACGTCACCTGTAAATTGAGCGGCTTGGAAAAGTCCTTCGGGCGCAACCACGTGCTTCGGGGGATCGATCTGGAGCTGCGTGCCGGCCAAGTCACGGCGCTGATGGGAGCCAACGGTGCCGGCAAGTCGACGCTGGTGAAGGTCCTGTGCGGCTATCATTTTGCCGATGCCGGCGAGATCGAGCTGGCCGGTGCACCCTTCAAGCCGCTTGATGCGGCCGATGCCATCTCAAAGGGTGTCGTGACCGTTCACCAGTCCATTGATGACGGTGTCATTCCGGATCTCGATGTTGCCACCAACCTGACGCTGGACCTTCTGACCGAACCGGGCGCCGATTTCTTCGTCAACGACAGGAAACTTCGCCGGCAGGCCCGCAAGGTTGCCGAGAGCATGGGTCTGACGATGGACGTGCGCACCCGTGTTGCGGATCTGGAGGTTGCCGACCGCCAGATGATCGCGATCGCACGTGCCATGGCCCGCGCGCCGAAGTTGCTCATTCTGGACGAGCCGACCTCATCACTGTCCGCTTCCGAAGCCGACCGCCTGTTCGCGCTGATTGACCGGCTGCGCGCGGAAGGTGTCGCCATTCTCTATATTTCTCACCGTATGTCGGACATCCGCCGCGTGGCCGACCGGATCGTTTCCATGCGAGACGGGGCGATTTCCGGCCTGTTCGAGACAGAGCCGCTGGACTATGTCGGCGCGGTCAACGCCATGCTTGGCCACCAGATGACCGAGGTTGATATCGATCCGGTTGCCGGCGGCGATCCGATCCTGGAAGTCGATGGCGTGCGCCTACACGAAAATGGCCCGCAGATCGATCTGACTGCTCGCGAAGGCGAAGTGGTTGCCCTGACGGGTCTGCTCGGCAGCGGCACCACGGAACTGGCGGAAGTGCTGTTTGGCCTTGCGAAACCGGCCGGTGGCACCTTGCGCCTGGACGGCAAGGCCTACACTCCGAAGAGTGCGGAAGATGCCGTCGCCAAGGGTGTGTTCATGTCGCCCAAGGACCGCAGCGTGAACGCCGTGGTGCCGGACTTCGACATCGCCAACAACATGACACTGCCGTTCCTGGGGGCATTCAGCCGGTTCTCTTTCCTGAGCGAACGCGGTCAGCGCCGGGCTGCTGACGACATGATCGGCAAGATCGGGATCGTCTGTCAGGGCAACGGCGACGGCATCAACACCCTGTCGGGTGGCAACCAGCAGAAGGTCATGATCGGCCGCTGGCTGTTGCAGGCAAGCCGCGTGCTGTTGCTGGACGAACCTTTCCAGGGTGTCGACATCGGCGCCCGGCGGGACATCGGCCACTACATCCGGCAGACCGCAAAAGGGCGCACGACGCTCGTCTTCGTGGCGGAAATCGACGAGGCCCTGGAAATCGCCGACCGCATCGTCGTCATGCACGAGGCCGCTATCGTCGGTGAATACATCAACAAGAACGTCGACCTGAACCGTCTGGTCGCGGATGTCTCCGGGCCCGCAGGCGGGCAGGGGCAGAGCGAGCCAGCAACGCAGGCAATGGCAGGATGAATACCGGAACAATGAACAAGAACCCGCTCGAACTTGCCATCCGCTACGGCTTCCTCGTCCTACTCGGCGGACTGGCCCTTTTCTTCAGCCTCTATGCCAGCGGCTTTGCCAGCCCGCGTTCGGCAGTCTTCATCCTGCAATCAGTGGCCATTACCGGCATTCTCGCGCTCGGTGTCACCTGTACGCTGGTGGTGGGCGGGTTCGACCTGTCAATCGGCTCGGTCGCAACCTCGGCGCTGATGCTGTCCGCCTATTCCATGGTGGTGCTGGAGCAATCCGCCTTTGTCGCGGTTGCACTCTGCCTGGTGATGGGTGCGGTCGTCGGGCTGATCAACGGGTTCCTGATCGTGAAGATGCGGGTGCCGGACCTTTTGGCAACGCTCGGCATGATGTTCCTTCTCATCGGTTTGCAGCGCATTCCGACCCAGGGCAATTCGATTGCGACCGGGATGAGCCTGGGCGAGGGCGTCGTTGCGGAGGGAACGTTCTCCGCGGCCTTCCTGTGGCTCGGCCGGCATCGGTTCGACCTGTTCCTGGACCGGTTGCTGCCGGTGCCGGTGGTGGTGTTCCTGTTGATCGCGCTGCTGATCTGGCTGTTTCTGGGGTACACCCGGCATGGCCGCCTGATGTATGCCATCGGCTCCAACGAACGGGCTGCCGAACTGGTCGGCACAAACGTGCAGCGCTACAAGATCGTGGCCTACATGATTTCCGGCATGCTGGCATCGGTTGGCGGCATTTTGCTGGCTGCCCGCCTTGGCCGCGGTGACATCGCCTCCGGCAACAACCTTCTGCTCGACAGCGTGGCCGCAGCCCTCATCGGCTTCGCGGTACTGGGCGCTGCCCGCCCGAACGCCTTCGGCACGGCGGCAGGGGCACTGTTCGTCGGCATTCTTCTTCAGGGGCTGACGATGATGAACGCTCCTTACTACATGCAGGATTTCGTCAAGGGCGCCGTGTTGGTCGCCGCCCTTGTCTTCACATTCTACCTGTCCTCGCGACGTGGGGGCCGGAGAACAGCGTGACGCCCTGAATGGCGCCGTTTCCATTGGGAGGAAAACAAATGCTGAGACGTGAATTCATGAAGCTGGCGGTTGCCGCCGGGATCGGGCTTTCCGGCGGAGCGGCTTTTGCAGCCGACATGCCGGCGCCGTTCGACAAGCCGGAAGAGGTCAAGATCGCGCTGGTGCGTTATCTGTCCACCGGTGACTTCTTCCAGTCCTATCTTTCGGGTGTTGAAAAGCAGTCAGCTGCCCTTGGCGTTGATCTGCGTGTTCTCGACAGCCGTCAGGATGCCGCCCTTCAGGCCGACATGGTCGATCAGGCCATCGCGCTTGGTGTCGACGGCATCATCATCCAGCACGGCCTGACCGAATCCATGAAGGCCGCTGCACAGCGCGCCGTTGATGCGGGCATCAAGGTTGTCGCCTTCGACGTCAACGTTGAAAACGATGCGATCCCGCAGATCGAACAGTCCGACTACCTGCTCGGCAAGCTGGCTCTGGAGCAGGCGATCAAGGACAATGGCGACAGCTTTACCGCCGGCTATGTCTATGTGCCGGGCATCGCGCCGCTGGACCGCCGCGACGTCGCCTGGAAGGAAGTCAAGGAAGCCAATCCGGGGATCACGGAAGCGGCCATGTTCGGCACGCTTGATAACCCGATTGCCAACTCCGTTGCCAACCAAGCCCGTTCGGTGCTGCAGGCCAACCCGAACATCAATGTCGTCTTTGCCCCTTACGATGAATTTGCCAAAGGCGTGAAGATCGCGGTCGATGAAGCCGGTCTCAACCAGGACATCGCCATTTATTCCGCGGACGTTTCCACGGCCGATATCTCCGCCATGCGCGAGCCGGATTCCGCCTGGGCGGCAACGGTCGCGACCAACCCGGCGGTTGTCGGTGAAGTCAGTGTGCGCACGCTGGCGCTGATGCTGGCAGGTGAAGACCCGGGCAAGCAGGTTGTCGTGCCGCCGACCCTGATCACCCAGGACTTCCTGAACGAGCAGGACGTCAAGAACATGGAAGAGCTGGGCCAGAAGATGCCGCAGTTCCAGCATGCCGATGTTTCTGTTGCCGAGTGGATCCCGCTTCCGGCGCGCTAAGGCCAGGTTCAATAACCCGTCAAAAGAAAACCCGGTGCCTTGGCACCGGGTTTTTTTGTCTGGCAGGGACGGGGCGTGATGTCAGATTACGCGTCCCGTGTTCACATCAGGGATTGCGAGGCCTGCTTAACGTTCTTGGTCGCGGCGTCTATCTGGGCAGTTGCCGAGGAGATCGACTGCATGTTGGAGGTGATCCGTTCCACGCCCTGGGCGGCCGAATGCATGTTGGAGGATATGTCGTTCGTAACCGCCGACTGCTCCTCGACCGAGGATGCGATGCTTGCGGCGATGTCTCCGACATTCTTGATGACCGCAAGGATCGACTCGATTGCGGCGACTGCCTGACCGGTCGTCTCCTGCATGGAGCCGATCTGGTTGGAGATCTCTTCGGTTGCCTTGCTTGTCTGCGCGGCGAGGCTCTTCACTTCGGAAGCAACAACGGCAAAGCCCTTGCCGGCTTCCCCAGCTCTTGCGGCCTCGATGGTCGCGTTCAGGGCCAGGAGATTGGTCTGGTCGGCAATGCCGTCGATCAGTTCGATTACCGAACCGATCGTCTTTGCATCCTCAGACAGCCCGCTCATTATGTCACTTGACCGCTCGGCCTCGGTCGCAGCGCTTTGCGAAACTTCAAGCGCGGTCTGGACCTGGCGGCTGATTTCCTGAATCGAGGCAACGAGTTCTTCTGCGGCCGCCGCGACAGTCTGCACGCTGGAATAGGTCTGTTCGGACGCTGATGCGGAAGTTGTTGCCTGTTCCGTCGTGTTGGAAATGGCCGTGGCGATTTCGGACAGATCCTGGTCGATGCCCTGTTGAACGGTGGCGCGGCGACGTCTTTCGACAACCTGTGGCGTGCGGTCAGTCGCGAACTTCACGACCTTGAAGGGACGACCGGCGGAATCGAATATCGGATTGTAGGTTGCCTGGATCCAGACTTCGCGCCCACCCTTGCCGATGCGCTTGAACTCACCCGCCTGAAATTTGCCTTCGGCGAGATTCTTCCAGAACTGCCGGTACTCCGTGCTCGCCGCATGGTCCTTTTCGACGAACATGCTGTGTTTACGGCCCTTGATTTCATCGAGGGAGTAACCCATCGCGGACAGGAAATTTTCGTTTGCGTCGAGGATCGTGCCGTCGAGGTCGAAATGGATCACTGCCTGCGACCGGTTCATCGCTTCAACCTGACCTTCAAAATCGGCGCTCTTCTGCTTGCGCTCGGTGATGTCCGAGGCGATCTTGACTACCTTGACCACCTTGCCGGCGGTGTTGAGGATCGGGTTGTACGAGGCCTGGATCCAGACTTCCCGGCCACCCTTGCCGTAGCGCAGATATTCGGCGGTCTGAAATTCGCCTTGCGCCAGCTTTTTCCAGAAGGCCTTGTATTCTGCCGATGCCGCGTAGGCGGGGTCGACAAACATGCTGTGAGGTTTTCCCTGAACTTCATTGAGGGCGTAGCCCATCGCTTTCAGGAAATTGGGATTGGCAGTCAGGATCGTGCCTTCGGGTGTAAACTCGATGATGGCCTGCGAGCGGTTTAGCGCATCAAAGGCGGCTTTCCACATGTTCGACCCTGAAAACAGCACCTTGTTTACTCCCGGTTTTTGCCTCTGTAGGGGGAGATATTGTCGTAGGGGAAACTGAAGAAAGAGTTTCAATGACCCTTTCTAGTCGGACGATATAGCTATTTTTGACAACACAAATAGGTGATCGCGCAATCCTGGGGCGGTGTCGAATTTAGCGCTGCAGCCTTGGGGTGTTTTCCTAGGTCTCAGGCCCTGGCCTGCCGCCGGACACGGCCGAATTCCGAGCTCAGCACCTGGGTTCTAAATTTTCGCAACAGGTCCATGTCGAGCTTGCCCTTCATCTCGAACATGATCGCAAAGGCTTGGCGCGGACTGAGGCTGTCCTTGTAGGCTCGTTTTTCGGTGAGGGCGGAATAGATGTCGCTGATCGTCAGAAGCCTGACCCTTTGCGAGATCTGATTTCCCTTGAGGCCATCCGGATACCCGGTTCCGTCCAGAAACTCATGGTGACACAGTGCCATCTCGACAACTTGCTTTGGAACTTCCTGGCGCGTTGCCAGCATCTCCCGGCTAAAGAGCGGATGTTTGTTGACAAGTTCACGTTCTTCCAGGGTCAGCCTGCCAGGCTTATCCAGGATGGAAAGCGGGATCTTTACCTTGCCCAGGTCGTGCACCAGTGCGCCCAGGCCGAGAATTGTCTGCTCCGCTTCGGAATGGCCGAGTGCACGCGAAAACGAAACCGTGTGCCCAGCGACCATCATCGTGTGGCAGAAGGTGTGGCTGTGGTGGCATTGAACCGCACTCAACCAACTGTCGAGACCGTCCGTCATGATGACCGAGGTGATGTCCTGGGCGTTGGTTGCCAGAAGCTGCATAGGCAGGGGAGCGCCGGAAAGGGCGGCGGCCGACATCAGGTTCAAGCCCATGCTGGTGGTTTCAACCGACTTGACGATTTTCTCCGAATACCGGCTGGGCAGGGTCGGTTTGGAATAGTCGCCCACCACTTCGCGTATTTTTTCGAACAGTGTCGCGAATTTTTCCTCGCGATCTATCAGATTGTAGAAGCCGAGCTCGCGCGCCTGCAGCACGCTCTGTCTGCTTTTTGTGTCAACGATGCCGAGCACCGGCACGGATTGGCCGCTTCTCGAAAAATCTCGAAGTATTTTGATGTGGTCAGTGCCAAGGTCCAGAAAGTCGACAAGAAGCAGCGAGCGGGGCTTGATGTCCCTCAGGTTGGCGCGGGAGAAGGCAATTCGTTTTGTCGGGTAGAGGGTCGCGATTCTGGCGAAACGCGATGGAAAATTTCCGAAATCCACTGCCGCAACTAAAATTTGAACCATGATTAATTGGCATCTGAAGCAATTTTGGTTGAAATCAAGGATTGTAGAAAAAGCCTAAAAAAAGCTTAGTAAATCTGCCAAGTAAAAATACGCAGGATGCTGAGTAATTTTTGCTTCGGACACTTCCCTTTAACCGCCTGTGTGAATTGGCCTGCCTGTAAACGTTAAAGGCACTTGGTGAATAATCATGTGCAGTGCAGCAAAGTTTTGGCTACGCGAAAAGTGCTGCGTGACGGTTGCGGGGCTGAAAGTCTCGCCTTTTCAGGTGCTCGACGTTTCCTGCGCTCACTAACGTGCCGGGCGGGCTGGCCCGTCCAGTCTCTGGATGAACGTGGTTGGAGGCTGACTGCCGCAAAGCAGGGCTCTGATGCCGGGTGTATTCTGAGCGAAAACCGGATGTCGAAAACGAAAAAGGCGCGGACGATGTCCGCGCCTTCCTGACAAGATAAATTGTCGATGGTTGGTTGCCTCAGGCGGCTGCCACACCGTTCAGGAATGTTTCCACTTCCTGTTTCAGCTCTTCCGTGCGCGAAGACAGCATTTCCGATGCGTCCAGAACCGATTGGGAAGCCTGCGACGTCTGATTGACCGCACTGGAAAGGTCGGACATGCAGGACGACACGAAGGTGGTGCCTTCGGCGGCATTCTGGGCGTTCTGCGAAATCTCGCCGGTGGCCGAGCCCTGCTGGCTCACGGCTGCCGCGATGGTGCTGGTGTAGGAATTCACCTCTTCCATGATCTTGGTGATTTCCGCGATCGCACCGACCGAGTCCTTGGTCGCATCCTGAATGGCGGTGATCTGGGCGCTGATTTCCTCGGTTGCCTTGGAGGTCTGGGTGGCCAGTTCCTTCACTTCCGCCGCGACGACAGCGAAGCCCTTGCCGGCTTCCCCGGCGCGTGCCGCTTCGATGGTGGCATTGAGGGCCAGCAGGTTTGTCTGCTCGGCAATCGCCTGGATAAGGGTTACCACTTCGCCGATCTTGGAGGCGGAGGCTGCAAGGCCTTCCACCTTTTCGTTGGTCATGCGGGTGCCTTCGGTTGCCCGGCCAACAACTTCCGTCGTCTGGGCCACCTGGCGGGAAATTTCGCTGATGGACGCAGAGAGTTCTTCCGCGGCACTGGCCACGGTCTGAACGCTCGATGTTGCTTCATCGGCAGAGTTCAGGGTTTCCGTCGCGCTTGAGGCGCTCTGGCCGGACAGGTCGGAGAGGTGTCCCGCGGTGCCTTCCAGGCCATGAACGGTTTCGTTGACCGAGTTGAGCACGTTGGAGACATTGGTCCGGAAGGTTTCGATCAGACCCTGAACACGGTTCTGGCGGTCGATCGCAGCGGCTTCGGACGTGCGCTGGTGCTCGGTCAGTTCGATCCGCTCGACAGCCCTGTCACGCAGGGTGCTGACGGCCTGGGCAAGCGTGCCGATCTGGTCGGAGCGTTCCTTGAAGGGGACTTCGTCTGCGAGATTGTCCTGCGCAATCTGGTCCGTGATTTCCGCAAGGCGTGTAATCGGACGCAGCTGGCGGCGAATTGCGAGGATCAGGAGGACCACCGAAACGGCGACAACCGGCAGCACCAGCATCGCGTAGCGGCGGGTCAATTCCCACGCGTTGGCTTCGACTGCGGCCTTTTCCACGCCGGCATAAAGGATGCCGAGAATATCGCCCTTGGATGAGAAGATCGGCTGGTAAACCGTGAAGTAGTCCTTGCCGAGAATGGTGGCCTGCCCGTGGAAGGTCTTGCCCTGGGTAACGACAGGATAAACCGCGCCGTTCTGACCGAGCTGGGTTCCGACGGCACGCTTGCCGTCACCCTTGATGATGTTGGTGGTCTTGCGCCAGAAATCCTTCGTTTCCGGATCCCAGGCAAAAACAGTCGCGGTTTCACCTGTCATGCGCCCGACGGCGTCGATCATGTCATGGTTTTCGAACACCGGCATTTCGGCCAGTTCGATCCGCTTGACGTTGTTGTTCGCGTCCCAGCTGACCTTTGCACCGTCGATGCGGTCCTGAAACAGCGTTGCTGCCACGCGAAGGTTGATATCCTGTTTGACGAGGGCACGGTCCTCAGCCTGGCCAAGGGCGACCTGATACAGGATAAAGCCCACAACAATCATCGATATTCCAAGCACGCTGGCAGAAATAATTGCGAGCGTCGAAGTCACGCTTAATCGGGACAAGAACTTCTTCATCATTTCCCCCAAGGTCATAATTGGGATCATCTTTGTCGATTTGCGTAAATTAAGAATGAAAGAAAATTCGCGTCAAAATAGCAGTGATAATCACAGTTTAGTGAGCGTTTCATAGTTCCGTGAAAGGGCTGCAGTTTATGTTGTTTTTGTGTATTTTCTCCGCATGATCCATCACTGTACTGATGGAGTTTCTGCCTTGTCGCTTTCCTGAAGCTGAACTGAAATAGGCAGAAACCCTCGGTCAGTTAAAAGAATGCTGGAGGAAACATGACGCGCCTGGCCGCTATTTGCCTTTTCCTGCTTTGCATTTCGGGGACGTCCGTCCTGGCGCGAAGCGTTACCGATTCCGCGGGTCGTACGGTCGAGATCCCGGATACGGTGACCCGGGTGTTTGCTGCCGGGCCTCCGGCGTCCATTCTCGTCTATGCGCTCAAACCGGAAGCGCTGCTCGGCTGGCCGAGAGCGCTTCGGGACTACGAGAAGCCATTCATCGCCGAATCCTTTCGGGACCTGCCCGAGACCGGCCGGCTGACCGGACGTGGCGGGGAGGCAAACCTGGAGCGGGTTCTTGCCCTGAAACCCGATCTGATCATCGATTTCGGGTCCGTCCGCGATACCTATATCGATCTTGCCGACCGTGTGCAGGAACAGACAGGGATTCCCTATCTCCTGGTCAACGGCCGGTTCGATGAAACCGCCGACGCGTTGCGTCTTGTGGGCGAGGCGCTTGGCGTTCCGGAGCGTGGAGATCTTCTGGCCGCAGATGTCGAGGCAACCTTCACCGCGCTGACGTCGGCACTTGGTGCCGTGCCCGAGGGGGACAGGCCGCGTGTCTACCTCGCCCGTGGGGCGGATGGACTTGAAACAGGCCTGAAAGGCTCGATCAACACCGAAATCATCGAAAAGGCCGGTGGACGCAACGTTGCCGATGTGCCTGGGCAATACGGACTGGTGCAGGCAAGTCCCGAGCAGATTATCGTTGCCAACCCGGACACAATCGTGACGTGGGATCGAAGCTTCTATGAAGCTGTCTGGCAGGATCCCCTGTGGCAAGGCATTGCCGCGGTACGTGAAGGCCGGGTTTTCCTGTCGCCAACGGCCCCTTTCGGCTGGATTGACAGGCCGCCGTCCGTCAATCGTATGATGGGTCTGAAATGGCTTGCGGGCCTATTCTATCCCGAACTCTGGGATGGAGAGCTGCGTCAGGAAACCGCCGACTTCTATAAGTTGTGGTATCATGTGGACCTGAGTGAAGCAGAGCTCGACACTCTGCTGGAATGGGCAAAGGGGCGGGCTCCCTGACCGGCAAATCTACTTCTTTCGCGCGTACCGGCTTGTTCGTATGGCTCGGCCTCGCGCTTGTTCTTGGCAGTTTCGCGGCTCTTCTGATCGGTCCGTTTCCGCTTACGCCGTCCGAGGCCGTCGGTGTGCTGGCGCGCGTCGTGTCCGGCGCACAGCCTTCGGGAACGCAGGACACGGTGCTGCTGTCGATCCGTCTGCCAAGGGTGGTTGCCGCGCTGCTGGTCGGCGCTTCGCTTGCCGCCGCCGGTGCATGTTACCAGACCCTTTTCCGCAATCCGCTGGTGTCACCGGATATTCTCGGTGTTTCTGCCGGCGCGGGGCTCGGGGCCGTGCTCGGCATCTTCCTGTCGCTTCCTGTCGCGGCAATCCAGCTGATGGGTTTTGCCGGCGGTCTTGCCGCTGTTGTTCTCGTCGGTTTTGTTGCCGCGACGGTGCGCGGTGGAGACAGCACGCTTGTCCTTGTGCTTGCAGGCGTCGTCGTCGGCGCTCTGGCGGGGGCGGCGACATCCTTGCTCAAAGTGCTGGCAGATCCTTATGACCAGCTTCCGGCGATCACTTTCTGGTTGCTGGGAAGTCTGGCAGGCGTGAAGGCCGGCGATATCCTGCCGGCGGTACCTGCAGTTCTGTTCGGGCTTGTCCCGCTGTTCCTGTTGCGCTGGCGGATCAACGTCCTGTCTCTGGGAGATGAAGAAGCGAAGGCGCTTGGTGTGGAGGCCGGTCGGCTGCGGCTTGTCGTCATTTTCTGCGCGACCTTGATCACCGCAAGCGTCGTCGCAATTGCTGGTGTCGTGGGCTGGGTGGGGCTGGTGATACCGCATATCGCCCGGATGATCGTTGGCCCTGGTTTCGGGCGCCTGTTGCCGGCAGCAGCCTTGCTTGGTGCGGGATACCTTCTTGCAGTCGACACGCTGGCACGCACGCTTTCGGGAACCGAAGTCCCGCTCGGCATTCTGACCGCTGTTGTCGGTGCGCCATTTTTCCTGTGGCTGCTTGCCAGGGGGAGGCGGGCATGGGCATGAAGCTCAGGGCTGAAAACCTGTCCATCGGCTATCCGGGCCACGATGTCGGGAGCGAGTTGAACCTGACCGCTTCCTCTGGCGACGTCTATTGCCTGCTGGGGCCCAACGGGTCCGGCAAGACCACTCTTTTCAAGACGCTTCTAGGGCTGTTGCCGGCGCGTGGAGGCACGGTGCTCGTGGAAGGACGACCGCTCAAGTCGCTGTCCCGTGCAGATATCGCGACGCGGATCGCCTACGTTCCACAGGCACACGCCGCGCCTTTTGCCTTTCCGGTTCTGGAAGTCGTGTTGATGGGCCGAACCGCAAAACTGCGTGCCTTTCAGCAGCCCGGCCCGCGTGACAGGGACGTAGCGTTGGCGGCGCTGGAAAGGCTCGGTATCGGAGAACTCGCCGGTGCAGACTATACGCGGCTTTCCGGTGGACAGAGGCAACTGGTGCTGATCGCCAGGGCACTTGCGCAGGAAACACGTGTCCTCGTGATGGATGAGCCGACAGCCAGTCTCGATTTCGGGAATCAGGCGCTGGTGCTTTCCGAAGTTGCAGGTCTTGCGGCGGACGGCCTGACCGTTGTCCTGTCGACCCACGACCCTGATCACGCCTTTGCAATCGGAACCAGGGTAGCCTTGCTTCACGATGGTCGCATCAAGACGGATGGCCCCCCAAGGGAAGTGCTGACAAGCGTTGCTCTTTGCAAAGTCTATGGTGTCGATGTGCGGATCGAACAGCTCGCCGATGGCCGCACCGTCTGCCTGCCGTCACTTGCGCGCAAGCGGGAAGCGGTGCAGGTCTGAATTGTGCCTTGACTCATTCATAACTCCGAGGTTATCAATTCAATCAATAACCGCGGAGTTATGAATTTGAGTGAGCCAACACCTGACTTTCTGTTTCGGACGCTGGCCGACCCGACCCGGCGGGCGTTGTTCGAGCGGCTTTGCCGCGAAGGCGAGCTGACGGTGCGGGTGTTGACCGACCAGGCCGGTGTCTCCCAGCCCGCAGTTTCCAAACATCTTGGCGTCCTGAAGGAGGCCGGGCTTGTCACGGACCGCCAGGAGGGCAGGCAGTCGCACTATAGCGCCAGGCCCGGAGCGCTCGCACCGCTGGTCGACTGGACTCAGCGCATGAACGTGTTCTGGGAACGCCGGTTCGACGATCTGGAAGACCTTTTGAGAAGAATGGACCAATGAGTTTCTCGGACGAAGATACCCTTGCTGTTGTCGTGGAACGGGAAATTCCCTTTCCCGCGGAAAAGATCTGGCGCGCGTTGACCCAGCCCCACCTGATCGAGGAATGGCTCATGAAAAATGCCTTCAAACCGGTTGTCGGCCACCGCTTCGACCTGAGTGCCGACTGGGGAATGGTCGATTGCGAAGTCCAGTCGATCGAGCCGCATAAAGCGCTGGCCTACAGCTGGAACACCAAGGATCTTCGAAGCACCGTGACCTGGACATTGACCCCGACGGATAACGGCACCCTTCTGCGTATGGAGCAAATCGGCTTCACGCAGGAACAGCTGCCCTACTATCGCGGTGCAAGCGCCGCCTGGCCCCGCTTCATGGAGGCGCTGGAAAGCGTTGTTGCGCGGCTGGACGATGCCGGCAAAGACGCCTGATAACCGCAAGGAAGACGACCATGGACAATCAAATGTCCCCCGCGCAGCAGATCGACGCCAGGATCGCAGAACTTGACGACTGGCGTGGACGCACACTGGCGCGGATGCGCGCCCTCATTCACGAAGCGGTTCCCGAAGTCGAGGAAGCCTGGAAATGGCGCGGTGTTCCCGTCTGGGAAAAGGACGGCATCATCTGTACCGGCGAGACTTACAAGAAAGCCGTGAAGCTGACGTTCGCAAAAGGCGCGTCACTTGATGATCCGGCTGGTCTCTTCAATTCCAGCCTGGACGGCAACGTGCGCCGGGCAATCGACCTGTTCGAGGATGCAGACATCGATGAAGCGGCGCTGAAAGCCCTCGTTTGTGCAGCCGCCGAGCAGAATGCCGCTGCCTCGGCCGCCAGGAAAACGCGCAGGAAATCAGCCCAGGTCTGACAGTCCGCCGCGCGGCGACCTGAGCGCCCCACCCCAACTCTCAAGAACCCTTTGCTGACGGATCTTTCCGGCAGACGGGATCTTGCGTCGTGATCATCAGGAGCAAACATGAATTGGAACAAGATCATCCGTCAGCTGCACCGCTGGCTGTCCATAGCCTTTACGCTGGCCGTGGTTGTCAATCTGGCTGCCATGGGGCAGTCCGAGCCGGCACTCTGGGTCGGTTTACTTGCGTTGGTGCCATTGATCTTCTTGCTGGTATCGGGACTTTACCTTTTTGCCCTGCCTTATGCCGAAAGGTGGCGTCGGCAGGCACGGTAACGGGCAGTCGATCGGAGGATAGCCCGAATTCGGCTTCCAGGCGCCGTTGGCCGTCAGGCCAACGGCATTGGTGTGCCCTATCCTGGAAACTTTATCGTGAAATAGGGGGCAGGGGCGTTTTCCCCCGGCGCAATCAACCCTGGAACGGGATTGTCATCCGGTGTCAGGGACTGCAGGTAGCTCGCAAGAGCTTCGGCGTCCTGTGTGGTCAGTCCGGCGTAGGCAGGCCAGGGCATAACGGGAATGAGCAACCGTCCGTCTGGTCGAACGCCGGTCGTCAGGGCCGTTACGATTTCTTCCGTACTCCAGGATCCCGCACCGCCATTGGCGGGCGTGAGGTTCGGGCCCCAGACAATACCTGCCTGCGGAACTTCAAAGCCTACATTGCCGCCGATGAGCCCGGCTTCGGGCATTGGCGCGCCGTTCGGTCCGCGCGGACTGTGACAATCGGCGCAAGCCATGATCCGGGAAAGGTAGGCTCCACGTGCAGCCTTGTTCTCATCCGCGGACACGGATCCTGAAAAGGCCGCGAGCACGGCGAAAGCCAGAATGGTTCTCTGGAAGACTAAGCAGATCATTGCCGCCTCCTAAGCCGCAGCCTGACCTGGAAGCATTTCCAGGCCGTAGTCGGGAGCAAGTTCCATGAAACGTTCTGCACCTTGCGTGCCAGCTTCGGCAGCGCGTGCGAACATTGTTTCGAACCCGCCGGGCGTAACGGTCACATCGAGCCAACCCTCGACATCGCCGACGTTGCGAAACGCATGCGGGACACCACGCGGCAGGACGACGACATCACCTGGATGGACGTCGAAGACTTCATCGGCGCACCAGATGCGGAAATGACCTTCGCGGACATTGAACATCTCGTCTTCCTTGTGATGGATGTGCAGGGGAACACCTTCTCCGGGCGGAACGATTTCCTCAAAAAATCCAAGCCGTCCGCCGGTATCGGCACTCCGCACCCTTAAGCGGCGGAAGCCGAGTATTTCGTTTTCGCAAGCGTCCCGGTGCGCCGCGACTGCGGCTGCATTAAAAATTGCTGTCATAATGGGTTTCCTCAAGCCGCAAACTGCGGCGAGGCCAAAAAATACGACTTTCCCGAAATTGCGGAAGTGGCGATACTCCGGACAGTTTGTCCGGTTTCACAGGACGTTCGCATGGCACTCTTTGATGCAATCGAGATCTTCGCCCGGGTGGTTGAAGCCGGAAACATCACCCGGGCCGCCGAGCAGCTCGGCTTGTCCAAATCCCGTGTCAGCGAATGTGTCATTGCCCTGGAAAAACGTCTGGGGGTACGCCTTCTCGACCGGACCACCCGTCACGTTTCTCCAACCGAAGCCGGTGTGATTTTCTACCAGCGCTGTACCCGTGCACTGGAAGAGGCACACGCAGGCGTAACTGAAGTGATGGCGTATCAGGAAACTCCAGTTGGCCATATGCGGATCGGTGCGCCTGAAGCTTTTGCTGACCGGTTTATCATTCCGGCACTCGGGTCTTTTCTTGCAGAGAATCCGCAAGTGACAGCAGAAATCGTCGAAGACATGCGCATGGTCAACCTCGTTGAGCAGCGTCTCGACCTGTCGATAAGGATCGTGCGTGAACCGGAGCCTGCGACGATTGTCCGTAAACTCGGCATGTCTGAGATCCTCGTCTGTGCCGCACCGGACTACATCGCAAGGCATGGGGTGCCGCAACATCCCGTCGACATTCCGGACCACAAGTGCATCGGGTTCGCTGCGCTCTACTGGGCACGGGAATGGCCGTTCTTGTCGCCTCAGAAACACACCGTTTCACTGTCTCCCGTGATGATTTGCAACAGCACGGCATCGCTACGGGCAGCGGTCGTGTCGGGTATCGGCCTGGCGGCACTCCCCCGTTGGGCGGTTGCCACTGAGCTGAATGAGGGGGCCTTGGTCAGGGTGATGCGGGACTGGACGCTACCTGAAAGCGGCATCTATGCCGTCTATCCTTCAAACCGACTGGTGACGGCGAAGGTGCGCCGCTTTGTCGATCACCTGGCGCCGATCCTGCGCCAAAGTCTAAGCGACATGCCGGACATGGACGTAGCGCAAGATGGATGTCCCGCAGATGGCATAAATGTGATTTCGGATGGTTCGCGCCCCGACGAACAGGCAGCCAGTTTGCGTTGATTTGCGCTCATTACCGTTCGGTTTTGGCGGCCGAATGGCGCTGCTTGGCTGTAAATCGATGCTGACGCCTGTTCCTGTCATTGAGGTGTTTGTTGCAAAAATACACCCAGTAGTAGTAATTCAGGCGAGGTTGAGAAACGGGTTTAAGTAAATTTTTCGAAAAAAGTACCGATATATTCCCCAGATGGGGAATAGGAGATATGCCGTAGGGGCATAAGATCTTCCTGGCTGCGTCGGGGCGGTATGGCTGTTTAAGCTGGAACGTCTTGTTTGGTGTCAGCTGTGTTTTTGCCGGTTGCTTACTCGAGGGGCGGTCGGTCCTCGAAATTCGTTTCGGGTGTTTTTTAAACTATCGATACTGGCGTTAGGGAGCCGGGTGAGGTCGGAACTACCCGCTTGCAGCCCGCTGCAAAGTACCGGTTCGAATCCGGCTCCCATATTCCTCTCACACTTGTAGATCCATTGTTCCGATCTGCCAACTTCCTTTTGCCTAGCTGGCAAAGAGCAGCGCACTGCCTGCCACAACGCCTGCCGCGCCTACCCAGGCGCCTAGTGCCGGTGCTTCCCCGGTTCGCCACCACATCATCGGTAGCATGAGGACGGGTGTCGTTGCCGACAGGGTTGCGATGATACCGACTTCTCCGCCGGACAGCGCGAACAGGATCAGCGTCATGCCGAGACCCATGCCGAGCAAGCCGGAAATGGCGATCAGGCCGACGACAGGAAGCGTAAAGTTTCCTGCCGGCTTGACCCAGCTGACCGGAAGGCGTGTCAGAAGCAGCAGCCCCACAGCTGCAACGCCGACGCGTATGCTGGAGGCTGCGACCGGGTCAGCGCCGGTTTCCATGATCGGACGGGCAATGAGGGAGCCGACTGACTGGGACAGTGCCGCGGCAAGGCCGAGAAGCACGCCAATCCACACCGGACCCTTGATGTTTTCCCATTTGTGAAGCTGGGATTTGCGCTTGCCGAAACGGATGGCCAGCAGGACCCCCAGAAAGGTAAGGCCGATACCGACCATCTGCGTGGGGCTGAGGTCTTCGTTCAAGAGCAGCCAGCCGAGGATCGCCGACATGGGGGCATTCAGAGAGAACAGCATTGCGGTCCGGCGTGGACCCATGCGGTTCAACGTCAGGAAAAGCGCGGTGTCGCCAAGAAAGATGCCGACGAAACCGGACAGGACAAGAGGCAGCATCTGCGCGTCGCCGATGGAGCTCCACCCCGTGGTCAGGAACACCCAGGCACACAGCATCAATGCCACAAGCACCATGCGGGTACAGTTGAAGGCAATCGCGCCGAGATGCTGAGCGGGGCCGGTGGACAGCAGGCCCGTCAGTGCCCACAGGGCAGCCGCGCCGAGGGCTGCGGCTTCATAGAGAAACATCGGGTCAGGTCCGTAACAGATCGTCCTCCGGACCGGGCACTTTGCCGGTCCAGGCGGCTTCGAAGAAGGCGACTTCCAGTTTGCTCATCTGGCGGAAAAGGCCCGCAACGCGGGCTTGCTCGGGTTCCGGCAGAGTGGGGCCGATCCGGTCCATTTCCGCCCGGATCCAGGTCACGAAGGCCTCGAAGCCAGGCACGGCATGCAGGTCAATCCATTCGGCGAGATAAAACGCATCCGGGCGCGGTTTTCCCGCTTCGCGCTGGCCCCAGGTGAGATAACACCATTCCGCGCAGAGAAGGCATGCAAGCCCTTCGGCGTAACTGCCTTGTCCGGACGATTTTAGCAGGAGCTGCGAGAAAGCGCGGGTCACAGGGCCCTGTGCTGCGGTCTCGTAAACTTGCGGTTCCACGCCGAGCGCCTCGAACGAACGCAGAAAGTAGTCGTTTTCCTCCGAGGTCAGCAGAGCCAGGAAACCGGAGAGCCGCGACTTGGCGGGCATTCCGGGGGCTTTGGCGACGAGATATCCCAGAGTGGAAGCGAGATCCGTGACGAAGGTGTAATCCTCGATCAGATAACGCGCATAGGCTTCCTCCGGCATGGTGCCATCGCCGATCGCAACGGTGAAGGGGTGGCTGCACGCATCGCTCCAGTAGGGCTCGGCGCAAGCTGCCAGCCAGTCGGTGAAGCGTCCGCCGGGAGTGCTTTCAAGGAAGTCGGTGAACGACCCGTCAAATTCAGAGGGCATGAGAGAAAACTCGTTGGCGACCTTTGCGAACGCCGGGAATAGGGGATGACAGAGGTGATGCTGTTTTTACGGCCTGTCAACATCAAAACCTGTCGGTCGCCGGCAATGTTCGGGTTTGTGGCGCTGAGCTGGGTGTTGTCGCTTCAACGCTCGACATAGCGCGTCGAGCTTCCCCGCAAAGAGGAAATCCGGGGACTGGATCGATGGCTCGGGGGGCTGCCCGGTAGGGTGTCGGGAACGCGGTTCCCGCTTCAGGACCTTCGCAGTGCGGTCGACCGGATGGCAGCCGGCAGGCCACAAGAAAACGGGCGCCCGAGGCGCCCGTTTGAACTGTCGATCAGGCTGCTGCCTTTTTCGGCGTGATCAGGCCGCGGTTCACGAGAACCTCGGCGATCTGGACGGCGTTGAGCGCCGCACCCTTGCGCAGGTTGTCGGAAACGACCCAGATGTTGAGGCCGTTTTCAACGGTCGCGTCCTCGCGGATGCGGGAGATGTAGGTCGCATCTTCGCCGGCACTTTCGTATGGCGTGATGTAGCCGCCATCTTCCTGCTTGTCGATGACGAGGCATCCCGGAGCTTCGCGCAGGATGTTGCGGGCTTCTTCAGCGGTGATCTCGTTTTCGAACTCGATGTTGACGCTTTCCGAATGGCCGATGAACACCGGTACGCGAACGGCGGTGCAGGTCACCTTGATGGCCGGATCGAGCATCTTCTTGGTTTCCGCCAGCACCTTCCATTCTTCCTTGGTGTAGCCGTCTTCCATGAAGCTGTCGATGTGCGGGATCACGTTGAAAGCGATGCGCTTGGTGAACTTGCTCGGCTCGATCGGATCGTTCACGAAAACCGCACGGGTCTGGTTGAACAGCTCTTCCATCGCCTCCTTGCCGCCGCCGGAAACCGACTGGTAGGTGGAAACGACGACGCGCTTGATCTTTGCGTGATCATGCAGCGGCTTCAGCGCCACGACCAGCTGTGCGGTGGAGCAGTTCGGATTGGCAATGATGTTCTTTTTCGTGAAACCGGCAACGGCATCGGCATTCACTTCCGGCACGATCAGCGGCACATCCGCGTCGTAGCGCCATGCGGAAGAGTTATCGATGACAATGCAGCCCTTGGCAGCGATCTTCGGCGACCATTCTTTGGAAACGGTGCCACCGGCGGACATCAGGCAGATGTCGGTGTCGGAGAAATCGTAGTTCTCCATGGCCTGAACCTTCAGCGTCTTGTCGCCGAAGGAGACTTCGGTGCCCTGGGAACGGCGGGAAGCGAGGGCGACGACTTCGTCTGCCGGAAAGCCGCGCTCAGCGAGAATGTCCAGCATCTCGCGTCCGACATTGCCGGTAGCGCCTGCAATTGCGATCTTGAAACCCATCTTTGACTAGTCCTTGTCCGTCTCCCCGCTTCGCCAGCCGCCCGGTTCTGGATGGGCGTGGCCGGCTCCCGGCGCCTCCCATCCCCGGGGAGGCGGGATGAGCGGCACCGTCAAGCGGTGGTCTTGGTGGTCTTGGTAGTGCGTTTAAGAGCGGTTGCGGCAGCCGTCCGGGGCTCGCCGCGCATGAAGGTAGCGCTGGCAAGGGCCTGGGACATCATATCCAGAATGTCGGCTTTCAGCCGGGTCATCGGGGCTCGCAATCGTCAAAACTTGAGACGGCGGTGTTTTTGCCCGGAAATCCCCGCGAGTCAACAAGGAATAGGCGGGTGTTGCCAGCTAAGTGAACGAATTGATGCCGTTCGGGAACAGTCGAATAGCAGCAGCCTCGGCAATTTCACCGAAAGAAGACCTTCGGCAGCCTTGTGTTCTGGCGTGGATGTGTTCGTTTTTTGCAGGTCGGGTGGCAAAGAGCCGTCCCGGTCCACGGTCCGTCGTCGGCAGGTCCGCCAGATGCATCATGTGCCATGCGAGCGCCAGGTTGGAGCTGATGACGGGTTTGGAAAGACGTTTCTCGCAGGCTTCAATGACAGGCAGCGTGCGCAAGTTTGTGCAGGAGGCAAAGACGGCTTCTATCTCCGGATCCTTCCCGACCTCGCAGATTGCCTCTTCCACGGACTGCAGGCTGATCCTTGCAACCACGGCTTCTTCCGCTTGCCCGAAAGAACCGACACTCAAGGGCGTTATGCCGTTTTCTTCCAGGAGACGGCAGAGTGCGTCGGAGACTTCCTCCACATAGGGCGAGACGATGGCGATCCGTGAGACACCAAGGTGTGCAAGGGCTGCAACGACTGCGCGGGCGGGGTCGGTCACGCGTGCGCCAGGATGAGTTGCCTGGATCGCACCGGCGACCTGATCCGATCCGATCACCGTTGCGCCGGACGTACAGGCATAGGCAATGACGTCGAGTGGGCGCGTTCCCGGCAAGAGGGCTGCGGTGTCCGTCAGCCGGGCCTTCATCTGCATGAGTTTTTCGGAGGTGACTTCGGAAGCGCTCTCGATTCTGGCGTGAAGCAGCGACACACCTTCCTGATCAAAGAGGGGCCGAAACTCGCTCTCTATGGTTTCGTCAACCGACAGCAAGATCAGACCGAAAGCCGCTTTGGTTGCTGATCCCCTGTCGCAGTCGAAGGAAAGTTTCATGCCGCGGTTCCAGGTGTTCTAGCGGGTGATAACCGGAATGTCCGGTCCTGCCGGCACGGTCAGGAATTCGGGCGCGCCGTCTCGAATGACGATGTTTTCCTCGTGAACCATCATCCTGCCGGGGCCGAGAGCAAGGCTCGGCTCCAGTGTCAGCACCATGTTTTCTCGAAGTGGGGTCTCGTCGAAGCCGGTCAGGCTGGGCGCTTCGGTAAGTTGCATGCCAAGCCCGTGGCCGAGCCGGCCGACGTCACCTTCGCCCTGGTCCAGCACCTTGGCCATGGCCTGGAATAGATCGGCACAGGTACGGCCCGGGCGGGCAATTTCGGCAGCTGCCTCAACGGCCCGGACAAGTGTTTCATGGGCGGACCTGACAGCATCACTGGCCTGGCCGATCGCAAAATTGCGGTCAAAATCGCAGAAATATCCGCTTTTGGTTGCGCCCGTATCAAGCATCAGGACGTCCCCTTCCTGTAGGGGCCGGGCCGAGGGGGGAGAAATGACATCGCCGTAGCCGTCCTGCCCGGCTCCGCCGACCAGATAAGGCACATCGTCCGCACCTTGCTTCAGAAGCTCGATACGGAAGGACCGGAAAACCTCGTTGAGCGGTTGGCCGGTGTGGAAAAGCTCCGGTGCCCTGGCAAATGCTTCCGAACCGATACCGCAAATCTCGCGCAGGAGAGCAATTTCACGTTCAGATTTCACCATCCTGAGGCTCTGGATCAGGCCGGTTCCATCCAGATATTCTACGTCGTTTGTGAGATCTCGAAGGCGCTGAAAGTCGCGAAGCGGCATGCGAAGCACGCTTTCCCGCCCCATCGGCATGGCGATTTTCGTGAAGCCCTTGAGGGTGTCCGCGAGCAGGGCGATGCCGTCATCGACGGGATGCGGGGCGGAAAATACCCGGATATCGTCAATCCAGGTGCTCGCCATCAGGTGCGCGCCGATCTGCGGAATGACCGCAATCGGCTTGCCGTTTGCCGGCACGACGAGGAACCAGGGCCGCGTGGGGCTCTGCCAGAACAGGGTCCGGAACCCGGTGAAATAGCGCATTTCGGCTTCGGTCGTGAAAAGCAGCGCGTCGATGCCCTGGGAATGCATGGCTTTTTGGGCTGCTTGCGTGCGCGCGGCAAATTCGTCTTCCGGAAAATCCTGTTCAGACATCTTCCGGTCCTTCGGAAAGATAGCAGAGCACCCGGGCTTCCGGTCCGAGGCCGAGGGTTGATGCCCCTCCACCTGCATGTCGAACGGCTGTGATACCGCCCGCACCGGATGGCGTCGTCGCAATGCCGTTGTTGCCCAGCCAGTCGACCGTTTCCGCCGCCTCGCTGTCGGAAACGGTCACGAAGAAATCGGCTTCGCTGGCCAGGTGCTTCAGCGCCAGATGCGAGGGTTCCTTGCAGTCTAACCGGCCCATGTTCGACACCGGGCCGGGCGCCGTGACGGGTTTTCCGGCTTCGATGCTGGCCATGAGGGCGGGTGCGTATTCCGGCTCCACCACGACGATGGTTACATCGCGGCCCCAAGTCAGGCGAGCGCCGACGGCACAGGCGGCGGCAAGTCCGCCGACACCCGCCTGCAGGAAGACATGCGTGGGCGGTGTCTTGATCTGCCGGGTAATTTCCGCGGCCATCACAAGATAGCCCTCCATGACGTCGTGTCCGGCGGCGGTCATGCCCGGCCAGGTGCTGTCCGGCAGCAAGGTCCAGCCTTCGGCGTCGGCGCGTCTCTGGGCTTCCGCCATGCTGTCTTCATAGGTGGCTCCGGCCCGGGCAACATCAGCGCCCCGGGCCTTGAGTCGGGCCTCAAAGGCGCTTGGAACAGTTTCGGCAACGAAGACGACAGCCTTGGCCCCAAACAGCGGAGCGCCTGCCGCAAGGGACATGCCGTGGTTCCCGGCGCTCGCACAGACAAAGGTCCTGCCGGTCAGCGCGGAAGCGTGAGACTGGGCAAGTCCGCCCCGAACGCGGCTGTCCGCCAGTTTGGCAATCGCATAGGCCGCGCCAAGTGCCTTGAAGCTGCCAAGGCCCATGCGCTGCCGTTCGTCCTTGAGGGCAAGGTTGCCGATAGCAAGACCGGCCGCGAGGTCATTCGCAATCAGCAGCGGGGTTTCATCCGCACGCGGGCATTTCCGAAAAAGGTTCTCTGCTCCGGCGACGTCCTGCGACACGGATCCATCCGCAAGCCCGCTTTGCTCGGGAAGGCCTTTGCCGAGGAAAGGATTTTTCAGTGTTTTCATTATCTGCCCCGCGCGGTTTCCCAGGCAGGTCAGCAGCTCTGAAGGCCGGTTGCAAGCGACTTGCTGAAAATGACGGTTACGAGCCAGATCGGGCCGTGTCCGAGATGTTGCGCCTGGTTGCGAAAAAGACTTGCCTGTTTCTGACGAATCGAAATATCATGAATTATGGATATGAAAGATGCGCTGAGCGCCTTTGGGGCGCTCAGCCAGAAAACCAGACTGGAAGTCTTCCGGTTGCTGATCCGGGCTGGTGACGCAGGAATGACTGCCGGAGAGATCGGCGAGGCTCTGGACGTTCGGCAGAACACCATGTCGGCGAACCTTGCTGTTCTGCTTCAGTCCGGGTTGGTCCGAAATGAACGCGAGGGGCGGTCGATCCGCTACTTCGCCGATCTTGACGGCATAAGCGAGTTGCTGACGTTTCTGATGGCCGATTGCTGTGGTGGTCATCCGGAACTTTGTGCGCAGGTCATCGAGACGATCGCCTGCGGAGAGACCTGTTGAGGTTGAGGGGGATCAAATGTCCGGCGATGTCTACAACGTGCTTTTCCTGTGCACTGGCAATTCCGCCCGGTCGATCATGGCGGAGGCGATCCTGAGCCGGGAGGGGCAGGGCCGCTTCAGGGCGTTTTCTGCCGGGTCACAACCGGCTGGAGCGGTGCGTCCGGAAGCACTTGCCTTGCTCAGCAAACTCAATTTCAAGACGGATGAGCTGCGCTCGAAGGACTGGGCCGAATTCGCTGCGCCGGATGCCCCGGTCATGGATTTCGTCTTTACCGTTTGTGACAATGCGGCGCAGGAAACCTGCCCTGTCTGGCCTGGCCAGCCGATGTCAGCCCATTGGGGCCTGCCGGATCCCGCAGCCGTTTCCGGAAGCGATAGCGAAAGGGCTGTCGCATTCAACGATGCCTTCCGGATGCTCAGCAACCGGATCTCGGTTTTCGTGAGTCTGCCGATGTCTTCGCTTGACCGTTTGTCCCTGCAGAAGAAACTCGATCAAATCGGGCAGTCCGCCGAAGAGCGCGTGTAACGTTTCTCCGGCGGACTGGTTTCAAGGTTGTCGCGTCAGGCGACTGCCTGGCCTTCGCGCGACGTGCGCAGGGTCAGCAGTGCGATGACCAGGGCGATGAGCGCACAGGCGGCAACCGCGCCAACCAATGGCAAAGCTGTCCGGTCGAAGAACGGGCTGCAGACGAGGATCATCACGCCACCGGCAACCATCTGGAAGGTGCCCCCAAGGGAGGATGCCATGCCGGCATGTTCGCCATGTTCTTCCAGCGCCATGACCATCACCGGAGCAATGACCTGGCCGAGGCAGGTGTTGCCGATGAAGAAGAGCGCCATCAGAACCGGCAGGTCGTCGATGCCGCTCCACACAAGAATGACCAGCAGGACGTTGGCTGCCGCAAATCCGCTGACGGCCCTCAATGCCACTCTGCCCATGCCGAAGCGCTCACCAAGCGAGGCGGCAAACTGGGAAGACGCAAAGAAGCCGATCGCGTTCAGCGCGAAAACAAGGCTGAAGGCTGTCGGCGTCAACTGGTACTGGGTCATGTAGACCAGCGGCGCTGCGGCGATGAAGACGAAGAAACTCGCCAGCGAGAAGCCACCGATCAGCGTCAGACCCATGAACCTGCTGTCACGCATCAGGTAGATGGCGCTGCGCAGCATTGCTGTCGGGTCGATCTTGCCTCGGCGCTCGGCCGGTAGCGTTTCGGGCAGCAGGAAGGCCATTTGCAGCATGGCGAGAAGGGAAATCACGCCCAGGGCCACAAAGATCAGGCGCCAACTGCCGAACTGGATGATCAGGCTGCCGGCGAGCGGTGCCAGCATCGGCGAAACGCTGAAGACCAGCATCACCAGAGCCATCAGCCTGGTCGCCTTTGGTCCGGTGTGGAGGTCGCGGACCACGGCCCGCACGATGACCATCGGCGCGCCGGCACCAAGCGCCTGCACGAAACGGCCGAATGTCAGGGCTGAAACGTCGACCGCAGTCGCGCACATGACCGATCCGATGAGGAAGACGATCAGGCCC
The DNA here is from genome assembly GCF_054658215.1 of Roseibium sp. ROS1. Classification (NCBI taxonomy): domain Bacteria; kingdom Pseudomonadati; phylum Pseudomonadota; class Alphaproteobacteria; order Hyphomicrobiales; family Stappiaceae; genus Roseibium; species Roseibium sp. ROS1. The sequence goes on from NZ_BAAGIG010000004.1 coordinate 594,411, forward strand.
AGGAAGGCGGGCAGCTTGCGTCCAAACCGGTCTGCCAGCGGACCGTAGATCAACTGGGCTAACCCGAAAGCGATGAAATAGACCGTGAAGGTCATATGAACCGCAGCGTCGTCCGTCTGCAATGCCTGCACGATTTCCGGCATGGCGGGCAGATAGAGGTCGATGGCAAATGGACCGACAGCAGCGAGAAGCCCCAGCACAATGGCGGAGCGGACAAAACCGATCTGCATTGGAAAATCCGATGAAAAATGCGCCGGAGGCACAAATGCGGGAAAGTTTGGAAGATGGAGGTGGCGGAGATCACCGCCCAGCCTTGATATGATGTAAGTGTTCGAAATGCAAATTCAAGGCTTGCTGGGTGTTGTCATGAAAGCTTCATGCAACTGTCACCGATATTGTAATCAGGGCCACTAGCTTGCGCGCACCATCAACCCGATATTTTGTGGGAGCGAGTGCAATGGCGGACCTTCGTGGGCGCTTTTTAAAAGGTGTCAGCCTTTCAGTCCTGTTCGGCCTTGGCGCCGTGTCGGCAGCACAGGCAGAGTATTTCGAGCGTATCAACACATTCCCGGTCTACAAGACCCTGCCGGAAGGCGTGGATCAGGCCACCGAAACCGTTGCCGAAATCATCTACGCCACGAAGGACGGCCGCACGCTCGTCTTCACCGACAGCCCGGGCGAAGCCATTGTTTTCGTCAATGCGGCCAACCCGCTGAACCTGCAGCCGATGGGCCGCACCGCCCTTGGTGGTGAGCCTACTTCGGTCGCCGTCGGCGAAACATTCGCCTATGCCGGCGTCAACACGTCCGAAGACTACGTCAATGCGTCCGGCCATCTGGCCGTGATCGCTCTCGATGGTCTTGGCATCACCGCGAAGTGCGATGCCAAGGGTCAGCCGGACAGCGTTGCCATCTCTCCGGACGGCAAGTTCGTTGCGATCGCCATCGAGAACGAGCGCGACGAAGATCTGAACGACGGCGTGATCCCGCAAATGCCGGCCGGCCATCTGGCGATCTTCGATCTGGACGAAACCGGCACGCCGACCAACTGCGACGCGGTCCGCATTGTCGACCTGACGGGTCTTGCCGAAATTGCGCCGACCGATCCGGAGCCGGAGTTCGTTTCGATCAACTCCCAGAACCAGGTTGTCGTCACGCTGCAGGAAAACAACCATATCGCCGTGGTCGATCTGGCCTCCGGTGAAGTTGTCAGCCATTTCTCCGCCGGTACGGCTTCGGCTGAAAACATTCCGGTTTCCAAGGCGCGCATGAGCGATGCTTCCGGTTCGACCGAAAACGTCAAGCGTGAGCCGGATGCGGTTGCCTGGATCGACGACGAGCGTTTCGTGACCGCCAACGAAGGCGACTACGAAGGCGGTTCGCGCGGCTTCACCATCTGGAACACCAAGGGCGAGATCCTGTTCGACAGCGGCAACCAGATGGAACATCTTGGCATGGCCAACGGCCACTATCCGGCCAAGCGCGCGTCCAAGAAGGGCACCGAGCCGGAAGGTGTGACGGTTGGTGAATTCGGCGGTGAAAAGCTGATCTTCGTCAATTCCGAACGCGGCAACTTCGTCGCTGTCTACAAGGACACCGGTGCCGAGCCGGAATTCGTCCAGTTCCTGCCGACCCACGTCGGTCCGGAAGGCTCACTTGCGATCCCGAGCCGTGACCTGTTTGTGGTTGCCAACGAGGTCGACAGTGCGGAAGACAACGTTCGCGCGCAGGTCTCCCTCTACAAGTTTGGTGCGGAAGCTCCGTCCTACCCGATGGTCGTGTCCGAAACCGACCCGGAAAAAGGCGCGCCGATCGGCTGGGGCGCACTGTCCGCACTGGCTGCAGACCCGGAAGACGGCAACAAGCTCTACGCCGTCAGCGACAGCTTCTATGACGACGCCCGCATCTACACGCTGGACATCTCTTCCAAACCGGCAAAAATCGTTGCCTATGCAACCGTTCAGGGTGGCAAGCAGGCAAAACTGGACCTGGAAGGCATCTCTGTTTCCAAGGATGGCGGCTTCTGGCTGGCTTCCGAGGGCAATCCGGACAAGGAACTGCAGCACCTGCTGCTGAAGGTCGGCACCGACGGTCAGGTTCAGGAAGAAATCACGCTTCCGGAAGAGCTGAACGCCCAGTCCGCACGTTTCTCCTTTGAAGGCGTCGCCGAGTTCGAAATGGACGGCAAGACGCTGGTGGCCGTCGCCGTTCAGCGTGAATGGAAAGACGACCCGAAGGGCATGGTGAAGCTGGCCATCTACAACCCGGCCGACAAGTCCTGGGGCTTCGTTCACTATCCGCTCGACAAGCCGAAGAGCGCAGCCGGCGGCTGGGTCGGCCTGTCGGAAATCGTCTCCATGGGCGACGGCAAGTTCGCCATTCTGGAGCGCGATAACAAGGGTGGTGAAGACGCAGCCATCAAGCAGATCACCACGATCTCCCTGGAGGGTGTGACCCCGGCTGCCTACGGATCTGAGCTCCCGGTGGTCCAGAAGCGTTACGCCATGGATCTCCTGCCGGCTCTGGCCGAAGGCAAGGGCTGGGTTCTCGACAAGCCGGAAGGCCTGACGATCACCGCCGACGGCCGTCTGATCCTGGTCACCGACAATGACGGTGTCGACGATGCACCGGGTGAAACCCGGTTGATCGACCTCGGCCCGGCAAGCCGCCTGAACTAAGGCACTTCAGACAAAGGTCCTCCCAAGACCTGAGCGAAGGTCCGGCCGCATTATGCAGCCGGGCCTTTCCTTTTCTGCATTGCCAGTCTCAAGCCGTGAAACTTCGTCTTTTCCAGTGCCACAGGGCTGCAAGGCTGTGCAGTCCGATGAGTGCTGCAAGCAAAAGCGCCGCGGCATGGTGCAGGCCTGCCGGTGGCAATCCGGCGAAAGCCGCAAGTCCCGGCAATGTGCCATTCGCAATCTTTTCAAGGCTACCGGATATGACGATCATGCCGATACCGCTGACCAGGAGCAGCAGCGGTACGAGGCGCAAGGCGGCGTGGACGCCCTTGCCGATAGCTTGCTGCAACCCGGAATGAACGGCGAAGACCGGTTGAGGGGCACCCTTTGCCAGCCAAAAGATTGTGCGGACAAGAGCGAGCAGGCCCGCAGACAAGCCAAGTCCCAGATGGGTCCTCAAAAGGTTTGGCGAAAACGGTTCGTTGTTCGTCAGGGCATAGCCGGTAGCCAGGGCGCTGATGGTAAGAGCGGCAATCGTCCAGTGCAGCAACCTGTTTCCGGTTACGGGCAAGGCCGCCATCATTCATCCTCCCGGATGACGTTGTAGAGCGCGGCATGAAAGCTGATGCCCTTGAATTCCGCGACGATGCCGCTTTTGCCGAGCTTCTGAATGGCGGCCTGATAGGCATCGGGACTTTCCCAAAGCGCGACGTTGACCAGCTGGAACTTCGCCTGCGGAGACAGGGACTGGTGCAGGCGCGTGGTGATGTAGCCGGGCTGCTCTTTCAGGAAGTCGCGCGCCTGTTCCCAGCTGCGAACAGCGTCGGCAAGACGGTCTTCGGGAACTTCGAAGGAATTGATCAGCGTTACCGGGGCGTTGGTGTTAATTTCACTCGCCATGGCGGAGACTCCCAGGTTGGCGGTCAGGAAGGAAAGTGCTGCCAGATGAATGGCACGACGTGTCCAGAGTGATGTCATTTCGAACTCCTAATTATATAGCAAGCTATGTTTATTTATATAGGGTGCTATCTATCGTATATGCAAGGGATGACCTTCGAAAAAGATTCCTCCGCCGGGTATCTGGCAAACCACATGGCACGGCTGTTTGCTGCCGGTCTCCATCGCCGCATCCGGCCGCTAGGCCTTTCGCCGGGCCAATTTCCGGCACTGGTCGCTCTTTGGGCAAAGGAAGGACGCACGCAAAAGGAACTCGTGCAGTTGCTAGATATCGAACAGGCAACGCTGGCAAACACCCTGGCCCGGATGGAACGGGACGGCTTGATCACCCGTCGGTCGAGTGAAGAAGACGGCCGGGTTCAGGAAATATTCCTGACCGACAAGGCCAAGGTTTTGGAAAAGGAAGCCATCGCGTCTGCGATTGCCCAGAACGGAGAGGCGCTGGAGGGGTTTTCGGAACAGGAAAAGGCGCAGTTCCTGGATTTCATGCACAGAGCCATTTCAGCCATGCAGAAAGCCCAGACCGGCAGTTCCCGATGAGTGCCAGCTTGCTGGGCCTGTTCGGCGTCTCCTTTCTGGCTGCCACCCTGCTGCCCGCCCAATCCGAACTTGGCCTTTCCGGCCTGATTGCGCTTGGAACGGAACCCGTCGTTCTGCTGGTTGCGGCGGCAAGCCTTGGCAACACGCTCGGATCAATGGTCAACTGGGGTCTCGGCAGGGCAGCAACCGCCTGGTCGACCGCTTCCTGGTTTCCGGTCAAGCCTGACAAGCTCGCCAAGGCAACGGGCTGGTATCACCGCTATGGACGATGGAGCCTGCTGCTCAGCTGGGCGCCGATTATCGGCGATCCCCTGACATTGGCGGCAGGTGTGCTCAAGGAACCCTTCTGGAGCTTCACCCTGCTGGTCGCGATTGCAAAGACAGCTCGCTATGTCGCAGTCGCGTTGATCACGTTGCAGGTTATCTGAGACTGCGGGCCAGCCGGGGGAATGCGAAACCCTCGCTGCGCGGGACGCTTAACCTTCAAAACGCTCGATCAGATCCCACTTGTTGCCGAAGGGGTCCTGGAAGACGGCTACTTTGCCATAAGCCTCATGGCGTGGTGTCTCCAGAAAGGTGACGCCGGCCGTGAGCATCGCCTGATGATCGCGATCGAAGTTGTCGGTGTGCAGGAACAGGAACACACGGCCGCCGGTCTGGTTGCCGATGGCGGCGTGCTGATCGTCACCGTCGGCTTGCGCCAGCAGGAGATGTGTCTCGGAGCTGCCCTTGGGCGCGACCAGTACCCAGCGCTTGCCGTCGCCAAGGTGAGTGTCTTCGACCAGGTCGAAGCCAAGCCTGCCGACATAAAAGTCGATACCCTGGTCATACTCGGGCACGATGAGGGCAATCGCTCCAATCATCTGTTTCATGGCAGGCCGTTTCCTACTGCGCGCGCCGGTAGACGGATACGTTCGTGTAGCTTGCAACGTCGACCAGGTGGACGGTTTGCGTTACGGTCAGCGTTCTGCCGTCGTCGGACAGTTCCCGGTCGGCTTTCATGATCGTCAGCCCGCCGCGGCGGGCTTCCGAAATGAGGTTGCGATCTCCCTGGAACACGAGACGCATGGCGTCGACCAGGCCGCTTTTGCCAAGACGCACTTCCGGACCGTCCGGCATTGCCTCGAAAGTGTCGTTGGTGACTTCACCGTCGGAGGCCACCTGGTTCATCGTGAACACGGCAACGCCGAAGTTCTCGTCGATCTTGAGCGTGGCGCTGCGTGGCGGTTCGCCTTGTTCGAAGTCGCTTTCCTCCGTGTCGAGGATCCAGGTGCCGAGAAAGGGGGCGAGTTTGTCTTCGATCATGGGACCAGCGGTATCTTGAAAAGGGAAAGCCGCCACCGGGATAACCGGTGACGGCTCTGCTTGCAAATGGCGATTGCCTATCAGGCGCTCAAGGCGTCCAGTTCGGCAATGATGGCGTCGCCCATTTCCACGGTGGAAACGGTGGCCTGGCCAGGCGCTGCGATATCTTTCGTCCGCAGGCCCTTGTCGAGAGCGTTGGCGATGGCCTTGTCCAGTTTGTCGGCGGCTGCAACTTCCTCGAAGGAGTAACGCAGCGCCATGCCGAAGCTGGCAATCATGGCGATCGGGTTGGCAGCGCCTGTGCCGGCAATGTCCGGAGCCGAGCCGTGGACGGGCTCATAAAGCGCCTTGCGCTTGCCGGTAACGCCATCCGGTGCGCCGAGCGATGCGGACGGGAGCATGCCGAGCGAACCGGTCAGCATCGCGGCAACGTCGGACAGCATGTCGCCGAAGAGGTTGTCCGTCACGATGACGTCGAACTGCTTGGGCCAGCGCACAAGCTGCATGCCGCCGGCGTCAGCCAGCATGTGCTCCAGCTGAACATCCTCGTAGCCGTTCTTGTGCGTCTGGGTAACGACTTCGTTCCACAGTACGCCGGACTTCATCACGTTCCGCTTTTCCATGGACGTGACCTTGTTGCCGCGCGTGCGTGCCAGCTCAAAGGCGACGCCGGAAATGCGCTCGATTTCGTAGGTGTCGTAAACTTGCGTGTCGATACCGCGTTTCTGGCCGTTGCCGAGGTCGATGATTTCCTTCGGTTCGCCGAAGTAGACGCCGCCGGTCAGCTCGCGCACGATCAGGATGTCGAGACCTTCGATCACGTCCTTCTTCAGCGAGGATGCATCGGCAAGCGCCGGGTAGCAGATGGCCGGGCGCAGGTTGGCGAACAGCTGCATGTCCTTGCGCAGACGCAAAAGGCCGGCTTCCGGGCGAACTTCGTAAGGAACGTCGTCCCACTTGGGTCCGCCGACGGCGCCGAAGATGACCGCGTCGGCAGCCATGGCCTTGGCCATGTCTTCTTCGGAGATCGACTGGCCATGCGCGTCATAGGCGGAACCACCCACCAGGCCTTCGTCGGTTTCAAAGGACATGCCGCCCTTTTCATTGAACCAGGCAATGACCTTTTTCACTTCCTGCATGATTTCCGGGCCAATGCCGTCACCCGGCAGAAGCAGAAGGTTTTGTGAAGCCATGGATGTTCCATCCCGCATTTTGAGAAATCTGATGGCGATGGGTTAGCGCGTCGGCCGTTGTCTTTCAAGATGAAGCCAGTTGCGAAGAACTCAAGCAAGCCGTGGGGAAAGGTCAAGAACAGCTGAAAGGCCCGGAGAGCAGCGGGATTGAAGCCGGTATCAGGACAGCTCCTGCAAGGATCAGCCGAGCCAGCCCCGCACTGCCTGGAACAGGAGGTTCAGCGCCAGCGCGGTCATCACCCATCTGAAGCCGGTCTTGAAGCTCTTCTCGTCCATTCGGCCGAGCAGGCGGCTGCCGGCGAGTGTGCCGAGAAAGCCGCTGGCGATCATCAGGACAATCAGTCCCAGCCAGGGTGCGAAGGCAAAGCCGAGTGCGCCGAACGCAATGATCTTGAAGACGTGCATGATCAGCGCGGTGATTGCCTGGTTGGCGACGAACCCGTGGCGCGGCAGACCGAGGGTCGACAAGACGGCACCACCGATGGGGCCGGCCGCACCGAAGAACATGGACAGGAACGTGGAGGCAAAACCCGCTGCTGCCATGACCCGTTTCGGCGCCTTGCCGAAATGCGGTGCCTTGCCCCAGACGACCCACAGCACGAACAGGCCGATGCCCGCCTTCAGAACCGCCGGCGGCAATTCCACCGCGATGGCGCCGCCCACGGCCGCGCCAATTGCCGCCCCGACTGCGAACCAAAGCGCAATCAGCCAGTCGACATGTTTCAGTTGTACAAGCGCACGCCCGGCGTTCGATCCGAGCTGAACGACACCGTGGACCGGCACCAGGGCACTGGCGGGCATGACGGTTGCCATGATCGCGATCAGCGCGACCCCGCCGCCAAGGCCGACGGCCGCCGTCAGGGCCGAGGTGAAGAAACTCGTGACGATCAGTGTCAGCGATGCAGCAAGGTGCAGCTGATCGGGAAAGAAGAAGCCGGCGATGCCCGACATGTCACGACCATCTCTTGTTGGCGTAGTTGACCGCTTCGCGGACATCCAGTGCGCGGGTGGAATTGCCGCTGCGCAGATAGAAGACCGAGGCCTTGTTTTCTTCCAGATAGACGGCGCGGGGTGCCGGGCTGACGATGACCATCGCCACGTCCTTGCCGTCCACCCTGGAAAAGACCGTGTGGATGTAAGGACAGAGATCTCCGCCGAGTGTCTTGGAAACGATGTCGTTGACGGTGCGCTCGAACGAATCGAGGTCCGGGCTTTTCAGCGTTGCCAGGTCCTTGTCGAGACCAAGCGGTGTGCCGTTGTCATCAACACCAATCAGAAGATGGCCGCCATCGGCATTGAAGAAGCCGGCAAGGGTCTTGGCGATGACCTTTTCCAGGGACCGGTTGGTCCGGTTTTCCTTCAGGTCCCAGCGCAGCGACGACTTGAACTCCACGCGCCGGTTTTCGCCCTGTTTCAGAAGATCGGGAATGAGCGCGGTCTGCTCTTCGCGCAGCGACCGGTAGGCTTCGGACGTTCGCATGTAGTTGCGGGTGAAGATACCGAAGGCGAGGCCGACAACTGCGCCGAGACCGGTATAGGCAACCGCAACATCCAGATGCCGGGGAAGCAGCACCAGCCACAGGCGCGCCGTCAGAAATTCAAGGAGGTTCGGAGCCGTTTCCGAAAAACGGGCCAGTTCCCACCAGACCACCACAAGGTTCAGCGGGTGGATCACCAGGACACCGACAATGGCCCCGACCACGACATAGGCTGCCAGAAAGGGAAGCTTGAACGGGGAAAGAGCCATATTCGAAAATCCAAATGAAAACGCCGGTCGGAACCGGCGTCACTCTTAATCCAAAACCTTCCCGCCGTCATCCCGGCCCGTCATCCCGGGTCGGCATCGTGCGAACCGGGATGGCGATGAAGGATTTCACAGGCGGTCAGGCCGCCGCGGGCAGGGCCGTTTCGACCAGTTTCACCCAGTAGGAACAGCCGACAGGGATCAGGTCGTCGTTGAAGTCATAGGCCGGATGGTGCAGGCCCGCGCTGTCGCCGTTGCCGGCGAAGATGAACGCGCCCGGGCGTTCTTCCAGCATGTAGGAGAAATCCTCACCGCCCATCATCGGCTCGATCTCGCGATTGACCTTGCCGACCCCGGCAATGCCTTCGGCGACGGCTGCCGCGAAATCCGTCTGCTCGTCGTGGTTCGCCGTGACCGGATACCCGCGCGTGAACTGCAGAACTGCCTTTGCGCCGAACGCATCGCCAACAGAGCTGACGATGGATTCCATCCGTGCCTGGGCGAGATCCCGCATTTCCGGGCTCAGCGTGCGCACGGTACCGCGCAGCAGCACTTCCTGCGGAATGACGTTGAAGGCGTTGCCGCCCTGGAAAACGGTCACCGACACAACAACCGAATCGAGCGGATTGGCATTGCGGCTGGCGATGGTCTGCAGCGCGGACACCAGTTGCGAGCCGATCACGATCGGATCGATGGTCTCATGCGGCTTGGCGGCATGGCCGCCCCGGCCGGTGATGGTGATGCGGAATTCGTCGGTCGCGGCCATGATCGGGCCCTTGCGGATGGCGAATTCGCCCACCGGCATGCCCGGGAAGTTGTGCATGCCGTAGACTTCCTCGATAGGCCAGCGGGTCAGAAGACCATCGTCGATCATCGCCTTCGCGCCTGCGCCACCTTCTTCGGCCGGCTGGAAGATGACGACGACCGTGCCGTCGAAGTTGCGGGTCTCGGCGAGATACTTTGCAGCGCCCAGCAACATGGCGGTGTGGCCGTCATGGCCGCAGGCGTGCATCTTGCCCGGGATCTTGGAGGCATAGTCCTTGCCGGTGATTTCCTCGATCGGCAGCGCGTCCATGTCGGCGCGCAGGCCGATGGTCTTGCCGGCACCGCCGTTGCGGCCCTTGATCACGCCGACGACGCCCGTCTTGCCGACGCCCGTTGCGATTTCATCGACACCGAAGCTCTGCAGCAGCTCGGACACCTTCTCGGCAGTCCGCACCGTTTCGTAGAGAATTTCGGGATTTTCGTGAATGTCGCGGCGCCAGGCGGTGATCTCGTCGGCCAGATCCGCGAGGCGATTAACGATGGGCATGAAGGACTCCTAGAAACACATCGGAACAGGAAAGCGCTTTAAGCTTGAACGGCTAACCTATCGCAAGCTGCAAAAAGAGGAAGTGGGATTGCGGAAAAAGTTATGTGCAAGGCGATGGTCTGCAAGGCTGATCCGCCTCCAGGTCATTCTCCGGATGATTTTTCCTGCAAACGGAAAACGCGCGTGCGTTTGATCTCGTTGTCTTCCAGCGCACCGACCACCGGAACGCTGTAGGCCGCCATTTCAATCAGGCGTGACGAGGGCAGATAGGACCGGCCAGGATCGCCGACATAGACCTCGATGTTGTTCGCCAGCAACCTGTCGAGAAATGCCAGCACCTTGTCGGCCATGGGCTTGTCGTAGAAAACGTCACCACAGAAGACAAGGTCCGCTTGCGGCGGTTCTCCGGTGGTGATGTCCGCGGTCTCGGTGGTGATCTCCACCTCGTTGAGCGCAGCGTTGAGGCGTGTTGCGGTCAGGGCGTAGGGGTCGATGTCGACCGCGTGGCAGGACGCTGCGCCGGCCTTCATGGCGGCTATGCCGACCAGACCGGAGCCGCAGGCAAAGTCGACAACGCGTTTTCCCGCGACCAGTTCCGGCGTGTCGAGCACGTAGCGGGCAAGTCCCTGGCCACCTGCCCAGGCAAAGGCCCAGAATGGCGGCGGCAGGCCAAGCTCGCCCAGTTCGTCTTCGGTCTTTTGCCACAGATCCATGGCCTCATCGGCCACATGCAGAAGGATTTCCTCTGCATGCGGCACAGGTTTGACCTTGGTCTCCTTCCGGATGAAGGCTGCCGGATCCTTGATAAGGGCCATTCAGGGCGGATCTCTCAGGAGAGGACGTTAGGCAGGCTCTTTCAGGCCGCCCATTTCACAGACGATTTTCCATTCCTCTTCCGTGACCGGCTGAACCGACAGGCGCATGGAGGTGACCAGCGACATCTTGGCAAGGCGCGGTTCGGCCTTGACGTCGGCCAGGGTCACTGGCTTGGGCATGTCACGGACGGCCTTGAAGTCCACGCATTCCCAGCGGGGATCATCGATGGTGGTGTCCGGATGGATGTCGCTGCAGACCTCAACGATGCCGACGACTTCCTTGCCGATGTTGGAATGGTAGAAGAACGCCTTGTCGCCGATTTCCATGGCCCGCATGTTGTTGCGTGCCTGGTAGTTCCGGATACCGTCCCACTGCTCACCCTTGTCGCCACGGGCCTTCTGCTGTTCCCATGACCATTTGTCGGGCTCGGACTTGATCAGCCAGTACTGCACTCAGTTTGCCTCCGGGTTCTTGATTGCCCAGTTCCAGGGGCGGATCTCGACGCTTTCGAACAAACCGGCACGGGCGTAGGGATCTTCCTGGGAGATCGCCAGGATCTCGTCGCGGTTGGAGGCTTCGATCACCACCAGCGAGCCGGTCATGTTGCCGTCGTCGTCAAGGAACGGGCCGGCTGCCTTGAGGCTGTCGCCGAGGCCTTTCAGGAAGTCGAGATGGGCGGCGCGGTTGTCGAGGCGCGTCTGCAGGGCACCGGGCTTGTCGGTGCAGATCAGGGCATAAAGCATGAAGAATTCCCCGGGTTGGTCGAATCTGCGTCGAACCTAGGGCCGGGGCGGGGGAAACTCAATGGGGGAAAGAAAGGAGAGGTGCATCACACCCTGTGCAAGCGGCCCATCCTTCGAGACGCCTGGCGTTGCCCGGCTCCTCAGGATGAGGGAGTGGGGGAGCTGTTCTCCCCTTCGTGGCAGGGCAACTGACTTTGGACTAAAGACAGGCAGCAAGCACAAGTGTCACCCCGGGCGAGCAACGCGAGACCCGGGGCTACTCGTTTCCAGAGAGCCGGAATGGGTTGTGCCTCTTCAGGGCACCTTGTCTGCTTCGGCAAGCGGCGCGGCGAGTGGGCCCCGGATCTGCGCTTCGCTTGTCCGGGGTGACGCCGAGGGGATGAGGATATCGCTCATATGCCAATCCCCTATCACAAGCGGAAAGAGAACCAGGTGCCGGCATACGTCTACGCCAAAGGCCGGTTTCCTTGCGAGAGGCTTAAAGCCCTGCCGTTTCCGATTTCAGCGGGCGTGCCATCAGGGTGTTGAGGGCGTCGTCGATGGTCAGGTCCTCGTCGATCATTCTGGCGACGGTCTCGCAGATCGGCACTTCGACATCGTATTTGCGGGCCAGCTTGACTGCGACGCGGGCGGAATAGGCGCCTTCCGCGAGCTTGCCGCCTGCCGAAATCAGTTCGGAAGCCATGAAGCCTTCGCCGAGCCGCAGCCCGAAGGAAAAGTTGCGCGACTGGCTGGACGAACAGGTGAGCACAAGGTCTCCCAGACCGGAAAGGCCTGTCAGGGTTTCACCCTGTGCGCCCATGGCGGTGCCGAGGCGAGACAGTTCGGCAAAGCCGCGGGCGGTCAGCGCCGCCTGGGCACTGGCGCCGAGCTTGCGGCCAACCACGGCCCCGCAGGCGATCGCGAGCACATTCTTGAGGGCGCCGCCGATCTGGGCACCGAGAATGTCGATCGAGGCATAGGGCCGGAAACAGGGCGATTGCATCGCTTCGCACAGGCTGAGCGCGGTCTTGGCCGAATTGGCGGCAACGGTGACGGCAGTCGGCAGGCCCTTGGCGACGTCGTCGGCAAAGCTCGGGCCGGACAGGACGCCGGGTTCGACGCCGGGCAGTTCCTCGCTCATGACCTTCGACAAGAGCTTGCCGGAGGATTGTTCGATGCCCTTGGCGCACAGCACGACGGGGCCGCGCACCTTGCCCGTCTGTTTCAGGGCAGCCAGCATCGCACGGGTTGTCTGGGCGGGTGTCACCAGCAAGATGGCATCGGCGTCGGCAACCTCTTCCAGCGAAGATGTCGCTTCCAGTTCCTCGTCAAAGGTGATTCCCGGCAGATACCTCGGGTTCTGTCGACGGGACCTGATATCGGAGACCGTACCGGGATCACGCGCCCAAAGGCGCACTTCCCGGCCGGCACGGGCCGCGGTCAGGGCCAGGGCCGTGCCCCAGGCGCCGCCGCCAACGACGCCGATAGACCTAATGGCGCCCATTGCTCTGCCTTTCCACGCGCGTCCGTAATGTTTCAAGTTGCGCTCCAAACCCTTCAAAAAAGCGGGCCTCGGTCGGCGCATCCATGGTGAACAGGTCAATCCAGAACAGACGGAACCTTATCGGGGGACCGCCTGCGTTCGGTGACATTTCGAAATGTTCCCATTCTGTCGCGGGCTTTTCACGAATTCGGCCATGAAAATGCCGCCGGCGATGCAAGCCGTCGAGACAACGGGGAACATCTTTGAAGATATGGTCCTGGTCGGCGAACGATTCGAGCGCGATATCCAACGAAAGTCCGGTCTCCTCGGCAAATTCTCTCCTGGCAGCCTGCAGATAGCTTTCGCCGGGGTCGACCGTGCCTCCGGGAACCTGGAGGCCGGCATTCGGGAAATCGGGTTCCACAAACACGAGAAGCTCTGTTCCACAGGTCAGGTAGACATAGGCCTTTTGGTAGATCAGCACGGGCAGGTCCTTGAAAGAACTGTTGTTTATGCCGCGTTGGCGAGGCGTGTCACACGTTTGCGCAGGGCATCGAGGGGCGCGCCGAAGGCTGCGAAGAAGTTTTCCTCAACGCTTGCCCGTTCGCCAAAGAGGTCAACCCAGAAGAAACGATAGCGAATCGGTTCGCCGCCGCTGCTGGGATGCATTTCGTAATGCTCCCACTCGCTCTTCGGCCGGGCACCAAGGCGGACATGGTAGTTGCGGCGGATGTGTCGGCCAAGCAGCGGACGGTTGGGTGCGGGCCGGTACTGTCCGACGGGAGGGATCGTTTCGAACGGGATATCCTGACTGGAAAAATGATCAAAGGCCACGTCCAGTTCGAGGCCGGTTTCCTCGGCAAATTCCCGCATGGCGCCATGCAGAAAGCTTTCGCCCGGATCGATGGTGCCACCCGGAACCTGCAGGCCCAGATGAGGCGTATCCGGTTCGTCGAAGACCAGAAGGTCCGTGCCGCAGGTCAGGTAGACATAGGCCTTGTGGTAGACGCGCATTTCTCAGAACAGTCCTTGTTGGAAGGCTGAAGTTTCCTAACAGGGTCTTTGATCGCGCAAAAGGGTCGGTGGGAAATTGAGTGATGATTTACAGGTCCACACCCTAGACCTTGGCACCCTTTTTACCCGCGCCGAGCACACCGGCATTGGCTGAATCCAGCGGCCAGCGAGGCCTGGGTGACAGGCTCATGTCGTCCACGGGGCCAAGTCGAAGCCGCTCGATACCGGCCCAGGCGATCATTGCTGCATTGTCGGTGCAAAGGCGCATGGGCGGCGCGATGAAACGGGCATCTGCCTCTTCTGCCGCAGCCAGAAGACTGTTGCGGATTTCCTGGTTCGCCGCGACGCCACCAGCCACAACGATTGCCGGTTTGACACCCGGGTGGCGTGTCCGGAAGAGATTGAGTGCGGAACGGGTGCGGGCTGCCAAAACGTCGGACACAGATCGCTGAAACGCCGCGCAGAGGTCGGCAATCGTCTGTTCATCGACAGGTTCAAGCTTTTTCGCCTGGGTGCGAAGGGCCGTCTTCAGTCCGGCGAAGGACATGTCGAGGCCCGGGCGATCCAGAAGCGGACGCGGCAAGCGGAAGCGGGTGACGTCGCCCTTGGCAGCCATTTTTTCAACATGCGGGCCGCCGGGATAGGGCAGGCCCAGCAGTTTGGCTGTCTTGTCGAAAGCTTCGCCAATGGCATCGTCGATGGTCGTGCCGAGACGTTCATAGTCCCCGACGCCGCGCACCAGCAGGAACTGGCTGTGGCCGCCGGAGACGAGCAGCAAGAGGAACGGGAACTCGAGATCGTCGGTCAGGCGCGCGGTCAGGGCGTGGCCTTCCAGGTGATTGACGCCGACGATCGGCTTGCCCGCTGCCATGGCGATCGCCTTGGCAGTCATGAAGCCGACGATGACACCGCCGATGAGGCCGGGACCGGCAGTTGCGGCAATCGCGTCGATATCGTCCCAGCCGCAACCGGCCTCGTTCATGGCTTCGGCAACGATCCGGTCGAGGATCTCGATGTGGGCACGGGCGGCAATTTCCGGCACCACGCCACCGAATTCTGTATGCTCGTCGATCTGCGAACGGATCGTATTGGAGAGGATCTGCTTGTGCGCAGGGCCGCACACCACCGCTGCTGCGGTTTCGTCGCAGCTGGTTTCAATGCCCAGGACCGTCAGATTGGTCGCATTGTCATCTGTTTTGACTGAGGTCATTGGTCTAAGTGCGGTGGCCTGTGTTAGGACATCCGAAAAGACATAAATCGGTGCCCGTCATTTCTGCCGGGCGTAGCATCTGGACGGTAAACCTTGCAATCAAATCCTTTGCGTATCGGAACAAGGGGCAGCGCGCTGGCGCTGGCACAGGCCCACGAAACCCGCGACCGGCTGATGGCGGCCCATGATCTGGCCGAAGACGCGTTCGAGATCGTGGTCATCAAGACCTCCGGCGACAGGATCCAGGACAGGCCGCTGTCGGAAGTCGGTGGCAAGGGGCTGTTCACGAAGGAAATCGAGGAAGCGCTTCTGGACGGGCGGATCGATCTTGCCGTTCATTCGTCCAAGGACATGCCGACGGTCCTGCCGGATGGTCTGGCTTTGACGGCCTTCCTGCCGCGGGAAGATGTGCGCGATGCGTTCCTGTCGCCCAAGGCAAAGACCCTGACCGATCTGCCGCAGGGCGCCGTCGTCGGGTCCAGTTCGCTGCGGCGCCAGGCAATGATCAAGCGGCTGCGCCCGGATATCGAAGTGGTGATGTACCGCGGCAACCTGCAGACACGCCTGCGCAAGCTGGCAGAGGGCGAGGTGGACGCAACACTTCTGGCGGCGGCCGGTCTACGCCGGTTGGGCCTGGAAGCGGAAATCACCAGCCTTCTGGAAACCGACCAGTTTCTGCCGGCTGTCGGCCAAGGTGCGATCTGCATCGAAAGCCGGGCGGACGACAAGGCTACCCTTGAAATGCTGGCGGCAATTCACGACGCGGCAACGCAGATCCGCCTTGATGCGGAGCGCGCCTTCCTAGCTGTTCTGGACGGGTCTTGCCGCACGCCCATCGGCGGGCTGGCGACGCTCGAAGGCGATACGATGCACTTCCGAGGGATTGTGCTGAAGCCGGACGGATCGGCCGCGCATGAGGCATCGGGCAGTGGGCCTGCGGCAGAGGCCGCGCGGATCGGCCGGTCTGTCGGGGAAGATCTGAAAACCCGGATGGGACCGGACTTTCTGGCAGGAGCCTGACCCGGTCATGCGCTTTCTGGTGACACGCCCCCAGCCGGATTGCCGGCGGACCGCTGAAAAACTGCGGGCGTTGGGGCATGTTGCCGATGAAGCTCCCGTTCTGAAAACCGTTGAGGTGCGGTCGGCACAATTCGGGCTGGATGGCGTGTCGGCGCTGGCGTTTTCCAGCCGGCGGTCGGTTGCCGTCCTGTTAGCGCAGGGCCGGATCGATGCCTTGCGGAGCTTGCCGGTTTTCACGGTGGGCGACGCAACCGCACTCGCCTGCCGGGAAGCGGGCTTTTCAAGTGTACTTTCGGCCAGCGGTGATATCGCTGCGCTGGCTCAGCTGATTCTCGATAATCGGAGCGGGTTGCCCTCAGGGGTCGTCCTTTATCCTGCTGCCGAGGATCGGGCGGGGGATCTGGAGGGACTTCTCGCCGCAGGGGGCATTTCCTGTCGCACCGTCGTGCTTTACCGCATGGAGCCGGCGGAATGCCTGCCTTCTGCCGTGGTTGACGGCCTTCGCCAGAATGCCTTTGATGGTGTCTTCATTTATTCCAAACGCACGGCCGAAGCTTTTCTGGCGCTGGTTCGCAGGCACGGTCTCGAACATATTTTTTCCAGGTTGCCTGTTTATGCCCTTTCGCGGCAGTCGGCCGAGCCCCTATTTGAGGTAAGCCAGGTGCGTATTGCAGCTGCGCCGAACGAAAGCGCCTTGATGGATCTGGCTTTAACACAGTGTTAACCAGATCCGGGGGAGTCGTTCTTTTGCAGCGCGCAAAAGTCTTTGCTGCGGCGGTACCGCTTCGCAAAGAGGTGTGTATAGTGAAGGTCTTGGGACCGGCAGGGTTCAGGAGGAGATGAGATGACGACGGACAAGAAATCCCCGGGCGGGACATCTTCATCGGGCGGCAGCGGCACCGGCGGCAAGGACAAGCCGGGCAGCAGCACTGCGTCTTCCTCCGGCAGCAGCAAGCGGCCGGTAACGATTGATCTGACCGCAGAGAAGGTCGGTGCCAAGCCGACAGACACGAAGCCAGCCTCTGGTACGAGCTCAACGACGAGCGCCACGACGGGGTCTGGCGGCACGACTGCGGGTGCAACCAAGACAGGCGGTATCGGCAGCACGACTGCGTCCGGCAGCTCAACGTCAGCCGGAAATACAACGTCATCCGGCAGCACCGGCAGTTCGGGCAGCACATCGTCGCCCTCTTCGTCTGCATCGACCTCGTCCTCGACCGGATCAGGCTATTCTTCTTCGTCGTCTACCACTGCCGGGTCTTCCACAGCCGGAAAGCCCACAGGAGCCAGCGCAACTGGGTCGTCATCTGCGACCGGCAAACCGCCGTCTCCGGCAAGCTCATCGACGTCTGCCACCAGCCAGCCTGGAACTTCCTCGACAAGCAGCAGCTCCCGTCCAGGGGGATCAACCAGCTTTTCCAATCCGCCAGCCGCTGAAGACCGCGGCGGTGTCGGGGCATTCGGTGTTCTGATTGCGGCCGTTATCGGCGGTATCCTGGTGCTTGGCGGCGGCTTCGGCCTTTACCAGGCCGGGCTCGTCAAACTGTCGCCCGAGCCGAACCAGCAGCTCACCAGCGCGCTCAGTGCCGCCGAACGCAAGATCTCCGATCTGGAGAAAAAACTCGGCGACGTGACGTCTTCGGTCTCCAGCCAGGGCAGCTCCGGTGCTGTTTCTGCTCTGGAAAGCAAAGTCAGCGCGCTTGAAGCCAAACTGCAGGATGCATCGTCGTCCGATCTGAGCGCCGCGGTCGATGCCCTGAAGCAGGATGTCGAAGGACTGCGCAGCACCGTCGCTTCGGCAGGGGCTGGCACCGGCGAAGGAACCCCAGCCGATCTCCAGCCGCTTGAAAGCCGTCTGGCCGCGCTGGAAGAGGAAGTGAAGGGCGATAGCCAGGTGGATCTGGCGCCGCTTGAAAGCCGCCTTGCCAAGCTGGAAACCGACACCACGTCGACATCTTCCGAAGCCGACAAGCTTTCGGGTTCCGTAACCGGGCTCGAGGGCCAGCTTTCGGACCTGAAGACGACCCTTTCCGAGGTGGAAACCCGACTTTCCAATACCGAAGCGACCGCGAAGGCAGCGCAGACAGCCGTATCGACGTCGGACGTTTCCCTGAAGACCCTTGCCGACAGCCAGGCACGGGCAACCGAGACCCTGTCTTCGCTGGCTGCCGACATCAAGTCTGTCGGCGCGGCCAACACGGCAGCGCTGGAAGGTTTGCGCTCTGAACTGGACGCGCTTTCAACGCGCCTTGCCGCGGTTGAGGCAACGATGGGCGATGCGACGGCGCGTGAAGTTGCTGCCAGGGCTCTGTCCGTTTCCGCGCTGAAGTCAGCCGTGGATTCCGGCCGCCCTTATGAAACCGAGCTGGCCGCCGTCAAGGCGGGGCTGCCGGGCGGGCTCGACCTGTCTGCACTGGAGGCCAACGCCAAGACCGGTGTCGAACCGGTGCCCGTGCTGATCGCCCAGTTCCCACCGGTTGCGCGCTCTGTCTACCAGACGTTTTCCGAACCGGACCGGTCCGGTGATGTACTCGACAGCCTGATGACCAGTGCACAGTCGCTGTTCACCGTTCGTCGTTCGGGCTCAGGTGAAGGCGATGGGCCGGCAGCTGCCCTGCAGCGCATGGAAAACGCCGTCCGGAAGGGAGACCTCAAGTCGGCACTTGCCGCCTACAAGGATCTGCCAGAACAGGGACAGGCTGCTGCTGCCGACTGGGCAACGCGCGCCGAAGCCCGCGTCGAGGTTGATGACCTGACGGACAAGGCCTCGCAGGAAGTGCTCAACGCGCTTGCTGCGAAGGATAGCTGAATGCAGGCCGGCCACTCGCCCGCCCGTCAATGGAACTATGTGCCGGCAGGAGCCGGCCGTCGCAGGGAGCGAACTGAATGATCCGCGTTCTGTTCTTTTTCGCGCTGTTGTTTGCCGTTGCCATGGGCTTTGCCTGGATGGCGGACCTGCCTGGAACGATCCAGATTTCCTGGCCGGTTTATGAAGGCGGCCAGCAGGTCGGGACGGACATCTGGGAGCAGTCGCCTGCGATTGTTGCCCTTGCCGCAGCCATTTTCCTGGCGATCTTCCTGGCGATTGTCTGGGTGATCCGCGTCGTCCTGAAATCACCGCAGATTGCCAGCCGCTTCTTTCGGCGCCGCCGGAAAGACAAGGGCTACAATGCGCTGTCACAAGGCTTGATCGCTTTGGGCACGGGCAACGCCAAATTGGCGCGCCGCTACGCGCTGGACGCCGACAAGCTGCTGGATGATGAACCCGCGGCAAAGCTGCTGCTTGCACAGACGGCCCAGCTTGCCGGCAAGGACGACGAAGCGCGTCAGCGTTTCGAGGCAATGCTGGAAGATCCGGCCACCAAGGCGCTTGGTCTGCACGGCCTCTTCATCGAGGCCGAGCGACACAGGGAGCCGGTGGCAGCACGCCACTACGCGGAGGAAGCTGCCAAGACATCGCCGGGTCTGGAGTGGGCCGGCAAGGCCGTGCTCGGCTACCAGGCGGTTGCCCACCATTGGGACGAAGCGCTCAAGACCCTGGAGCGCAACTACGCCGCAAAGATGCTGGACAAGAAAACCTATCGGCGTCAGCGCGCCGTCATCCTGACGGCCCTTGCGACAAAGCTGGAGGATGGCGAGCCGGAACGGGCCTATTCGCTGGCCAAGGAAGCTCATGGCCTGGCACTCGACCTTGTGCCGGCCGCCGTGCTGACGTCTCGTCTGGCAACGCGCCGGGGCGATATTCGCAAGGCCTCCAAAGTGTTGGAGGCGACCTGGCGTTTGTTCCCGCATCCGGAGTTGGCTGAAACCTATGCCCATGTGCGTACCGGCGATTCGGCTGTCGATCGTTTGAAGCGGGTGAAATCGCTTTCCGCACAGCGGGCAAACACTCCCGAAGGTGCACTGGCCATCGCCCGCGCAGCCATGGAGGCGCGCGAGTTCGAAGAAGCGCGTAAGCAGCTGAAAAAGGTCCTGCAGTCCGAACCTACCCGTCAGGCGTTTCTGCTGATGGCGGAAGTGGAGGAAGCCGAACACGGTGACCGGGGCCGCACACGCGACTGGCTGGCCCGTGCTGTCAGTGCGCCGCTCGACAAGGTCTGGATGGCCGACGGCATCATTTCCGCCGAATGGCAGCCGGTGTCACCGGTCACCGGCAAGCTCGATGCGTTCCAGTGGGCAACGCCGGGCAGTCTGTCCGACGAGGACGGTCCGCTGCTTGAGGACAGCCTGTTCGAGGCGCCGGCCCTGCCGTCCGCCACTCCAGCCGAGCCGGTTCGGCCGGTTGCAGATGTGGATGACGACGCGGTGGTGCTGGAAGCCGAACCCGTCACCAGGCCTGCCACTGCCAAGCCTGCGGGACCCGAGACGGTTGACGCCACATCCGGCAGCGCCAAGTCAGCCGCCGCGGAACCTTCCGCTGCCTCTGTGCCACTGGAAAAGCAGGGCTACGAAGGGACGACGGACGATGTCAAATACAGCCCTGCGCTGAAGGACCTGCCCGACGCCGAAGCTACCAAGGCGCCTTCGGACAAGGCTGCGACCGTTGAGAAGACGGCAGCCAAGGAAAGCGCGGTAAAAGCCGAAGCCGGGGCAGACGACAAACCTGCCGTGGTGACAAGCAAAGACGCCGGGACAGCGAAAGCTGGTGTGACCGGCAAGACCGACACCCGGAACGGTTCCGAGACGCCTTCCAAGCCAGAGGCAACATCTGAGGCCAAGGTTGAGGAAACTCCGAAATCGGCGGATGCAAAGCCATCGGCTGCCAAAGCCGGGGAGGCCAAGACAGGCGAAACAAAGTCCGGAAGTTCCAAAGAGGATCTCAACCGGCCAATCGAATTTCCCCTGTCGCGGATGCCGGACGATCCGGGCCCGGATGAGGACGACGAGGACGAGAGCGCCAAGACGCCACGGCCGCGCTTTTTCAACTGAAGCGCTGCTGCGGCGATAGTCGGAATGTGCTGACGAGCATGTGTTTGCCTGGCTTCCGGAAAAGGGAAGATGTGATCTTCCTGAAAGAACCGGTTTTAGGCTCTTGCATCTGACGCCAAGCTCCGGTAATTAGCGGCGCACTCGGGCTTGACCTGAGTGTCCGCGCCAAATCGCGCGATGCCCGGCATCTGCCGGAGAACGCCGCTGTAGCTCAGATGGTAGAGCACGTCATTCGTAATGATGGGGTCGGGGGTTCGAGTCCCTTCAGCGGCACCACTTTCCAGGCCCAGGTTCCTTTCTTCAGGTGCGCCCGACAGGGCTATCCCTTCTCTGATGCTTTCCTCTGAATTGAGCAAGCTGTCACGAGACTTCAGAAACAGCTTTGCGATCGTTGGCCCTGCCACCAGATTCACGGGCTGCACAGGTCGCAGTGACAGCTTTGATGCTGGCGAACTTGTGTTGCCCTGCTGCTGATCCGGTTTCTGTTTGTCGGACGGGAAGTGCCACATTGATGGCTCGTCGGCAGTCCTTGCAAAAGGCGGGGTGATTGTCCAATTCTGACGCTACAAATTGACGTAGAGTTGGTTTGGCAGGTTGTGGGCGCCCTTGTCCTCACGAGACAATCGTATCGTCCAGCAGGTGCTTGTTTTGGCCTCGTCTGATTTTCAGAAACAGGCTGGTTGGATCCCGTGTTTTGAAAAAGCTGGCCACAGGTTGCTCCAATTCGACGGAAATCACTGAACCATAATGCGACTGCGGGAATCCTGTGACGCCGGGTTGAGCCTGTTTCCTCATATTTTGTGGGGTTTTCCCAGATGTGGTTTCGGTCTTTACATCCTATTTGTAAGAATTTTGGATTCGAGTGAATGAATATTCATGTAAGTCTATGTATATCAAAGGTTGTAAAATGCCTGACGAGCTTCAGTAACAGAAAATATACAATTGTTTCCTTATTGTACTTGTTAATTTAGACATGGCCTCAAGTGACGATGCGAGAGCCGCACACAAGGTGATGAGAATTGCTGCATAAAATGATCCGCATTCTTGTCGCTGACGACAGCGGCATCGCTCGTGAAGTCATCAACAACGGCATCGCCGTTCATCGTTCCAAGCGGTACATCGAGGTTGATGATGTCGATAACGGTCGTTCTGCTGTCGAGGTTCTGAAGAAGAAACAGATCGACATCGCCTTCATCGACATCAACATGCCGGGGCTGAATGGTCCGGACGTAATCGCCGCGATGAGCGAGACGAAGTCTGCAGATTGTCTGACGGTCGCGATTTCAAGCGGCCTTGATGAGCGCAATGCCAACATGCTTCAGCAGCTGGGGGCCTATCATTTCCTGAAAAAGCCTTTCACCCAGGAGGATGTGTCGGAGATCGTCGCCACTTACATGACGATGACGACGACCTATCCGATCCTGATCGTCGACGACAGCGGTACGATGCGCAAACTGACGCGCAAGGTTCTGGAGGCCAGCCGGTTCGACTTCGAAATCTCGGAAGCCGACAGCGCGCAGGCGGCACTTCGTACACTAGCATCGGGCAAGTTCCGGATGGTGCTGACGGATTTTCACATGCCGGATGTCGACGGTATCGAGCTTGCCGGTTCGATCCGGGACCTGTCTAGCAAGATCGGCATCTACATGATGTCCACCAACGACACGAGCTATCTGGAGCGGTCCGCGGCCTTCGTCGGGATATCCGGTTTCCTGAAAAAGCCGTTCACGCCTCAGGACATAGATACGCTCATGCATCAGTTCCTGGAGCTGGATACGCCAAAATTCGGCAAGGTGCGCAACATGTTCAGCTTCATGGAACGAGAACGCAAGGCATCGTGAGGCTCGCCGGACTGGCGAGTGCTGATCGTTCCTCTTGGTTCTTCTGGGCATTTCGCGGGAACCATTTGCCGAACGCTTACATTGTTTCTGGATTGTTTGTCAGCATTCTTGATTTAAAACGCTTCAGTTGATTCAATGCAAGAATCAGAAGTCTCCCCCTAGTTCGTATCGGTTCCACTGTCTGAATGCATGGAGAGCGGTGTGGGCAAAACAGCAAAACTTGAATTACTTCGCCGGATATTGCCTCTCGGCCTCTGCGTGCTGGGTATAGTCGGCGGATATTTTTTCATGTCGGTGCTCAGCAGCCTGCTCTGCATTATCGCGGCCGCCGGGATCTATGCCGCCTTGCCGCGGCCGAACGTACCGTCCGGTGCCGTAAAGCCGGTATGTCATCCGCCGGTTCTGGTACTCGACATGATCGGGTTTGTGATTGGTGCCGCTTTCTTTTCCATAGCTTTCATCGGGATGGCAGACTGGAGCGGAGGCGCAGCCCTGATGGCGCTGCTTTGCCTGGGTCCTGCCTCGATTGCACCGGTGCTGTTCACCGTGTCCGCACGACAGGAGACATCCTGGGTCCGTTTCTTCAGCAACGGTTTCGAATTCACCCAGTTCGGCCGGCGCGTCCGGGTGATGTATGAGGATCTGAAAAAGATCGACATCCGCCTGTGGCACGCTTCCGGCTGGGCTGCCTGGTTCCAGTCGACGATCGGCTCGCTGGGGCCGAGATCAGCGGTTCTGCTGAATGGGGCTGAAACCACCACGACACTGGTCTTCAAGCGCCCGGACGGAGCAACCTTCACCATTTCATCCGAACTGGTGCCGGACCTGCAGCGGGTGCTGATCAACATCGACAGGGCCGGTATGGAGCTTCCTGACGGGATCAGTGAATATCAGCGCAAGAAGATCCGCCAGCGGCGTGAACGCATGTACGGCGGCCCGCCGCAGGAACCGCCGCAGTCGGAACAGAAGGAAGTGGCGCGTATCGCGGCCCTGATCGAACACGCCAGGCGGAGTGCCGGCCATTGAGGGCGGTTTTTCTGTTTCCAGCGCTTTGTTGAAGCTCACCACAAATTCATCCTCATGCTGAGGAGGACTGTCAGGTCCGTCTCGAAGCATGGGCTGCTTGTTCTGTGTGGTCCATCCTTCGAGACGCGCGCCAGCGCGCTCCTCAGGATGAGGGAGTGGGGAGTTTGATTGTCTGAAGACCCGGTACTGGCATCAGCCGCTGCAAACTATGAACCGACCCAGTTCGCCTTTCGCTTTTCGAAGAATGCGGAGATGCCTTCCCGGGCTTCGGGGGTTTCCCAGGTCTCGGCGAGACGGCGAATGGTGTCGTCGATGATTTCTTCGGTAATTTCCGGGCCAAGGCTGCGGGCCAGCGCCTTGGAGGCGGCTACCGCAGCAGGGGCAGCGGAAAGATACGGTTTGATTTCCTTTTCGATCGCCGCATCGAGGTCCGCCTCGCTCACGACCTTCGCCACAAGATCGAGATCCCGGGCTTCTTCCGCGCCGAACAGGCGGGCGGACATGAATACCCGGCGTGCCTTGCCTTCGCCCATGCGGGCCAGCACATAGGGGCTGATGGTTGCCGGGATGAGGCCGAGACGTACTTCCGTCAGGCCGAATTTGGCGCTGTCGACGGCAATCACGGTGTCGCAGACGCTCATCATGCCGATGCCGCCGCCAAAGGCCTGGCCCTGCACACGGCCTATCAGTGGCTTCGGCAATTCGTTGAGGCTCTGCAGCATCATGGCAAGCTTGCGCGCTTCAGTCATGCGGGTTTCGCGGTCAGCTTCGAACTGCTCGCGCATCCATCCAAGGTCGCCACCCGCGCAGAAGCTGGCGCCAGCACCCGTCAGGACAACGACACGGACAGTGTCGTCCTCCGCCAATTGTGCGGCAACTTCCGTCAGTTCGGAGATCATCGTGGCGGAAAGCGAATTGTGCTTGTCCGGGCGGTTGAGTGTCAGCGTTGCGACGCCCCGGTCGTCAACGGCAAGGGAGATTGTCTCGAAGCTCATGCGTCAACACTCCTGAGGGTGCGGGCAAAGTCGGCGATTTCAGCAAGCTTTGCCCGGTCGATGCCGGTCTCGAAGCCCTTGCGGGTCATCAGGTCTAGCACGGCTTCGGTTGCGACATTGCCTTTGGCACCCGGTGCATAGGGGCAACCGCCCAGACCGCCGACCGCACTGTCGAAGGTGCGCAAGCCCTTTTCGAGGCTGACCTCGATGTTCTCGATCGCCCGGCCTTTGGTATCATGAAAATGGCCGGCAAGCTTGTCCGCAGGGATCGCGGTCAGCACGGCGTCCAGCATCCGGCCGATGGTCTCCGGCGTTCCGGCGCCGATGGTATCGCCGAGGGAAATCTCGTAGCAGCCGAGATCGAACAGCGTTTTGGCGACCTCCGCAACCTTCTCCGGTGGCGTTGCACCGTCGTAGGGGCAGTCGGTTACGCAAGAGACATAGCCGCGAACCGGGATGCCGTCCTCATGTGCCTTTTCCAGAAGCGGCTTGAAGCGTTCGATGCTTTCGGCAACCGAGCAATTGATGTTCTTTCTGGAAAAGCCTTCCGAGGCCGAACCGAAAATGGCGACTTCATCCGCCGACACTTTCTTGGCGGCCGTATAACCCTTCACATTGGGTGTCAGCACCGCATAGGTCACGGACGGGTGCCGGTAGATGCCTTCCATAACCTCCTGGGCGTCGGCCATCTGCGGTACCCATTTCGGACTGACGAAACTGGTCACCTCGATCTTGCGGAAGCCGCAGGCAGAAAGCCGGTCCACGAGGTCGATCTTCTGGGCCGTCGGCACAAAGGTTTTCTCGTTCTGCAGACCGTCGCGCGGGCCCATTTCAAACAGGGTGACGAATTCAGACATGTTTTCTTCTCTAGCTTCTCGTGAGGCCTAAAGGTGAGGCCGGTTCTTCGCTGCGCTTCGTCCGGGGACGGCACCAGGCAAATCGCGGATGCATTCGTTAAACGGTGTTTGACACGATCACTCTTCCTGCTCGGCACGGGCGCGCAGTTCACGGCGGATGACCTTGCCGGTGGTGGTCAGGGGCAGGGCGTCGACAAAAGCGACTTCGCGCGGATACTCGTGGGCTGCAAGGCGCGTCTTGACGAAGTCGGCGATCTCCCCGGCAAGTTTGTCGGTCGGTTCAATGCCGCTTTTCAAGACGATATACGCCTTGACGATCTCCGTGCGCTGGCTGTCGGGTTTGCCGACGACACCGGCCATGGCGACCGCCGGGTGCTTGATCAGGCAATCCTCGATCTCTCCCGGGCCGATGCGGTATCCTGATGACGTGATGACGTCGTCATCCCGTCCGACGAAGCGGATCCACCCGGTGTCGTCCTTGATGCCCGTGTCGCCGGTCAAAAGCCAGTCGCCCGCAAATTTCTTCTCCGTCGCTTCCATGTTGTTCCAGTAGTTCAGGAACATCACAGGATCAGGACGTTTGACGGCAATGTTGCCGAGTGATCCGGCAGGCAGTTCCTCGCCCGTGTCGCTGACGACGCTGACATCATGACCCGGAACAGGGCGGCCCATGATGCCGGGGCGCGCTTCCATCAGTCTGGCGCAACTGGAAACGATCATGTTGCACTCGGTCTGGCCGTAGAATTCATTGATCGTCAGACCGAATGTGCGGCGGCCCCAGTCGATCAGCTCCGCGCCAAGTGTCTCGCCACCGGAGGCAACGGACCGCAGGGTGAATTGCCAGCGGTTTTCCGGGGCTTCCACCTGACGCATCATCTTCAGCGCGGTTGGCGGCAGGAAGGTGTTGCGGATCTTCTGGTCCTGCAGCAGCTGGAAGGCTGCTTCAGCGGTGAACTTTCTGAACCGGCACGCTACCACGGGCACACCCAGGAAGAGCGCGGGCATCAGAACGTCGAGCAGGCCGCCGATCCAGGCCCAGTCCGCCGGGGTCCAGATCCTGTCACCCGGCTGGCCCAGAAGATCATGGCTCATCTCGACGCCCGGCAGATGGCCGAGCAGCACCCGGTGGCCGTGCAGGGCGCCCTTGGGTTGTCCGGTGGTGCCGGAGGTGTAGATGATGATTGCCGGGTCATCGGGGCCTGTGTCGAAGGGGTGGAATGTGCCTTCGTGTCCGGCCATGTGATGATGGAGGCTTTCTGCCCCCGGGACGTCTTCATCTGCACAAAGGACGGTCGTCAGTTCCGGCAACCGGTCACGGATGGTCGCCAGTTTGGCAGCGCCACTTGCATCCGTGATCACCGCCTTCGCGCCGGAATCCTTCAGCCGATACTCAAGTGCTTCTTCCCCGAACAGGGTGAAAAGCGGAATGGTGATCGCGCCGAGTTTCAGGGCCGCAATATGGGCAAAGGCGGTTTCGGGCCTTTGAGGCATCAGGACGCCGATCCGGTCACCTGGCTGGACGCCTCGGGCGGTCAGGAGGTTGGCAAGCTGATTGGAAAGCCGCCGAAGGTCATCATAGGTGTAGCTGGTGGCGCTGCCGTCCTCGTCCGTATAGACCAGCGCCTCGCGGTTCGGCTCGCGTGCCGCCCAGTCGTCGCATATGGCAACGCCGATGTTGAACCGGTCCGGGATCTCCCATTTGAACTTGCCGGAAAGGTCGTCATAGCTTGAGGCGTCATGCGGCAGCATCGGCTTCCTCCGCGAGCGCCAGCAGAACGGTGCCGTCGGTCACCTGTTCACCTTCTGCCACCAGAACCTCGCCGATGACGCCGTCCCTCGGGGCTTTCAGCGTGTGTTCCATCTTCATGGCTTCCAGGATCACCAGCGGCTGGTCCTTGGTCACCGCTTCGCCTGCCCTGGCGTTCAGCACCTTCACAAGGCCCGGCATCGGTGCAACGAGTTTGTCGTCCGCGCCACCGGCTTCCTCGTCTGCGCTGAGCGTGTCCGGCAAGGCAACCGGGAAGGCATGGCCGCCGAGGAAGACCGTCAGTCCCTTGCGGTCCTCCACCACGACCGCCCGGGCACGGTGGCCGTCACAGTCGTAGGTGATCGCACCGCCTTCAACCTTCACCAGAGCATATTCGCGTGAGCCTTCCTCCAGCTGGACCGCGAACCGCTGATGGCCGAGGGCATGGACCTCGACATCCCGGCGCTCGCCTGCAATTTCAAGTAGTGCGTACTGGCGCGATGCACTCCAGATCCGCCATCCGGCCAGCGTGTCGAACGGATCGTTGCCACTTGCCGGCCTGGTCAGGCCGAGCGCCGTGAGAGCGGCAAGGGCAATCGCGTCCACCGGGATGCAGGGTTCTTCTATCAGCTGGGTCAGATCCCGGTCGATGAGGCCGGTGTCGACATCGCCCGCGGCAAAACCTTCATGGCGACACAGGGCCGCCAGAAAGCCGGCGTTGGTGACGCAGCCGGCAACTTCCGTTGCCTCAAGGCTTGCCAGCAGCTTGCCGAGTGCCGCCTGGCGGGTCGGGCCGTGGACGATCACCTTGGCGATCATCGGATCGTAATAGGGGGTGATTTCATCTCCGGAGCGCACGCCGCTGTCGACCCGCGCGCTGTCTTCCGGAAGGGCCAGATGCTCCAGCGTGCCGATGGCCGGCAGGAAGCCCTTCGGCGCATCTTCCGCATACAGCCGGGCTTCGAAGGCCCAGCCGTTGAAGGAAAGATCTTCCTGGCGCTTTGGCAAGGTTTCGCCGGAGGCCACGCGAAGCTGCCACTCGACCAGGTCTTCGCCGGTGATGAGCTCGGTAACCGGGTGCTCGACCTGCAGCCGGGTATTCATTTCCATGAAATAGAACCGGTCGGATCTGAGGCCTTCGGAAACGTCGGCGATGAACTCGATAGTGCCGGCGCCGGAATAGTCGATGGCCTTGGCCGCGGTCACGGCGGCCTCCCCCATGGCGCGGCGCATTTCTACCGGCATGCCGGGGGCAGGGGCTTCCTCGATTACCTTCTGGTGGCGACGTTGCAGCGAGCAGTCGCGCTCGAACAGATGCACGGCATTGCCGTGGCTGTCGCCGAAAACCTGAATCTCGATATGGCGCGGCTTGGTCAGGTATTTCTCGATCAGCACCCGGCCATCGCCAAAACTCGCTTCGCCTTCGCGCTGCGCGCCTTTCAGGGCGTCTGCAAAATCCTTCGGGTCATCGACCCGGCGCATGCCTTTGCCACCACCGCCGGCACGGGCCTTGATCAGCACCGGATAGCCGATGCGGTCGGCCTGCTCCTTCAGGAAGTCCGCGTCCTGGTTCTCGCCATGATATCCGGGCACCACCGGCACACCGGCCTTTTCCATCAGTGCCTTGGCGGCATCCTTCAGGCCCATGGCGCGGATGGAAGAGGCGCTCGGGCCGATGAAGGCTATGCCGGCCCTGTCGAGGGCGTCGACGAAATCCGGATTTTCCGACAGGAAGCCGTAGCCCGGATGCACGGCTTCGGCGCCACTCAGCTTGCAGGCTTCGATGATCTTGTCAGCCTTCAGATAGCTTTCCGAGACCGGTGCCGGTCCAATGCGGAAAGCCTCGTCGGCCATGGCAACGTGTTTGGCCCTGGCGTCCGCATCGGAATAGACCGCAACGGTCTTGATGCCGAGCTTCTTGGCCGTTGCCATCACCCGGCAGGCAATCTCGCCGCGGTTGGCAATGAGGATCTTCTTGAACATTTCTCAGTTCTCCTCCCAGGGAGTGACTAGTGCGCCGGGGGTATCGGCAGTTCGGTCCGGAGCAAGATCCGGCATATGTTGTATGGGCAGCTCGCTGAACACCGTGATGGAGTTCCGGCTCCCGTCGGCAAGGAGCGCGCTTCGTCCGGTTGCCAGCACGCTCACCTTCAGGCCGCCGACGGAGAGGGTGTCGCCCTTGTCGATATTGCCTTCGTCGAGCGCAACCAGGATGGCCGTCAGGGGCTGCGTCAGCAGTATGTCGGGATGCTGGTCACGGAACGCTGCTTCGATATCCGGGCCGCATTCCACCATCGAGCGGACTTCACCCTTCATGAGGTTTCCTCCCGAGTGCTGCCAGAAGATGGGCATGGCTTGCCTCGTCGAAGGCAACCAGTGTGACGGTTTCGATTTCCGGCAGGTCCTCCAGAACCCGTTTGACAGTTTCCACCGCGACCGACGCGGCGCTGCCGGCCGGATAGCCGTAAATGCCGGTGGAAATGGCCGGGAAGGCTATGCTTCTGCAGCCGGTTTCTGCCGCAAGACGCAGGCTGGTTTCATAACAGGAGGCAAGAAGGTCCGCTTCGCCCAACGTGCCGCCTTTCCAGACGGGGCCGACCGTGTGGATGACGTGGCGGGCGGGCAGGCGGTAGCCACTGGTGATCTTTGCGTTGCCTGTTTCACAGCCGTTAAGCGTCCTGCATTCGGCCAGGAGCTCCGGACCTGCCGCACGGTGGATCGCCCCGTCGACACCACCGCCGCCGAGCAGCGATGAGTTGGCCGCGTTGACGATGGCATCCACGTCGAGCCGGGTGATGTCGCCGATGTGTGTCTCGATCCTGCTCACGGCTTGAGCTCCGGCTGCAGATCTTCAACAACCTTGAAGCGTTCGCAGACAAGGTCCATTTCCGGGTCAAATCCGCCGTTGCGTTCAAAGAAGACCTGATGGTCCCTGCGCCAGCCGGCGAGGTCATCGTTCTCGCCTTCCGCCAGGGCGAAGTCTTCCCCGACATCGCAGAAGCGCACGACGGACACTTCCAGTGTTTCGATCACCAGCGCGGGGGTGTCGTCCCAGTTCAGTGCAATGTCCCGCCGTCCATGAACGGGCAGGACCTCACCACCGTCCTCATAGCTCTGCAAGGCACCGCATGTGGCGGTTTTCCTGCCGGCGCGGACAAGGGCGATGAGCTGGGCACACAGGTCCGCATTGTCGCCGAACTTGAAGGTTTCGGCGCCGGGGTATCTTGCTTTCAGCTCGTCGATGGACATCGGATCACATCCTGAAGAGACCGAAGCGGGTGTCTTCGATCGGGGCGTTGAGGGCTGCCGACAGGGAAAGGCCCAGAATGTCCCGGGTCTTGCGCGGGTCGACAATGCCATCGTCCCAGAGCCGGGCAGTCGCGTAAAGCGGGTGACCCTGCTGTTCGAACTGATCGATGATCGGTTGCTTGAAGGTTTTTTCCTCATCCGCCGACCAGCTGCCACCCTTGCGCTCGATACCGTCGCGGCGGACGGTGGCAAGCACGCCGGCGGCCTGTTCGCCGCCCATGACCGAAATGCGGGAATTGGGCCAGGTCCACAGGAAGCGCGGCGAATAGGCCCGGCCGCACATGCCGTAGTTGCCGGCACCGAAGGAGCCGCCCACCAGCATGGTGATCTTCGGGACCGAGGTGGTGGCGACCGCCGTCACCAGCTTGGCACCGTCCTTGGCAATGCCGCCGCTTTCATATTTGCGGCCGACCATGAAGCCGGTGATGTTCTGCAGGAACACCAGCGGAACCTTGCGCTGGGAGCAGAGCTCGACGAAGTGGGCCCCTTTCACCGCACTTTCGGAAAACAGAACGCCGTTGTTGGCGATAATGCCGACCGGCATGCCATGGATATGGGCGAAGCCGCAGACCAGTGTGGTGCCGTACCGGGCCTTGAATTCATCGAAGCGCGATCCGTCGACGGTGCGGGCGATCACTTCGCGGATGTCGTAGGGCGTTTTCAGATCGGCCGGAACGACACCGAGGATTTCGTCCGGATCGTAGAGCGGGTCTTCCGGGGTCTGCAGCGCGACGGATGGGGTCTTGGTGCGGTTGAGGCTGGCGATGGCGCGGCGGGCGAGCGCCAGTGCGTGGGCATCGTCGCGGGCAAGATGATCGGCAACGCCGGACAGGCGCGTGTGAACATCGCCGCCGCCGAGATCTTCCGCCGTGACTTCCTCGCCGGTGGCGGCCTTTACCAGCGGCGGGCCGGCCAGGAAGATGGTGCCCTGGTTCTTGACGATGATGGTTTCGTCCGACATGGCCGGCACATAAGCGCCGCCCGCGGTGCAGGAGCCCATGACGACCGCGATCTGGGCGATGCCTTTTGCCGACATGTTGGCCTGGTTGAAGAAGATGCGGCCAAAGTGGTCGCGGTCCGGGAAGACCTCGTCCTGGTTGGGCAGGTTGGCGCCGCCGCTGTCGACCAGATAGATACAGGGTAGATTGTTTTCCGAGGCAATTTCCTGGGCGCGCAGGTGTTTCTTGACCGACATCGGATAATAGGTGCCACCTTTGACGGTCGCGTCATTGGCGAGGATCATCACCTCGCGGCCTTCAACCCGGCCGATGCCCGCGATCATGCCGGCTGCGGGAGCCGCGCCCTCATACATCTCGTGGGCGGCCAGCATGCCGACTTCCAGGAAGGGGGAGCCGGGATCGAGCAGGCGGGAGACTCGTTCGCGCGGCAGGATCTTGCCGCGGGACACATGACGCTGTCGGGCGGTCTCGCCACCACCGTCCAGGGCTGTCTGGGCTGCTGCCTTGACGGTGTCCATGGCCGCTTCGTGGGCAGCGCGGTTTGCTGCAAACTGTTCGCTTCTCGGCGATAGGCTCGATTTCAGGATGCTCATGTCACCCGGTCTCCCTTGGATCAACCTTGTGGACGGTCGATTGAGTTCAGTTGCTTGCTCCCCACGCGTCCGGTTTCACGCCTGAGGGGCCGGAATGTCCCGGTTCTCCGGCGCAACGGCCTTGCGCGCCAGGTCCAGGTAAATCTCTTCGATATCCAGTTTCGACAGGCGGCCGCCTTGGCGGTACCAGCTCGGAATGCCAGTCAGCATGGCGATGATCGCGCGGGTGGCGACCCTCGGTTCGCGGACGCTGTAGCGGCCTGCCGCGGAGCCGGTTTCCAGAATACCCGTCAGGATGCCCTCGTAGCGACGGCGCTCCGCTTCGACGATGTCGAAGTTGTCCGGTTCGAGATTGCGCAGTTCCATGTAGGAAATGAACACCTCGTCCGCCCGTTCCAGGTGATAGCGGATGTGAAAGCGGACAAAACGCTCCAGCGGGTCCATGTCAGCCGGAAAAGCCGCTTCGTCCCAGGCAGCAAGGAGTTCGCCCATGTGGGCGAGCATCAGGTCCTTCAGGATGTCCTGCTTGGTCGGAAAATGGTTGTAGAGCGCGCCTGGCTGAACGCCGACATCGGCGGCGATTTCGCGCATGGAGACAGCGGCATAACCGTTGGCGGCAAAGCGTTTCAGGGCTGCCGTGCGCACACGTGCGGCAGTCTCCTGGCCTTTCGCGCCCGTCCTGGATCGGCTTTGCGGTCTTGCGGCTGCACTTGCCATCTTGTTTCTCCCTATTGCAAAAAATAAATGAACGTTCGTTCATTTGCAAGGGTAATTTGAGTGCGAAAGCGTTGCTGCTAGAAAGAATGACAGGGGAACAGGCGCGACTGTCAAAAAACTTTCATGGATAACCTGTTCACAGTCCTTGGGCATTCTGCGTCCGGTTGAATGCGCTGACGAACCTGGGCGTACCTCCGGGATGTATTTCAAAGGAACCGATTGATGACCGAAGAAAGTGCAAAAACCTGGGTTGAAGCGGAATGGGCAGACAGCCTGGACGAAGAGCTGGAGATGGAGATCGACGATTTTCTCGTCGCCAAGGATCTCGCCTTCATCTCCGCGAAGAAGCACAAGTCGACCATCGACCGGAACACCTATTTCCATGAGTTGCTGCGTCTGCAGGCCGAACTGGTGAAGCTGCAGGACTGGGTGCAGCATACCGGTGAGAAGATCGTGATCATCTTCGAGGGGCGCGACGCTGCCGGCAAGGGCGGGGTCATCAAGCGCATCGCGCAAAGGCTCAATCCGCGTGTCGCCCGTGTGGTTGCGCTGCCGGCACCAACCGACCGTGAAAAGACCCAGTGGTACTTCCAGCGCTACGTGCCGCATCTGCCAGCCGCCGGAGAAATGGTGCTGTTCGACCGCTCCTGGTACAACCGCTCCGGCGTCGAGCGCGT
The DNA here is from genome assembly GCF_054658215.1 of Roseibium sp. ROS1. NCBI lineage: Bacteria > Pseudomonadati > Pseudomonadota > Alphaproteobacteria > Hyphomicrobiales > Stappiaceae > Roseibium > Roseibium sp. ROS1. Next base: position 628,057 of record NZ_BAAGIG010000004.1, read on the forward strand.
CATGGGCTTTGCCAGTGATAGCCAGGTGGAGGAGTTCTTCCACGATGTGCCGGAATTCGAACGCATGATCGTGCGCTCCGGCGTGCGGCTGATCAAATACTGGTTCTCCATTACGGATGAAGAACAGCAGCTGCGCTTCCTGATGCGCATCCACGATCCGCTGAAGCAGTGGAAACTGTCACCGATGGACCTGGAATCCCGCGTGCGCTGGGAGGATTACACCAAGGCCAAGGAAGAAACCTTCGAGCGGACCAATATTCCCGAAGCACCCTGGTTCATCGTGGAAGGCAACGACAAGAAGCAGGCGCGCCTCAACTGCATCAGCCACCTCCTGTCGATGATCCCTTACGAAGATATCCCGCACGACCCGATCAAGCTGCCGGAACGGGTCTACAATTCCGATTATGAGCGCAAGGTCCTGCCGGAACATCTCTACGTGCCGGAAAAATTCTGAGCGGGGACAATGCTCCCTTCACGGGCGCGGCGCTGCTGTGTGAAATCGCGGTGAAAGACCTTCGATAGTCTCCCCGGATCTCCGCTACGCTTGTCCGGGGGGCGAGTTTGTGTGAATGCTGTCCGCGTCCAGCCGATGAGGCCGGTTTCAAATCAGCTTTTCACTAGCGAGCAGGCCTTTCTCCGGCCTTTCTGCCCTTGCGGAGTTAAATCGTTTTATGTCATCTGGCGTGCGTACCTCAAAATCATGGGAAGGATGCCGGCATGACGGAAAAGACTATCAGGTGGGGGATCGTTTCGACCGCGAAAATCGGTCTTGATAAGGTCATTCCGGGCATCCAGCGGTCGAAGACCGGCACCGCCTATGCGATTGCTTCGCGAAATCTCGACCGGGCAAAGGAAGCAGCGAAGGGTCTCGGCATCGAGAAGGCCTACGGATCATACGAGGAGCTGCTCGCAGATCCGGAGATCGACGCGATCTACAATCCGCTGCCCAACCACATGCATGTGCCCGTGACGATCCAGGCGGTGAACGCGGGCAAGCACGTGCTTTGCGAAAAGCCGGTCGCGCTGAATGCCGAAGAGGCAAAGCAGCTTCTGGACCTGCCGAAGGACAAGCTGGTTGCCGAAGGCTTCATGGTTCGGGCCCACCCGCAGTGGATCAAGGCGCGCGAGATTGTGCGGTCCGGCGATCTGGGGGAGCTGAAAGCGATCCAGACCTTCTTCAGCTACTACAACGATGACCCGGGCAACATCCGCAACAAGGCGGATATCGGCGGGGGTGCGCTGCTCGACATCGGTTGCTACACGATGCTGGCCGGCCGGTATTTCTTCGATGCCGAACCTCAGCGGGTCGTTTCGCTGATCGACCGGGATCCCGCCTTCGGCACCGACCGCATGACCAGTGCCCTGCTCGACTTCGGCGATAACCGGCATCTCAACTTCACCGTCTCGACCCAGCTGACGCCTTATCAGCGCATTCATCTGGTCGGTACGAAGAAGCGGCTGGAAATCGTCATCCCGTTCAACGCGCCGCAGGGCGAAGCTGTTCAGATCCGGCTTGACGACGGTTCGCTGCTCGGCGATGCGGCGATGCAGTCGGATATCATCGCGCCTTGCGATCAATATGCCGAACTGGCGGACGTGTTTGGCCGGGCGATCACCGGTGAAGCGCCACTGCCTTATGGCGCGGAAGATGCCGTCCAGAACATGAAGATCCTCGACGCTATCTTCGCGTCGGCCGAAAAGGATGGCTGGGTCAGCATCGGTTAAGCCGTTCGCACACCCTGCCTCCCGCAGTGCCAGGTCCCGGCCTCGAGCCGGGACTTGTTTTTTGAGAAGACCGCGGCGGAAAGGCCTGCGCAACCACGAAAGGACTTGGCGTGGTTGAAAAGTCGCCTTGTGTTCAAATCTCCACAAAAGCGAAACCGTTGTCGCGTGTTTCCAGATATCCGAACCTGTCGGTAGACAGGTGGGTCGCGGCAAAGGGAATCCTGTCTGCCGACAGCCTGTCGAACAGAGCCCTTCTTGTTTTCACGGCCAGATCCGGGTCACTGTCGAGCGCATAGCGGACGTCCGGATTGGTAAATTGCAGCGCATCCGACACCACGACATCCGCGAGCAGAATGGCTTCCTTGTTGCCTGAAGAAAGGTGCAAGGCCTGATGGCCAGGGGTGTGGCCGGGCGCTGAGAGCAGGGTGATGCCATCGCCAATGTCGGCATCGCCACGATGAAGCCGCAGCTGATTGCCGACCGGTTTCGCAAGCGCCTGAATGAGACCCACCAGTGGCCGTTTGTCTTCCGGCACGGAGGTCAGCAGGGCTGCGTCGGTCCAGAAGTCCCACTCGGCGGCCTGAACGTGGATCTCTGCATTCGGGAAGAGACTGCTGCCGTTCAGTGACAGTCCGCCGATATGATCGGCATGCATGTGGGTAATGACGATATCGGTCACCGCTGCGCGCTCTTCGGTCTTTTCCGGAGCCTGCCATGTCAGCGTGCCGCTGGCCGGAAATCGTTCCTTCAGATATTCGCCCGATCCGGTGTCGACCAGGATCTTGCGGGTGCCGGTCTCAATCAACCAGGTATTGGCGCCAAAGCGTGTGCTCGGGCTGACGGCGTCCTGTTCGGTCTGTGTCACGTTGGAAAAATAGGCTGCGGGAATGTCGAGATAGCCGTCCGACAGGGCCGTGACGGTCAGGTTGCCTCGTGCAAGACGGGATGCAGATTTATCGAGAGTGCCGAGCATAGGGGTCTCCATGTGTTTGTACTTTGGAGAAACCTAGCTTCGAGCATCTTTCGGGGCGATTGGCGCAAATGACAAAGAATGTGCTAAATCAGCCAAATGGATCAATCGCTGTCGATCGCCATTCTCGCTTATCCGGGTTCCTTGAAATCCGCTGTCTACGGGCTCCAGGATATTCTGGGCCATGCGGCGCGGATCAGCGATACCGGGATGAAACTGGATCTGTTGGAAGATTTTTCTGCGGCAGTGGACCGATATGACGCGGTAGTCCTGCCGCCCTCGGCAGGAACTGTCCGTCTGGAAGAGGTTCCGGCTCTTCCTGCTTTTCTCCAGCATTTGCACGGTCGCGGCGCTGTTGTCTGTTCGGCCTGTACCGGGCTGACATTCGTTGCGGCGGCCGGTCTGGCGGAGGGGCGCAAGGTTACGACCCATTGGGGACTGGAACAGCGTTTGTCAGCAACCTATCCGGACCTCAGGCTCGATACGGACAGGCTGCTGATCGAATATTCCGATCTGATCACGGCCGGAGGCCTCATGGCCTGGGTCGATCTTGCGCTGGCGCTCATCGAGCGGTTTCTGGGGTACCCGGTGGCCGTTGCCACGGCGCGGCATTTCATTGTCGACTTTCGCCGCCGCGACCAGCGCCGGTTCAGGCGCTTCCTGCCTGAACTTCGGCACGGCGATGCTTCCATCTTGAAAGTGCAGCATTTCCTGGAAACCCGGTCGGGTGACGACGTGAGCGTTGCCGATATGGTGCGCACCAGCGGGCTGCCGGCGCGGACCTTTCAAAGGCGCTTCAAGCTGGCAACGGGACTTGCCCCGAAACAGTATCTCCAGGAGCTTCGCATTGAACGTGCGAGGGATCTCCTGATCGAAACGGATCGGCCCGTCTCGGATATCTGCTTTGCCGTCGGCTACAACGACCCGCCATCCTTCGTTCGCCTGTTTTCACGCCTTTCCGGTCTGACACCGGGCGCGTTCCGCGAACAGTATCGACGGCAGTCAGATATGGCAGGGCAATCGGCTTGATCGACCCTCTTGTTGGTGCGACCTTTCCCGCTGCCGGCGAGCGCATACGAATATGAGAGAGGGCCACGCGATAGGTATCTACGCAAGAACTTTGAGACTTCTGGCCGTGGTGAGCCCCTGCCTTCTCGCGGGAGGCGCCGCTGCGGACACGTTGCCTTCTCCCGTCACGGGTGCGGTCGAGTTCGGCGGTCTCCAGATGAAGCTGTCAGACGGCGACGGTCAAAGACGTTTGATCTTGGCAAACGGTGACCGTCTGCCTTTTCCGAAAGGTGGCAACATCGTTCTGGCTGTCGATCGGGTCCTGGTCTTTGATGCAGAGGGAAACACCGCCGGCAGTTTTCTTCATGACGGTCGGATTTCTTCTGAATTGCTGCAGCGGATGGCCGTTCTGGAGAGCTTTTCCGCAATAGGTGCAAACCAGACACGTGAAGACGCTGCGCAGCATCTTGCTGCCTTTGGTCTGCCTCGGACGTCTGCAGAACTGCTGGCGGCAATAAACCGGGATGTGCCGGAGTTTGCCCGCGCCAGCGGAGAAGAGTGTGGCGGCAATTGCGATTGGGCCGCGCTCAACGCTATCGAGCGTATTTCAGAAGACCTGGAACGCAAGGATGTCCGTATCTTCGAAAACGCCACTCGCTATCTTGTCGGCTTCGGGCCGCCGGAAGTAGAGGCGAAGCCTGATTACATGATAGCTGCAAACCCCGCTGCGCCGCTTTACCTGTCTGCGGACAAGACGGCTGCGGCGACGGATGCACTCGGCCTGAAGTTCTTGCTGCTGAATGCGGACGAGCAAACGGACAGCCCCGGGCGCCGGGCCATCTGCGTTCCGCTTTCAGGCTGTGGTTGGGCGGAAATCGAAGTTCTAACAGAGGTTCGCCCGGAATGGCTCGAGTTTGAAAAATCGACCGGAAAATTGCGGCGCGTGATGTTTTGAGGTCGTTCAAAAGGTCCTGAATGAAAAGAAGGCGTACCTCTTCCGAGACACGCCTTTGGAGATGTTTGCAGGATTTCCCTGAAACGTCAGCTTTTCAGGAAACGCTCGCACTCCGTTGCCAGAGCCGACAGATCGTCAAACGTTCCCGGACCGGCCGCGAGAACCGGACCACCGTCCAGGATGGCATCCCCCGCCACCGGGAAGGGGCGGTAGCTGCCGCCGGCTTCGGCGACCAGGCAATAGCCGGCAAGGCAATCCCAGGCATGCATGGACGGTTCGTAGAAACCGGCGAGCCTGCCCGCGGCCACGGAGGCCAGCATCTGCGCGCCCGATCCGGTGCGGATGTAGTTGCCGCCACGCGCCATCAGACCGGCGATAAGCGCGCCAATCATTTCCGCTGGCACGGCGTGGTTGGCGCCGATCCCGGTCAGGCTGTTTTGCAGGGTTCTGGATGAATCAAGCCGGAGGGGTTCGCCGTTAAGTGTTGCGCCGCCGCCCTTGACGGCTGCGAAGCTCTCGTCGTCGCAAGGCACGCGGATAACACCCATGACCAGATCCGTGCCGTTGAGAAGGGCGATGGAAACACACCAGCTCGGCAGACCGTGAACGAAGGCGGAGGTGCCGTCGATCGGATCAACCACCCAGGTGAACCCGCTGCTGCCCTGTTCGACGCCGTGTTCCTCACCCAGGATGCCGTCTTCGGGAAACGAGGTGTGCAGCCTGTCGCGGATGAGGGTTTCAACGTTCTTGTCAGCGATCGAAACGACATCCTGCAGGCCGCCCTTGATCTCTATGGTGAGGTCCTTGCGCCGCCGAAAATAGTCCAGTGCCAGGGAACCGGCTTCTTCGGCGATTTCCCGAGCTGCGGCGAACCTTGCTGTCAGCGCATCGGTCGATGGGGACATGTCTTCAGTAACCAGTGTCATCTCATGCCTCGATCAGGGCGAGGCCGCGGTTGCGGAAGCCGAGGGAAACGGCTGTGTGGGGGGCAAATGACCTTTCGACCGAATGATCGATGACGAAGAAGTTTCCGACCTGGGTCTCGATCTCGTATTCGACATGATCGCCGAGATAGGCCGCGGTCAGGATCTCTCCGCCAAGGCCGGAAGCGCCTTCCGGGTTCAGGACGACCGAGCCGGGCCGTACCGCCAGCTTGGCCTTGCCGTTGGCGGTCTGGCGGGCGCGCAGTCGGTGCTGCAGGCCACCGACATCAATCAGTGTTTCGTCGCCTTCACGCCCGACGACTTCGCAGGTGACGACATTCGCCTCGCCCATGAAGTCTGCGATGAACTCTGAAACAGGTTCTTCGTAGAGTTCGCGCGGAGCGCCCTCCTGGGCGATCTTGCCGTCTTTCATGACCACGATCCGGTCGGACACCGCAAGGGCTTCGTCCTGGTCGTGGGTGACGTAGACGGCGGTGAAACCGAGCCGCTGCTGCAGCTCGCGGATTTCCGTCCTGACGCGCCGGCGCAGCCGGGCATCAAGGTTGGACAGGGGTTCGTCCAGCAGAAGCACCTGTGGGTTCAGCACCAGAGCACGAGCGACCGCGACGCGCTGCTGCTGACCACCGGAAAGCTCTGCCGGCAGGCGGTGACCCATGCCGCCAAGACCGACCTGGGCAAGGCCTTCTTCCGCCCGCTCGCGCGCCTCGCGTTTTTTGTATCCGGAGGATTCCAGGCCGTAGGCAACATTGTCGAGCGCGTTCATGTGCGGGAAGAGCGCATAGGACTGGAACACCATGGAGACGTCGCGTTCATGTGCCGGAACCATGGTGACGTCCCGTCCGCCGATCAGGATCCTGCCCGCGCTCGGGTGTTCGAGACCTGCCAGCATGCGCAAGGTGGTCGTCTTGCCGCAGCCTGAGGGGCCGAGCAGGGTCACCAGAGTGCCGGGTTCGATGGTGATCGACAGGTCCGGAATGGCGGTGAAGGTGCCGAAGTCCTTGCGGACGTTTTCAAAAACGACGGAGCCGGGTTTGAGGTCAGTCATGCAGTTTTCTCCTGCGCGATACGGATTTTATTGGATTTGGCCATGCCGGAGACGCGGTTTTCCCGGCGCAGGCGGCGTTCGCCGACCAGCAGCTGGAAGCCCGCAATGACCGTGATCATCACGAAGATCAGCATGGAGGAATAGGCGATGGCGATGCCGTATTCGCCGTTTTCGACGAGGCCGACGATGTAGGAGGTCGCCATGTTGTATTCCGCGCTGACCAGGAAGATGACCGCACTGATGGATGTGATTGCCCGGACGAAGGAATAGACCAGCGCGGCGGTGATGGCCGGCCGCAACAGCGGCAGGATCACCTTGCGCAGGGTCCGGGCGCTGTTGGCCCGAAGCGTCAGCGAAGCTTCGTCCAGGCTCTTGTCGAGCTGGCTCATGGCGGCAATGCCGCCGCGCACGCCAACGGGCATGTTCCGGAAGACGAAGCAGGCAACCAGGATCAGGGCAGAGCCGGTCATCTCGATGGGCGGCAGGTTGAAGGCCATGATGTAGCTGATGCCGATGACGGTGCCGGGAATGGCGAAGCTCATCATGAGGGCAAATTCGAAGGCGTTCTTGCCGGCGAATTTCTGCCGCACGATGATATAGGCCGTCAGCAGGCCGACTGCCGCCGTCAGGGGCGCGGAGATCAGGGCGATTTCCATGGTCGTCCAGAAGGAGTTCCAGGCAACGCCGGTCCACACGAGAGCACCATCCTGGAAGGAGACCGAGAAAGCCCTGGCGTAGTGTTCCAGCGTCAGGGAATTGTCGAGACCCCAGGTCTTCACGAAGCCGCCGAACAGGATCATGCCGTAGACGACGATGGTGAAGCCCATCCAGGGAAGAACAATGCCATAGACGGTGACGGAGAGGCTCTTCGGCAGGCCCGCATGGGCACCGCTGTCGCCCTTGCCGGTGACGGTTGCGAAGTTCTTGCCTGACAGCCACAGACGCTGTGCAAGGAAGGCGGTCAGTGTGAAGCTGAGCAGGATGATCGCGAGCACGGCGGCACGGGACGGGTCGACCTGCGAGCCGACGACGGCAAAGAAGATCTCGGTCGAGAGCACGCCATGACTGCCGCCGAGCACCAGCGGATTGCCGAAATCGGCCATGCTTTCGATGAAGCCGATCAGGAAAGCGTTGGCAAGGCCGGGTTTCATCAACGGCAGAGAGACGCGCCAGAACGTGCGCCAGCGGTCGGCCCGCAGCGTTTGCGAGGCTTCTTCCATCGATGGGCTGACACCTTCGACAACACCGATCAGGACGAGGAATGAGATTGGCGTGAAGGACAGGACCTGAGCAATCCAGATGCCTGTCAGCCCGTAGAGCCAACGGCTTGGTTCGATGCCGAACAGCGTGTCGAGTGCTTCGGTAACGACGCCGGAGCGGCCGAACAACAAGGTGAGCGCCAGGCCGATCACGAAGGGCGGGGTGATGATCGGCAGGACGGTCAGAAGCCGCAGGCCCTTCTTGAAGGGAAAGCGCGTGCGTGTGGCGACCAGTGCGAAGGCGAGGCCGAGAATGGTCGAGCCGAGGCCGGTCATCACCGCGAGGAACAGCGTGCGCCATGCGACGCCGCAGCGATTGCCGCCGATGACACAATCAAGGCTCCAGATCGCGGGATCCTGCATGTTGCGGATGAAGCCGTCCGGCTTGAAGGAGCCGTCGAAATCCTGCACCGAACCGGCGAACATCGAGCCAATGGGATAGAAGATGAACACCGTCACCAGGAAGATCAGGATGGAGATCGATCCGACGACAAAGGCATCGCCCTTCATGAAGCCCCGTTCTGCAAGGCCGAAGGCGATGAAAAGGACGAAGATCAGCGAGGTGAGGATGGCACCTGCCCCCATGGCGGGCTGGCCAAGCGGCAAGGCTCCGAAGGCGGTTTCGGGAAAGGTCCAGGCCCAGCCGGTGAAGCTGATCGCAAGGCCCTGAAGCGCCATGTACAGAATGCCGATGGTGCCGGTGACGACGAGCAATCGGCCGCGCTTGTTGGCGTCCGCCATGAAGCGCGCGCTGCCGCCGATCAGGAAGAGGGCCAGTGCCAGCACAAGCCACACGCGACCTTCCGCGAAGATCTGCAGAAGACCGGGCGCGAGATCGGATGAGAACGGAAAGTCCGATGGCCACTCAAAGGAAAAGAAGCCGCGTTCGACCCTGTACCAGGGTACGATCAGAAAGGCGCCGATCCCCAGCCCGAGTAGAGCGTTCAGCCGTTTGTTGCCACTCAGCATGGCCACCCCTGTATTTATGGTTTTTCAATAATGGTCGTGCCCCGCCTCATGCCTATTGCGATGCGCTGGCGAAGCCGGCCGGAAGTGCGGACGTGCCGCGGCACTGCCGTTGAAGTGTCAGATGCTTGTGGCGGCAGCTTTCAGCGAACGTACGTCCGCCTTGCTGCGCAGTCTGTCCGGGCGAAGCCCGCACCCGGCTTTTAGGCAGCCGTGTGCGGACTTCTTCGGGTGTTGGGGTCAGTTGGCGATGGCGCCAATCTCACGGTCCCAACGCTCCAGGAGGCTCTTGCGGGTATCCGGGTTGCCGTAGGTGGTGAAGTCGTAGTCGATCAGCTTGATGTCTTCGAACTTCGGTGCTTCCGGCGGAACTTCGGCAGCCTTGTTGGACGGCAGCTGGAAGGACTTTGCCTCTTTCATGCGGGACTGAACTTCCGGGGACAGGGCCCAGTCGTACCAGACCTTCGCATTGTCGAGGTTGCGGGCACCCTTGACGATGGACATGGAGCCGATTTCATAACCGGTACCTTCGCACGGTGCGATTGCCTTGACCGGGAAGCCGGAAGCAGCCTGTGCAATGGCGTCATGCATGAAGACGATACCGAGGCCGGTTTCGCCGCGGGCAGCGGCCTTCACCGGTGCAGAACCCGACTTGGTGTACTGGGACACGTTGTTGTTGAGTTCCTTCAGATAGTCGAAGGCCTCGTCTTCGCCCATGATCTGAACCAGGGAAGCAAGCGCTGTATAGGCGGTGCCGGAAGAATTCGGGTTGGCGACCTGGATTTCAGCTTTCAGCTCAGGTTTCAGGAGGTCTGCCCAGCAGGCGGGTTCGGCAAGGCCCTTGTCCTTGAAGATTTCGGTGTTGTAACCCCAGCCGAGAGCACCGGCATAAACGCCAACGGTCTTGAAGCCGGAGCTTTCCGCCTGCTTCTGAGCCCACTCATGAAGGTCTGCGAGCTTTTCCGACTTGTATTCCTGGGTCAGGTTTTCAGAAGCTGCCTGAAGATGCGGGTCGCCGGTGCCGCCCCACCAGATATCGGTCTTCGGATTGCGGGATTCGGCTCGGATCTTTGCGTAGCTTTCGCCTGACGACAGGCGCACCATGTTGACCTTGATGTCATGCTTGGCTTCGAAGTCGCCCTGCAGCTGTTCACAGATCACGACATCCGCCGAACAAATGACATTGAGGTCGCCCGCTGCCATGGCCGGAGCAACCGAGTAGGTTGCTGCCGTTGCAAGCAGTGCGACGGAAAGTGATTTCAAAGACATGGTTTCCTCCACTTTTGGCTTTCAGCCTGTTACCTGCCCGGACGGGCAGGCGTTTGTTTCAGCCCGGGGGCTGATGTGTTGACCGGCATGAGGCAAAGCTTGCCCGTTCGGATCCGCCTCCACGGGTCCGTTGCCGGTCGAATTTCAAATGACGAACTCCGGATTTTCCTTCGCTGGCGAAGGGGCAATCTCGTCCTTTACTGGATGGCTACAGGGGTTGCCGTCTGCAGCACCTCCTTGTCGAAACGGTCGAGCAGTCTTCGCCTCTGGTCAGGTGAACCGAAGGTGGCGAAGTCGTAGTCGACCATGCGAATGAGTGAAATATCGGGGGCTGCCGGTGGCAGCGACGCTTTCGCGTTTGCGGGTATCTGATTCTGTCCTGAGGCCGCGCAGGTTTCCTGTCCTTCCGGGCTCAGCGCAAAATCGACGAACAGGCGGGCAGCCTCGGGGTTCCTGGCGCCCTTGACGATGCTGACGGCGCCGATCTCGTAGCCGGTGCCTTCGCAAGGAGCGACGATGACCATGGGCGCGCCGGCAAGTTTCTGCGTCACCGCGTCGTGGATGAAGGAGATGCCGATGCCTGTCTCACCACGGGCGGCTGCCTGAACCGGTGCTGCGCCCGAAGTGGTGAACCTGTCGATGTTTTTCGCAAGCGCCGCCAGATATTCGAAAGCCTCGTCTTCCCCCAGCAGCTGAACGAGCGTTGCCAGCATCGTATAGGCGGTTCCCGAGGAATTCGGATTGGGCATCTGAACAAGGCCCTTGTACCGCGGTGCGGTCAGGTCTTTCCAGCAGGACGGAGCGGCAACGCCATGCTCAGCCAGAAAGTCGGAATTGTAGCCAAACCCGAGTGCGCCTGCATAAATGCCTGCCGCCTTGCCGCCTGACATCAGAAAGAAATTCTGCGCCCAGGGCAGCGTGTCCTCGAAGTTTTTCGGCTGGTAGGGTTCAAGCAGGTCTTCGCCTGCTGCTTGCAAGTGGGTGTCACCGGTGCCGCCCCACCAAACGTCGATCTTTGGTGCGGCGCGCTCGGCCCGGACCCTGTCGAGGATCTCGCCGGTGCTTCTGCGTTCCATGGAAACATCAAGGCCGGTCTTTTCCTCGAAGACAGCCTCCATCATCTGGCACCACTCGACCTGCACGGCACACAGGACATTCAGGTCCTGCGCCGAAGCAGCGTTGAGCGACAGCGACAGCCATACGGCCGCACCCGCTCCGAGTGACGCGATGAATTTCATGTTTCCTCCCAGTCCGGAACCAGGCCCCGGACAGCTATTACCATGGCAGAAGAGGCAGTGTTCGCAACAGGAGATTGGTTACTGTTGTTTCGCTGGTAAAAGAAAAGAGTTACAAATATTACAAGCCTTACAAATGTGACAAGCAATTGAAAAACCAAGGCTTTGCATAATACGGCTCTATGCCTATGATGTCACTCGGGAGGACATAGGTTTGCTGAACGAAGGCATCAAGATCCTGATCGTGGAGGACGATCAGGATATGGCGGAACTGATATCGGATCTTCTGGAAGCCGAAGGCTGGTCGCCGGTTGCCGCGCGCTCGGCGGAAGAGGCTGCGCGGATCCTGCCGGAGCATGCCTTTCATCTGGTTCTGGTCGATCATAACCTGCCGGGCATGTCCGGCCGGGTGTTTGCGCAGAAGCTGCGGTCGCAGACCGATATCGGCATTGTCATGGTGACGGCCGCCGGTAGCGCCGCAGAGCGTGTGCTTGGCCTTGAAACCGCCGCGGACGATTATGTGGTCAAGCCGTTCGAGCCGATTGAACTCACCGCCCGGATCAAGGCGGTGCTCCGGCGGATGCATCCGTCCCTGCGCGGCAGCGACAAGGACACCATCAGCGTTCAGCACGAGCCGACCGCGCTGCTTCTGGGCGACTGGGTGATCGATCTCGTCAATCGCAAGGCCGTTTGCACGTCTCACCCGACCCGGACGCTGACGTCGTCGGAATTTTCCCTGCTGGAGATCCTGGCATCGACGCCGAACGAACCGGTGAGCCGGACCAAGATCCTGGAACAGCTGGGCGCGGAAACGGACAGGCTGATCGATCGCAACGTCGATGTTCTGGTCCTGCGGCTTCGCCGCAAGATCGAGCGAAACCCGGACCTGCCGCAACATATCAAGACCCGCCGGGGGAAGGGCTACATCCTGCATCAGGATCCAGCCCATGCACCTTAAATGATCAGCCGGCCGGTTCTTTCATCCATTGCCTTCAGGCTGCCTGCCGCCATCGCGCTGATCTGCGCTGTCGCCTTCACGCTGTCGGCCATCGCGATCTACGGGCTTTTGAAGGCGCGTGAGGAAACCGCCGCTTACGGGCTGCAGGCCTTCACCAGTCTGGCTGATGCCGCGCTGGTCTCCAGGCAGGTGTCTGACCTCGTCTCCAGTGCGCCTTTCCTGATGAATGCGACCTCGCCCTACACCGTTTCTGGCAAGAGCCGGCTGCTGGTGGAGCAGGTCGACCAGTTGTTGAGTTCACTTCCTGACTATCCGCCGGGCAAGGAGACCTACCGGGCCGCCAACACGCGGATCTTCGAACTGCTCGGGCAGATCCGTGCGCAGACGCTCGCGCTGTCTGCCAAGGCCGAAACCGCCCAGCACTACAAGGAAGAAGTCTCTTCCGCGCTCGGCATGATCGCCGTTGCCGACACGGCCAGCCAGAAGGAACCTCGTCAGCGCCTCAATGCCATCGTGCATTCCGTGTCGAGTGCGGGAAGCCTGTTTCAGCTGGGCGAGTTGAAGCGGCGCTACGTGGCGGAGCCTACCGCGGCTTCATTGCCGCCGTCGGACCTCAGGCCCTATGAGCGGGTTTTCGAGGCGCAGACCAGCTATCTGTTGGAAATGTTCGCCGTGCGCAGCGCAATTGCCAGACTGCACACGGTGGCGCGGGAGCTGTCCCTTGCGACGGAAACCCAGTCGGGCATCGTGACGGAAACCCTCAACCGGGATTTCCAGTCGACCTCGGCCACCCTGCAGCAGCTTCTGGTGATCGTTGCCGTGGCTTCACTGCTGGTGTTGACCATGGCGGTGATGTCGATCCGTTCGGTCATCCGGGTCTCGAAAGGCATCGTTTCGCTGTCCAGCGGCATGAACGCCCTTGCCAAGGGGCAGAAGGATGTCGGCCCGCCCGTCTATCAGGGGGATGAAACCGAGCTTCTGAACCTGCAGCAGGCCTTTCTCGCCTTCAAGGAAAGCGTTGACCGGGTCACACGTCTGCGGCGCACGGCGGAGGCCGCTGCCAGGACGATCCGTTCCACCTTCCGCAGCATGAATGAGGGCATTGCCATCTTCGACGCTGCCGGCAAACCGGTCACCATGAACCGGCGGGTCATCGAATTGCTGGGTCACAAGGGTGCTGCCCGCAAGCTGCCTCTTGTCCAGTTTCTGGAGCCGGTCCCGGAAATCCGGACCGAGCTGCTTCCGGGTGCGCCCGACGGCAGGCCGCTGAGCGCACCCTTTTCCGTGCGTCATCGTTCCGAGAACGGGTCGGTGACGGAAATCTCGCTGTCGCGGCAAAGCGATGATGGTGTCGTGCTGCTCGCCCGGGATGTGACTTTGCTGGACCGGCAGGAGGCGGAGGCAGCCAAGGCTCAAAGGCTTGATGGCATCATGCGCCTGACGCACCAGCTCAGCCACGAGGTCGGCAACACCATCGGCATCATTACCGGAAGCCTCGGACTGCTGGAGCGGGACGGCGGCTTCAGTGATCGTCAGGCCCGCAACATTGCCCGCATTCGCAAGGCGGCGGATCGAGGTCGGTCGCTTGCCAGCAGCATGTTGACAATTGGCCGTCAGCAACCTGCCAACCTCAGCCGCATTGGTATGTCCTCGTTGCTGCGCGGCATGGCGGACATTCTGGAAATCGCCATTGGCGAGAAATGCAGTCTGAAACTGGATCTGGACGACAGCTTGCCACCGCTGGTGCTGGATCCGGAACTGTTCGAGCAATCGGTACTCAATCTCTGCCTGAATTCGGCAGCGGCGATGCCCGACGGCGGCGAAGTGCAGGTTGCCACATTTTCAAACGGGGACGCGGTCGTGGTTGCCGTCCGGGACACGGGCATCGGCATGAGCCGGGAAGAGGTCGACAAGGCCTTCGAGCCCTATTTCACCACCAAGACCAGCGAGGGCGGCGCGGGGCTGGGCCTTGCTGTCGTCTATGGCTTCGTTCGCCAAAGCGGCGGCACGGCAAATATCTTCTCCGAGCCGGGCAAGGGCACGACCGTCGAATTGCGGTTTCCGCAAAACGTGGAAGAAGCCGGGGAAGTCACTCCGCGCATCGAGGTCGTTTCCTGAGGTGCTGACCATCCACCTGCGGAACGTTTCCAAGTTCATCATATTCGGAACCACCTCACCACCTGAGTCACCCCGGACAAGCGAAGCGCAGATCCGGGGCCTACTCGCGAAGCCGCTTGCTGAAGCCGATGTCATCGTCTTGATGGTTGCTGCACCTTGCGAACGCTCTGGAAATGAGTGGGCCCCGGGTCTCGCGATGCTCGCCCGGGGTGACGCAGGGGGGAAGTGGGGGCAATTTCTGATGCAGTGCTGAGCCGGCGAGAGCCTAGCTGCCTTAAGCCGTTGATAAGGCGGAGATGTCTGGAGACTTTGAGCAATGCGAACGTGTTGCTGATTGTTGTCTAACTCGATCATCGATCTCGTCTGTCTCTCCAATTTCACGTCCTTGCAAAATTCCACTCTTGACTCATTTGGAACGTTCCAGTAATTGTTCCGATCAAGAAATTGGAACGTTCCAAAATTAAGAGTTATTCGGGAGGAATGGATGCGTTGGGCCCTTATCGGTGCAAGCCGAATTGCGTCGAGTTACATGATCGATGCCATCCGCTCGCAGAATGCCGACATCCAGTCCGTCCTGAGTTCGGATGCGGCCCGCGGCGAGGCGTATGCCCGTGAGCATGGTATTGCCGACAGCTTCACGGATCTGGATGCGCTCCTTGCGGATGACAGTGTCGACGCGGTCTATATTTCCACCACCAACGAAAAGCACCATGCGCAGGCGCTGGCCGCGATCGCTGCCGGAAAGCATGTGCTGTGCGAAAAACCGCTGGCCATGACCTTGGATGAGGCCGGTGAAATGGTTCGCACTGCCGCCGGCAAGGGTGTGGTCTTTGCGACCAATCATCATTTGCGCAATGCCGGGTCTCATCTGGCCATCCGCGAGCTGATCGCTTCCGGCCGCATCGGCAAGGTGTTGAGCGCACGCGTCTTCCACGCGGTCAACCTGCCGGACGCGTTGCGCGGCTGGCGCATCAACGATGCGGCTGCCGGTGGTGGCGTCATTCCCGATATAACCGTGCATGACGCGGACACCATCCGCTTCCACCTGGGTGAAGATCCGCAGGAAGTCGTTGCCAAGGCAGCAGCCTCAGGCCTCGGAGAAGGGGTCGAGGACAGCGTGATGTCCGTCTGGTCGATGCCGTCGGGTGCCATGGTGCAGTCGCATGAAAGCTTCACGCATAAATTCGCGGGAACCGGCATCGAGTTTCACGGCACGGATGGGTCGATCTTCGCCCGCAACGTCATGACTCAGGAACCTGTCGGAGCAGTTCGTCTGGTCGATGCGGATGGCGAACACGAGATCTCCTACGACAAGCATAACCTCTACCACCGCGCGCTCGGCCTCTTTGCCGATGCGGTCAACGGCAAGGGGCGTCCTTCGGCCGATGGTGTCGACGGAGTCAAGTCGCTGGCGGTCGCCCTTGCCGTGCGCGAGGCCGCGCAGTCCGGCAAGGCTGTTGCCGTCAATTATGGAGGCTTCTGAACATGACCTCCAAGATCGTTTCCATGGCGGATGCCGCCGCCCGCATTCAGGACGGCGCGGTCATCACCGTTTCCTCTTCCTCCGGTCTCGGGTGCCCGGACAAGATCCTTGAGGCCATTGGCACAAGGTTCGATAGTGAAGGGCACCCGAGAAACCTCACGACGCTCCATCCCATTGCCGCCGGCGACATGTACGGCATCAAGGGGATCGACCACCTTGCCAAGGATGGTCTGCTGTCGACCATCATTGCAGGGTCCTACCCCTCCGGTCCGTCCAACCTGCCGATGCCGGCGATCTGGCAGATGCTGGTGGAGAACCGGGTAGCTGCCTACAACGTGCCTTCCGGCATCCTGTTCGACATGCACAGAGATGTTGCGGCCCGCCGCCCGGGCGTCATGACCAAGGTTGGGCTGGACACCTTCGTCGACCCGATCCGTCAGGGCTGTGCCATGAACGATGTCGCGGCAGACCGGCCCATCGTGTCCCGGCTGGAGCTTGGCGGCGAAACCTGGCTGCATTTTCCGAACATCGTGCCGGATGTCGCGATCATTCGGGCAACGACTGCGGATGAACGCGGCAACCTCACCTACGAACACGAAGGCGCCTATCTCGGCGGCCTGGAGCAGGCGATTGCCGTGCGGAATCATGGCGGCCTGGTGATCGCGCAGGTGAAGCGCGTGACGGCCTCGGGCTCGCTGCGTCCGCACGATGTACGTGTGCCCGGTCATCTGGTCGATCTCATCGTTGTCGATCCGGACCAGCGCCAGACCACTGAAACCGGTTACGACCCGGCGATCTCGGGCGAGATCATGCGGCCGTGGTCCAGCTTCTCGCTTGCCGAGCACGGCATCGAGAAGGTTGTCGCCCGCCGGGCAGCAATGGAACTCAAGTCCGGCCAGACGGCAAACCTCGGCTTCGGCATTTCGGCGATGGTGCCACGCGTGCTGCTGGAAGCCGGTCAGGAACAGGCCGTCACCTGGGCGATCGAGCAAGGTGCGACCGGCGGCATGCCGCTGACGGGTTTTGCCTTCGGCTGCGCTTCCAACGCCGATGCTTACATGCCGTCGCCGCAGCAGTTTACCTACTTCCAGGGCGGCGGTTTCGATGTCTCCTTCCTGTCCTTCCTGGAGATCGATCTGGATGGCAACGTCAATGTCTCCAAGCTCGGCAAGAAGCCCTATCTGACCGCAGGTTGCGGCGGGTTTGTCGACATCACTGCGAATGCGCGCAAGATCGTGTTCTCGGGTCTTTTCGAGGCGGGTGCCGATCTGGAGTTGACGGAGGACGCGCTGAAGGTGCGGACGCCGGGCAAGTTCACCAAGATGGTGGACGAGGTCGAGCATGTCACTTTCTCCGGCCGCAGGGCAAAGGAACTCGGCCAGGACGTCATCTATGTGACCGAGCGCTGCGTTATCCACCTGACCGATGCAGGCCTGGTGGCGACGGAGATCATGCCGGGTATCGATCCGGCACGTGACATCGTCGATGCTTCCAAGGGCCGGGTGCGGCTCGCAAACGATCTGGTCGAGATGCCGAAAGCGCTTCTGTCCAGGGGTGCGATGGAGCTGAGCCTGTGAGCGCGCTGCATCTCATCCGTCATGGGGCAATCGCCGAGCTGAAGCTGGACAATCCGGCCAAGCTGAATGCGTTCACGCTCGACATGCTGAAGGCGGTTGAGCCCTTTTGCGATGAGCTGGAGCGCGATGCGTCGATCCTTGCGGTGGTGATTACAGCGGAGGAGAGCAAGGCCTTTTGTGCCGGTGCGGACATTCTCGAATGGTCCGAGCTGTCGCCTTACGACTTTGCCCGCCACTGGGTGCGCGAAGGCCACCGGGTTTTTGATCGGTTGGCGCGGCTTTCCAAGCCGACGGTGGCTGCACTTGGCGCGCACGCCTTTGGTGGCGGACTGGAGTTTGCAGCGACCGCCGATATCCGCGTGATGGCGCCAAGGGCGACGCTGGCGCTGCCGGAAGCATCCGTCGGCATCGTACCGGGCTGGTCCGGCACGCAGCGGTTGATCCGTTTGCTGGGTGAGCCGATGGTGAAGGAAATGGCCCTGTTCGGCCGGCGCATTTCCGCAGAGCGTGCCTATGCGGCGGGCTTTGCAGTCGAGATATCCGTCGATCCGGCTTCTGCTGCGTTCGAGATGGCCGAGAAGCTGGCCGACAAATCGTCCCGGGCCGTGGAAGTGGCCAAATACATGATCCATGCAGCCGTCGGCGAAGATCGCAGTGCCATGATCGAGGCGCTCGGCTCCGGCATGATCAGTCCGACAGAAGATCGCAACGAGGGCGTTACCGCCTTCCGTGAAAAGCGCAAACCGAATTTCCTGGAAGTTAAGTCATGAGTGACCTGAACGTCGTTTCCATCAGCGAAGCAAAACTCCCGGCCGAACCCTTCGTCGCCCGTCACCTGATCGATGGCGACTGGCGTCAGAGTGCTGACGGGTCCACCTTCGATCGTGTGTCTCCGTCCCATGGCAGCGTTGTCACGAAGGCGGCGAAGGGCGGTGCCCGTGATGTTGATGCGGCGGTTTCCGCCGCGCGGCTTGCTTTCGACAAGGGACGCTGGTCGCGCACCAGCGGCAAGGAGCGGGCAACGCTTCTCTTGAAGATCGCCGATCTGATCGACCGGGACCGGGAGCGGATCGCTTATTGGGAAACGCTGGAATCCGGCAAGCCGATCAGCCAGGCCATGGCGGAAATCGAAGGCGCGTCCGATATCTGGCGCTTTGCCGCTTCGCTGGCGCGCACCATGCACGGCGAAAGCTACAATTCACTCGGCAGCGACATGCTCGGCCTGGTTCTCAAGGAGCCGGTCGGTGTCGTCTCCATCATCACGCCGTGGAACTTTCCGTTCCTGATCGTGTCGCAAAAACTGCCTTTCGCGCTTGCTGCCGGCTGCACCGCGGTTATCAAACCTTCCGAAATGACCCCGGCAACGACGGTCATTCTGGGTGAACTGTGCATCGAAGCCGGTATTCCGGCCGGGGTCGTCAACATCGTCCTTGGCTATGGCGATCCGGTTGGCACGGCGATGACCGCCGACAAGCGTGTCGACATGGTCACCTTCACCGGCTCGACCGGCGTCGGCAAGGCCATCGTCAAGGCGGCGGCCGGAACCTTGAAGAAGGTCTCGCTGGAACTTGGTGGCAAGAACCCGCAGGTCATCTTTCCGGATGCCGACCTCGAAAGCGCCGTCGACGCGGTTGTCTTCGGCGTCTATTTCAATGCCGGCGAATGCTGCAACTCCGGATCCCGGATCATTGTGCACGAAGACATCGCCGAGGCGTTCCTGAAGGCGACAGTGGATCTGTCGCGGAAGGTGCCCTTCGGCGATCCTCTGGACCCATCGACCAAGGTCGGCGCGATCATCACGCCCGACCACCAGAGCAAAATCGACAAATATGTGCGCGATGCCGCGGACGCCGGAGCGACTGTCCACCTGGGTGGGGAAGCCCTGACGGTTCCCGGCCTTGCCGGACAGTTCTACCAGCCGACGATCGTTGCGGATGTAAAAAGCGATATGCCGATCGCCCGCGAAGAAGTATTCGGGCCGGTGCTTTCGGTGCTGACTTTCAAGACGCTGGATGAGGCGATCGATCTCGTCAACGATGCCGACTACGGTCTGTCCGCCGGTGTGTGGAGCGAGAATGTTCACACCTGTCTGGAATTCGCCCGCCGGGCGCATGCGGGCACGGTGTGGACCAACACCTGGATGGATGGTTTTGCGGAATTGCCCTTCGGCGGCGTGAAGGAAAGCGGCCAGGGCAGGGAACTTGGCAAATACGGACTGGACGAGTTCCTGGAAGCCAAGACCGTGACCATGCGCATCGGCAAGACCCGGGCACCCTGGGTGGCGTGATGAGCAGGCTAGTCCGAAATCGAGAAGGCGCCTTCGGGCTTCAGGAGGATCTGCATATCCTCCATGGGGGCGCCGTCGATCCTCGCGAGAAGAACCTTGGCCATGGCTCTGCCAGTGGCGCGCAGGTCCTCGTCGATGGTCTCGATTCTCGGGCGGAAATGATTGGAAATGGGCGAGGCGCGCTTGGCGACGACGTCGATTTCCATACCGGGTGTCAGACCGATGTCGTTGAGATAGGCCAGGGTGACCAGGGCCATGACCTCACCGACACAGACATAACCGTCGGGCGCGTTGGGGCCGGCATGGAGGGAGCGCAGGGTCGCTGCGATCTCGTCGGGCTCGCTGTCGAGGTCAACGCGATCGGGAACCGTCAATTGAACGCCATGGGAAATGGCTGCCTGGCGGGCGCCGAACCGAAGGTGCTGACCGAAGGTGTAGCGTTCGTTCGGCATGACCATGCAAATGTGTTTGCGCCCCTTTGCAACCAGTCGCTCCACGGCCATGCGAGCGAAAACCTCGTTGTCGAAGTCGACGTAAGGGTGGGGCGTGGTGAAGTCCGTCCGGCCATGGGTGGCAAAGGGGAAGTCGTGCTCCAGCAGGTAGCGGACCCGCTCGTCAAAGCATTCGGTGCGGGTAAAGACAATGGCGTCTGCCAGCGAGTGCCTGCGGATGTTGCGGATTGCCTCAAGCCGGTCGTCGGCAAGACCGTCTGCTGTAATGGTGATCGCGTAGCCGGTTCCGGCAAGGCCTTCGGACATGCCGCCGAGAAACTCGGATGTGAAGCTGAGAAACTCGTGCCGTGTGTTCAGGAGAAGGCTGATGACCTTGGTACGGCCGGTGCGCAGGCGCTGTGCCGCGCGATTGGGAACGTAGCCGAGACGGCGGGCAACTTCGGAAACGCGTTCGCGCGTCGTCTCCGCGATCCTGGGGTCTCCGGCAAGGGCGCGGGAAACCGTGGTCACCGCGAAGCCTGCCTCCTGCGCCACCGTGCGCAAAGTGGGACGCGGCAGCTTTTCGGCGGCGCGACCGCTGTTGGGTTCAAAGGTTTTTCGCGTCATGCCCGTTCACTTCAGCCGAAGCCTTCTAGCTCAAAAAGCAAGCCAAGTCTAATCAGGGCTTTTGTAACGTTACAACACAATAATGTGCTGCACTGCAGCACCGAAACATCCGCCTTAATAGTATGTAAGACAAACGAAACTCTTTGTTTTTCGGGAGTGATGAAAATCGTTGACACCACTCCGGTTTGCAACGTTACAATAAACGTTGCGTGACACTCGATTGCCGGGCTCCGGCACTCGAAACGCCTTTAGGCACCTTATGGGAGGAATATCGATGTCTTTGAAATCTCTGAAGCTGGGCCTCGCCGCCCTTGCAATGAGCACAAGCCTGGCGTCCGCCGCCGATGTTGAAGTTCTGCACTGGTGGACTTCCGGCGGTGAAGCTGCCGCTCTGAACGTTCTGAAGCAGGACCTGGAAAGCCAGGGCATCGGCTGGCAGGACATGCCGGTTGCAGGTGGCGGCGGTACCCAGGCCATGACCGTGCTGCGCGCACGCGTTACCTCCGGCAACCCGCCCACCGCCGTACAGATGCTCGGCTTCGACATCACCGACTGGGCCAAGGAAGGCGCCCTTGCCGACCTGAACATCTTGGCCGGCATGGAAGGTTGGGACGACGTGGTTCCGGAAGCCCTGCAGAAATTCTCCAAGTATGACGGCAAGTGGGTCTCCGCTCCGGTGAACGTCCACTCCACCAACTGGGTCTGGGCGAACAAGGCCATCCTCGACGAGCTTGGTATCGAGCCGCCGCAGAACTGGGACGAATTCGTTGCCGCTCTGGAAAAGGTCAAGGCATCCGGCAAGACCGCGATCGCGCACGGCGGTCAGGCCTGGCAGGACGCGACCATCTTCGACGCAGTCGTGATGGCGACCGGTGGTCCCGAGTTCTACCAGAAGGCCTTCATCGACCTGGACGAGGAAGCGCTCGGCTCCGACACCATGAAGGAATCGTTCGACCGCATGGCCGTGATCCGCTCCTATGTGGATGACAACTTCTCCGGCCGTGACTGGAACCTTGCGACCGCCATGGTCATCAATGGCGATGCAGCCTTCCAGATGATGGGCGACTGGGCGAAGGGTGAATTCCTGAATGCCGGCAAGAAGCCGGATGAAGACTTCCTCTGCTTCCGCTTCCCGGGCACCCAGGACCAGGTGACCTTCAACGCCGACCAGTTCGCGATGTTCGCGCAGGGTCCGGAAGTCGGCAAGGAGCAGGCTGCCCTGGCAACCGCTATCCTGTCACCGAGCTTCCAGTCCGCGTTCAACGTCGTCAAAGGCTCCGTTCCGGCCCGGACCGACGTGCCGAACGATGACTTTGACGCCTGCGGCAAGAAGGGCATGGTGGATCTGAAAAAGGCTGCCGACAGCGGCAACCTCTACGGCTCCATGGCGCATGGTCACGCCAACCCGGCTGCCGTCAAGAACGCCATGTATGACGTGATCACGGCGCATTTCAACGGGGAATACGACAGCGAAACCGCTGTTGCAGAACTCGTTACCGCCGTTCAGATCAACAAGTAACGACCGCGCGGAGAGCGGTGATCCGTCACCGCTCTCCCACCGGTTCGGCGGACCGTCTCGCGGTTGCAAGCAACCGCCCGAAGCCGGCCGGAACCAAAGTCTCAGAGCTGCCGCGCGCGTTCGCTGGAACGCCGGCAAAAGTGCTCTAGGTCGGGGAACTCAAGATGTCTCTCTCTGAAACGGCGAACCCGCGCGGTTCCGTTGTTGACAGACTGCGTGATGCTTTGCCCAAACTCGTGCTCAGCCCGACGATCGCCATCGTGGCAATCTTCGTTTACGGCTTCATCGCCTTCACGCTTTACCTGTCTTTCACGGACAGCCGTATTCTGCCCACCTTCGGCTGGGTCGGCTGGCAGAATTATGAAAACCTCTTCAAGATCCGTGCGTGGGATACGGCCGTTTGGAACCTTGTGGTTTTCGGCGTTCTCTACATCACCATCTGCTGCGTCCTGGGTCTGCTGCTGGCGATCCTTCTCGATCAGAAGATCCGCGCAGAAGGCTTCATCCGCACGATCTACCTCTATCCGATGGCGCTCAGCTTCATCGTGACCGGAATTGCCTGGAAATGGTTCCTCGACCCGGGCATCGGTATCGAGGCCGTCGTGCGCGGCTGGGGCTGGGAAACCTTCACCTTCAACTGGATCAAGGACCGGGATTTCGCGATCTACACCATCGTGATCGCTGCGGTCTGGCAGACGTCGGGCTTCGTCATGGCGATGTTCCTTGCGGGCCTGCGCGGTATCGACAGCGAGATGATGAAAGCTGCCCAGATCGACGGCGCTTCCACGTTCGCGCTTTATCGCCGGATCGTGATCCCACAGCTTCGTCCTGCCTTCATGTCGGCCTTCGTGGTGCTCGCCCATATGGCGATCAAGTCCTACGACCTGGTGATCGCCCTGACAGGCGGCGGACCGGGCACCGCAACCGAAGTGCCGGCAACCTTCATGTATTCCTACACATTCACCCGAAACCAGATGGGCATCGGTGCGTCTTCCGCTGTGATCATGCTGATGACGATCGCAGCGATCATCGTGCCCTACCTCTGGTCAGAACTCAGGGAGAAAAAGTGATGTCGACGATGTCCAAGTCTTCCTCCCTGCGTCCGGCCCGGGTGATCCTGTACCTGCTGCTCGCGCTGTTCTGCATCTACTACCTGCTGCCGCTGTACGTGATGGTGGTCAACTCGCTGAAGCCGCTGACCGAAATCACTTCGGGCGGGATGATGGCGTTGCCGCAGGAGTGGACCATCGCTCCCTGGCAAAGCGCCTGGTCGAGTGCCCAGGTGGGCGTTGAGGCAACGGGTCTGCGGCCCTATTTCCTCAACTCCATCATCATGGTCGTTCCGGCGGTCGCCCTGTCGACGCTGGTCGGCGCGCTGAACGGTTACGTTCTCACCAAATGGACGTTCCGCGGTGCGACCATCCTGTTCGGCTTGCTGCTGTTTGGTTGCTTCATTCCGTTCCAGATGGTGCTGATCCCGATGGCTCGCATGCTGGGTCTGATGGGCATCGCCGGCACGGTGCCGGGTCTGATCTTCGTACACTTCGTCTACGGCATCGGCTTCTCGACGCTCTATTTCCGCAACTACTATGCGGCCTTTCCGACAGAGCTTGTCCGGGCGGCGCAGATCGACGGTGCCGGTTTCTTCCGGATCTTCTGGCGCATCCTGCTGCCATCGTCCGGTCCGATCGCGGTGGTCTGCATCATCTGGCAGTTCACCAACATCTGGAACGACTTCCTGTTCGGTGCGTCCTTCTCCGATTTCGACAGCCAGCCGATGACCGTTGCCCTCAACAACCTGGTGCAATCCTCCACCGGGGTGAAGGAATACAACGTGCATTTCGCCGGCGCGATCATGGCCGCGCTGCCAACCCTTCTCGTCTACATCGTCGCGGGCCGCTACTTCGTGCGTGGTCTGATGGCAGGCTCAGTAAAAGGATAAGACAATGGGCTTTCTCGACATCAAGCAGGCGACCAAGTCTTATGGATCCTTGAGGGTCCTGCATGAAACCGACATCTCCATCGAAGAGGGCGAGTTCCTCGTGCTCGTCGGCCCGTCCGGCTGCGGCAAGTCCACCTTGCTCAACATGATTGCCGGCCTGGAGGACATCACCTCCGGCGAGATCGCGATCAAGGGCAAGAGCATGAACGGCGTCAAGCCGGCGGACCGCAACATCGCAATGGTGTTCCAGTCCTACGCGCTTTACCCGAACATGACCGTTGCCGGGAACATCTCCTTCGGCATGGAAATGCACGGCATTGCGAAGCCGGAACGCGAAAAGCGGATCGGCCAGGTGGCCGATCTCCTTCAGATCAGCCATCTGCTCGACCGCAAGCCGGGCCAGCTTTCCGGTGGTCAGCGCCAGCGTGTCGCCATGGGGCGTGCACTGGTGCGCGAGCCGGACGTGTTCCTGTTCGACGAGCCGCTGTCCAACCTGGATGCAAAGCTGCGCGTCGACATGCGCACGGAAATCAAGAAGCTGCACCAGAAGCTCGGCACGACAATTGTCTATGTGACCCATGACCAGATCGAGGCACTGACGCTGTCGACCCGGATTGCTGTCATGTTCGGTGGCTATGTCCAGCAGCTGGGCACGCCGAAAGAGATCTACGACAATCCGGCCAACATGTTCGTGGCGGGCTTCATGGGATCGCCTTCCATGAACCTGTTCCCGGCCAAGGTGGTCTCGGCGGACGGCAGGCCGGCTGCGGAAGTCTCGCTGGCAGACGGCAAGACGGCGGCCATTCCGTTTGCCTCCGACGCGCTCTCTTCCAGCATCGGCAAGGACATCATCCTCGGCATTCGGCCGGAAGCCATTACCGACAAGGATGGTGCCGACCGCAATTCAAAGGCGGTTCACATCGTCGATGCTCCGGTGGAAGTCACCGAGCCGGCAGGTTCCGACACGTTCGTCGTCAGCCAGATCGGCGGCAAGGACGTGACCGGCCGCTTCCGTGCCGACGTTGCCGTGAAGGCGGGAGAAGTGTTCCCGTTTGCCTTCAACATGGAAAAGGCGGTCGCTTTCGACCCGAAGACCGAAAAGCGGATCGCCTGACCCATGAATACGGCGCCCGACATTGTGATCATCGGCAGCGGCATGGGAGGAGCTTCCCTTGCCGCGGGCCTTGCTCCGACCGGGGCCAAGATCACGATTCTGGAACGGGGATACCGGATCCCGGACGATGCTCCGGCCCGGGACCCCTGGCGCATCTATACCAACAGCGCCTTCCGGGCACCGGAAACCTGGCTCGACGGACAGGGTAATCCGTTCGAGCCCGGCAACTACTACAATGTCGGTGGCAACTCGAAGCTCTACGGCGCGGTGCTGATCCGTTACCGGGAAGAGGACTTCAGCGCGCTGGAGCATTATGACGGTGTTTCACCTGCCTGGCCGATTGCCTATGACGAGCTGTCGCCCTGGTATGACGCCGCCGAACAGCTTTTCCAGGTTCGGGGCGATACCGCTTCCGATCCGACTGAACCGCCGCATGGCAGGCCTTATCCGTTTCCGCCCATCCCGGACGAGGAAGCCATCCGGATTGCCCGGCGGCGCCTTGAGCAGGCGGGCGTTCGCCCGTTCAGCCTGCCCCTGGGGGTTGATATCGACCGCTGGCTGGATGCCGGGCATACCGGCTGGGACGGTTACCCCGACCTCAGATGCGGCAAGATGGATGCGGAAACCTGTGCGCTGGAAGCCGCAATGGCTCATGACAACGTCACCCTTGTCACCGGTGCCGAAGTCACCGCGCTCCGGACGGGCTACAAGTCCGGCCGTATCGATGAAGTCCACTACCGCAAGGACGGTGAAGAGATCTGCCTGACGCCGGGGGTCGTTGCCCTGTGTGCGGGGGCGGTCCAGTCCGCGGCGCTCTTGTTGCGGTCCGGCGTTGCCAACCTCTCGGACTATGTCGGCCGTTGTTTCATGAACCACAATGCGACGGCGATGATCGCCATTGATCCGCGGTTCCGGAATACTTCCGTCTATCAGAAGACCTTCGGCCTGAATGACTGGTATCTCGATGACGGCGAAGACGGCAAGCCATTGGGCAACGTCCAGCTGCTGGGGCGGGTAACGCCGGATATCCTGAAGATCCAGGTGCCGCAGTTGCCGAAATTCGCTGCGCGCTGGATTTCCGGGCATGCCCTTGATCTCTATCTGATTTCCGAGGATCTGCCCGATCCTGAAAGCCGGGTTGTCCTGAAAGACGGCAAGATCCAGCTCATCTGGCAGCGGTCCAACATGACGGCGCACAGGAAGCTGGTCGAGAAGACCCGCAAGACCCTGCGCGAGGCTGGTTTCCCGCTGGTGCTGTCGCGCCTGTTCGACGGCAGGGTGCCCTCGCATCAGTGCGGCACGGTGCGCATGGGCGATGATCCGGCTAACTCCGTGCTCAATCCGGACTGCCGGTCCTGGGATCATCCGAACCTGTTTGTGGCCGATGCGGGAGCGCTGCCAACCTCGGCTGCCGTCAATCCGGCCCTCACGGTCGCGGCATTGGCACTGCGCGCCGCCGAAACGATCAAGAAGGACCTGGCGGCATGAACAGGATCGCACTTGTCACCGGCGGCCAGCGCGGCATCGGTCTCGGCATTTCGAGGGCTCTCGCGGAGGCCGGTCACACGGTTGCCATCGCCGCTCAGGAAGAAGCCAACGCGCCGGAGGTGGTCGAAGCCCTGAACAGCCTGGGTGGCAAGGGCCGCTATTTCCGGCATGACCTTCTGGACATCGACCATTGCAAGACGCTGCTCGACCGGGTGGAGGCGGATCTCGGGCCGGTGACGGCTTTTGTTTCCAACGCGGGCGTTCCGGCCAGGATCCGGGGCGACATGCTGGATCTGGCGCCCGACAGTTTCGACTTCGTCATGGGTGTCAACCTGCGTGGGGCCTTCTTCCTGGCGCAGGAAGTGGCGAGACGCATGCTGGATCAGTCGTCAGACAGCTATCGCTCGATGAGCTTCATCACCTCCGTCAGTGCGGAGATGGTGTCGATCGAAAGGGCGGAATACTGCCTGTCGAAAGCAGGCGCCGCCATGATGGCGGAGCTTTTCGCCGTCCGGCTTGCGCCGCATGGCATCGGTGTCTTCGAGCTAAGGCCAGGCATTATCGAAACCGGCATGACCGCCGGAGTGAAAGACAAATACACGGCCCGGATCGAAGGCGGTCTGGTGCCTGCTGCCAGGTGGGGGCAGCCCGCCGATATCGGCTCAATCATCGTGCCGATTGTCGATGGCCAAATGGCCTTTGCAACCGGTTCGACCTTCGCGGTGGACGGCGGACTGTCGATCCCCCGGCTTTAGAGCGAGTTGTTCTGAGAGACTTCAGATGAATACAGGCTACGACTTCATCATCATCGGTGGTGGCAGCGCCGGCTCGGTTGTTGCCGCGCGTTTAACCGAGAACCCGGACGTTTCCGTGCTGCTGCTGGAAGCAGGCGGGCGCGACTGGCATCCGTTCTATCACCTGCCTGCCGGCTTTGCGAAAATGACCAAGGGGATCGGCTCCTGGGGCTGGCACACGGTGCCGCAAAAACACATGCAGAACCGCGTGTTCCGCTATACCCAGGCCAAGGTGATTGGTGGCGGTTCGGCCATCAATGCGCAGATCTATACCCGCGGCAATGCGCTCGATTATGACGAGTGGCGTCAGATGGGCTGCGAGGGCTGGGGCTATGAAGATGTTCTGCCCTACTACCGCAAGGCCGAGGACAACGACACCTACGACAACCGCTACCATGGCAAGGGCGGCCCGCTCGGCGTTTCCAGGCCCTGTGCCCCGCTGCCGATCTGCGAAGCCTATTTCGAAGCCGCTGCTGCGCTTGGCATTCCGAAAAACGAGGATGTGACCGGCGAGAAGCAGGACGGTGTTGCCTACTACCAGCTGACACAGCGCAATGCCCGCCGGTCTTCCTCCGCCATGGCGTATCTGGCGCCCAACAAGGGCAGGCCCAATCTCCACATCAAGACCGGTGCCCAGGTGCGCCGTATCGTGGTGGAAGGCGGCAGGGCGACCGGTGTCGAACTCATTGACGGCACCCGGCTGACGGCGGGCTCTGAAGTCATTCTGTCGTCCGGCTCCATCGGCTCGCCCCGTCTGCTTCAGCTTTCCGGCATCGGTCCCGCGGACGAGCTCAGAAAGCTCGGCATCGGTATCACTTATGACCAGCCTGAGGTCGGTTCCAACCTGCAGGACCATCTGGATCTCTACTGCATTTGCGAAGTCAGTGGCCCGCATACCTACGACCGCTATGCCAAGCCGCATTTCTCTGTGCTGGCCGGCCTTCAATATCTGCTCACCCGGCGTGGGCCGGTGTCCTCCAGCCTGTTCGAGACGGGCGGGTTCTGGTACGCGAACCCCGATGCGCGTTCGCCGGACCTTCAGTTCCATCTGGGTCTGGGGACGGGGATCGAATCCGGCGTTGCCGCCATGCCGGACGGCGGCGTGACGCTCAACTCCTGTTATCTTCGTCCGCGCTCAAGGGGCAGCGTGCGCCTGAAGAGCTCCAATCCCGCAGATGCTCCGTTAATCGACCCGAATTACCTGCAGGACAGCCAGGACCGGGAAATGTCGATCCGGGGCCTGAAGCTGACGCAGGAAATTCTGGCGCAGGCACCGCTGAAGCCCTTCATCAAGGCCGAGCACTTGCCGGGGCCAGGAGTGAAGACCGACGAAGACTACTTCCGCTTCATCTGCGAACACTCCAAGACCTCCCATCACCCGGCAGGTACCTGCCGCATGGGCTCCGACGACAAGGCCGTGGTCGATCCGCGCCTGAGGTTCAACGGTATCGAGGGGTTACGTGTGGTCGATGCCTCGATCATGCCGACGGTCATCTCATCCAACACCAATGCCGCGGCCATCATGATCGGCGAGAAAGCCTCCGACATGATCCGCCAAGATCACGGGGCGCTGTCATGATCCGCCATATCGTTCTCATCAAGTTTCAGCCGGACGTTGCCGAAGAGTTGATCGAAAGCCTGTTTCAGGAACTCAGAAGCATCCGCGATCAGGTGTCCGGCATCGGCGAGATCGTTTCGGGCCGCAGCGAAAGCCCGGAACAGATCGAACGGGGCTACATGCACGGTTTCACCGTCGATTTCGAAAGCTGGGAGGCACTGGAAGCCTACCAGACCCATCCGGACCACAAGGCGCTCGGCGCCAAGCTGGTCGCCAATGCCATCGGCGGGATCGACGGCATTCTTGTCCTCGATATTCCCGTCTCGGCCTGACAGGCCGCCAAGTTTCCGGAGCGTATCATGCTGACCCTGCCCACCTACGAAAACCGTCTGGAACCCTACAGCCTCATCGGAGAAGCCCTGACCCCGCGTGCCCCGCGCGTGCCGCTAACCCGCACCGCTTTTGCCGCAGCGCATGTGGTGTCCGATCCGCTGCGCGAGCGCGATCCCTGGGTTGGTTCTCCGGCTGTCGATTGGGAAAATACGCTGAAATTCCGGCACTGGCTGTGGGATCAGGGGCTGGGATTGGCCGAGGCGATGGACACCGCGCAGCGCGGCATGGGCGTTGACTGGGCAACGGCAAAGGAACTGATCGAACGCACCATGAAAGAGGCGAAGGCGCATCCGCTGAAGCCGCGTGTTGCCTGCGGGGCAGGCACCGATCAGGTGCCGCTGGAAAATCTCAAGACGAAGGACGACATCGTTGCGGCCTATACGGTCCAGCTGGAGGCCATCGAGGCGGCAGGCGGTCAGGCGATCCTGATGGCATCGCGGGCGTTTCCCGCCATCGGGGCCGGGTCGGACGATTACGCCGACGTCTATGGCCGGCTGATCCGTCAGGCGCGGGAGCCGATCATCCTGCACTGGCTGGGCGATATGTTCGATCCGGAATTGACCGGCTATTGGGGGTCTAAGGATGTCTCGGCAGCGTCCGACGCCGTCCTCGCCATCATCGAAAGCCATGCAGCGAAGGTCGACGGCATCAAGATCTCCTTGCTCGATCAGGCACACGAAGAATCCTTCCGTGCACGCTTGCCCGACGGTGTGCGGCTTTATACCGGCGATGACTTCAACTATGCAGATCTGATCGCCGGCGATGGCAAGCACTATTCGCATGCTCTGCTAGGGGCCTTTGCGGCGATTGCCCCCGTGGCGAGCCAGGCGCTTGAGGCATTGGCGGAAGGGGATATGGATACCTATCACCAGCTCTTCGCGCCAACCGTTCCGCTGAGCCGGGAAATATTCAAGGCACCGACCCGCTTCTACAAGGCCGGAATCGCGTTTCTTGCCTGGCTGAACGATGCCCAGAGCCACTTCATCATGCCGGCCGGTTTTCAGTCTTCGCGTGAGATTGCCCACTATGCGGAAGTCTTCCGGCTTGCGGATCAGGCGCGTTTGTTGTCAAAGCCGGAGATCGCCGAGGAGCGCATGGGGCTGCTCCTGAAACTGCACGGGATCGGATAGACCTTTCATGAAGAAGCGGCCGACAATTCTGGATGTTGCAAGGCAGGCGGGCGTTTCCAAATCGACCGTCTCGCTGGTGCTCCAGAATTCGTCGCTGGTGAAACAGTCAACCCGGGAAGAGGTGACAAAGGCCATTGATGAGCTTGGTTATGTCTACAACCGGTCTGCTGCCGGCTTGCGGGGCGCTGCATCCGGCCTCATCGGCCTGATCATCAACGACCTGCGCAACCCCTTCTTCACCGAATTTGCCGCCAGTGCGCAGATGACCTTTGCCAGCAAGGGATACTCGACCGTCATCGCCAACACGGATGAGGACCCGGAAATCCAGGCCCAGGTGATCGACAGCATGATCGAGCATGGCGTGTCGGCCTTCGTCATCTCGCCGACCTATGGCGGCGACGAAAGCCCGTTCGAGCGGATCGAGCGGGCCGGAATTCCCACCATGCAGGTGCTGCGTCAGCTGGACGAGCGCACGGACCTGTTTCCCTTCGCTTCGCATGACTACGCCTTTGGAGGCGAAGCTGCGACACGGCACCTGATCGATACGGGATGTCAGAAGATCGCCTTTGCCGGTGGTCTGGCGGATCGTCCGATCACCTTGGAGCGCATGTCCGGCTATCGAAGCGTGATGCAGGCGAACGGCCTTGCGCCGACCATTTTTCACGGACGGCCATCGAGGCAGTTCGGCCGTGAAATCGCGCTGAAGATCCTTCAGGAACACGAAGGCCTGGAAGCGGCGATCTGTTTCAGTGACCTGGTTGCGCTTGGCATGCTGAGCGGCTTTGCCGAGCTTGGCATCAAGGTTGGTCAGGATTTCAGGATCATCGGCTTCGACGATATCGAGGAATGCTCACTGGCCTTTCCCAGGCTCAGCTCGGTGCGCTGCGATACTGCGCTGTTCGGCCGCAATGCTGCCGAAGCGATGCTGGCCTGGATTGTCGACGGCGTCAGGCCACCCGACACGAAACATTATCCGGTCGAGCTGATCAAACGGCAATCGACCCTGGGGCTCGATGCATGACAGATTGTTCGCGTGAGGCCCTGTTGCGGCGTCTGTTCGAGACGGCCGTTGCAGCGGCCGACCCGATGAAGTGCGTTCCCGCATTCCTGCCGGAAAGGGTTGACGGCCGGACGGTCGTGATCGGTGCCGGCAAGGCGTCGGCACGCATGGCCGAAGCGGTTGAAGCAGCCTGGGGGGCTTCAGAGGGACTGGTCATCACTCGCTACGGCTACTCCAGGCCTTGCCGGGGGATCGAAATCGTCGAGGCATCACATCCGGTGCCGGACGGGCGTGGGCTTCAGGCAACACAGCGCCTTCTCGGTCTGTTGTCTTCGCTTGAAGAAGCGGATCGCGTGATCGCGCTGATTTCAGGCGGGGCGTCGGCGCTGCTGGAGGCGCCGGCCGGAGATATTTCGCTGGCTGACCTGCAGGCCTTGAATGAAGCCCTGCTGGCATCAGGCGCGCCAATCACCGACATGAACACGGTCCGCAAGCACGTCAGCTTGGTCAAGGGTGGCCAGCTTGCAGCGGCAGCCTATCCTGCCCGGATGACGGCGTTGATTATTTCCGATGTTGCCGGTGACGATCCGGCCTTTATTGCCTCAGGCCCGACGGTCGGTGATCGGACAACGCCAGCGGACGCGCGTGCGGTTATCGAACGCTTTGGCATATCTGTGCCGGCATCTGTTCTCGCTGTGCTGGACAGCGCCACCGGAGTGCTGCCGCCGGAAGATGAAAGAGTGTCGAGGGTGGAAAACCGCATCATCGCGGCACCATCGCTTTCGCTGGAAGCAGCGGCAAGCCTGGCAGCCGACGAAGGTATGGAAGTCGAGATCCTGGGGGACGCCATTGAAGGCG
This sequence comes from Roseibium sp. ROS1, assembly GCF_054658215.1. Taxonomy (NCBI): domain Bacteria; kingdom Pseudomonadati; phylum Pseudomonadota; class Alphaproteobacteria; order Hyphomicrobiales; family Stappiaceae; genus Roseibium; species Roseibium sp. ROS1. The sequence goes on from NZ_BAAGIG010000004.1 coordinate 660,710, forward strand.
AGGCGCGCGAAGTGGCTGAACAGCAGGCAAGACTCGCGATCGAACGCCAGCAGGCGATGAAACCGGGTGGGCGGCCCGTCCTGCTTCTGTCCGGCGGTGAATGCACGGTGACGCGGCGCGGCAAGGGTTGTGGTGGTCCGAATGCGGAATTTGCCCTTGCTCTCGCGGTCGCACTCAAGGGGGCAAACGGTCTTTACGGGATTGCCTGTGACACAGACGGTGTCGACGGGGCGGCGGATGTTGCAGGGGCGGTTGTTGGCCCAAGCACTCTTGAGCGTGCAGGGGGGCTTGGCCTCGACCCGGTCGCCATGCTTGGCGACAATGACAGCCACAGTTTCTTCGCGGCTCTTGGCGATCAGGTGGTGCCGGGGCCAACCCTCACCAACGTCAACGACTTCCGTGCAATTCTCATCGAAAGCCCAATGACATGAATGAACTGGAGACGCTTCTCCAACGGGCGCAGGCCCTGATTTTCGATTGTGATGGCACGCTGGTGCAAACACCAACGCTCTATGCCGGTGCCTGGCAGGACGCGTTCAGGGCCGCCGGTCATCATATGGAACCGGACTGGTACCACGCCCGGGCGGGAATGTCGGAACATGTGCTGCTTGATGACTACGAAGCCGAGCACGGAGTTACGGTGGATCGCCCGCTGGCCGTTCGGGAGATGCGCACGGCAGTATTGGCCCGGATCGGTGAAGTCGGCGAGATCGAGGTAATAAGCGCCATTGCACGCAGGTTTCACGGCAAGTTGCCGATGGCGGTCGCCTCTGGTGGACCGCAGGAAGTGGTGCTGGCGTCCTTGAAGGAGACGGGACTGCTGCCGTTGTTCGATACGGTTGTCACGATTGATGACGTTGCCCATGCCAAACCGGCGCCGGATCTCTTCCTGGAGGCCGCTTCCCGGCTCGGTGTCGCAGCCGAACAATGCCTCGTGTTCGAGGACAGTCATCAGGGGCTTGAGGCAGCGCACAACGCAGGAATGCCGGTTGTTGATGTGAACCGGCTGATCGGATAACGCCGCGAAGCTGATTTCCACTTGTGCTGATCAGTTCAGGTCAATTGGCGGACGTATCGTGTCCTCCTGATCTGCGCCAAGATGCCTGAGCTTTTCCGGGTTGCGGGTCACATAGACGGCGATGATCCTGCCGTCCCGGATCTGTAATGCGGTTGTCTGGACAATGCCGCCATCTTCCTCGGTTACAAAACCGGGCAGTCCGTCAATGTTAGCAAACCGGATCAGGCGTGACGGAGCCTTTCTGAAATAGCGGGCGAGTGCCGCAAAGAGGCTCATGGATCGTTCGTGCCCGAATGTCGGAGCTGACGTTGCAGGCACCTTGCCGCCACCGTCGGCGTAGACGACGATGTCTTCGGCCAGCAGGGATTGGAGTTTCTCCATGTCGCCGCTGCGCGATGCTTCGTAGAAGGCGGTCGCCAGCTTTCGGCCCTGTTCCGGCGTGGCGGAAAAGCGTGGTCTTGCTTCCTGGAGCCTTGCCCTGGCGCGACTGGCGAGCTTGCGGCAGGCTGCCGGTTCCCGGTTGATGGCGGTCGAAATTTCCTCGAAACCCATGCTGAAAACGTCATGCAGCAGAAAGGCGGCCCTTTCGAGCGGTGACAGCCGCTCCAGAGCCACCATCACGGGCAATGTGATGTCGTCGGCGACTTCGGCATCTGATGTCGTCAGCAGAGGCTCTGGAAGCCAGGGGCCAACGTAAGACATGCGGCGACGGCGTGCGGATTTCAATTCATTGAGGCAAAGCCGTGTGACGATGGTCTTCAGGAAGGCGACAGGCTCGCGCACCTTTTCCCGGTCGGCGGCAAGCCAGCGCAGCCAGGCTTCCTGAACCACGTCTTCCGCGTCGGAGACTGATCCCAGCATGCGGTAGGCGATGCGGGTCAGTCGCCTGCGCAAAGCGGTGTCGTCTTCAAGGGCCGGTGTATCCGTCATGATCACGACAGCCTATCACGTCAACGCCGGTTCGGGCCGTGCTTGCACCCGTCCGGCTGCAAACTGCAAGGCCGTTTTCGCCACACGCCTGCCCAGATGGCGGGCGGTTGCCAGATCCGCGGCCGGGGGAGCCGTCTGCGGCTCTTCGTCGGTGTTCGACTGTGCCGCGGCCCCGAGCCAGAAGCCGAGCCGGTTGAGATCGTCTTCCGATCCTTGCGAGGAACAATTGGCTGGCGGCAGGTCCAGGCTGACCCAGTGCATGCCGTGCTGGGCTGCAAACAGGGCCAACTGGATGAGCACCGCCAGCTTGTCGCCGGAACGCGAACCGGAATTGGTGAAGCCGGCCGCAATCTTGTCCCGCCAGAGATAGCCCTTCGACATGATTTCCTGCGAGCTGGCTTCCTGAAAGGTCTTGAAGGCGGCGGAGGCTGCGCCGACGTAGGTTGGCGTGCCGAAGATGATTGCGCTGGCCGCATTGAGTTCGTTCCAGCGCGTGCTGGCTTCATCGGCAGTCAGAAGCAATGCGCGTGCACCGTCGACATCCTCTATGCCCTGCCTGACAGCCGCTGCCTGACGTTCTGTGTGACCGTATCCGCTGTGAAAAACGACGGCGACGTCAATCAATTGCCGGTCATTCGCAAGCTTGGTCTGAAGCCCTGCTGCTGCATTCCCATTGTCCATCATCATTTTCGTCTCCTGCGCACACGTGGTGTTCGCAGGTAATGACAAGGCAGCGGCGCTGGATGTGACATGCCGGACGGGATTTTTGAGGAAATGAGCTGTTCTGCCGCCCGAAAACGAGAAAACCCCGCCGGAGCGGGGTTTTCGGACATTCAAAACGCGATGAAGCTTACTTGATCGGAGCCAGAACCATAACCATCTGGCGGCCTTCAAGCTTCGGCGCGGATTCAACCTTGGCGATTTCGTTGGTTTCCTCACGGACCTTGTTGAGCAAGTTCATGCCCAGGTCCTGGTGGGCCATTTCGCGGCCCCGGAAACGGAGTGTGACCTTCACCTTGTCGCCTTCGCCAAAGAACCGCAACATGCTCTTCATCTTCACCTCGTAGTCGTGGGTGTCGATGTTCGGACGCATCTTGATCTCCTTGATCTCGACGGTCTTCTGTTTCTTGCGGGCTTCTGCTGCTTTCTTCTGAGCCTGGTACTTGTACCGGCCATAGTCCAGGATCTTGCAGACAGGCGGATTTGCGTTCGGCTGGATTTCAACAAGATCCAACCCGGCATCCATGGCGATGCCCATCGCCTCTTCTGTCGGGATGACGCCACGGTTGGCGCCTTCATGATCAATCAACTGGACTTCGCGAACGCGAATTTCGTGGTTTGTGCGCGGGCCTTCCTTCGTAGGAGGCGGGGCGCGGAACGGACGGCGAATGGTCGCAAACTCCTCTTTCGTTTCAACGTGGCGCTAGGGCTTTGATATGCTCCATGCACAAAAATCCTCGGAACGCTGGTACCAAGGTGCTGAGATGGATATGGCCTAACGCCATCCCCCAACGTCTTGCGAAACCGGCAAAAAGTCAAGCGAAAACACCGTTTTCGACATGCCGGGTCACATTTTCAGGGGCTAAGGCTCCGGCTGGTCTGATCATGGCCAGTCGGGCAACTGCCGGTTCTGGAAGGTTGCAATCCGACCGGCAGATGGTCAAGTAAGCAGTCAGCTCGCGCATATCAAGGAGGGACAGCGGTTTGGACGGCGGGAAATTCATGTTGCAGCTTCTCAGGATCGCGTTCGGTTTCATCTTCGCGGTACTGGCGTGCGGCCTGTTCCTTGCCTGGGGCTTTTTCCGGGCCGGGCATCCCGAAGCCGATCCGATTGCCTTTGCAACAATGGTCGGAAGCGGTCTCGTGGGTGCAAGTGTGGTCGGTGCCACGGCCCTGGCCCCGGCTGCCGTTGCAATCGTTCTGGCCGAAGCTGCACGGCTGCGCAGTTTCCTGTTTCACGTCGGTGCCGCCGGGGTGATCGCCTTTGCAGTCTGGACACTTGGAGCCGAAGCCGCGGACAGTGCTTTCCGGCCGGGAAGTGCGGTTGCGCTGGCGGCCGGATTTATCGGCGGTGGAATTTACTGGCTGATTGCCGGGAGAACGTCAGGCTGCTGGCACGGAACCAAAGCGGCCGGTCAAGTGACGTACAAGCCGGCAAAAGACGATCAGCCCGGACGCGACCACCTCTAGAAAGGCGGTCAGATTTCGCCGTCCTTCAAGGCATCCTTTGCAGCCTGGTAGTGATCCGGTCGCATGTGGCTGCGTATCATCGCGAGGGCGGCCAGAAGCACGGTCGCGTCATCGCCGAAGCCGATGCCGATCAGAAAGTCTGGAATTACATCCAAAGGCAGCACGAAATACGCCAGCGATGCGAGCACGGTGGCCCGCACCTTGCTGGGTGTCGAGGGATCGAGCGCGCAGAAATAGCCGGCGACGACATCTTCCATGAACGGCACCTGACGCGCGGCCTTGCGGACCGTCGTCATCAATTTCTGACGGATTGTCTTCTTCTGCTCTTCCTCCGGACCGAGGATCTCGGGGTCAAAGCCAAGGTCTTCAAAGGTGGTGTTCATGGGGCCGCCTGTGCTTGTGTTCGCCTTTAGAGATAGGTTTTCTTGCCGGCAGCTTCAACGTTTCGCCCTTCCAGGCCGGGCTGGAAGGGCCGCGCAGGGTCGCCGGTCAAAGGGTTGCGGCGCTGTTTTCCTCAGCCTCGGTCAGGTCGCTATGGCCGAGGCGCTCCAATGCCCTGTCGATGTCCCGAAGGCCCGACGAATCCGGGGTCTCATTACCCATCGGGCTTTCCGTCGCCGCCCGTTGCAGGGCACGTGCGTCCTCTCGCATCCGCAGAAGCTCGTCTACGCGATCAGCCTTGCTGCGCGTGTTGTCTTTCAGAATACGGGCGATCTCGTCCCTGGTCCTGTCAGTCATGTCGGATCCTCCTGTAAGTGGCAGCCGGGAAATCCTCTGCTGGATCGCCGGCTGCCCGATACCGGGCAAACGTTCGAGGGTGACAGAAGTTCCTCCGCACGACGGATCTCTGCGTTGGTCTTGGCGGCAGTTTCCCATCTTTTTCTGGAACATTTCCGCTGCTCTCCCGTTCTGCCTAATGCAACACGAAGGGAGTTGATCATGTGGAAAATCATGCTGGTTGCGGTCGCTTTGACTGGTCTGACCGCTTGCAACAACACGCAAAAGGGCGCGGTGATCGGTGGTGCCTCAGGCGCGGCGATCGGTGCTGCAACGACCGGTAAGGCAGGCGGAGCGCTTGTTGGTGGCGCCGTCGGCGCGGCTGCCGGTGCGCTTGTCGGAAGGGCAACGGAACCGGGCAAGTGTATCTACCGCGATTCCTATGGCCGCGAATATGTGGCGGCTTGCCGTTAATCGGTCTGCCCGGCGATCTGCCGGGTCACCTTCTGTGAGCGGGAGTTGATCCTCTCGCCTGAAAAACAAAAGGGACGACCTTTTCGAGGTTCGTCCCTTTTGTTTGGTCCTTCGAAGGGCTCTACCCTTCCGGACTGGTGAACTCAAAGCAGGATGTAACCGACAACCGCCAGTGCGATTACCGCGCCTGCGGTGCCGATCGCCAGGACGTAACGCATCTCGTGAAGTTCGAGGCCCTGCTTGGCTTCCTTTTCTCCCAGAACGACTTCCTTGTCCTGTGCGTTGGTCTGCCTTTGATAAGTCATCTCTACCTCGCTGGATTGTACGTCGTTGCAAGCGCTGAGGGCGGTTCGGCCTCATCACTCTTCAGAACAACGTTCGAGCGGCAGTAGTGTTCCTGAAAACGTCCAGGCTGCCTTGGGCGTGCGGTCAATAGCTGAGCAGGAATATCAGGGCGATCAGCGAAAAAATGATGCCGCTGAATCCGAAGCCAAGAGCAAGGTGCTTCCAGCTGGAGGCTTCCTTGTCTCTAATCCTTTCACGCAGGATGGCAAGGTGCCGGTCTGCATCGTCGTTAAAGCCGTGATAGATCATCTTCACTACCTCGCGATGTTGCCACTTGGCAGCCAGGCTCGACTGCTCTTCAGCGGTTAACGCGCAAGACCCTTATTCGTTCCCCTCCGGGGGTTCCAAGGGAGAACGTTCAGGTGGGAACTTCCTGGTGGGGTGGCCGTTTTCCCTTTGAAGTCCGGACAACTTCCGCAAATGCCAAGAGGGGACAAGGTCACTATGGGTTTCGACAGCCTGCCGCTGTGGGTCTTGCTTGCGCTTTTTGCAGGTGCCGGTGGAGTTATACTGGTTTGCGGCATTCATCTGACCGGTCAAGCTGACCGTATCGCCGACCGGACAGGGCTGGGCGAGGCCTTGGTTGGCGGTGTCCTGCTGGGGGCGGCCACGTCGCTCTCGGGCACCGTGGTGTCTGTAACTGCTGCGCTGGACGGCCGTGCGTCGCTGGCCTTTTCAAATGGCGTTGGCGGTATCGCCGCGCAGACTGCCTTTCTGGCCATCGCTGACATCGTTTACCGGCGCGGCAACCTGGAGCATGTGGCCGCTGACGTTTCCAGCCTTTTTCAATGTGCCCTGCTGATGCTTTTGCTGGCCATTCCCCTGGTCGCCTACACCACCCCGGAAATCACGTTGCTGGGCGTTCATCCAGCCTCCTACGCCCTGGTTATCGTTTATGGCAGCGGTTTGCTGGCTCAGCGGCACGTGCGGGAGCGGCCCATGTGGCGTGTCGTGAATACGTCCGAAACCCACGAGGACAGCCCGGATGAGGAACAGCACGACCTGCGCGGTAACTTGCGGCTTATCGCAGGGTTTTCAGCGCTGATGCTTATCCTCGCCTCGATGGGCTGGGTGCTGGCGGAGGTGGCTGGCGCGCTGACGGACCGTTTCAATCTCAACGCCTCGCTTGTCGGTGCGCTGATGACAGCCGTTGTCACCTCGCTGCCCGAACTGGTGACGACGCTGGCAGCCGTGCATCGTGGTGCCCTGCAGCTCGCCATCGGCGGCATTGTTGGCGGCAACACCTTCGACACTCTGTTCCTGACGCTTTCCGATGTCGCCTATCGCGACGGCTCGCTGTATCAAGCCGTCTCCCCTCAGGACTATTTCTGGCTGGCGATCGGGCTGGTGATGACGGCGGTTCTGCTTCTGGGGTTGCTGGTACGGCAGAAGTCAGGCCCCGGCGGGATCGGTTTTGAAAGTGTCAGTCTGCTTGGCATCTATGGCGGTGCCATCGCGCTTCAGGCGCTCGGTTGATCCTGCGAACCTGTTCGGGAGGCCTTCCTCAGAACAAGGCCGTCAGTGCCCAGACAACGATGGCCAGGGGCAAAAGCGCGGCAAGGGCAAACAACCCGTCCCGGGTGAGGAGAGAGAAGGCAATCAGGCAAACAGATGCGCCAAGAAGCGATGACGAGAATGGTACCAGTTCGAGAAAGGGCATCAAGGCGCCGAACAGGAGGCAGGAGAGCGGCAACAAGGCCCGAAGAGGTTGCCGGAAGAGGAACCGTGCTCTCGCGCGGGAATGTTTGTCGAGCCAGCGTGCGGCGGGCCGCAGCTTGTTCATCGCCACCCGCACCTTGTCGCCCTCAAGACTTTGCTGACCCAGCCAGTGGGGAAGCCAGACCCGGTCGCGTTTCATCAGCCATTGTGCCGCGATCAGGCAAATGGTCACTCCGCACAGGCTTGAAAACAGGGGAATGCCGCTCAGCGGTGTCACGACGGCGGCCGCGGGCACGATCAGCATCGTCGCAAATCCGGTTTTCTCGAAAGCGCCGACCACGCGGTCAAGCGAAACCTGCCCTTCTTTCGTGATGTCTCCGACCCTGTCGACAATGGACGTCAGGGGCCGGTCCAAGTCCGGATCAGCGGTCATGGTCCTGCCTGTTCCAGCGGCCGCAATTGGCGGCCACTGTTCTCTAGGGTGAAAAAATTCCGAGCCTGGTCTTGCAAGGCGCATCGTGGCAGGGACGTTCGGACGGTGGCGGCCTAACGCCCTGAGCGTCTGCGCAAGAAGATGATTATCTTCCGAAGACAAGTTTCTCGATGCGATCGACAGGATGATTGGTGAGATCCTTGTCGATCTCCGCGACGACACGGTCACTGACTTCCTTGTGCAGGCGCTTGCGGACCTGGCCGAGAACTGACGGGGCTGCGACCAGTACGATTTCGTCGAACTTGCCCTTGTGGGCGCGCTTGTAAAGCATCTGGGCAAGGTCCGCGGCGAAATCGTCTTCAGCCAGGGCATGCCAGTCGGCTTCCTGAACTGCGCTTCGATGCCCCTGCGGTCCGTCGCTCAAACGACCGGGACGGTCAGCGGTCTGCTCGCGGTTGGGAGGGTTGTCCTGGGTTTCTTTCCGAAAGACCTTGAGGTCCGGCACGTGTTCCGTGCCCGCGTTGGTCAGGAACAAAGCCTTGGTTCCGTCGGCAACGACTACCCAACCATCATGTTTCAGTCGGATCGCATCCTTCATGTCGCACTCCTGCAGTTTTGGGTCCGTCTGGAGTGAACGCCGGACCACCGGAAGCGTTCCTGAGGATATCTGTGACAATTTCGACAGTTCGCAAGCCTACCGGTACGGGAAACGGATTGCAGGGCCTACCGGAAGAGAGCGCGGCGCCCTAAGTGAAGAGTGGTCGTGAGGAACAATGCAGAATTCCGTCCTTGAAAGGGAGAAGATCATGAAGAAACTTGCAATCGGGCTCGGTGCTGCCGTGCTTGCCCTCACAGGTGCCGTCGCCCAGGCTGGAGAAACTCCGGCACCGGACGGCGTGAAGCTCTACTTCGTAAACCTGAAGGATGGCGACACCGTCAAAAGTCCGGTGACCATCCAGTTCGGCCTCTCCGGAATGGGCGTTGCCCCCGCCGGCACGGAAAAGGAAAACACCGGCCACCATCATCTGATCATCGATGAGAGTATCGAGGGCGAGGAGCTGAACGAAGCTATTCCGGCGGATGACAATCACAAGCATTTCGGTGGTGGGCAAACCGAAACCACGATTGAACTGCCAGCCGGTTCACACACGCTGCAACTGGTGCTGGGTGACTGGTCGCACATTCCGCACAATCCGCCGGTCATGTCGGAAAAGATCACGGTTACCGTGGAGTAGGCGGCAGCCAGCACCGGTCACCTTCCGGAACGAAAGACTTGTTGCGGCGTTGCTCTCTTATGCTGACCGACCCGCAACAAGGAACGACCATGGTAGACCGGCTTGCCGCAGAGATGGACCTCGGCTTCGGTGCGGTTCCGCTGGACGTTCTGGTTCTGCGGATGATTGCGGCCATCGTTCTGGGCGGTATCATCGGGTTCGAGCGGGAAGAGCGTGGCAAGGATGCCGGGCTCAGGACGCATATGCTTATCGCATTCGCCTCGTGTCTGTTTCTCCTGATCAGTCAGGCGCTTGCCGATCTTCCCTTTTCCGGGGCGAGCAACGTCAATGTGGATCCGCTCCGTCTGGTCGAAGCCGTGACGGCGGGCGTGGCGTTCCTCTCCGCCGGTCTGATCTTCTCCCGCAACGGCTCGGTGCAGAACGTCACCACAGGTGCATCAATGTGGCTGGCAGGTGCCATCGGCACGGCCTGCGGCGTCGGTCAGATCGGATTGGCGGGTCTTGCAACACTCATGGTGGTGATTGTCTTGGCCGTCATCGGCCGCCTGCAAAGCAAGCTTGGGCCCAGGCCCGGGACAGCGCCCCGGACGAGGGAATGAGCGAGGGATCTGACAAGCTTCGCCACGCGCAGGCACACGGCCATCGCGACAAAGGGCGATCTGATGACGATCAGGCGTTGCCGCGCGTCTCAAGCAAGCGGCGCGCGATGACCTGAGCCTGAATTTCCGCCGCACCTTCGAAGATGTTCAGGATGCGGGCGTCGCACAGGACTCGGGAAATTGCATATTCCAGAGCAAAGCCATTGCCGCCGTGGATCTGCAACGCATTGTCCGCCGCGGCCCATGCAACGCGGGCACCAAGCAGTTTCGCCATGCCTGCTTCCAGATCGCAGCGCTTGCCGGAATCCTTCTGCCAGGACGAGAAATAGGTCAGCTGGCGGGCGATCATCAGTTCGGCAGTCATCATGGCCAGCTTGTCGGCAACACGCGGGAAGTTGACCAGTTCCTTGCCGAACTGGACGCGTTCTTCGGCGTATCTCAGGCCCAGGTCCAGTGCAGACTGGGCGACGCCCAATGCGCGGGCAGCAGTCTGGATGCGGGCGCCTTCAAAGGTCTGCATCAGTTGCTTGAAACCTTCGCCCTCGACCTGGCCGAGAAGGTTCTCGCCCTTCACCTCGAAGCCGTCGAAAGCGATTTCATATTCCTTCATGCCCCGGTAGCCGAGAACTTCGATCTCGCCGCCGCTCATGCCGTCTGCCGGGAAGGGCTCCTCATCGGTGCCGCGCGGCTTTTCCGCGATAAACATGGACAAGCCCTTGTAGCCGGGTTCATCCGGGTTGGTGCGGGCCAGCAGGGTCATGATATCGGCACGGACCGGATGGGTAATCCAGGTCTTGTTGCCGGACACCTTCCAGACGTCGCCGTCCTTCACGGCGCGGGTCTTCAGCGAGGCAAGGTCCGAGCCGGTATTGGGTTCGGTAAAGACGGCAGTCGGCAGGATCTCGCCGGATGCGATTTTCGGTAGCCAGTGCTGCTTCTGCTCTTCCGTTCCGCCGCACAGAATGAGTTCCGCCGCTATTTCGGACCGGGTGCCGAGCGAGCCGACACCGATATAGGCGCGGGACAGTTCTTCGGAGACGACGCACATGGCCTCCTTGCCAAGTCCGAGGCCACCATATTCTTCCGGTATGGTGAGGCCAAAGACGCCGAGCTCGGACATCTGCTCGATAATCTCAAGCGGAATATATTCGTTTTTCAGATGCCACTCGTGCGCGTTGGGCACAACGTTGTCTTCGGCAAAGCGGCGCATCTCGTTGCGGATCTGCTCCATGGTCTCGTCCAGACCTGGGTCGCCGAAGGTGGAATGGCCCGCCTGGTCGCGGATCAGGCGGGTGATCTCGCTGCGGATTTCCGGACGGCTTCCGGTATCGATCAGCGACAGGATTTCGGCTGTCTGGAAGCCAAGAGCTTCTTCGGAAGAAACGCCAAGATCCGCCAGGCGAACGATTTCACCCTGGTTCATCGGAATGCCACCAAAGATCTGCGCAAGGTACTCCGCAAATCCGAGCTGGACGATGTAGTCCTCAAGAGCGCCGTAGCGGCCTTCCGCGGTCAGACGTTTCGGGTAGGCATCCAATTGGCGCAGAGATTCCACATAGGTTGCGAACCAGGCCAGTCCGTGGGTTGCCCTTTGCTCTTCTTCCATCAGGCGGGAGGAGATGCGCCCATCCTCGCTCACGCGGTCGCGCACCCGCTGCGCTGCAAGATTGAGCAGATGATCGAGCGTGGCGACGGCAGCTTCCGTTCGCTCGGTAAGGCTTGCGGGTGTTTCTGCGGCCGGCAGGGCTGCGGTGGACATGGCGATCTCCGTTTTCATTTGTTGCGCAGCAGCGCTTCTTGTTGAAGCTATGTTGCGTTGCACACCCTCATTTGTCGAGCGTGAATTTATAGACCTTTTGGCGGATGCGGTTTTCACTACCCAGGCTTGACGAATTGTGTCAGCGCAGGCCACATCTTGGGTCATGAGCGCCAGACAGACAGTTCTCGTGATCTACGCCGTCCTGAAAGACGCCATCGGTCACTTCGCCCGGGATGACGGCTTTGCAATGGCCAGTCACGTGGCACTGTCGGGGTTGCTGGCGATATTTCCCCTGCTGATCTTCATCGCCTCGCTCGCGGCCTTTCTCGGCATGACCGGTGCTGCCGACACGGTGTCGGAACTGCTGTTCGATGCCTGGCCGGCAAGCGTTGCATCGCCTGTCGTGCGGGAGATCCAGAATGTCCTGACCATTCGCCGCGGCGACCTTGTGACCTTCGGCGCCGTTGCCGCTTTGTGGTTTTCCTCCAACGGGGTGGAGGCGCTGCGTACCGCGCTCAACCGGGCCTACCGGCAGCATGAAAACCGCTCCATCGTGCTGTTGCGGCTGCAATCGATCGGGCTTGTGCTGCTGGGTGCCGGCATTCTGCTTGCCTATACGTTTCTGGTGGTTCTGGCGCCGCTCGCCCTCGAGGGGCTGAAGGTCTTCGTGCCGCAGGTCGAGACTTTCCTGTTGTCAATCAACGTTGCCCGATACACACTGGCCGGATCGCTGCTGATCATCGGCCTTTTCATCACCCACTGGCTGCTTCCGGCGGGGCATCGCACTTTCCGCGACCTGTGGCCCGGAGTGCTCGCCACACTGTTCATGTGGATCATTGCCGGCAGTGCCTTCGGCGCCTATCTCGCCAGCTTCGCCAATTACGTCTCCACTTATGGCGGTCTGGCCGGGATCATGACCGCGCTGATCTTTCTCTATATCTGCGCGCTCGTGTTCATTCTGGGCGGTGAACTCAACGCGGCAATCTCCCGTCAACGGCGCTACTGGCGCCGCCGTCAGGAACAGCTTGCGCTGGCGCTGGATACAGAAGCCTGACCGGATTTTCCGCAAGACGGCTTCCGGGGACCACCCCTAGCTCCTTGCTGGCTTCTTGCGGATGGTCAATACCGCGCTGATGACCAGAACCATTCCACCGATCTGAACCGGCGTCAGGGATTCACCGAACAGGAAATAGCTTTCCACCGCTGTTGCCACCGGCACCAGATAAAATAGGCTGGCGACCTGGGAGACCGCGCCCTCGCGGATCAGCAGCATCAGGAGCAGGATCGCGCCGACGGACAAGACCAGCACGAGCCAGGCCATCGCAAAGATCAGCTCACCTGACCAGGTGATCTGCCAGCTTTCGGTCAGGCTCAGCGGAATTGTGACAAGCAAAGCGCCGACGTACTGCCAGACAGTTGCCGCCATGAGGTCGGTCTGCTGTACGAAACGCTTCTGGTAGACTGTTCCCAGGCTGATGGCCGCAACGGAGATGAGGACCACGAATATCGTCACCGGCGTGATGCCCGATCCGGCAAGGTCGAGTTTCGGACCAAGAACGAATGCAAGACCAATCGCTCCGATGGCCATGGCGAGCCAGTGTCTGCGGGAAATGGTTTCGCCAAGCAAAGCCACCGCGATGAGCGCGGTCAGCACGGGCTGAAGACCGACAATGATCGAGGACGCTCCAGCCGGCATGCCCTGTTTGATTGCCCAGAACACACCACCGAGATAGATGCCGTGGACCAGCATGCCGGTGAAGATGCAATGGGCAATGGCAGCGGGATCTTTCGGCCAGGACTTCGACAAGAACATCGCCAGCAGAATCAGCACCGGCAAAACCGCAACGAAGCGGACCGTCAAAAACACCATCGGATCGATGTAGGGTGCGCCGAGTTTAGAACCGACGAAGCCCGTAGACCACAGCAAAACAAAAATGGCCGGTGCGGCTCTGGCGAGGAGATTCAATTGCAGCCTCAATGACAAAGTCGAAGATGACGCAAGGTTAGATTGCGTCGAGTCGGTGGGGTTACACGCATGTTAACCGTAAGTTGGCATTTATAGTCAAATATACGGCGCAAACATGAGTGTTCGAACGTTCTGTCGTGAAAGAAACGCAGGCCAGAAGCACGAACACTTCCAGATCGATCAACTCATGGATGTAAACATCGACCCCGATGGCACATCCGTTGATCCAGGGGACATACGCTGGTGGCCTTCAGATCTCAATCACCTTTTCGGATCTTCGCGAATTTGTCAGTCAAAGCCAGAATTCTGGCCTTAAGCCTTTTCACCATTGTGGGGCTCCTTGCGATCGGCGGTGTCTTCTTCTGGAGCCAGGGTGAGCTCAATTCGGCCTTCGCGCGCATGAGCAGCAGTTCGACACTGGCCGGACAGGTCAGCACATTGTCGGAAAGCGCCGCAGCGCTGCGCTCGATTGAAGAGCGTTACCACAGCACGCCATCCGTCGAGACATTCCAGAGTTTCAACGCCAAGCTTGAAGAAGCCAGCGCAGTTCTGGAGACGATCGCAACCAACCCGGCCGCAGCGGCCTACGCTTCGGAAATCGCCGACGTCAAGGATACGCTGGAAGGCACAAGAGGTGCCTTCGAGATGCTGGACACTGCCCAGCAGAAGATCGGGTATGACACTACGCAGGGCTATCTGGCGGGGCTCAACGAATATGCAGGGGCGGTCAAGCATCGCCTGTCGGAAGAGATGAAATTCGGCGGCGGGCCGGATTTCGAAAAGCTGGCCCGCGCGATCCTGGCCGTTCAGCTGGCGGAACGGGAGTTCACGCTCAACAATACCGAGGCGGCGCTGGAGGTTTTCCAGGGCGAGTTCAACGATTTCGAAAAGCTCTTGAAGAAAGTCTATATCTCCGACGCCATCAAGGCGGAGCTGGCCGACAACATGGCCAAATACAAGACGACTTTCGACGATTACACAGTCGCCAAGACAGAGCGGGGCGAGCATTCGGAACTGCTGGAAAACCTGTTTGAACTTGTTCCACCGCACATCGCGTCCCTCAGCGAAGCCGCCAACACCACTCAAGGTGAAGCCGCCGGTCAGCTTGAGATGGCCCGGTCGATCGCAACCTATGCAATCGGCGGGGCTATCGTGGTTCTGCTTCTGCTGCTTCCGGCCATCGCGCTTGTGATCGGCCAATCGGTGGCGCGCCCGCTGGCGCGTTTGCAGTCGGCCATGGAAGCCCTTGCCAGCGGCCAGACCGACCTCGACCTGCCGGACGACAGTGGCAGCACCGAGCTTGCTTCCATGAGCCGCACGGTTCAGGTCTTCCGTGACAATGCGGTCGAGCGGGCTGAACTTGCGGCCTCGCAGGATCAGGAAAACCGGCGGCGCGAAGAACGCGTTGCCCGTCTCGATACACTGATCGGCCGGTTCGAGGGGACCGTGTCCGCGGCACTCGACAGTCTTGACCGAGCCAACGGCGAGCTGCGGCAGACGTCCCAGTCGATGGAACAGTCGGCCGACGATGTTGCCAACCAGTCCGGGGAAGCAGCCGAAGCGGTGCGCACGGCGGCGGAAAACGTCACTTCCGCAGCTCATTCCGCGGAAGAGCTTGCCGCGTCCATCGCCGAGATCGCCGGCCAGGCCAACAAGTCGACGGAAGTGGCCCAGCAGGCGGTGCGGAGTGCATCTTCAACGGTTGCCACCATGCAGGAACTTTCCAGCGCGGCAGACCGGATCGGCGAAGTCATGGGGCTGATCCGCGACATTGCCAACCAGACCAATCTGCTGGCGCTGAACGCGACCATCGAGGCTGCCCGCGCGGGCGAAGCAGGCAAGGGGTTTGCGGTGGTTGCTGCCGAAGTGAAGCAGCTTGCCGACCAGACCTCGAAAGCCACCGAGGATATTGCGACCCAGATCGAGGCCATCCAGGGGTCTTCCGGTCAGGCGGTCCAGGCGATCGAGGACGTCAACCGGATCATCTCCGACATGGAGGGCCTTGCCTCGGCTGTGGCATCGGCCGTGCAGCAGCAGGACGAAGCCGTCCAGGCGATCTCGCACAACGTTTCCAGTGCCTCGGCGCGGTCCGAACAAGGGGTGTCGAGCATGGAGGCCGTCGGTTCGGCTGCCGAGCTTGCACGGTCCAACGGTTCCGAAGTGGAGCACCTCGCAGAATCGCTTGGCGAGCAGGGCGCGTTGATCCGGCAGGAAGTTGCCGAATTCCTGCAAGGCGTGCGCAGCGCCTGATCCCGAACCGGAACGCTTGAAACAAAGAAAATCGAAAAAACGCCGTGTCCGCACCGACGCGGCGTTTCGCCATTCTGGCGGCCTGCGTTTCTTCGTGCTAGCCATGCACTCAAACGATCGGCCGGCACACCATCCGCCGGACCGGCCAAGCGCAAAGAGGGCGAAGCGGAATGCAGGAAGACATCGTCATCATCGGAGCAGGACAAGCCGGAGCCCAGGTCGCCCAATCCCTGCGGCAGGGCGGATTTGAAGGCCCGCTGCGGCTGATCGGCGACGAACCGCATCCGCCTTATCAAAGACCGCCGCTTTCCAAGAAGTTCCTGGCCGGCGAGATCGGCGCCGAAGGCTTGTGGCTGCGCCCGCCGGCTTTCTTCACCACCAACAATATCGACCACATTCCCAATACCAGAGTGGTTGCGATCGACCGTGGCGCGAAGCGCCTGACACTGGCAAACGGCGATACGCTGCCGTATGGCAAGCTTGTTCTGGCAACCGGCACCAATGCCCGGCTGCTGACGCTGGAGGGTGCCGACAAGAAGGGCGTGGTCACGCTGCGCTCGATTGCCGATGTCAACGTGATCCGGGACATTCTGCAAAAGACCAGCAGTGTCGCCATCATCGGGGCCGGGTACATCGGTCTTGAAGTCGCTGCCGTCGCCAAAAGCCTGGGCAAGTCGGTCACCGTCATCGAGGCGCAGGATCGTCCGATGAAGCGCGTGGTCAGCCAGGCGGTCTCCGACTATTTCTCCGGCCTGCACAAGGCCCGCGGCATCGAATTGCGCCTGAACACGGGCATCGAGGCAATCGAGGGTGGTGACAGTGTCACCGGTGTCCGGTTGTCGACAGGCGAGACGGTTCCGGCGGAACTGGTTCTGGTTGCCGTCGGCGCAGAGCCCAATGATCACCTGGCCGCAGAGGCGGGCCTGGAGGTCGACAACGGGATCCTGGTGGATGGATGCGGCCAGACCAGCGATCCTGACATCTTCGCTGCGGGTGACTGTACGCGTTTCTATTCCAACCGCTACCAGCGGTCCGTGCGCATGGAAAGCGTCCAGAACGCCATCGACCAGGCAAAGGCGGTTGCCCAGGCGCTGCTGGGTCAGGAAGTCGATTACGACCCGTTGCCGTGGTTCTGGTCCGATCAGTACGACATCAAGCTGCAGATCGCCGGTCTGTCGGAGGGGTATGACGACACAAAGGTCGTGGGTTCGACCCAGGACAACAAGTTCTATGTCGCCTACCTGCACGATGGCCGGCTAATCGCCGTCGACAGCATCAATTCACCGCGCTCGCACATGATGGCCCGCCGGGTGATCGGTGAGCCGTGGCGTGATGATCTGCTGCCGGAAGCCTGAACAACAGGTTCCGAAAGGATAGGTGCCGGCGGGTAACAGGAGGGCGAAGCGCTTCCATTGTCCGCGGTTAGCGCCTGCTGTTATTCGACCTTGCCGAATTTCTCCATGAAATAGGCAGTCATTTCCTTGTTGCGGTCGTACTGGTGCACGATGGCGTAGGGCTGCTTGTCGAAGGTTTTGACCAGCCCGTCCTCGAACACCGGCACGGTTTCCCGAGGCATGCAGAACCCCGGCGCGTCCGGACCGACATTCGCACTGACCGCGTGCAGCAGCCAGGGAACCTGCCAGTTCACCTTCTCGGCCTTTTCCTTCCAGCCGCAAAAGGTCAGCAGCTGGTTGAAGGCGGCCTGATCACCGCTCCGTTTGGTCTGGTCGAAGTAATAGACCGCCAGCATGAAATCCATCATCGCCTCGTAGCGGCCGGCGAAATAGCCAGCGCAGCACACGGGGACCCTGGCCACACGGTCATAGGCGTGGCGGCCGTAGGTTTTCAGGACGTTCCGGCGGTTCCAGGGGTCTTCATGGGTGATGCTTTCCTCACCGATGAGGAGATCCTTGCCCGGAGCAAGGTTCTCTTCCATCCAGGCGAACGGGTCCGACTGGAAGATGACGTCCCGGGCATCCGAGAACGCGACGAAGCGCACAGGCTCGCCAAGCGCATCGAGATGCTGTTTCACCAGGTGACTGGCATGGAAGAAGCGCCGGTCGTAGATCTTGTCCTTGAAGCGCAGGACGCGCTTGTTCCAGGTCCAGCGCCTGTCGGTGTAAAGCTTGCCACCATCGGTATGGTCGGCGATTTCTTCCCGAAGCTGCGAGTAGGAGTAGCGCTTCTTGCCGGCGTCATGATCGAAGGTGATGACGAGCGAGCCCATGTGCTTCATGTAATCAACAAGGGCTTCGCTGACATTGTAAGCAACCGCGACCGTCCGGCCGCGATACCCCGTTGCCTTCAGGGAATTGTACCAGGCAGCCATGTGTTTCGGCTCATAGCCCGACACCGCCGTGACGATGACATCGTTGGCTGCTGACATTTCGGCTGACATGCGCGCTCCGGCTCGGTTCATACAGGCCCCGCCGTCCGACCGGCCGGGTTTCGGCCTGCTACCTATCCCAAACCGCGCCGGGGGGCCAGATCGCGGGGAAACTTTCTGGAGTTCCAGATGTTGGTCCGCGTCAGCAGCCAGCGTTCTGAAGGATGAGCCGGGTCACTTCCTTGGGCAGTTCCAGATGCAGCATGTGACCGGTTCGTTCGAAAATGTGCGTGGCAACGACACCCGGCAACTTGTGGGCCTGGCGCGTCGGCAGGACACGGTCCTGTGTGCCCCAGAGGACCTTGATCGGCATGGGCAGGGCTGCCAGTTCGTCGCGCGGCAGGGTCTTTTGAACGCTGCCGTCGATGATCTCGTCCGCGATTGCCTCCAGTGTCGCGGCCGCGCCCGGGCGCGCACGACTTTCGGTGGCCGTTCTGGCGAGGAATTTCGGCAGTTTGAACTCCCAGCCGAAGAACTGCTCCAGCAGAGTTTCCATGGTGTCGGCATCCGTTGCAGCCGCATAGCGACGCAACAGGCGGTGATTGATTTCGGAGCCGAAGCCGCCCGGCGCCAGCAGGGTAAGGCTGGCCACCAGATCAGGATTGCGCAGGGCAATCAGCGCGGCCACTGCGCCGCCCATGGAATGGCCGACCAGATGGACCCTCGTCAGCTCGAGCGCCTCCAGAGACTGCCCGACAGCTTTTGCGGAAACCCCCGCATTGCCGATCCGCGGCCAGTCCAACGCCTCGCCGTGCCCCGGCAGATCGAACGCTATGGAGCGTTTCTTCGAAGCCAGTGCCGTCTGTATGTTGAGCCAGGTTTGCCGGTCGCCGCCGAAGCCGTGCAGCAGCACGACCGGAGCACCGTTGTCAGGGCCGGTGGCTTCCTGGTCTCTGAAAGGCAGATGGGAAGGGGCGTCGGGACGTAGATCGGTCATGTCGGTCTTTGCTTGTCGGTGGGATGAGGAACTACCTGCCGGACGGGCGGCTTTCAGAAAAGCCGGTCCAGGGTAAACAGGGGCTGGGGGTCGGTGAAGCCGTTCAGTTCGAACGACCCGGCCGGTTTTGATCGTTCGCTGGCGAAGCGGGCGACGTCTTCGGTCATCAGAACGTCGGCGCCGACGGTCTTGGTGAGGCTTTCGATCCGTGCAGCCGCATGGACCGTCTGGCCGATCACCGAAAAGGTGAGCCGGTGCGGGACGCCAATATTGCCGAACATGACGGAGCCGACGGACAGGGCGATGCCGGCCTTTAGAACGTGTGGCAGCGCCGGGTCGGCGTTGATCGTTTTCAGACGCTTCCGGCTTTCATCCGCGGCCGAAAGTGCCTGTGCGACCGCCTTGTCCAGGCTTTGTGCGCCTATGGGAAAGACGCCCAGAACGGCATCGCCGATAAAATCGAGCACTTCGCCGCCTTTTGCCAGAATCGCACCGGCTGTCGCGTCGAAATAGGTGTTCAGAAACGACAGGTAGCCATCGGGACCAAGCAGTTCCGCAATCGCGGTCGAATTGCGCATGTCGCTGAAATAGATCACCGCATCGACGGTCTGGCCGTCGCCATGGCGGATCTGGCCGCTGAGCACCTTGTTGCCGGCGATCTTGCCGAGATACGTTTCTGCGATCGTCTGGTTGATTTGCCCCTGAATGGTGGCGCGCGCGGCCAGGGCAAATCGTTTTTGAATGTAGCGGATTGCGGTCAGTGCATCGTCGGAAAAGCCGTCGGTTTCCCGCGTTGCCCAGCTGATCACGATGCCGGAGGTAGCAATCTGGTCCTTGATGGTCGGCAGGTCGAATTCGGTCGCGATGACGATGTAATCGGAGTACCCGCTTTCCTTCAGCCGAACGAGCAAGGGAAACTCGAGCGGTGCATTGGCATTCGTGAGGCGCCGTCGCAGGACGGACTCCTGATTGACCAGCACGGCACGGACGGGGCTTTGCAGCCACTCGTCTGTTTCTTCGGCATTGTGGGCAATCTGCTCGCGCTGGATTTCGGTGCCGTTTTCCCAGATGGCGGCTTCCGCCTCGATCAGGGGATGAAGGGTCGACCAGCCGATCATGGCGCGGTCCACAGGAACCTCGCATGCGCGCAGGCGCTCGCACATCTCTCCGAACATCGACCCCAGATCGGGCGAGCCAAGAGACTGGTCGATCAACCAGTCTTCCACGCCGTCGATTTCCGCCATACTGATCATGGCGCCAAGTTAGTGTTGTTTTCGTCCGGTTTCCAGACGGCTTGTGCCAGCGTTTGCGATTAATTCGCCGGTTCGAAAACCACCTTGCCAGGCGGGACGATGACCCAGTTGACCGTGACGCCGGGAATGCTGCCGGAGGTCTGGTAGGCGAACGTTCGGGACCCTTCGCGGACAGCATCCGGATAATAGCGACGGATTTCCTCAATCGGTGTTTCCTGGTCGCCTCGCCAGACGATCATCAGACCTTTTTCCTGGACATCTTTCGGGTCGATCCAGGGGCTGAGGGTCCGGTCATGCAGATAGAACATCGACGGGCGGCTGGCGGCCTGTGTGGTGACGTTGGCTGCCGACCACATATCGCCGGCCACATAGGCGAGATCGGTGCCCATGTGCTCCTTCCAGACGTGTGCCATGTCTTCGGCGATCGCCTTGCCGGGATAGTGGAGCCGGGTCTGCTTATGTTTCCAGTGCGGCTCCAGAACCGCCTGCCCGAACAGGATGCCCAGGAAAATCGCCTGGATCGCAACGGCGGCAACGAGGGCGCGGGCGGGAAAGGGCCAGAGTTGCGGTAGCGCCAGAAACCGCACCGCCAGGATGCCGGACAGCACAAACATGGGCGTGCCCCACATGTGTTCGAACTCGTTGCCGGTAACGGCTGATGCAATCAGAACAACTGCAAGCGGCAGAACGGCAAACCAGAGCAGAAAGCGGTCGGAAGGTGTGGCAAGGGGCGTTGCAACTTCGTGCCTGAGCAGTCGAACCTGTTTCAGGCCGTGCCAGCCAAGACCGGCCAGAACCACAAGAAACAAGCCGGCGTGATTGCCGATCTGAGCTGCCAGGAAGTTCAGCGGATTGAACAGATGGTCGACAAAACCGTCTGCCGGATTGCTGCGGCTGGCGGCGTAGCGCAACGTCAGGAAATCCGTTTCCAGAAGCCATGCCGCGTGTGGCACCAGCAGGGCAAGGCAGACGGCTATCGTCACCCAGGGGCCCGGGCGCAGGATATGCCGCCGGGCATCGGCGAAGACCAGCGCGTAAAGTCCGATTGCACCGATCAGGAGCAGCACGAAATATTTCGTGTAAAGGCCGAAGGCGGCGAGGATGCCAAGCAGGACCCAGTCGAGCAGGCGGCCTTTGTCCACTGCCCGGTGAAACAGCAGCATCATGCCTGCCCAGATGGGGATCTGCAGGATGTTCGGGTTGAATTCCGGCAGGGGCAGCGTGAAGTAGAAGGTTACGCTGGTCAGCACGAGAGACCAGAAGGACTGCTGGCCGGAAAGTCCGAGACGGCGAGCGAGCCGCCAGATGAACAGATAGCCAAGGGCAACCGAAAGCGCGCTCAGCCAGTACCCGCCACTGAGGCCTCCCGTGAGACGATAGGTGAGCTCCAGAAGCCAGGCGTGCATCGGTGGATGTTTGGTATAGCCGAGCTGAAGTTCCCGGCCCCAGGCAAAGCCTTCAACCACGTCAAGTGGCGGGTTGGGAAAAGTCAGGGTCGGTATCAGGGCATAAAGCAGGCAGAGGCCGCCAGCGTAATAGAGGGCCGCCCTTGAAGGAGCGTTTTCGATCAGACGTATCAAGGGTCAGGTCTCGGCTGGATGGTGCGAGAAGGCCCAGAGCCGGGCTCCGGCAAAGGAAAGGGCTGGCACGATCGCGATGGAAAACAGGAGGCCGATGAGATCAGGCCAGGGGGTCAGGGTCAGCCACAGGGCCAGAACGGTGGTGTTCAGCAGGAAGCCGGAGACTGCAATCACCAGGAACCGCACCATGCTTCTGATTGCGGAGCCCTTCCGGCGCAGGTGCGAGAAGCTCCAGAAATAGTGACCGGTGAAAGAGACGCAGAAGGCGACCAGGAAGCCGCAGACATTGGCCGGATAGGCCGGAAGCATTCCAGATTGCAGCAAGCTGCCCGCCACAATGGCATGGGTCAGCGTCGCCAGCACGCCGATCACGGCGAATTTGCCGGCGGCAGCGGTTTCCGTCTTCAACTTGCCATGGCGAATTTCAGGCGCCATTGGCGGCGTCGTCCGTTTGCTTTGCGGATTGAGGTGTGTTGCCGCCTTCGATGACATCCTGAACGATGAAGACCGGCCGCTGTTTCGCTTCGTTGAACAGCCGCGCCACATATTCGCCGATCATGCCGATCGACAGCAGTTGTACACCCGAGAAGAACAGAAGCGCGACCATCAGCGATGCGTAGCCCGGGAGATCGATGCCTTCGATGAGGACGCGTAACGTCAGATAAAGCGCATAGGTGAAGGCGCCGACAGAGATCAGGGCGCCGCCATAGAACCAGACCCGTAGCGGGAGCGTTGTGAAGCCCGTGAGGCCGTCCAGCGCAAAGTTCCAGAGCTTCCAGTAATTGAACTTGCCAGCCCCCGCCAGGCGAGGAGGGCGCTCATAGGGCAGTGCCATGGCCGGAAACCCGACCCAGGCAAACAACCCCTTCATGAAGCGATTGCGTTCCGGCAGGCGCAGCAATGCATCGATAACGCAGCGGTCGATCAGACGGAAGTCGCCGGCGTTCGCGGGCATGTCGATATTGGCCAGGCGGTTGAACAGGCTGTAGAACATGCCCGCCGTGGACCGCTTCATGAGCGTGTCGGAAGACCGGTCGACCCTGAGGCCGTAGACGACATCATAGCCCGCGCGCCATCCGTCCAGCATCTGCAAAATGAGCTCCGGCGGGTCCTGCAGGTCAGCGTCGATGATGACACCGATGTCTCCTTTCGCCGCCTCGAGCCCTGCGGAAAGTGCGGCTTCCTTGCCGAAATTGCGGGAAAGGCCCAGAAGCCGTCCCGGCAGGCCGTTTGCAAGCTCCTCCGACAGGATGTCCGCGGTCCGGTCCCGGCTGCCGTCATCAATGAAAACATATTCGTAACGAAGGCCACTTCGCTCGAGCACCGGCCGGGTTGCCCGCAGGAAGTGGAGGATGACCTCCTCTTCGTTAAAGACCGGTACGATGACGCTGAGCAGCGGTGCCTGCGGGCGGGCGTTTTCCCGCCGGGTGACATAGACAGTGTTAGCCGCTTTGGTGTGCATGAACATTCGTTAGCCGGTTGAAGTCGGCGGCAACCTGCCGGAATTTCACGAAAAAGGCCAGCCCTTTGACGAGGCTGGCCTTCTTGATGGTCAATTGTTCCGACTGCCGTCAGACAAGCACGCCGTGGCAGTGCTTGAACTTCTTGCCGGAGCCGCAAGGGCAGGCCTCGTTGCGGCCGACCTTGCCCCAGGTCGAAGGGTCTTCCGGATCACGCTGCGCCGGAGGTACCGGAAGCTGGGCGTCCGCCATGGCCATCTCGTCTTCCCCGGTCAAGGGATTGATGTGATGAGCATGCATTTCCGGCTCGGCCGGCATCTGCGGTGCCTGTTCCGTTACCAGTTCGACCCGCATCAGCTGCGCGGTCGTCATCTGGCGCAGCTGGGTCAGCATGGATTCAAACAGCGTGAACGCTTCGGTCTTGTATTCCTGCAGCGGGTCGCGCTGGGCGTAACCACGGAAGCCGACGACAGACCGCAGGTGATCGAGATTGGCCAGGTGCTCGCGCCACAGGTTGTCGAGCGTCTGCAGCAGCACGGCCTTTTCGACCTGACGCATGATGTCCGGGCTGTATTTGGCAACCTTTTGCGCCATGCCGGCGTCGGCCGCCTTGCGCAGGCGGTCCTTGACCTCTTCGTCGGCAATACCTTCCTCGGCCGCCCAATCCTTGATCGGCAGATCCAGGTTCAGATACTTGCGGACTTCTTCCTGAAGGCCCTCGGTATCCCACTGCTCCGGATAGGCGCGCTCGGGAATGTGCGCGGATACAAGATCGTCGATCACGTCGTGACGCATGTCGGAAACCGCGTCCTGGATCGCTTCGCTGTCCATCAGCTCGATACGCTGATCGAAGACCACCTTGCGCTGGTCGTTCATCACGTCATCGAATTTCAGCAGGTTCTTGCGGATGTCGAAGTTGCGTGCCTCGACCTTCTGCTGAGCTTTTTCAAGCGCCTTGTTGATCCATGGGTGGATGATGGCTTCGCCTTCTTCCAGTCCGAGTTTCTGCAGCATGGAATCCATGCGCTCGGACCCGAAGATGCGCATCAGGTCATCCTGCAGGGACAGGAAAAACTTGGAATGGCCCGGGTCGCCCTGGCGGCCGGAACGGCCACGAAGCTGGTTGTCGATGCGGCGGCTCTCGTGACGCTCGGTGCCGATGACATAAAGACCGCCGGCCGCAAGCGCCTTCTGCTTCATGTCCTCGACTTCGGCGCGGATCTGCGCTTCCTTGGCGCTGCGCTCTTCACCTTCCGGCATGTCGCCCAGTTCCATGGCGATCTGCATGTCGGCGTTGCCGCCGAGCTGAATGTCCGTACCGCGGCCGGCCATGTTGGTGGCAATGGTCACGGCGCCCGGCAGACCAGCCTGGGCAACGATGAAAGCTTCCTGCTCGTGGTAGCGCGCGTTGAGAACCGCGAAGACCTTGGTCTTGCCGCCTTCGTTCTTCTGCGCGGCGGCAAAGGCAGCCGGATCGCTGAGATCGATCTGCTTGTAGCCATGCTTCTTGAGCATCTCGGCAAGATATTCGGACTTCTCGATCGACGTGGTGCCGACCAGGATAGGCTGGGCACGTTGCTTGCAGTCGTCGATCAGCTTGACGATGGCTTGGAATTTTTCCTGAACGGTCCGGTAGACCTCGTCGTCATCATCGATACGTTTCACGGAAACGTTGGTCGGAATCTCGACCACTTCCAGCTTGTAGATGTCGGCGAATTCGTCGGCTTCGGTTGACGCGGTACCGGTCATGCCGGCCAGCTTGCCGTACATGCGGAAGTAGTTCTGGAACGTGATGGAGGCCAGCGTCTGGTTTTCCGGCTGGATGCGCACTTTCTCGCGGGCTTCCAGGGCCTGGTGCAGGCCTTCGGAGAAACGGCGGCCCGGCATCATGCGGCCGGTGAACTCGTCGATGATGACCACTTCGTCGTTGCGGACGATGTAATCCTTGTCGCGCTGGAACAGCTTGTGCGCCTTCAGCGCCTGCTGCAGATGGTGCACGATGGCGACGTTCTCGACGTCATAGAGCGAATCGCCTTTCAGCAGGCCGGCTTCGCCGAGCAGCTTTTCCAGCTTCTCGTTACCAGCTTCGGTGAAGGTCGTTGAACGCTGCTTTTCGTCGAGCTCGTAATCTTCTTCAGTCAGGTGCGGAATGAAGGCGTCGACCGAATTGTAGAATTCGGAACGGTCTTCCAGCGGACCGGAAATGATCAGAGGCGTACGGGCTTCGTCGATCAGGATCGAATCCACTTCATCGACGATGGCATAGGCATGTCCGCGCTGAACCATGGACTGGCGGTCATGCTTCATGTTGTCGCGGAGATAATCGAAGCCGAATTCGTTGTTCGTGCCGTAGGTGACGTCAGCGGCGTAGGCTGCCCGGCGTTCTTCGTCGCTCAGGCCGTGGGTGATACAGCCGACGCTGAGGCCGAGGAATTTGTAGACCTGACCCATCCAGTCGCTGTCGCGCTGTGCCAGGTAGTCGTTGACGGTAACGACGTGAACGCCGTTTCCGGTCAGGGCGTTGAGATAGACCGGGGCGGTTGCCACAAGTGTCTTGCCCTCACCGGTGCGCATTTCTGCAATCTGTCCGGAATTGAGGACCATGCCGCCGATGAGCTGCACGTCGTAGTGTCGCTGACCGAGTGCCCTGCGGGCCGCTTCGCGGACGGTGGCGAACGCGGGAACCAAGAGGTCATCGACGCTTGCGCCGTTTTTCAGCTGGTTTCGGAACTCGTCGGTCTTGGCTCTGAGAGCGTCGTCCGAAAGAGCCTGGATCTCAGACTCCAGGGCGTTGATCTGTTCGACCTTTGCCCGAAATGTCTTCACCTTCCGGTCGTTCGCCGAACCGAAAATCTTACGTGCTAAAGCGCCAAGGCCAGCCATGTGGCGGTCCTTCCCTACCGGGCGGCGCCAACTGGCAAAGAGGCGCCTGCCCATGAAATCGTCTCAATTGCTGTCCACGTTGCCGCCTGGCGCAGAGCGCTGGCCGGCATTCGCGGCCGAAAAGATGCCTTCCCGGCGCTACGGCCAGGACGCCCGACAGATAAGAGGGGGCTGAATGCTTGTCAACGCCGCAGGAATGCGCAATGTAGCCACGCCCCTGCAAGACAGGGGAAAGAAAGATTACTGTTCCGATACGTAAAGGACTACTCATGTTCCGAATTTCGATGCGCAGGCCGGCTCAGGCGCTTGCCGTTTCTCTCCTGGCGCTGTCGCTCGGATCCACCGTTCTGTCCGCTGCAGAACCGGACGATGTGGTCGCGAAAGTTGGCGACACGGAAATCACCGAAGCCGATCTCGCCTTTGCTGCGCAGGACCTCGGCAAGGAATTGCAGCGGTTCCCGCCGGCACAGTGGCGCAAGCTTCTTCTGGACGTCATGGTCGACATGGAACTGATGGCGCATGCCGCTCGTGAAGATGGCCTGGACAAGGATCCGGACTTCGAGCGCCAGCTCGACTTCCTGAAACTGCGTGCCTTGCGGAACGCTTACCTTGCCCAGAAAATCGACGGTGCAGTGACCGACGAAGAGGTTCAGGCGGCATACGACAAGGAATTCGCCGACTTCGAAGGTCCGGAAGAAATCAACGCCCGTCACATCCTGGTGAAGGAAAAGGCTGAAGCTGAAGCCCTTATTGCCGAACTGGACGGTGGCGCGGACTTCGCTGAACTGGCTCGTGAAAAATCTACTGGTCCGTCCGGTCCCAATGGCGGCAGCCTGGGATACTTCGTCAAGGGTCAGATGGTTCCGCCGTTCGAGGCCGCGGCTTTTGCGCTGGAGCCGGGCACCTATACCAAGGAGCCTGTCGAAACCCAGTTCGGCTGGCACGTGATCAAGCTTGAAGACAAGCGTCGTCAGGAAAAGCCGGCGTTCGAGGAAGTCGCAAATGGTCTGCGCCAGCAGCTGATGCGCGAGCGCTATGACGCCCGCATGGCCGAGCTGAAGGATCAGGTTGCAGTCGAAATCCTCGATGAAGCCCTGGCCAAGTCCGAAGAAGAAGGTGCTGCAGCCGAAGACGGTGCGGCCAAGACCGAATAAGGCAAACGCTGCCTGAAACCAGAAAGCCCGGCAGTCTGACTGCCGGGCTTTTTTGCAGCCCTTGTGCACCACGCCCGAAAGGGCTTGAAAAGGCTTGCCTTTGTCCCATGCTTACGGCAAGAGCATCCAGTGTTCAGGCGAGCGCTGACAAGGTGTTCGCACGCATTTGAATGGATCAATGTCCGGACGGTCAAACGATCTCGATTGAGCGCCCGTTGATCCGGAACTTTGTATCATCTGACCGGGACCGCCTTGATGTCGACCACCGTATCTCCCCTTGCACCCAAGTCCTATCCCGAGATGCCGGAGATCGAGGGTGTTCAGTTCGCGACCGCCTCTGCCGGGATCAAGTACAAGGGCCGGACCGACGTCCTGCTGGCAACGGTTGCCGAGGGAACGGCCGTCGCAGGGGTTTTCACCCGTTCCAAGTGTTCTTCCGCGCCGGTTGACTGGTGCAAGGCTCGGGTCGGTGGCGGCAAGGCCCGCGCGCTCCTGGTCAATTCCGGCAATGCCAATGCCTTTACCGGCAAGAAGGGCAAGGCAGCTGTTGAACTGTCTGCCGAAATCGTCTCCAGGGAGCTTGGCTGCAGCGAAGGTGAAATCTTCCTGGCATCAACCGGCGTGATCGGCGAACCGCTTCCGGCGGACAAGTTTTCCGGTGTCATCGGAGAATTGAAGGCCAACCAGGGCAGCGCGAGCTGGCTGGATGCCGCCAAGGCGATCATGACCACTGACACCTATCCGAAGGTCTCCACTGCAAGCGTTGAACTGGATGGTGTTACCGTGACGATCAACGGCATTGCCAAGGGCGCAGGGATGATTGCGCCGGACATGGCCACCATGCTGTCGTTCATCTATACCGACGCTCCGATCGCGCCGTCAGTTCTCCAGGCTCTGCTCAGCGGGGAAGTCGACGGCAGCTTTAACGCGGTGACCGTCGACAGCGATACGTCCACCTCCGATACGGTTCTTCTGTTCGCGACCGGTGCAGCCGGCAAAAAGGGCGTGGAGAGCGTTGCCTCGCTCGATGATCCGCGCGTCGATGTGCTGAGGGCCGCTCTTGGCGACGTCATGCTGGACCTTTCCCATCAGATCGTCCGCGACGGCGAAGGCGCACGCAAATTCGTGGAAGTGCGGGTTGAAGGTGCCGAAAGCGATGGGTCCGCAAAGCGGATCGCGCTGTCGATTGCCAATTCGCCGCTGGTCAAGACGGCAATCGCCGGCGAAGACGCCAATTGGGGCCGCGTCGTCATGGCTGTCGGCAAGGCTGGTGAGCCGGCCGACCGCGACAAGCTGGCCATCTGGTTCGGTGATGTGCGGGTGGCCGTGGAAGGTGAACGCGATCCAGACTACAGCGAAGCGGCGGCTTCTGCCGTTATGGAGCAGGAAGACATTGTCATCCGGGTCGATCTCGGTCTCGGCAGTGGCCAGGCGGCGGTGTGGACCTGTGATCTCACCAAGGAATATGTCGCCATTAATGGCGACTACCGGAGCTGAGTATCCCTAGCAGTTCTGACGGTACTGCCCGCAAACGTGCTTAACCGCGCGTTAATTCAGCGTTTCAGGATTGGACAATTTGCCAATGACCAAGATCGTGCTCGTCGCCGCTTGCGCCCTTGTGGATGCGGATGGCCGCATTCTTCTGGCGCAACGGCCCGAAGGCAAATCCATGGCCGGACTGTGGGAATTCCCCGGCGGCAAGGTCGAGCAAGGCGAGCGTCCCGAGGAGACGCTGATACGCGAGCTGGAGGAAGAGCTCGGCATTGAAGTTAACGAAGCGTGTCTGGCGCCACTTACTTTTGCCAGCCACTCTTACGAAGATTTTCACCTACTTATGCCATTGTTCATTTGCCGCAGGTGGAATGGAACTCCACTCGGCAAGGAAGGCCAGGCGTTGAAATGGGTGCGGGCTGTCAGGCTGAGGGATTATCCGATGCCTGCCGCTGATGAACCTCTGATACCCCATCTCCTGGATGCCGTCTAAGCCCGTTTGTTCAAACCCCCGGGGGGCACATGCCGTTTCGATTTCAAACCGTCGCAGACCGCATGTTGCACGCCTTTCGCCGGGGAAGAGCTTTCGGAGATGACGAGCACGGCGCGACCATGATTGAATACGGCCTGATTGTCGGTTTCATAAGCATTGTCGTCCTGGTCGCCATGACCGCTATCGGTACTGCCATGCGCACCGATATCTTCGGAACAATTTCGACTGCTCTGCAAGGTGTGCTCGGTTCCAGCTGATCCGGGCCGTTAGGCTACGCCTAGTCGCCTATTTTCCGTTCCTGAACGCCAAGCGCGTCTGCGAGCCGTGTCTTGGCCGAGCCTGGGCGCAATGGTTTCTGCTGGCTTTCATGCGGCGCCCAGCCCGACAGGGTTACCAGTGAAAATGTCGCCCGGATCCTGCCGTCCGCATCGGCGTGGTTCTGCGCATAAAGTTCGGCCGCACGCAGCAGTACCTGTCGAGACAGCGGCTTTCTGCTGCGGTCTTTCAACACGGATGTTGCACCCATGGCCCTGAGATCCGCCAACAGTGCGAACATCGTGTCGTAGCGCACCGTCAGAGTGTCCAGATCGGTGACCGGCAGCGCAAAGCCTGCCCTTTGAAGCAGGCTGCCGAGGTCGCGCGTGTCGGCAAACGGCAACACCCTTGCAGCCGCACCGCCTTTTACTTCCAGCTCAGCCCGCGTGAGGCTGTCGCGCAGTTCGCTCAAGGTGCCGGCTCCGGGCAAGGTTGCCAGAAAAAGGCCGTCCGGTTTCAAGGCACGGCGGAGCTGTACCAGTGTGCCCGGCAGGTCGTTGACGAATTGGAGGTTGAGAGCGGAGACGATCAGATCCACCGACTGGTCGCCAAAGGGGATCAGGGCGTCATCGAAGACAAGGTCGGGTGCAGCAAGGCTCGGGTCGGCAGCAAACAGATCTGCGCGCAACACGAGGTCAGCCTTGCCGGACTGCCGGATTGCTTCGCTCACGTGAGCGCAGTGCCCACCGAGATCGACAGCAACCGGAAACCGCCGATTGACCAGCAGAAGGCGGTCCTGCAGATCTTCGCTGACGGCTTTCAGCAGAAAGTCCGCACCCGGTTTTGCAGCCATCAGCGCCCGCAGGCGGCAGGTGCGGAAGAAGGAGCGGTCGAAGAGATCTGGTTGTGCGGTCACGGCAATCCCGGTTGTCATCGAACTTATCGCGGTCACATATGGTATCCGCCCGCCAAGGTCAAAGGCGCAAGGGTCGCGCCAGGCGGCTTGCGGAGCAGGCTTCCAGAAAGTTCAGGCCGGTTCCTGCTTGTTTGGGCTGGCCAGATTTGTGTTTTCAGTGCCAAGGTATTCCTCAGTTTGAAGAATTATTCCTGTCGGGTGCCATTGGGGAGCGGTTTTGCGAAGCCTTGCGATGAACATTGCCGGCCTGCCGGAAGTCGCGGCGCGATTTGCGCTCGATTTCGTGCTGCCGCAGCGCTGCTTCAGCTGCGATGCGCGGGTGTCCGAGCAGACAGGATTGTGCGCGGAATGCTGGTCCCGGATGCCGTTCCTGGAGCGGCCCTGGTGTCAGCGGCTCGGTATTCCTTTCTCCTATGATGTCGGTGACGGTGCCTGGAGTCCGCAGGCGATCGCCTCGCCACCTGTCTTCGACAGGTTGCGGGCGGTGGCCTTTTATGATGGTCCTGCCCGGCAGATGGTGCATGCACTGAAGTTTTCCGGGCGGCGGGAACTTGCCCGTCCGATGGCACGCTGGATGGCGCGTTCCGGCAGCGAACTTCTGAGCAGCGACAGCCTGCTGGTGCCGGTGCCGCTGCACTGGATGCGACTGCTGCAGCGCCGGTTCAACCAGGCGGCAGATCTGGCGAAGGAAGTTGCCCGCGAATGCGGTGGTCAGTTCGAACCGCAGGTCCTCAGGCGGCAAAAGCGTACACGCCGGCAAGTTGGCCTGTCAGCCAAGGACCGCCACAAGAATGTCCACTCGGCTTTCAAGGTCGATGGTGGCCGGGCCGATCTGGTTCAGGGGCGTCACGTTGTGTTGATCGATGATGTGCTGACGACCGGCTCAACGGTGTCGGCCTGCTGTAAATGCCTGCTTTCTTCAGGGGCAGCTTCCGTCGACGTGCTCACATTCGCGCAAGTCGACCCTGCTTTGCGCTCGGGCAACACGACCTGATCCCGACAGGCTTCCTCTTGAGTTTTCGCCGCGCGCTCGCATATAACGCCCGGATTTGGTGTGCGGCGGTGCGGGAAAAAGCGTGCAGCTGCCAAAAAGCAAGGAAAAAACCTGATGGCTGAAGTGGTGATCTATACGCGCCAGCTCTGCGGCTTCTGCACGGCGGCCAAGCGGCTGCTGGACAAGAAAGGCGTCGCCTACACGGAACACGATGCCACGTTCGATCCAGGCCTGCGCAAGGAAATGGTGCAGAAGGCCAATGGTCATTCAACCTTCCCGCAGGTCTTCGTCGGCAAAACCCATGTGGGCGGCTGCGACGATCTTCACGATCTGGAACGTGCGGGTAAACTGGACGCACTGCTCGCGTCCTGATTTACTGAACGAACAACCTTACCTACCAGGACGGAGACAGCGGTCGGATGACCTCATTCACGGCAGCATGCATTCAGCTGCGCAGCGGCAAGACGATTTCGGACAACGCCGATGCTGCGGAAAGCCTGATCCGGGCAGCGGCAAAGGATGGCGCGCAATTCGTTCAAACGCCTGAAATGTCCAATGTTCTGGTACGCAGCCGCGAAGAACTGCTGGAGCGGATTTCCGATGCCGAAGACGACCTGTTCCTGAAAAGAGCGCGTGCGCTTGCAGCCGAGTTGGGCATCTATCTGCATCTGGGGTCTCTGGCCGTGCTTGCCGGCAACGGCAAGGTCGCCAACCGTGCCTTTCTGATCGGGCCTGACGGCAAGATCCTTGCGACCTACGACAAGATCCACATGTTCGACGTGGACCTGCCAAATGGCGAAAGCTGGCGCGAGTCCGCAACCTATGAACCTGGAACACAGACGGTCATCGCGGATCTGCCCTTTGCCAAGGTCGGCATGGCTGTCTGTTACGATATAAGATTTCCGGCAATTTTCCGGACCCAGGCTCGTCAGGGTGCACAGGTTCTGACGGGGCCGGCAGCCTTTACCCGCCAGACCGGGCAGGCGCATTGGCACGTACTGCAGCGCTCCCGCGCCATTGAAAATGGTGCCTACGTGATTTCGGCTGCACAGGGTGGCACGCATGAAGACGGGCGTGAAACCTATGGTCACAGCCTGATTGTCGACCCCTGGGGTGCCGTGATCGCCGAGATAGACAATGATGATCCCGGCTACGCTCTCGCCGAGATCGACACCCAGAAGGTTGCCGATGCGCGGGCGCGCATCCCTGCGATCGCCAACGAGCGGGATTTCGTCTGCTGTCACGCGGATGGCCTGAAGGAGATTTCGGCGTGATCAAATACACGCTCGTTTGCGACAGTGCACATTCCTTCGAAGGCTGGTTCCGCAATTCCGATGATTTCGACGCGCAGTGTGCGCGAAAACTGGTTGTCTGCCCGATCTGCGGAGCAACCAGCGTTCAGAAAGGTTTGATGGCGCCGGCAGTTTCAACCGCACGCAAGCGGGAAGCGCTTGTCGGTGCCGCGCAGGCGGAAATGCAGTCGGTGGCCGCAGCCGCTGCCAACAAGGCCGATGCGCCGACGGCAGCTGCCTCGACCGAAATGCGCCCGTCCGCCCTGTTGCCGCAGGATGTGCAGCAGAAGGAAATCCTCGAAGCTCTTCGGCTGGTGCGTGCGCGTATCGTCGAAAGTTCGGAAAACGTCGGTCAGAATTTTGCGGCGGAAGCCCGCAAGATCCACTATGGCGAAGCTGAAGAACGCAGCATCTATGGCGAGACAACGCCCAAGGATGTCGAGGCATTGCTTGACGAGGGCATCCAGGTGTTCGCACTTCCTGAACTGCCTGACGACAAGAACTGAGTTCAGGCGGCTTTCAGCGTGAAGTTCGGAGCGTACCCAGGAAAGGGGCGGGAGCTTCGCGCCCGGGTTGCCGGCCTCTGCAATTTCCCTGCTGTTGCGATTTCTCAGCCGTTTCACTGGAAGTTTAGTTTGCCGGGAAAGAGGCGTTTCTCTTTCGGTAGTCTCAGATGAAGATAACGTAAAAGAAGATATATTGCGTTTATGTAGTGGGATTGTTCCAAGAAATTTCTTACGTAGTGTTAATCATTGTTAATTATTTTGGATATTTAAAATTTACATCGACTTGGGAACTTTTTCGGGTTGTCGGTGTTGAATATTGAAACAAACATTTATAATCATGATGCTGTGCCGAGGTTCCCGATGTCGATGACTGAGATGAACATGCCCGATACGATACGTGTAATGGTGGCGGAAGATGAGCCGCTGATCGCCTGGATGCTGGAAGATATCCTGTCTGGCATGGGCTTGCAGGTTGTCGGGCCATTCGCGACCGTTGCCGAGGCACGTTCCTGCGTGTCTTCCGAGCCGCCAGAGTTGGCACTTCTGGATGTCGATCTGGCCGATGGCGTTGTCTATCCGCTGGCCGACACGCTGCATGCTCAGCAAGTGCCGATCATCTTTCATACCGGTAATACGGACAAGGTGGACCTGAAGAATCGCTACGGAGGGGCTGAAGTCATTCCGAAGCCGTCCAACCCCAAGCGGTTGCAGATTGCCGTGGAAACGGCCCGGACGCTGCTCAAACGGACGTAAGCGGGCCCTTCAAAGCGCGCTTTGCTGATCTGTTTGGGGCGCAGGCGTCTTCCTGGCTTCCGAATTGTGCAGTTTCGCCGCGGATTAACCGGGTGCCGGTGGAGCCAGGCGCCTGGAATTTTTTCGTGACAGCCAAAATGAAAACCTGCTTCAGCCCGGGTGGATGAAGCAGGTTAAACGGTGTAGGGCCGGTCTGGCGAGGATGTCAGGGTTTCGCTGAAGCCGGCTTGCGCCGCGCCTGCGCCGGTTTCAGCGCAGCCTTGGTTTCTTCCAGGCTTTCTTCTGCAGCCTTGCTCATCTCGTTGACGCTTTCCATCGCCGTTTCATTGAGCTCTTCAACCACGGCAGCGCTTTCTGAAAAGCTGTCGCGGAAGAGGGCAGCCTGCTTTTCGAAATGGTCCTGATATTCGCTCGCCATTCTGGAATAGAAATCCTGCAGGGTTGCCATGGTTTCTTCCGGCGCGGCGCACTGGCTGAGGGACTTGGCGCATTCCATGTCCTGGTGCAGCCGGTGGCTGACGAAATTCATGTGGTCATCAAACGCCTTTTCGGCATGGGACCACATGGTCTTGCCCACTTTCTGGAAACTTGCGATGGCCTTGGCTTCAATTCGGTCTTCGCGCTCGGCAAACGCCCAGTTGGAAAAGGCAGGCATTGGCCATTCGGTTGGTGCCGGCCATTCCGGCAGCTTGGGCCATTCGGCCATCATGGCGCTGAAGTCGAAGGCACCTGTATTGCTTTTCGTCGGCATGAAAGATCCTCCGGTTGTTCGTGTGACGTCCTGCGGCTGGCCATGGCGTTCTTCGCCGGCTTGCCGTCCCCGGACCTGCGCATTCTGTCATTGCCAGCGCAGGACCCCGCTCCAAAGGTGACGTAACTGTACCTTTGCATCAAGGCCAAGCTTTGACACGGATCAAATCGCATACCGATTCTTACGTAAAAGGCATTTGTGCCGCAGGTTTGTGCAGCCGATTTGCGGGATTAAGGGCGATTGAGAAAATCGCGCAGTGTCGCCGTTACCTTTTCAGGGGCTTCGAGAGGCGACAGGTGGCCGCTGCCTTGGATCACCGCCAATTCGCTTTGGGGGATGTGGTCGTGGATTTCCTGCGAGATTTCAACCGGTGTGAGCCGGTCGCCATCACCGAC
Source organism: Roseibium sp. ROS1 (assembly GCF_054658215.1). Classification (NCBI taxonomy): domain Bacteria; kingdom Pseudomonadati; phylum Pseudomonadota; class Alphaproteobacteria; order Hyphomicrobiales; family Stappiaceae; genus Roseibium; species Roseibium sp. ROS1. The sequence goes on from NZ_BAAGIG010000004.1 coordinate 695,784, forward strand.
CAGCACAAGCGTGGGGCATGCGATTTCGCCGAGACGGGGGCGGGAATCGATGCGGTTGATAAGCGCGGTCTGCTGGCGGATGAAGGCCTCGGGCCCGGTTTCCTGCGCCATCTCGACGACGATTGCCTTCAGCTCTTCGTCTTCCTCGCGCTTTTCATGAACGAACCCGGGGTAAAGGAGGTGGGGAACCTTGGAAAAGGCCTTCTTGCGGGTCAGGTCGATGAGGAACTGCCGGCGCTCCGACTGGTCGGGCGTATCCGGCCGGGAGTTGGTGTCCAGAAGGGCAAGCTTGCCGACCCGCTCCGGCGCTTCGCGCATGATTTCCATGGCGACATAGCCGCCCATGGACAACGCGATAAGGGAAAACCGCTCCGGTGCTTTTTCCAGGATGCTGGCGGCGATCGCCTTGATGCTGTCGTGTTCGCGGTGGTTTGCCACCATGATCGGGCGGTCGGCAAAGGCAACTATCTGCGGGGCGTAGAGCGCTTCGGTACACAGAAGGCCCGGTACGAACAGGATCGGATCGCTCATCAGCTGTCTTTCGTCCGTTCCGCCAGCAGCATGTAGTTCACGTCCATGTCGCGCGATCTGGCCCAGGTGTCTGTCAGCGGATTGTAGGTGACGCCGCAACGGTCGATCATGGTGAGCCCGGCGGTCTGAAGCGGGCCTTCGATTTCGGAAGGGCGGACCAGCTTTTCGTAGGAATGTGTGCCCTTCGGCAACCAGCGCAGGACGTATTCGGCGCCGACGATGGCAAGTGCATAGGCTTTCAGCGTGCGATTGATGGTCGCGACGAACATCAGCCCACCCGGACGGACCATTTGCGCGGTGGCCTCCAGGAACAGAGGTACGTCGGCGACGTGCTCGACCACTTCCATGTTGAACACAACGTCGAAGGTCTCCCCCGCCGCTGCCAATGCTTCCGCTGTTTCTGCCCTGTAGTCGATTTCGAGGCCGGAGGTCTTCATGTGAAGGCGGGCGATCTCGATGTTGGTTTCGGACGGGTCCGCGCCGACCACATCGGCACCGAGACGTGCCATCGGTTCGCTCAACAGGCCGCCGCCACAGCCGATATCGAGGCAGCGCAGCCCCTTGAACGCGTCCGTGGTCTTCGGGTCGCGGCCGAAATGCCGGCAGACATGTTCCTTGATGTAACCCAGCCGCACCGGGCTGAACTTGTGCAAGGGCTTGAACTTGCCCGTCGGGTCCCACCACTCTTCTGCCATGGCGGAAAAGCGCGCGACTTCCTCGCTGTCGATCGTGCTTCTGGTTTCCTGAGCCCTGCCAGTCATCGGACGGTCCTTTCAAGAGCGTGAAGCGGTTTGGCGCTTCGCCTGGTCATTCAACGGTTCGAAGTCGTTCCAAGGTCTGAGACTATTTGTCAAGACACCCAGTTGCAGCAAAGGAACGCAGCCTGTATGCATGTGCGCCGATCCCAGAGGCGCAACAGCGCTTCCAGACACGACTATAAAGAATACGAGTGGTATGGCCCGACTGGTTTTAAAATTTGGCGGGACTTCGGTTGCCGATCTCGATCGCATCCGTAACGTCGCCCGCCATGTCAAACGGGAAGTGGACGCCGGCCATCAGGTCGCGGTGGTAGTTTCGGCCATGGCCGGACAGACCAACAAGCTGGTGGAGTTTTGCCGTGAGGCATCACCGCTCCACGATGCCCGCGAATATGATGCCGTGGTTGCTTCCGGCGAGCAGGTGACGTCCGGTCTCCTGGCCATCGTGCTGCAGGACATGGGCGTCAACGCCCGGTCGTGGCAAGGCTGGCAGGTGCCGATCAAGACCGACGAGAACCACGGTGCGGCCCGCATCCGCGATATCGAGGGCAGCTTCCTGAGCGAGCGTCTCGAGCAGGGCCAGGTGGCTGTGCTCGCGGGCTTCCAGGGTGTGGCGCCGGACAACCGGATCGCGACCCTGGGTCGCGGCGGGTCCGACACCAGCGCCGTTGCCATCGCCGCTGCCATCAAGGCCGACCGCTGTGATATCTATACCGATGTCGACGGCGTCTACACCACCGATCCGCGCATCGTACCCAAGGCGCGGCGTCTTGACCGGGTGTCTTTCGAGGAAATGCTCGAAATGGCCTCGCTCGGCGCCAAGGTGCTCCAGGTGCGCTCCGTGGAAATGGCCATGGTCCATGGCGTCAGAACATTCGTGCGCTCCAGCTTTGACGATCCGGATGCGCCCCAGGTCGGCGAGAACGGCCTTCCGATTGGAACTCTTATTTGCGACGAGGATGAACTCGTGGAACAGCAGGTTGTCACCGGCATTGCCTATGCCAAGGACGAAGCCCAGATCTCTCTTCGTGACGTTGCCGACAAGCCGGGTGTCGCCGAATCCGTGTTCGGTCCGCTGGCGGATGCCAACATCAACGTCGACATGATCGTCCAGAACATTTCGCCGGATGGCAAGACCACCGACATCACCTTTACGGTTCCCGAAGGCGATTTCGAACGCGCCAACAAGGTGCTGGAAGACAATCGCGGCGTCATCGGTTTCCAGAACCTTGAAGGCGCCCGTGACGTGGTGAAAGTCTCCGTCATCGGCATCGGCATGCGCTCGCATGCAGGCATCGCGGCCCAGTGTTTCCGCGGCCTCGCGTCCAAGGGTATCAACATCCGGGCCATCACCACATCCGAGATCAAGATCTCTGTGCTTATTGATTCAGCATATGCAGAACTTGCGGTGCGGACTCTGCATTCGCTATACGGGTTGGACGGATAGTTCATCCGGGAGGCAGGCCCCTGTAGAAAAGGGGCCTGTTTGAAGCGGGATCAACGGGGGCGCTATGCGCAGCAACCTAGCCGGACCGCGCCTTCTGCTCCGCCGGCTTCGCGAAGTCATGGCGGAGCCGATCACGGCGCAGGAGCGACTCGACAAGATCGTGGTGTTGATCGCCTCGAACGTCGTCGCGGAAGTCTGTTCCGTTTATATCCTGCGCGCCGATGGTGTTCTCGAACTCTATGCGACCGAAGGTCTGAAGAGCGAAGCGGTCCACAATGCCTCGCTGCGCGTCGGCCAGGGTCTTGTCGGCCTGATCGCGGCCGAAGCCCGGCCGCTGAACCTGCCCAACGCCAGTGCCCACCCGGGCTTTGCCTATCTGCCGGAAACGGGTGAAGAGGCCTATAATTCCTTCCTCGGTGTGCCGATCCTGAGAGCCGGCCGCACGCTTGGCGTTCTTGTCGTCCAGAACAAGTCTCACCGGACCTATCTGGAAGACGAAGTCGAAGCGCTGCAGACGACGGCCATGGTGATCGCCGAAATGGTGGCCGCCGGCGAACTGGAAGCCATTTCCCAGAAAGCCACCGGTCTGGATCTTTCCCGGCCGATCACCTCCAACGGTGTTGGTCTTGCCGAAGGTGTCGGCCTCGGTCATGTAGTGCTGCATGAACCGCGTGTCGTCGTCACGAACCTGATCGCGGAAGATACGGACCGGGAAAAGGGGCGTCTGGAAGCTGCCATCAACCGGCTGCGGCTTTCGATCGACGATCTGCTGGCCAGCGGAGAAATAGCGGCCATCGGCGAGCACCGCGAGGTGCTGGAAGCCTACCGCATGTTCGCTTACGACCGCGGCTGGATCCGGAAGATCGAGGAAGCGATCCGCAACGGCCTGACCGCCGAGGCTGCCGTCGAAAAGGTCCAGAGCGACACGCGCGCCCGGATGCTGCGCCAGACCGATCCGTATCTGCGTGAGCGCCTGCACGACCTCGACGACCTTGCCCACAGGCTTATCCGCGAACTCATGGGCCGCGAACACGGCCCGGGTCTGGATGAACTGCCCCAGGATGCGATCGTCGTTGGCCGCAACATGGGTGCCGCAGAACTGCTGGACTACGGCCGCGACCGCATTCGCGGCCTTGTGCTGGAAGAAGGCGGCCCGACAAGCCACGTGACCATCGTTGCCAGGGCGCTCGGCATCCCGACGGTCGGACTCGTGGATGATATCGTCAGCCTGGCCGATGGCGGCGACGCGATCATCGTGGATGGCGACACCGGCGAAGTGCACTTGCGCCCGGCCGTCGATCTGGAAAACGCCTATGCGGAAAAAGTCCGCTTCCGTGCGCGGCGACAGGCCCAGTACCGGCGCCTGCGCAACAAGCCGTCCGTCACGCGGGACGGTGTCGACATCTCGCTTCAGATGAATGCGGGTCTTCTGGTCGACCTGCCGCACCTGGATGAGGCTGGTGCGGCCGGGGTAGGCCTGTTCCGCACCGAACTGCAGTTCATGGTGGCGTCTTCTTTCCCGCGCATGCGGGAGCAGCAGTCCCAGTACAGCCAGGTTCTCGATGCGGCGGCGGGCCGGCCGGTAACGTTCCGGTCGCTCGATATCGGCGGTGACAAGGTGCTGCCGTACCTGCGCTCGATCCAGGAGGAAAACCCGGCGATGGGCTGGCGCGCACTGCGCCTCGGCCTTGATCGGCCGGGCCTGCTCAGAACCCAGATCCGGGCCTTGCTGCATGCGGCCGCCGGGCGGGACCTGAAATTGATGTTCCCGATGGTTGCCGTGGTCGATGAATTCCTGCAGGCCAAATCGCTGGTGGACAAGGAAGTCAAACACCTGCGCCGCCATGGTCACGCCACGCCGGAAAACATCCGTCTGGGCGTGATGGTGGAAGTGCCTTCGCTGCTGTTCCAACTGGAAGAGTTGATGAGCCATGTCGACTTCGTGTCTGTCGGTTCCAACGATCTGTTCCAGTTCTTCTGCGCCGTCGACCGGGGCAACACGCGTGTTGCCGACAGGTTCGACACATTGGGTGTCGGCTTCCTCCGGGCCTTGAAATCCATCGTGGATGCCGCAAATAAGGCTCATGTGCCCGTGACCCTTTGCGGAGAGCTCGCTGGCCGTCCACTTGAAGGCATGGCGTTGATAGGCCTGGGCTTCAGGGACCTTTCCATGTCGCCCGCGTCTCTTGGGCCGGTGAAAGCCATGCTTCGGACCCTTGATGCAGGCCGCCTGTCCGCCAGGTTGCTGCCGCGACTGGAGCCGGGACACGATGACAGCAACATACGGGAAGTGTTGAAGCGCTTTGCCGCCGAAACCGATGTTGCCCTTTAGCGCTAACGGGCGTAACTCACCGTCAAAGCGATAATTTCTGGAGAATCAGCGCGTATGCTGGCGCGTCACAAACTTGATACCCTGCTGGACCGGTTCGCTGAACTCGAACACATGATGTCCGCCAATCCGGATCCGGGCGCTTATGTAAAGCTGTCGCGGGAATATGCCGGACTGGAGCCGTTGGTCGGCAAAATCCGTGCGTTGATCAAGGCGGAACAGGATCTGGCCGGTGCAAAGTCACTGTTGCAGGATCCGTCCTCCGACGCGGAAATGCGCGAACTTGCCGAAATGGAGCGCGACGAGCTGGAAGAGCGCGTCGAAGAACTGGCCCAGGATGTACGCATCGGGCTGTTGCCGAAGGACGAGGCGGACTCCAACGATGCCATCCTGGAAGTGCGGGCAGGGACCGGCGGCGACGAGGCGGCTCTCTTTGCCGGTGATCTCTTCCGCATGTACCAGCGTTATGCCGAACTTCAGGGCTGGAAGGTGGAAATCCTGTCTGCCAGCGAAGGTGAAGTCGGCGGCTACAAGGAAGTGATCGCGTCCGTTTCCGGCGACAACGTTTTTGCCAAGATGAAATTCGAGTCCGGTGTTCACCGGGTGCAACGGGTGCCCGCAACCGAGTCGGGCGGACGTATTCATACGTCGGCGGCAACCGTTGCCGTGCTGCCTCAGGCGGAGGACGTCGATATCGACGTTCAGGAGAGCGACTTGAGGATCGACACCTATCGCGCATCCGGCGCAGGTGGGCAGCACGTCAACACGACCGATTCTGCAGTGCGCATCACGCACTTGCCGACGGGTATCGTCGTTGCCGTTCAGGACGAACGCTCGCAGCACAAGAACAAGGCGCGAGCCATGCAGCTTCTGCGGGCGCGCATCTATGACGAGGAGCGCGAGCGGGCTGCGAGCGAGCGGACCGAAGCCCGGCGGTTGCAGGTCGGGTCCGGCGATCGGTCCGAGCGGATCCGCACCTACAACTACCCGCAGGGTCGCGTAACAGATCATCGTATCGGTTTGACGCTCTACAAGCTGGAGCAGATCCTTTCGGGGGAAGCGCTCGGCGAAGTCATCGAGCCGTTGATCCTGGACCACCAGGCCAATCTTCTGGCAACCGAAGAGGCCTGAGGTGACCATCGGCCAGCTTTACCGGTCCGTGCGCGACCGGTTTCGGGTGGCCGGTTTGCCGACACCGGAACTGGATGCAAGGCTTCTGGTCAGCGCGGCGCTCGAGCTGCCCCTGTCGGATCTTGTCTTTCGAGAACAGGAAGAGGCAGCACCTGGTGCGGCCGAACTTGCAGAGGCCCATGCGCAAAAACGCCTGGATGGGATGCCCGTCGGCCGGATACTTGGAGAACGGGATTTCTACGGCCGGCGATTTCATTTGAACGAGGCAACGCTGGAGCCCCGGCCGGACACTGAAACCCTGATCGATGCCGTGCTTGAAAGATGTGCTCCTGAAGAAGCGCCGTTTATCTGCGATATCGGCACGGGTACGGGAGCGATCGCCGTCACGTTGCTGGCCGAGTTGCCCCGAAGCCGGATGATCGCGGTGGACCTGTCGGAACAGGCGCTTGAATGTGCTGCAGGCAACGCCTCTCTGCACGGCGTGGAAGACCGGTTTCTTCCCGTGCGGGCGGACTATACCTCTGCGCTGCGGCCGGAAAGCGGCTTCGACTGGGTTGTCAGCAACCCGCCCTATATCCGCAGCGCTGTCCTCGCCGAACTGTCGCGCGAAGTGATTCAGCATGACCCGAAGCTTGCTCTTGATGGCGGTGAGGACGGCCTGACAGCCTATGTTCGTATCGTCGCGGATGCTGTGAAGCTGCTGCGCCCGGGCGGTTGGATCGCTCTCGAAATCGGCTTCGATCAAGGAGAGGATCTGGAAAAACAGCTGCGTCATCATGGCTTTGTAGAGATTGAAATCATTAAAGATCTTTCCGGAAACGACCGTGTTGTGGTGGGGCGCAGGCTCTAATTTTGCGGATTTGATCCAAAGGCGAAAAAGCACTTGGAAATCGCAACGGAAACGGGTACGTTCCTCTTGCCGAGACCGGAAATGTTATCAGCGTTTAGCGGGGCATGCGCATCCGGCAGCTGGGAACCGGCGCAACTTCAGCGTTTTGGAAACCGTTGCAAATCGGACTATCCGGTGTTTCGGACTGTCGAAGAAAAAGACAATCGCGTTGGCCATCGGCCTTTAGCGCGCTGCGTATGTTTTCAATGACAGCCGCTAACCAGCATTGTTGGTTTCGGCAGGTATTTCGTGTCGGTTTTAGGCAATTCCGATGTTGGGTCAGCGTCAAGCTGACCGCCGTTCCTTAAGAGAAAACGGCAGGATGAGACCAGGTAATCAAAGCAATAAGCGTATGCGCGGACGGGGCCGCAAGGGCCCAAATCCGTTAACCCGGACTTACGAATCAAACGGTCCTGATGTGAAAATCCGCGGTACTGCGATGCACGTTGCAGAGAAGTACCAGCAGCTTGCACGGGATGCCCAGGCATCCGGCGACCGGGTGATGTCCGAGAACTATAACCAGCATGCGGAGCACTATCTGCGCATTGTGGCTGCCGCGCAGCCGCAACAGCAGCCGATGGCGCATGCCTCTTCCCGCAACGAAGCCGAAGACGGTTTCGAAGCCGCGGCAACGAATGGCTCAGGCCACTCCAATGGCGCAGAACGGTCTTCCCAGGACGTGTCCTCCTCGGACAACGACCTGATGGATGCCGACAGCCCGCAGCCTTTCATCGACGACATGCCTGTCATCGATCAGGAAGGTAAGGTCAACGGCGCTTCCCAGAAGGCAGAGAAAGCCGAAGCCGGCGACGACGAAGCGGACGAAAAGCCGCGCCGCCGCCCCCGGACACCTCGTGCGCGCACGCCGCGCCGGGCCTCCGGTGATCAGGCTGACGCAGGCCAGGCCACGGCGGAAGCCGCGGACGGTGCTGAAGCTTCTGGCGGTTCCGACGAAGAGGATCAGCCGAAACCGCGCCGCCGGGTTGCACGCCCGCGTCGTGCCAAGGCGGCTGAAGAGGCTCCGGCCGAGGCACCTGCCGGAGAATGATCCGGTAGATGGTCAGCCTCGATAAAGCTGAAACAGATAAAACGGCGTCCATGATGGGCGCCGTTTTTTGTTTGGCTTGCAGACATCCGTTCCGGACGGCACAGAATAAGATGCCGCAGGGGCTTTTGTGGTGAATATGCAACACTATATTAGAGGAGCAGCACTGCAAAAGGCTGTGCGGATGCCCGTATCAGGGGTCCGTATTCCAGATCGTTCCCCACGCTTCGGGTGGTGCGGACGGGTAGGAGGTAACTTATGAACTTTGAAAAATACACTGAGCGTGCGCGCGGTTTTGTTCAGTCCGCTCAGACCTTTGCCTTGGGGCGGGGCCATCAGCAATTCGCACCTGAACACATCCTGAAGGTTCTTCTGGATGATCCCGAAGGCATGGCCAGTGGCCTGATCGACCGTGCCGGCGGCAACGCCAAGGCATTGAAGGGCGATCTTGAGGGCCTTCTGGACAAGATGCCGAAAGTTTCCGGTGGGTCCGGACAGCTTTACATGGGCCAGGCAACCGCACGTCTGTTCGAGCAGGCCGAGAAGATCGCCGACAAGGCCGGAGACAGTTTCGTCACCGTGGAGCGGCTTCTGCTCGCCCTTGCCATGGACAGCGACAGCGAAACCGGCAAGCTGATGAAGCGGCACGGCATTACGCCAAACGGACTGAACGAGGCAATCAACCAGCTTCGCCAGGGCCGGACGGCCGATACCGCGACTGCCGAAAACCAGTATGACGCGCTGAAGAAATTCGCTCGGGATCTGACCCAGGTTGCCCGGGAAGGCAAACTCGACCCGGTGATCGGCCGTGACGAGGAAATCCGCCGGACCATTCAGGTCCTGTCGCGCCGTACCAAGAACAACCCGGTTCTGATTGGTGAGCCAGGGGTCGGCAAGACCGCGATTGCCGAGGGCCTTGCGCTGCGCATCGTCAATGGCGATGTGCCGGAATCGCTCAAGGACAAGCAGCTTCTTGCGCTCGACATGGGCTCGCTGATTGCCGGCGCGAAATACCGGGGTGAGTTCGAGGAACGCCTGAAGGGTGTTCTGTCCGAAGTCCAGGCGGCCGCGGGCAAGGTAATCCTGTTCATCGATGAGATGCACACGCTGGTTGGAGCCGGCAAGGCGGATGGGGCCATGGATGCCTCGAACCTCTTGAAACCTGCTCTGGCGCGCGGTGAGCTGCACTGTGTCGGTGCGACAACGCTGGACGAATACCGCAAGCACGTTGAAAAGGACGCCGCTCTGGCGCGCCGGTTCCAGCCGGTGTTCGTGAGCGAGCCGACGGTCGAGGACACGGTTTCGATCCTTCGCGGGATCAAGGAGAAGTACGAACTCCATCACGGGGTCCGTATCACCGACAGTGCCATCGTGTCGGCAGCGTCTCTTTCCAACCGCTACATCACCGACCGGTTCCTGCCGGACAAGGCGATCGATCTTGTGGACGAAGCCGCCAGCCGGCTGCGGATGCAGGTCGACAGCAAGCCGGAGGAACTGGACGAACTGGATCGCCGGATCATCCAGCTCAAGATCGAGCGCGAGGCGCTGAAGGCAGAAAGCGACGAAGCTTCAAAGGATCGCCTGTCCAGGCTCGAGAAGGAGCTGACGGATCTGGAAGAAAAGTCGCAGGCACTCAGCAACCGCTGGCAGGGCGAGAAGGAAAAGCTGAACCTTGAACAGAAGATCAAGGAACAGCTGGAACAGGCCCGCATCGACCTGGAGATCGCGCAGCGTCGCGGTGATCTGGCCAAGGCTGGTGAGCTTGCCTACGGCGTGGTTCCGGAGCTGGAGCGCAAACTCGCCGAAGCGGAAGCTTCAGAGGATGCCGATGCCATGGTCGATGAGGCCGTGACGCCGGCTCATATTGCCCAGGTCGTTTCGAAGTGGACCGGAATTCCGGTCGACAAGATGCTGGAAGGCGAGCGCGAAAAGCTGCTTCAGATGGAAGACATGCTGGCGAACCGGGTCATTGGCCAGGCAGAAGCCATTCATGCGGTTTCCACTGCGGTGCGCCGGGCGCGTGCCGGTCTGCAGGATCCGAACAGGCCGATTGGCTCGTTCATGTTCCTCGGACCGACCGGTGTCGGCAAGACCGAGCTGACCAAGGCACTTGCGTCGTTCCTCTTCGATGACGACAGCGCAATGGTGCGGATCGACATGTCGGAATACATGGAGAAGCACTCCGTTTCCCGTCTGATCGGCGCGCCCCCCGGCTATGTCGGATACGAGGAAGGTGGTGCGTTGACGGAAGCCGTTCGGCGGCGCCCGTATCAGGTCGTGCTTTTCGACGAAATCGAAAAGGCGCATAGCGACGTGTTCAACGTGCTGTTGCAGGTTCTGGACGACGGTCGGCTGACCGATGGTCAGGGCCGGACGGTCGACTTCCGCAACACGCTGATCATCATGACCTCGAACCTGGGGGCCGAGTATCTGGTCAACCAGCCGGAAGGTCAGGATACGGATGCGGTTCGCGACGAGGTGATGAGCGCCGTGCGGGGTCATTTCCGTCCGGAGTTCCTGAACCGTCTCGATGAGATCGTGCTGTTCCATCGCCTGCAGCGGGCGCAGATGGCCGATATTGTCAAGATCCAGCTGGAGCGCCTGCGGGCTCTCCTCAGCGATCGCAAGATCACGCTGAAATTGGACGACGGCGCTCTCGGTTGGCTGGCTCAGAAGGGCTACGACCCAGCCTATGGAGCGAGGCCGCTGAAACGGGTGATCCAGAAGGACGTTCAGGATCCTCTCGCCGAAAAGCTGCTTGCCGGCGAAATCCTCGACGGCCAGACGGTGGATGTCACGGCTGGGTCAGACCGCCTGATGTTCCAGGTGGAAGGCTCCGAAAGCGCAGCCGCCTGAACTGAGGCAAGCTGAAAGAAATGAAAAGGAAACCCGCGGAAGGACACTTCCGCGGGTTTTTCGTTTTGTGACTCGATTGGCCCGGGCATTTGCGTTTTGTCAAACGGGCCTGCGAAAAGCTGTGGTATTCATATATTCATAAATGTGAAACAAGAGCCGCGCTTTGGTGAAACCCCAGGGCGGCTGATCCGATCAAGGAGACTCAGATGACAGTCGATCGTGCAGTCATGATGTTTGCAGGTGCCATGGTGCTCTTGTCCCTGGCGCTGGGGTTTTACGTTTCGCCCTACTGGTATCTGCTCAACGCCTTTGTCGGCTTGAACCTGATGCAGGCATCCGTCACCGGCTTTTGTCCGGCAGCAATCATTTTCAAGAAGCTCGGCATGAAACCGGGAGTGGCCTTCTCGTAAGGTGGAGGACAATATGAGACGCGGTATCTTCATTTTCTTTCTTTTGACGCTGGCTGCAGCGTCGGGTGCCGCGCCGGTGGCTCGTGCCGGTGAATTTCTGGCCGAGCCGATCACCGTACCGGAAACCAAGGCGGTATTTGCCGAGGTCAAAAGCCGAACGGTTGTTCCAGCCCGCGCCCGCATTGGCGGAACCATCAAGACAATTTCCGTGCGCGAGGGCGATGTCGTGTCAGCTGACCAGGTCATTGCCCTGGTCGTTGACGAGAAAATTGCACTCGAGCTGGGGGCTGCGGAGGCCCGGATCGAGGTTCTGCGCTCCCAGCTTCACAATGCCCGCACCGAGTTGGAGCGTGTGGAGCAACTGGTTGCCCGTGGCAGCGCGGCACAAAGCCGGCTGGACCAGGTGCGCACACAATTCGATGTGGTCACCAACCAGACCGTCGCGGCGGAATCGGAGATGGCGGTCGTACGCCAGCGTGCCAGCGAAGGCGAGATCCTGGCCCCCAATGCCGGACGCGTTCTGACAGTGCCGGTCACGGAAGGCTCGGTCATTCTGCCGGGAGAGGAGGTCGCCCGGATTGCCAGCGGCCGATACTTCCTGCGTCTCTCCATTCCGGAGCGTCATGCCGCCCAAATAACCTCAGGGGCGAAAGTCCTGCTGGGTGGACGTGGTCTTGACCCCAAGCCAGAGGCTGCGGAGACCGGGAGCACCGCAACCCGGCAAACCTTCGGAACGATCGTGAAGGTCTATCCCGAAATTACCGAAGGCCGGGTGACGGCGGATGTCGATGTCGATGGCCTGGGAGACTATTTCGTCAACGAACGAACCCTTGTTCATGTGCCCGTCGGCGAGCGTCAGGTTATTGCGGTGCCGGAAGCTGCTCTTTCGATCCGGCATGGTGTCGATTACGTGCAGATTGCCGTTGCGGCTGGGACCCAGGATGTCGCCGTGGTTCCAGGCGCAAATGTTCTTCACGACGGGACGGTTCTGGTCGAAATCCTGACAGGACTGCGTGCCGGTGATCGGGTGTTGGTGCCATGAAACTCGGTCTTGCCGGATGGCTGACCCGATCCTTCATCGGGTCACCGCTCACCCCGCTGTTCCTGATGGCTTCCCTTGCCCTCGGGCTGATTGCTCTTGTTGCCCTGCCACGTGAAGAAGAACCGCAAATCTCCGTGCCGATGGTCGATATTCATGTGGAAGCCAACGGCCTCAATGCGGATGATGCGGTCAAACTGGTGACGGAACCGCTGGAGACGATCGTCAAGGCGATCGATGGTGTCGAGCATATCTATTCCCAGACCCAGGACGACCGTGTGCTGGTAACGGCACGGTTTCTCGTCGGGACCGACGCGGACGCTGCCATCTTGCGCGTGCACGAAAAGATCCGCGCCAACATGGACCGGATCCCCGTCGGCATTCCGGAGCCGTTGATTGTTGGCCGGGGTATTGATGATGTCGCCATTGTCGTCGTTACGCTGACACCGACACCAGGGGGCGCCGAACGGTGGACGGCAAACGGGTTGACCCGGATTGCGCGTGAACTTCAGACCGAAATCGCCAAACTCTCGGACATCGGTCTCACGTTCATCGTCGGGGAGCAGCCGGAAGCCATTCGCGTTGAACCTGACCCGGAAAAACTGTCGCTTTACGGCATCACTCTGCAGCAGCTGGCTGCCAAGATCGAGGGCGCCAACAAGTCCTTCCGCGCAGGCTATGTTCGCGAAGCCGGAGAGCAGCGCGTTCTGGTCGCAGGGGAGACGTTGCAATCGGCCGAAGAGATCGGAAATCTCTTCCTGACCGCTCGTGATGCCCGGCCCGTTTATGTGCGTGATGTCGCCCGCATCGACCTTGCCACTCAACCGGCAGAGCACAGGGTCGCCCATATTCGCAAGCAAGATGGAGCATTGACCGTGGCCCCGGCGGTGTCGCTGGCCATTGGCAAACGACCGGGCACCAATGCGGTGGTGATTTCCGATGAAATCGTTTCAAGGCTTGAAGCAATTCGCGGAGATCTCTTTCCCGAAGGCGTGGATATGGAGATCACCCGGAACTACGGTGAGACCGCCAATGAAAAAGCCAATGAACTGCTGTTCCATCTTGGGCTTGCGACAGTCTCCATTGTCGTCCTGATCGCACTGGCGATCGGCTGGCGCGAAGCGCTGGTGACGCTGGTGGTGATCCCGACGACGATCCTGCTCACGCTCTTTGCAGCCTATCTGATGGGCTACACCATCAACCGTGTCAGCCTGTTTGCCCTGATCTTTTCCATCGGCATCCTGGTGGACGACGCCATCGTGGTGATCGAGAACATCGCCCGGCACTGGGGCATGTCGGATGATCGCAGCCGGACGCAAGCCGCGGTGGAAGCGGTGGCGGAAGTCGGCAATCCGACCATCATCGCAACGCTGACGGTCATCGTCGCCCTTTTGCCGATGCTGTTCGTTTCAGGCTTGATGGGCCCCTATATGGCGCCGATTCCCGCCAATGCTTCGGCAGCGATGCTGTTTTCGTTCTTTGTTGCCGTGATGCTGACACCCTGGCTGATGATGAAATTCGCTGGCCGCGGCGGAGGCCATTCCCATGCGCCTGCGGCACATGGCGGGGCTCTGGGTCGTATTTACGCGAAGGTCGCCAGACCGTTGATCGGTTCGCGTCTGCGCGCCTGGGGCTTTCTGCTGATTGTCGGCGTCTGCACAATCGGTTCGCTTGCGCTGTTCTATACCACCGACGTTACGGTGAAACTGCTTCCATTCGACAACAAGGCGGAGCTGCAGGTGCTTGCCGATCTGCCGGAAGGGTCTTCGGTCGAGGACACGGACAGGGTTCTTCAGGAAATTGTCGCCCGTTTGGGAGAGGTGCCTGAAATCCTGTCGTTCCAGACTTATGCCGGCACTGCATCGCCTTTCAATTTCAACGGACTGGTTCGCCACTACTATCTGCGGGCACTGCCTGAACAGGGTGACGTGCAGATCAATCTCACCGAGAAGGGGGAGCGGGACCGGACCAGTCATGACATCGCGCTGGATATCCGCGAGATGCTGGCAGGTCTCGACCTACCCGCCGGTACTGTGTTGAAGGTGGTGGAGCCGCCCCCGGGGCCGCCGGTTCTGGCGACGCTGCTTGCGGAAATCTATGGGCCCGATGCCGAAACCAGGCGCGCGGTTGCAAGCAAGGTTCGCCAGGCCTTCGAGGACGTGCCGTTCATCGTGGATGTCGACGATTCCTTTGGAACCCAGGCCGACCGGGTGCGCATCGCCATCGATCAGGACCGGCTTGAATATCACCGGGTCGAGCAGGGCGATGTCTTCGACACCGTCCGGCGCCTCTATGGTGGAACGGAGGTCGGTTATTCGCACCGGGGCCGGGCGCGTTATCCAATCCCGATCCGGATCCATCTAGCAAAGGGCGACATGGTGATCGGTGAAGCGGTGCTTGCAACGCCGGTGCCGGCCAATGCATTGCCCGGAGGCCGGGGCGTGATCGAGCTTGGCGACGTGGTGACGGTTCGCAGGGAAAAGACATCCTTTCCGGTGTTCCGTCACAACGGGCGTGCGGTTGAAATGGTAACCGGCGAACTGGCTGGTGCGTTCGAAGCACCGGTTTACGGGATGCTGGCTGTTGGACAAAAGATCCAGGACATGGATTGGGGACCTGACGGGGAACCGGTGATCTCGTTCCATGGTCAGCCCGAAGACGAAACGCGGCCAACCCTGCTCTGGGATGGCGAGTGGGAAGTCACCTGGGTCACTTTTCGGGACATGGGAGGTGCCTTCATGGTGGCGATCCTGGGCATCTACTTCCTGGTGGTGGCCCAGTTCGGTTCCTTCAAACTGCCGCTCGTGATCCTGACGCCAATTCCGCTGACGCTGATCGGCATCATGCTGGGGCACTGGCTGTTTGCTGCGCCATTCACGGCGACATCGATGATCGGCTTCATTGCGCTTGCCGGCATCATCGTGCGCAACTCCATATTGCTGGTCGATTTTATCCAGCATTCGCGCACGCCCGACAAACCGCTTCTGGACGTTCTGCTGGAAGCCGGGGCAATCCGCTTCAAGCCGATCCTGTTGACAGCGCTTGCCGCCATGATCGGCGCTGCAGTTATCCTGACCGATCCGATTTTTCAGGGGCTGGCGATCTCGCTGCTGTTCGGTCTGGCATCATCGACGATCCTGACGGTTCTGGTGATCCCGGCGATCTACATGGCTCTGCGCCGCGACCAGGCACGACAGAAGGAAGTTTCGGAAGCTGGATGAGCGGCAGGTTGATTGTCGCCGGCGTCAAGCTGGTGCCGGTCCCTCAGGCGGTGACTGAATGATCGAAGCCTGTCTGGAGTGCAGGCATGAACAAGTTCGGCCGGGGCACCAAGGCCCCGGCCGAACTTTGTTTTTCAGGAGTGTCAGTTGATGGCAGCGATCCGCGACGGCTTGCGGACACGGTCCAGCAAGGTGTCGACGCGGTAGCGCTCGGTTTCGAACGCTGTGCGCATTTCACCATCCAGCGTACGGCCCTTCGGCAGCTTGATACGCATCGGATCCATGTAACGGCCGTTGACGAGCACTTCATAGTGCAGGTGCGGGCCTGTCGACAGGCCGGTGGAGCCGACATATCCGATGATCTGGCCCTGCGTGACCTTGGATCCTTCACGGATGCCGCTGCCAAAACCACTCATGTGGTTATAGGTCGTGGTGTAGCCGTTCGTGTGCTGCAGCTCGATACGGCGGCCATAGCCGGAGCTCCAGCCGGCCTTGACGATTGTGCCGTTCCCGGCCGCCATGATCGGCGTTCCGCGCGACGCAGACCAGTCCACACCGCGGTGCATCTTGGTGTAGCCATGGATCGGGTGGCGGCGCATGCCGAAACCGGAGCGGAACTTGCCGCCATTGAGCGGTTTGCGGATAAGAAACTTCTTGGCGCTCTGACCGGTGTCATCATAAAAATCGGTCACGCCGTCGTCTGGCGTGCGGAACCGGTAGAATTCCCGTGTGGTGTTGCCGGTGTTGAGCGCGGCATACAGGATCTTCGGCGGGCTGTTGTCGTCGCCGTCGGTGAAGAACAGCTCAAGGGCATCGCCCGGCTGAACCCGCGCATTGAAGTCGACGTCAAAGGAGAACATCCGCACCAGATCGTTGATGATCTCTTCAGGCATGTCCTGTTCGAGAGCCGTCTGGTAGAGGCTGTCGTAGATTGCGGGGGTCGGGCCACCGTAGGAAACACGGTCGGCTTCTTCAAAGGCATCAGCAAGGAACGTGCTGGGTTCCTTGGCCTCAATATAGGCGCCGCTGTCCGAGCGGGCGACCGTAGCGCGGTGCTCCGTATTCTCATAAAGGCTGACGCGTTCAGGACGCATCCGCTCCAGATCGTCCGGCGACGGTGCGTAGGCGATCCGCAATCTTTGTCCTTCAGTCAGGTCCGAAATGCCGAACAGGCTTGAGAAGGCGGTCGAGATTGCAAGTGCTTCATCTTCGGTCGCGTCATAATCCATCATGACGTCGACCAGATCCTGGTCCTTGGTTACGGGAACGATGCTTTCGTCCATTCCGGCAAAGCGGATGTCCTCATCCTGTTTGGACACGAAGGAAACATTCTCCGGCGTGATGCGCACGGCGTAGCGTTCCAGATCAGGCTGCAGGGCCAGATTGAAATCGAAGCGGCCCGGATCAACCAGGGATTTTGCCGCCATTTCGACAGCGTCAATAGAAAGAGTGCGCGCGGTTTCGCGAACGGCAAGCTCAACTTCGGTTTCGGACGGCGTCCGGTCGAGGTCTATGTCCCCGCTGGAAGTCGGGAAGGGGGCAAGCGAAATGCTGACTTCGCTTTCCAGCTTTGCGCCATAGATGGAATCGGCTGGAAGCGGAGTGCCGGTTTCGGCAACACTGATGCCGCCATCATCGTCGTTATTGTCAGCGAACATGTTCAACGGATTGAACGGGGGAATGCGCTCCGCGAGTTCCGGATCCTTGCGGGTTGCAAGCGTTGCGCTGACGAAGACATGCGGCTGGACCCGAATATGATCCCTGTCACCTTCGCGGGTGACCACATTAACGTCGATGACATGCTTGCTGGAGTATTCGGCTGCGGTGCGCAGGACGCGATCGCCCTTGGCGCCACCGCTGGACAGGGCAAAGCCGTTCAGAAATGCACCGGACGAGGGTGCGGCTTCCACACTATATTGACCGTCGAGTGCCGCCATGAGGGCTCCACCCATCAATACAAGTGATGTCACGCCTGTCAGGACGGTACCTGCAAACCAGCGCAAAGACACCTGCCGACGGTCGGACATGCCACTGCGGCCTTCGTAGCCGCGCAGCGGCGGCTCTTCACCTAACTCTATACGTAGGGTCTGCGCGCTATGGAAGGGCCCCAAATGCATTAATACCTGTCCGGTCCTTTTAAGCTATCGCGTGAATCCGAAGCCCGCAGCCCTGGGCCACGGCCAGTATGTTTCAGCGGTGCTAAACATAACAGATCCTGCTACATGCAGTGTTTGATTTAAATCGTCAATTGTTTCTGCACGGATGCCCACCAGGGGAACCGCTTCGAGGTGGTGGGTTACGAGCAGAATTTGTCGGTTCTGTGGTCGCAATAGGGCTACGTGTCTTCTTTATAAGGGGGCTCATACGGGAGGCTGTGGGCATTCCCGTATTCCCGGAGCAAAAAAGACAAAAAGAAATCGAAAAAAATCGCGGGAGAAGACAAGGCTCCGGGACTAAATCGATGATTTAGATAAGGGAATCCGTACGTTTTGGCTTGTGTGAATCTTTTTTGACAAAGAGTGTTGACTCATCTTCAGGCCATGCGTATAACGCCCTCCATCGACGGCGGCGCCGCCAACACGGCGCTCCTCGCTGTTGGTTCTACCAAACAACTTTGCCGCATCGACCTGGCAACAGGGAAGTGGTTCGGCGTCTTTGGTTGAAGGCTTTTAGGCCGCATTTGCTGACTGGCGAATGGTTCTTTGACAATTTGATTATTGAAGGAAGGGAAGCGTAGGCGGCGTTGGCCTTGCGATCATCGGATGTTTTTGATGTCTGATGGTTTTAAGGAGTTACGCAGGTACGCTGATCTTTCAAACAAGGAAGCCGATTGGGTCTGA